>NZ_JBAFVB010000045.1:0-200 GCF_043193975.1 Xanthobacter versatilis | reverse complement strand
CGTCAGCCTCAGGCGGTGAGCTCGGCGGCGGTCTTGCCGACCTGGCTCTCGTCGACGGCCTTCATGATGCCGTGCTCCATCAGCATGTCCTCGAGCTCGTCCATCGTGATGGGGGTCGGGATGATGCCGTTGCCCTTGTTGGCGTGAACCTTGGTGGCAAGGTTCCGGTAGTGCTGGGCCTGCTCCGAATCGGGCGCATA
>NZ_JBAFVB010000044.1:0-201 GCF_043193975.1 Xanthobacter versatilis | reverse complement strand
CCCGGCACGCGAGCCGCTCCGATACGCCGAGCTTGGCCACGACGTGCGCGATGCAGCGACGGCGACGGGCGGGGCTTAGAAGTTTCCCGACGCGGCTTCCTTCAGGATCAGCTTCTCCAGCGTCAGGTCCGAAACCGCCTTGCGCAGCCGTTCGTTCTCCTTCTCCAGATCCTTCAGCCGCTTCACCTGGTCGCTCTTCAG
>NZ_JBAFVB010000043.1:0-217 GCF_043193975.1 Xanthobacter versatilis | reverse complement strand
CCGCCGAACTCCTTGCGCCAGCGATAATAGGTGAACGCCGTCACCCCGATGGCCCGGATCGCCTCCGCAACCGGCCGCCCCTGCGACACAAAAACGTCGACCTGCCGAAGCTTCACGACGATCTCTTCCGGCTTGTGCTTCTTCTGCGCCATCGCGCCATCCTCCAAAGGCTCAAAAAACCTACTTCATGGAGGACCACTTTTCAGGGGGCAGGCCA
>NZ_JBAFVB010000042.1:0-234 GCF_043193975.1 Xanthobacter versatilis | reverse complement strand
GGTGACGCCTGCGGCATTCACCGTCAGATGCTGGCTCGTGTAAGTCTGGCCGGTGATGTTATAGTAGTAATAGTCAACCGAACCGTCCGTGTTCGCCACAACCGTCCGCGTCAACACGCCGGCGGTATAGGTCTTGGTGGTGACCACCCCGCTTGTTGCCTGCAACACCGACTGGGTGAGATTGCCCGAGGACGGATCATAGGTCAGCGTCGTGCGCGTGCCGTCGGTCGCAAC
>NZ_JBAFVB010000041.1:0-236 GCF_043193975.1 Xanthobacter versatilis | reverse complement strand
CTCAATGTTCATCCAGTGAACAGAGACGACAGTCATCTTTGACAAATTCCAGCTTCGTTTGCCCGATATGTGCTTTGCCGGCCTGGTGGCTATGGCGAGGAGCCTGAACCCGATCCCATCCCGAACTCGGCCGTTAAACTCCTCAGCGCCAATGGTACTTCGTCTCAAGACGCGGGAGAGTAGGTCGCTGCCAGGCCTGCAAAGCACATATCGCGCAATGCCCATATCCACATCCC
>NZ_JBAFVB010000040.1:0-259 GCF_043193975.1 Xanthobacter versatilis | reverse complement strand
ACCGACCGACCCTCGACAGTGCGCCAGAAGCGGGTCAAGGCCTCCACCCGCCCAATCGTGTCCGCGTCCAGCGGAATCAATGCCGCCAACGGCGCGTCGGGGCGAGTCCCGGTCAGCAGCAGCAATTGCGCGGCATGAGATGCCGGACCATGGACCCAGTATCGGCCTTCGGTGCTATCGCGCGGCTCAACCATGCCGCCGAACGACACGCTGGGCGCGCCCGGAAGAAACGCGGGCTGTTGGGCGAGAAGCACGACGT
>NZ_JBAFVB010000039.1:0-259 GCF_043193975.1 Xanthobacter versatilis | reverse complement strand
CCATCGTGCTTCTCGCCCAACAGCCCGCGTTTCTTCCGGGCGCGCCCAGCGTGTCGTTCGGCGGCATGGTTGCGCCGCGCGATAGCACCGAGGGACGATACTGGGTCCATCGTCCGGCACCTCATGCCGCGCAGGTGCTGCTGCTGACCGGGACTCGCCCCGACGCGCCGCTGGCGGCATTGATCCCGCTGGACGCGGACACCATTGGACGGGTGGAGGCCTTGACCCGCTTCTGGCGCGCTGTCGAGGGTCGGCCGGC
>NZ_JBAFVB010000038.1:0-266 GCF_043193975.1 Xanthobacter versatilis | reverse complement strand
GCCGTAGCCGCAGGCAGGACCCGTCGTTGACCCACAGGCGCCCCTTCTTCGGTTGTTTGCATGGCACCTTGAGCCCCTCCTGCCGCCAGATCCGCTCGACCCGCTTCACGTTCACCGCCCAGCCGGCCGCCTGCAGCAATGCCGTGATCCGCCGATAGCCATAGCGACCGTATCGGGTGGCGAGTTCGATGATGTCGGCGGTCAGCTCCGCCTCATCGGCACGGCCCATTGGCACCTTGCGCTGCGTGGATCGATGCTGCCCCAGA
>NZ_JBAFVB010000037.1:0-310 GCF_043193975.1 Xanthobacter versatilis | reverse complement strand
TATCACCGGCCAGACCTATACGTCGCAGCACCTGACGGTGAATGCCGCAGGCGTCACGGTGCTCACTGAGCGCTTCCACGCCGACGGTACCCTTGACTATGTGCAGATGGTTGCTGCCGACGGCACCAAGGACACGGTGACCTATAACAGCGCGGGACAGAAGACCACGGACATCAACGTCGCGGCGGATGGCACGCGCACCACGCTGACCTATGATCCGTCTTCGGGCTATCTTACCCAGTCGCTGCTGCAGGCGGCGAGCGGCGTGGTAACCACCAAGACTTACACCGCTGGCGTGTTGATGCGCACC
>NZ_JBAFVB010000036.1:0-320 GCF_043193975.1 Xanthobacter versatilis | reverse complement strand
TGGCCTGCCCCTCTTGAGTGGTCCGGCTTGATTCTAATGCATTGTGGGCCTGTTGGCCGGATTTGATGTTGGCGGCACCTGCGGCACGATAACGGCCGGTGCCGGAGGCTTGTAGCCGAGCGCGGAGTGTGGTCGCTCGGTGTTATAGTGCTGGCGCCACTCCTCGATGACAATCCTCGCCTCGGCCAGGCTGTAGAAGATCTCACCGTCGAGCAGTTCATCCCGGAGCTTGGAGTTGAAGCTCTCGCAATAGCCGTTCTCCCACGGCGAGCCGGGCGCGATGAAGGCCGTCCTGGCCCCGACGGCCGTGATCCAGTCCC
>NZ_JBAFVB010000035.1:0-546 GCF_043193975.1 Xanthobacter versatilis | reverse complement strand
CCGGAGTTGGCATACTTCAGAATGCCCTTGGAGATGTTGTTGGCCGCATACATGGCCATCATCTCGCCGGACATGACGATGTAGATTTCCTGGGCCTTGTTCTCGCGGATGGGCATGGCGAAGCCGCCGCACACCACGTCGCCGAGCACGTCGTAGGACACGTAGTCGATGTCCTCGTAGGCGCCGTTCTCTTCCAGGAAGTTGATCGAGGTGATCACGCCGCGGCCGGCGCAGCCGACGCCCGGCTCAGGACCACCGGACTCCACGCAGCGGATGTCCTGGTAGCCGATCTTCATCACGTCCTCGAGCTCGAGGTCTTCCACCGAGCCGGCGTTCGCCGCAAGCGACAGGATGGTGTCCTGGGCCTTGGCGTGCAGGATCAGGCGGGTCGAGTCGGCCTTGGGGTCGCAACCCACGATGAGGATCTTGTGACCCATCTGCGCAAGCGCAGCCAGGGTATTCTGAGACGTGGTGGACTTGCCGATGCCACCCTTCCCGTAAAACGCGATCTGTCGCAGCGAAGACATCTGTCTCTCCTTCGAACCT
>NZ_JBAFVB010000034.1:0-652 GCF_043193975.1 Xanthobacter versatilis | reverse complement strand
GGGCCGCTCGGTGATCGATCGGCATCGGCATTGCCGCCGTCTAACCCGCTAGGGCCGCTTGATTACATATTATAGTTGATAAGCTCAAAGTGTGTAAATTGCGATCCGTCTGCGCATGGATATGCGCAAGCTGGTCGGCCGGAACTTCGCTCGCCTGCGTCAGGAAAAAGGCCTGACGCAGGAGGATGTCGAGGCGCGCTCCGGTTTCAGCCAGCAGTATATCAGCGGCCTCGAGCGTGGCCGGCGCAATCCGACGGTCATCACCCTCTACGAGCTGGCTCAGGCGCTGGGGGTCAGCCACGTCGAACTGGTGCGGCCGGACGGCAACGACTGACCGGTGAACCCGGTGGCGGGAAGGCCCCGGCCGGAACCGGCCGGGGCCTTGTGCGGCTCACTCGCCGCGGCGCCCGCTGGGGCGGGACCAGATCAGCGAGAAGGTGTCGGCGTCCTCGTCGTCGAAGAGGTTGGCGTAGATCGGGGCGTTGAAGCTCGGGTCGTCGAGCTTGAGGCCCAGATAGTCGCGGCCTTCGCTGGAGCGCTTGGACCAGGCGGCGCCGATCTCGATCTTATGTGGAGCTCCACATAACGTCGATTATGCGGAGAGCGGGATTATGCGGAGCGCTGGCCTGTGAGGTCTGTGTTGCCGCCGGTT
>NZ_JBAFVB010000033.1:0-723 GCF_043193975.1 Xanthobacter versatilis | reverse complement strand
TCGAACACGATGCCGGTGCAGGACCGGGGCGATTGGGCGAGAGAGCCGCTTCAGGTGCGGACCCGTTCCGATCCGGCCGGTGCCTCCAGGTCCGAGAGCAAGGAAGCGATCAGCGCATCCGGTGCCTTGAACCGGCCGCGCCTGAGCTCCGGCGGGATGACCGCCTCGATCGCTTCCAGCTTTTCAGAGGGGTCCATGCGGAGATAGGCCTCCGTCGTGCGGATGTCGGCATGACCAAGCCACAGGGCAACCTTCCGGATGTCGTGGGTGGCCTGCAGCATGACGACCGCGCAGCTGTGCCGGAGCTGATGTGGCGAGACGCTCCGACCACGCAGCGATGAGCAGGTCTCGGCCGCTGCGCAGCATGGACGTCGCGGCGGAGTGGCGCAGATCGTGGGCGCCGCGATGGACACTTTTGACGCCGGCCCGGTCGAGGGCGCGGCGCACGATGCACTTCACGGCGATCCGGCTCAGCTGGCGGACAGGCGCCGTGTCCGTCAGGAACACCCGCGTTGTCGCGATCCGTGGCCGCGCCCGCTCGATATAGGCGAGGATGGCGTCCCCGATCTCCTGGGTCAGCGGCAGGCGCTCCTCACGCCGCGCCTTGCCAGCAAGGGTTATGCGGCCTGTCACCCAGTCGATCTCATCGAAGTCGAGGTTGGCGACTTCGCTGGCCCTGAGGCCCAGTCGGGCCAGGAGCAGGATGGCCGGTCCGAACGCGGC
>NZ_JBAFVB010000032.1:0-735 GCF_043193975.1 Xanthobacter versatilis | reverse complement strand
CCGGATCGACAACCGGCGACCACGGGACGTTCTGTTCCACAGCGGAGAGAGATGGCCGCGCGGCGAAATCGCAGCCCCCAGCGTTGCTCCACCTCCCGGGGGAGCGGGTCGGCGTCCGAGCCGGCCTTCACGAGGGACTGGTAGTGTTCCTGGTAGGTCTCGTCCCGGCGCAGGCATTCCCAGGCGAGGCCCTCCACCGACAGCGTGTCGAAATAGACGTAGCTGGCATCCTCTCGCCAGCGCGATGTATCGGGCTTCATCACTCGTCTCCGCATCCAGCGTGCGTGTCGAGTGAGGACAATCTGGGATTGAGAATACTGGGGGAAGTCTGCCAGGGAGCATCGCGTGATGCCGCAGCCGCATCACCCCTGCAAACGGGCTGCAACGTCAGACAGGGCGGTGGAGGAGGTCCTTGTAGCCGCTGGAGGCCACCCATCGGGCCCGGGCCAGATGGCTGTCATGGACATGACGGGCACGTTCGGACTCCCGAGCCGCGTCGATGCCGAACAGCACCGAGGCGATCTCCTCCCAGCCGGCGCCATCCGCCGTGGCGTCCAAAAGGCGCGCATAGAGCTTGATGTGCGCTCGGTCGTAGTCGGTGAGCTCGGAAGCGGACGGAGCGGTGTCTGCAAACGCGTCGGTCATGTCACCCCCCGTTTCCATGCCTGGCGCAGCCTTCGTCCCTTCTAGACGACGGCGGATGGTGAAGCGAGCCCGCGAGCCGGGAGCATCCCC
>NZ_JBAFVB010000031.1:0-763 GCF_043193975.1 Xanthobacter versatilis | reverse complement strand
CACGGTCTGTGCCGTATCGGGCGGGGCATGTGTCGTTGGCTCGGAGGCTGGCGTCGGTGACCGCGGGAGGATGACGCGCTGGCGTCGCCGACGTGCTGATGAGGTGCCGACCGCCTGCGTCGATCTCTGCCGATCATGCGGCGAAGCCCCCAGGCGGCCTCTCTTCCGGGCTGGTCTGGCGCCGGTTCGGCCTTGGCCTGCAACGGCTCCGCCGACCTTCTTCCCCTGACCGCAAGCGGTCATTCCTCGCGGGACAACAAGCTCGGCTGCCACCGTCCTCCGCTGCCGCTGCGGCCCACAAGGGGTGCAGCCGTCCGGTCCGTCGCCTCTCGACCGCCATCGAGGCCTCATCGGGCGGCTTCGGGCAACTCTCAGGAGATATGACAATGGCTCAGATCGGCACCTTCACCCGCGACGAGAACGGCGCCTATGCCGGGACGATCAAGACCCTCACCCTCAACGTCAAGGCCACCATCAAGCCCTGCGACCGCGACACCGACAAGGCGCCCGACTATCGCGTCACCGCCAACGGCGTCGAGTTCGGCGCCGGCTGGAGCCGGACCGCCCGCGAGACGGGCACCGAATACCTCTCGCTCAAGCTCGACGATCCGTCCTTCACGGCGCCGGTCTACGCCTCCCTGGTCCAGGGCGACAAGGGCGAGCACAAGCTCATCTGGTCGCGATGACCGGCCACGGGCGCTCCGCTTCCCGCGGGGCGCCCGCCTTCCACCCTCGCAATTATGCGGAGCAGAACCCCCGCCGA
>NZ_JBAFVB010000030.1:0-765 GCF_043193975.1 Xanthobacter versatilis | reverse complement strand
GCGCTTTACGCCCAGTGATTCCGAGCAACGCTAGCCCCCTTCGTATTACCGCGGCTGCTGGCACGAAGTTAGCCGGGGCTTCTTCTCCGGTTACCGTCATTATCTTCACCGGCGAAAGAGCTTTACAACCCTAAGGCCTTCATCACTCACGCGGCATGGCTGGATCAGGCTTGCGCCCATTGTCCAATATTCCCCACTGCTGCCTCCCGTAGGAGTCTGGGCCGTGTCTCAGTCCCAGTGTGGCTGATCATCCTCTCAGACCAGCTACGGATCGTCGCCTTGGTGAGCCTTTACCTCACCAACTAGCTAATCCGACGCGGGTTCATCCAATGGCGATAAATCTTTCCCCCGAAGGGCACATACGGTATTAGTCCAAGTTTCCCTGGGTTATTCCGTACCATTGGGTAGATCCCCACGTGTTACTCACCCGTCTGCCGCTCCCATTGCTGGGCGCTCGACTTGCATGTGTTAGGCCTGCCGCCAGCGTTCGCTCTGAGCCAGGATCAAACTCTCAAGTTATATGAGCTTGATCAGGCTAGTCTCTACGAACTTACACTCATCTTTGACGAGGTCGGACAGTTCAGCATCATTCACATGATGAACCAAACGTCCGGAGTTCCGTATGACCGCCAAGTCTTACTCGACTGCAAACCAATCTTGCGATCAGTCGCAGCCCGCAAGGACTCCGCCGTCCACGTTTCTCTTTCTTCCATTCAACCTGTCAAACAGCACGAGAACCGAAGCCCTCACCCTACTCCGAGGAGC
>NZ_JBAFVB010000029.1:0-957 GCF_043193975.1 Xanthobacter versatilis | reverse complement strand
ATACTTCGTCGCCAGGTCAGCAGCCATGGCCGGAGCGGAGAGCGCCGCGAATGCGACAGTGGCGAGAAGAAGACGCTTCATAACCAACCCCTTTTTGGGAATAGCCGTGCTTGTGAATTCGCATTGATTGCGACCGCCCCGGGAGACGCCGCGTTCGAGGGTGATATGTAGCAGAGGCCC
Source organism: Xanthobacter versatilis (assembly GCF_043193975.1). NCBI lineage: Bacteria > Pseudomonadati > Pseudomonadota > Alphaproteobacteria > Hyphomicrobiales > Xanthobacteraceae > Xanthobacter > Xanthobacter versatilis. Next base: position 777 of record NZ_JBAFVB010000029.1, on the reverse strand, counting down.
CGTCGGATTGCTGTTACATTCAAGTCACAGTCGCGCCGAAACAGCGGCTGATCCGTTAGGAGAGAACGATCTGCCCGTTAACAGGATACCGAAATCGACCCGGACGGCACGACCAGATTGAAGGGTGGTAGCAGAGGATGCCCCTCCCCGGTCGGGCGGACGTTCCTACCGGGATCAGCCACCGGACACAGGTGGCCTCGCGGCGTGCAGCCGATGACAATGCGGAGCCGGGTGGAAGGCCGGGGTCGCCGAATCACATCCATGGAAATTGCTGACGGAACGGAGCTACGTGACGTAGATCCCCCGGAACACGCCGCGCAATAAAAAAGCCCGCTGCCGAAGCAGCGGGCTTTCCCAACGAAGCAGTGCTTCGATCAGAACTTGTAGTTCACACCAGCCTTGAGGGTGTGGAACTTGGTGTCCACGGTGCCGGCATAGGTGTAGAAGCCGTCATACGAACCGTAGGTGTAGTCGGTGCTGCCGAGATCGACGTACAGATATTCGGTCTTGAACGTCCAGTTGTTGGTGATGGCGTATTCCACGCCGCCGCCGACGGTCCAACCCCAGTTGGTGGAGGACGAATCAAAGGATCCGAAGCCCTCGCCAGCGTAGCTGCCAGAGACCTTGGTCTTGCCGTAGGCCGCACCACCGGTGATGTAGGGCAGGAACCGGTCGAAAGCGTAGCCGATGCGAGCGCGGATCGTACCGAAGTAGTCAACCGACGCGCCGTAGCTGGAGGTGTAGGGATAGCCGCCATAGATGTAGACGGAAGAGTAG
>NZ_JBAFVB010000027.1:0-1108 GCF_043193975.1 Xanthobacter versatilis | reverse complement strand
CAGATCACTCGATGATGGAGGCGACGACGCCGGCGCCCACCGTGCGGCCACCCTCGCGGATGGCGAAGCGCAGCTTCTCTTCCATGGCGATCGGAACGATCAGCGCCACGTCCATGGACACGTTGTCGCCCGGCATCACCATCTCGGTGCCTTCCGGCAGCGTGCACACGCCGGTCACGTCCGTGGTCCGGAAGTAGAACTGCGGGCGGTAGTTGGTGAAGAACGGGGTGTGACGGCCGCCCTCTTCCTTGGTCAGGATGTAGGCTTCGGCCTTGAACTTGGTGTGCGGCTTCACCGTACCCGGCTTGCACACCACCTGGCCGCGCTCCACGTCCTCACGCTTGGTGCCGCGCACCAGGATGCCGACGTTGTCACCGGCCTGGCCCTGGTCGAGCAGCTTGCGGAACATCTCGACGCCGGTGACCGTGGTCTTCTGCGTCGGGCGGATGCCCACGATTTCCACTTCCTCACCGACCTTGATGATGCCGCGCTCCACGCGCCCAGTCACCACCGTGCCGCGGCCCGAGATCGAGAACACGTCCTCGATGGGCATCAGGAACGGCAGGTCCACCGGACGCTCGGGCTGCGGGATGTAGGCGTCGACCGCCTCCATCAGCTTCAGCACCGCGTCGCGGCCGAGCTTCGGATCGCCGTTCTCCAGCGCCACCAGCGCCGAGCCACGGATGATCGGGATGTCGTCGCCGGGGAAGTCGTACTTGGACAGCAGCTCGCGCACTTCCAGCTCGACCAGCTCCAGCAGCTCCTCGTCGTCGACCATGTCGCACTTGTTGAGGAACACCACCAGCGCCGGCACGCCGACCTGACGGGCGAGCAGGATGTGCTCGCGGGTCTGCGGCATCGGGCCGTCGGCCGCCGACACCACCAGGATCGCGCCGTCCATCTGCGCCGCGCCGGTGATCATGTTCTTCACATAGTCGGCGTGCCCGGGGCAGTCCACGTGCGCGTAGTGCCGGTTCTGGGTCTCGTATTCCACGTGAGCGGTCGAGATCGTGATGCCGCGCGCCTTCTCTTCCGGCGCCTTGTCGATCTGGTCGTACGCCGTGAACGTCGCGCCGCCCGTCTCCGCAAGGATCTTCGTGATCGCCGC
>NZ_JBAFVB010000026.1:0-1707 GCF_043193975.1 Xanthobacter versatilis | reverse complement strand
CTTCCTGGTATTCGGAGTTTGGTAAGGTTTGGTAGGTCTGTGGGACCCCCTAGCCCTTCCAGTGCTCTACCCCCAGGAGTATTCGCACGAGGCGCTACCTAAATAGCTTTCGCGGAGAACCAGCTATTTCCGGGTTTGGTTGGCCTTTCACCCCTAGCCACAAGTCATCCGAGACTTTTTCAACAGGCACCGGTTCGGTCCTCCAGTGGGTGTTACCCCACCTTCAACCTGCTCATGGCTAGATCACCCGGCTTCGGGTCTAATCCGACGAACTGAACGCCCTGTTCAGACTCGCTTTCGCTGCGCCTACGCCTATCGGCTTAAGCTTGCTCGCCAGACTAAGTCGCTGACCCATTATACAAAAGGTACGCGGTCACTCAGGACGAACCTTGAGCTCCCACTGTTTGTAGGCATCCGGTTTCAGGAACTGTTTCACTCCCCTCGTCGGGGTGCTTTTCACCTTTCCCTCACGGTACTGGTTCGCTATCGGTCGCTAAGGAGTACTTAGGCTTGGAGGGTGGTCCCCCCATGTTCAGACAGGATTTCACGTGTCCCGCCTTACTCGAGGACGAATGTTCGCATTACGTGTACGGGGCTATCACCCTCTGAGGCCCGGCTTTCCTGACCGGTTCCACTTGTCTCGCATTCGCCACTGGCCTAGTCCGCGTTCGCTCGCCACTACTAGCGGAGTCTCTGTTGATGTCCTTTCCTCCGGGTACTTAGATGTTTCAGTTCCCCGGGTTAGCTTTTAACCCCTATGTATTCAGGGTTAAATACCTTCATCTGAAAACTGGAAATCCGAAGCCTAAACCTCGTTGGGCCAAAGCCCTTCCGAGGTCGAAACCTCGGAGTTCCAGTCTTCGAAGGTGGGTTTCCCCATTCGGAAATCTCCGGATCAAAGCTCATTCGCAGCTCCCCGAAGCTTATCGCAGCGTATCACGTCCTTCTTCGCCTCTTAGCGCCAAGGCATCCACCGAATGCCCTTAAGACACTTGATCGTTCTCATCGTCGATGCCCACCCCTCGGCAGAGGTCACCCTTGCGGGAATTTGCCCCGGCAGCTTGCGCCACCTGGTCAAATGGATCGACGGTCATATTTGAAAAGACCAGCTTCGCATTGTCTCGACGAAGGTGCGGTCAGCACCCAACGATCGCATCAGAACAGACTTGCGCCTGCCCTCCACGACCCGACCACATTACTGCGGTTCAGTCGATCAATGCCCATATTCACGATGTCATAAAGCCGTGCATATCCCACCGGAAGGCGCACAGCGCTCAGCCGGCATGTTGCGGAACATGCAAAACAGGATCTCACGGACAAACTCAAAGACAGCCCTTGCTGCCAACGCCAAGCCATTCTGCCCAGCATTTCCGGTGAGGGAAATGGTGGAGCCAGACGGGATCGAACCGACGACCTCATGCTTGCAAAGCACGCGCTCTCCCAACTGAGCTATGGCCCCTTTTGACAGATGCCACAGACGTTTGGAACGCATTTGCAAGGACAAAGGCCGCAGCGGAAACGCCGCTGCCCCAGATCTGTCACCAGAAGAAGTGGTGGGCCTGGGACGACTCGAACGTCCGACCTCACCCTTATCAGGGGTGCGCTCTAACCATCTGAGCTACAGGCCCGAAACCGGCATGCACCTATAAGGCGCACGCCCTCGGCGTCAAGCTTGTCCGTGAAGAAAGAGAAACGAAGACGGCGGTG
>NZ_JBAFVB010000024.1:0-2087 GCF_043193975.1 Xanthobacter versatilis | reverse complement strand
TGTCAATCGGCATGGAAAGCTGACCCCTTATCGGCGCCGAATATTGACCCCGGTCTGGAGCATTGACCCTACTGCCGCGGAGCGTTGGTGTGGCGCAGCGGCAGTAGGGTCAATGGTGGCGGAGGTCAGGCGCGGTTCTTGAAGCGCCAGCTCTCGTTTCCGGTCTCGACGATGTCGCAGTGGTGGGTGAGGCGATCGAGGAGCGCCGTGGTCATCTTGGGGTCGTTGAAGACTGAGGGCCATTCGCCGAAGGCGAGGTTGGTGGTAACGATGACCGAAGTCTGCTCGTAGAGCCGGCTGACGAGGTGGAACAGGAGCTGGCCGCCGGACTGGGCGAAGGGCAGGTAGCCGAGCTCGTCGAGGACGATGAAGTCCTTACGGGAGAGATAGTCGGCCATGCGGCCCTGGCGGCCGGATCGGGCCTCGGCCTCCAGCTTGTTGACGAGGTCGACCACGTTGAAGAAACGCCCTCTTGCGCCGCCTCGGATGGCGGCACGCGCGATGGCGATGGCCAGGTGGGTCTTGCCGGTTCCGGTGCCCCCGATCAGCACCACGTTGCGCTGGTGGGCGAGGAAGTTGCCGCCGGCGAGGTCGCGCACCAGGGTCTCGTTGATAGGGGTGTCGTCGAACACGAAGTCGTCGATGTCCTTGGCCAGGGGCAGCTTGGCGATGGTGATCTGGTACTTGATCGAGCGGGCCTGCTTCTCGGATATCTCCGCCGACAAAAGGTCGCCGACGATGCGCTGCGGCTCATGCTGGCGTTTGACGGCGGTGGCGATGATCTCGTCGTAGGCGGCCTTCATGCCATAGAGCTTGAGCTCGCCCATGGCCTCGAGGATCTGGGAACGCTCCATCATGGGGATCTCCTCAGCAGGTCGTATCGTGAGCAGTCGGCGCTCGGGGCGTGGCGGAGGCGCAAGGCGTCGGGCGTGATGATGGTGACGGGGGCTGCAGGCTCACGGCGCCGGGCGAGGATGTTGAGGATCACGTCGGCCGAGTGGACGCCCTGGTGCAGAGCTTCGGCGCACGCTGCATCGACCGCGGGCAACCCGTCGCTCAGCACGCTGGTGAGGATGTCCACCATCTGCCGGTCGCCGTCGGTGGCACCGGCGAGCTTGCGCCGGACGCGATCGAGGCTCGTGGGCAGAACCCAGTCCTTGAACGGAGCGCCGTTCCTGAGGGCGCCGGGCTTGCGTGCCAGGACCGGCACATAGTGCCAGGGATCGAAGATGGTCTGGTCCCGGCCGAAGCAGCGCGGGTGGGAGCCGACCGGCCGGCCGTCCTGGCGCAGCTCGATCCGCTCCGCATAGGCCCGGACCTCGACCGGGCGGCCCACGGTGCTGGCGCAGACCGAGTAGCGGTTGTTATCGAAGCGGACCAGGCAGGTCTTCGATACGGAGGCCGGGACGGCGTGGAAGCCGTCGAACCGCCCGGCATAGGGCACCAGGGCCGGGCGCTCGGCCTCGAACGCCTGCCAGATGGTCTCCTCCCGCCGCTCGGGGTGCGGATGGCCCTTGGCGTAGGCGATGCACTGGTCCAGCAGCCAGACGTTCAGCTCGTCGTAGCTCTTCACCCGGAGCCGGGGGGTGAAGAAGCGTTCCCGCACCAGCCCGACCTGGTTCTCCACCTGACCCTTCTCCCAGCCGGAGGCCGGGGTGCAGGCAACGGGATCGACCAGGTAGTGGCTGCACATCTGCAGGAAGCGGCGATTATAAGCCCGCTCCTTGCCGACGAAGATCGCATCGACCGCGGTCTTCATGTTGTCGTAGATGCCGCGCGTGCAGCAGCCCTTGAAGAAGGCGAAGGCCCGATCGTGGGCGTCGAACACCATCTCCTGCGTCTCGCGCGGATAGGCCCGCACGAACAGCATCCGCGAATGGCACAGCCGCACATGGGCGACGCGCACCGACACCGTGGTGCCGTTGATCAGGACGATCTCGTGGCTCCAGTCGAACTGGTAAGCCTCGCCGGGCGCGAAGCTCAGGGGCACGTAGGCCGCAGCCGTCATCGTCGCCTGCGCCCGCCGCCAGCCCTTGGCATAGCGGCGTAGCGCATCGTAGCTGCCCTCATACCCCCGGCCGCGCAGC
>NZ_JBAFVB010000023.1:0-3436 GCF_043193975.1 Xanthobacter versatilis | reverse complement strand
CGGCCACCAGAGCAGCTGTCGCCTGACGGAGGTGGGCCGAACCAGGCAAACAGAAGGCGTCATGGTGCGCCCCCTCACTTTTGCCTGTGAGGGCGAAGGCGAGAGTTGGCAAGCTAAGGAGGAATGGGCGGCACCAACGGTCGTCCACCGCACTGGCGCGATGGTATTTCACGAAATGCGACTCGCTCGCGATGGTGTTCCATATCGGCGCTGCGCGTCGGAGGCCGGCCCCGCCGATTCCCTCCGGCGTTGAGGAAGGGCCTTCAGGCGGCGTTGCCGATTTCATTGAAACGAACCGCCAGCGAGAGCTAGAAATCGGCCGAAGGACGTGCCGGATCGAAAAACAGCACCCGCTGCCGTCTCAATTGTATCGCCGTCGCGACTGCTCATCCCCGCGCATTCTGCCGCTGGCGACGCTCACCCAGACCGTTGACGGCCTAGCTTCTGCAGTCTCTAGTTGCATATGGTACGGGGATTGTCGGCAATGGGGGAGCGGCATGCGAATCGCCGAAATGCGGGAGTTCGATGACGGGGGAAAACTCGCGTCACAAGCTTACCGGAATGCCCTGCGGAAGTTGCAGGACGCGTGTGAAGAGGTTTTCGGCGAGCAGTTGGAGACTCAGGGGGAGCGCGCCATGGCTCTGTTCGAAAGCGCGCTTGAAAGTCTGAAAAATCGACTCTCGGAACATTCCGAGAAGCGAATGCGCCTTTTTGAGATTTTGGATATTGAGCCCGGAGAAGACCTCACGAAGGCCCTCCTCTATCCGGTAGACATCGATACTTTGGCGCCGAAGCAGGTCAAAGACGAAATGTATGCGGAATTTCACAGGCGAGGCAAAGGCCGTTTCGATCTGCGGCCGATACTGCGTCGGGTCCTGGACGAGCTGTTTACCGAGCGTACGATTCGGCGGCCGAACGTTGGGGCTAACCGCCACTGGCCACGGCTGCGTCAGTATATACGCGAGATTGAAGACGAGACGAACTGGTTACCGGATGGCCAAGGGGTTCGATTGGTCAACAAAGGAGGGCGAGGCCCGGTAGCGCGCGAGCCCCGTGACCCGGGGCGCCTCAGCGTCATTATAGACCCCGATTACCTCTGAGCACCTCGGCTTGTTCGCGCCTGCACAGAGCCGCCTGAGGCTAACGCCCTTTCCTTGCGAGGGAGGGCGCAGGATGACCCTTGGCTGCCATCTGTATTGTCCGCATTTCGGCACCCAAGCCACATCAGCTGTCCCGTTCGTCGATGACGCCGCAAGGCTAACCTTGCACCTATGATTTTGCTGCGGAATAGTGGCCATTACATGCCAAGGAGGTGCCGGTGCAGACCCCTGATGAAATTGAATTCGAAGATTATCGCGCTTCTTGGCTCGAAGATGTGACCAGAGGCAGTCCTTCAACGGTTGAGCTCGGACGCCGTTTTGCACTGAAATTAATTACGCAATGGATGGAGGACTCCATAGAAAGCGACAACTTCATTTACTGTGACGGATCGAGAGATGGCGGAATTGATCTCGCACTGCTTGATACCGGGCCGGAAAAGGCTGCCGACGAGACCGATGTGAGCGGGCACACATGGTATTTGGTGCAAAGCAAGTATGGATCGGCCTTCGCGGGGCCACCGACGCTCCTGATCGAAGGGCAAAAGGTCATCGACACCCTCGATGGGAAACGCGAGCGGCTGAACTCGCTCGCCGAGGGCCTTTTGGAACGCCTTTCAAATTTCAAACGCGGAGCAGGTCCGGCGGACAAAATTGTTTTGGTATTTGCCACGGAAGCGCCTTTGACCGAATCTGAGAAGCGCGCCTTGGCCGATTTGCGGTCCATGGGCACCGCGCGTCTTGGACCCATGTTTGATATTGAAGCGCTCTCGATTGAAACCATTTTTGCACGCCTGCAAGAAATTGAAGCAGTTGGCCTGACGAAGAGACTAAAAGTTTCCCTTGATGCGCAGATGGTGCCTTCTGGCCCAGATTTGCTCGTCGGTTCCGTTGGCCTGTCCAGCCTCTACGAGTTCTTGAAACGCTACCGTGATGCGACGGGCGACCTAGATCGGATTTATGAAAAGAACGTCCGCCGATTCCTTGGTGCGCGTGGCAAGGTCAACAAGGCCATGCAGTCTACGCTTCGTGACGCGCCTGAACGGTTCGGGCTCTACAACAACGGGATTACCATCGTCGTTCAAGACTACGTCCCCGGAGAAAGATCGGTTGAACTAGCTGAACCATTCATTGTGAATGGCTGTCAGACCACAAGAACGATCTGGGAGGTCTTTCATACCCGGCTGAGTTCCGGTGGCACGGGGGTAAATCCCGAAACTGAAGCATGGAAGGAAAAGGCCAACCAAGGAGTCGTAGTGGCCAAAATAGTTAAGGTGGGCAACAGCGGCGAGAGCTTGTTGCAGGCCATCACCCGCTATACAAACAGCCAGAATGCAATCCGCGAAAAAGATTTTCTTGCGCTGACGGGTGACTTCAAGACCTGGCAGAGGCAGTTGGCGGATCAGCACGATCTGTATCTCGAAATCCAACGTGGCGGATGGGACTCGCAAAAGGCCCTCCAGAACACCAACCCCACCGCCAAGCAGTTCACCGAACATGCGAACGCCGCTGATCTCATCAAGGTCTATGGTTCTGGTTGGATGGGTGAGGCTGGCTTGGCGTTCGGCAAGAACCCACCGTTCTTGCCCGATGGCTCCGTCTTCAAGCGGATCGTCAATGGTGCGGATACCGACGGTGGGCCGTTTGGCGTGACTGATCTTTATGCAGCATATCTGCTGCAGAAATATACCGCAGAGTATGAATTTGGGCGTGGTGCGGCCAAGCAATCGCGGCGTCAGTCACGGTTCCTGTATTTTCTTATCGTTCTCGACCTGTTCAAGGACGTCCTTTCTCGCGCTCTTCATCCGACCGATCATCGTTCCGTCGCCGCAGCGATGGTCAAGGTGCTGAAAAATGACGACGCACGATCCGCACTTTTGGATCGAGCTGCCGAGGTGATTGACTCCTATTTCACGCAGGGCAACGAAGACAGTTTGTTCCATGAACCGAGCTATCTGAATAGCTTCAATGCCGACCTGAACGCCTTCCTGAAATGGGAGAAACTAGCGCGGTCTGAAATCGAGACGCCACGGCTCAAACAGCTTCTTGCGGTAAACAAGTCTGTTATGGGTATGTCGCTGGCCGGTAGTCAGACGCCTCGGCAAACGATCATGGCAGTGGTGAACGCTGCATGACGGTCGCGGCGCGCAGCCGCCCCGGACCGTAGGCTAACGGCTTGGGGGAGAGCGGTTCAGACTCACCTAACCTTTCTAACAGGCCTGCGCCGCGCCGCGCGCCCCAAAAAGTCGGGACGGCAAGTATTCGGAACGCCGCCAGAGGCCGAGCATGCACAAAGCCGCACTTGTCGCCTTCTATCTCGCCGTGGCCTCATATGGCCC
>NZ_JBAFVB010000022.1:0-6730 GCF_043193975.1 Xanthobacter versatilis | reverse complement strand
ACTGCGCAGCCGGGGGTATGAGGGCAGCTACGATGCGCTGCGCCGCTATGCCAAGGGCTGGCGGCGGGCGCAGGCGACGATGACGGCTGCGGCCTACGTGCCCCTGAGCTTCGCGCCCGGCGAGGCCTACCAGTTCGACTGGAGCCACGAGATCGTCCTGATCAACGGCACCACGGTGTCGGTGTGCGTCGCCCATGTGCGGCTGTGCCATTCGCGGATGCTGTTCGTGCGGGCCTATCCGCGCGAGACGCAGGAGATGGTGTTCGAGGCCCACGCAGGCAAGCGTGCGCAGCCTGCGTAAACTTGGCTGCGGGCCTTCGCCTTCTTCAAGGGCTGCTGCACGCGCGGCATCTACGACAACATGAAGACCGCGGTCGATGCGATCTTCGTGGGCCACCCCCATCGCGCTGGCGCGATGGGGACCCCGGGGCAAGGAGTGGGCTTATAATCGCCGCTTCCTGCGGATGTGCAGCAATTACCTGGTGGATCCAGTCGCCTGCACCCCGGCGTCCGGCTGGGAGAAGGGCCAGGTGGAGAACCAGGTCGGGCTGGCGTGGGAGCGTTTCTTCACACCACGCCTTCGGGTGAAGAGCTACGACGAGCTGAACGTCTGGCTGCTGGACCAGTGCATCGCCTAGGCTCAGGACCTATTAATAGCGCTGAGGATGTGATTCACAGTCTCCATTGAGGAGGCTGGGATGGGTGATTTGTTCTTGCTGAGCGAGCGGCAGACGGCGCGGATCTCGCCGTTCTTTCCTCTGGCCCACGGCGTGCCGCGGGTCGATGACCGGCGGGTGGTGAGCGGCATCGTCTACGTCATCCGCAACGGCCTGCAGTGGAAGGATGCTCCCAAGGGCTATGGCCCCCACAAGACGTTGTACAACCGTTTCATCCGCTGGAGCCGGCTCAAGGTATTCGATCGCATCTTCGCCAGCCTCGCGGGAGAGGGGACGAGGCCCGAGCGCATCATGATCGACGCCACCCATCTCAAAGCCCACCGGACGGCGGCGAGCCTGCTCAAAAAGGGGCTGTTCCCCGTCGTATCGGGCGCACCAAAGGTGGATTGAACTCCAAGCTCCATACCGTCTGCGACGGCGAGGGCCGGCCGATCGTCATGCTGCTGTCGGAAGGCCAGATGAGCGACCACAAGGGCGCCCGCCTTGTCCTCGACGCCCTGCCGCCGGCCAAGAGTCTGATCGCCGATCGGGGTTATGACAGCGCCTGGTTCCGGGGCGCGCTCGCCGCCAAGGGGATCGCGCCCTGCATTCCCTCATCCAGGAGCCGCAAGCGGCCGTTCGCCTATGACAAGACCCTCTACCGCCAAAGGCACAAGGTCGAGAACCTATTCGCCAAACTCAAGGACTGGCGCCGCATCGCCACGCGCTACGACCGATGCGCCCACACCTTCTTCTCAGCCATATGCATCGCAGCCACCGTCATCTTCTGGCTCTGATTAGTGAGTCCTGAGCCTAGGCGTGAAGTCGGCCGTTACCGTTTGGGTAGGGCTGGATGGCCACTAAACGATGTCTGAAGCAGATGGCGATTTCATCGGGATGATAGGTGCTCGAGTTCGAGTTCGCGACGAATTCACACCGCGTCGCTGAGACCGGGTATCTTCGTTGGAAAGAAAGCCTACGACGACGGATCAGGTGGAAACCGATGCCCTTTGTTGACGAGCACGAAAAAGATGAGTCTGGACGTATTCGCGAACACCATCTCGTCATCGCGATGGCAAAGCATGTCTTCACGCATGCGGATCATGGCCTTGTCTTCGTCCGGGAGGCGGCCTCGCGAGAGGACATGGCCGCTTATGACCTGACCCCTTTGCTCCTTTATGGGCTGTCCGTTCCAGGCACCCCGCTTCGATGGGTCATGCTCGCACCACTCGATCGCCCGGCATCCATCGTGAGCGTTCTCAACGAGGCCTGGAGGCGCGCCGCAGGCTTACGCGGTCGTCCCGATGTGTTGAAGGTGGGCCGCCATGTCGCCGCATCTGCGGCGCCCTTGCCCGAAATCCTGGCGGCGTCAGAGGTCCGGCTCGTCATCGCGGACCGCGGCGACAAGGAATTCTCCGCATCCGTGCGCCGGTGTCAGGAGGACGCAATGTGGATAAGCCTGCCTCGCAGGTGGATCACACCAAACACGACACTGGATCAGCTTAACCGCTGCATCACGGATAGCCACAATCAATCCTTCCGGTCCCCGCCGTCACGCCCGAATGCCAAATTGGACTGGTGGCGGAGCCTGTCCCATCGCTCGGTCGATCTACGTGAGATCGATGGGATCGAATGGCGTGCCGGAGTGTGGCTCCATGCCTGGGAGAAGGGGGTGGCCCCGGCCGGGCGCCGGTATTTCCACACGGATACAATTGACGGCGCTGTCTGGCTGCTGGCAACGCCTCCGATCCTGGATGGCGATGAGTTCCAAGAGACCATGTCCCAGGATCACGAAACAGATGATCTCCCGGAAATCGCCCGGGCATTGGTGAGATGCTGGCCGACACCGCTCGGCGAACTGAGCCGCTGCATCGGCTCCACGGCGCGCGCGCTCGAATGGTTTCTCGACCGCAAGGCGGCTTTGGACCACCAACAGCGCAATCGGTTGTGCGAGTTCTTGGGTCTCGAACCGGATCCCGATTTCCGGACTTACGACTCCCGTGCCCCGTGCGTCCTGATCGCACGGAAGGCGAACGCCGCAAAGGAAGCGTATGAGTTGCTGTCACATGGTGGGGACCTCGTCCTTTCGATCGAGGTTCTTCCCGTCAGTGGCCTGCCGGACCCGAGTCGGCGATACGTGGTATTTCAGGCATATGGAGCGCCGCTGAACATCATGCTTGTCGCGCGCGGGTCCGTCGTTGACGCGAAGTTAACGGATGGTCTCTTTATCAACTTTCAGGGCGCCAAGCTTATACCGTCGGCCCTATATCGTGATATCGTACGGACATGCGCCAAATCATGTGAAGATAGTCGATCCAACATTTCTGGAATGAAGCGATTAAATGATCGGCATATGAATTCTTTCGCCGCGATTGCGTCTGATATCGAGGCAGGCTGACCACTTAAGCTTGATGCCCCGAAGACCATTTCGGTGTTCAGGATGATGCATTCGGTGTTCGACCATGCGAACTCGCGCCGCTCCGCCCACTTCTGGAAGCTCAATAGGATCCAGACGGTGGCACTCAACCTGAGCCCCTGCTCGCGGGATACTCTCCGAGAAAATGGTTCCGTTCCTCATGGCGCCCTCCGCCCCATCATGGGACAATTTCGACTACCTCCGCGATATCGGTCAAAGGACCAAGTTCAACAAAAAAGGGGGCGAGCGGTCGGTCCGGTGCCGCCGCCCACGCAAAGCGATATTCGTTCTGGTAGAGATAGGCAAAATTCTTCATGAAGATTGGCCTCAACTCCTCCCGTTGAATGGAATACGGGTCGTAGTAGGTGATCGGTCCATGAAGTATATCGCCGTCAGGCAACGCCCTAGATACGATGTGAGCCATACGCTTCTGGAAGCCCTCCTTGTCGCGAATGATCAAAGCCGCATTTGCGTGGAAATCGCGAAACATTCGGGCGTCGTAGCCTAATCCACAACACCAGACGTAGAAATTTGTCACGCTCATATCGCGAAACAATTCCATTGATTCTGTCGGGACGGGAACCTCACACTGCCGTGTTTATCTAATCCGTAGAGCTGAAAGACGATAGACTTCTTTGCAGTAATGGCAGCATGTATCAGCTCGTCATCTTGCTGCGCCGCGTTCAATGAGTCGTCATTATACGCTGATGCTGGACAAATACGCAGTCGTCCGGCATTGAGATCTTCGCGAATATGCTCCCGCTGTCCGTATTTCGTGTAGCAATCGGGAGGGCCCAAATAGGGTGTCGTGAGGATGGGGCGCATATAGCCCGCCGAAGCGTCCTCTCGCAGCGTTGCCTCGTCAAACAGGCAATCTTGAATGCCGTCCCGCGCCATCTGCTCCAACATCGTATGGAGTAGCAGACGGAGCATTCCCCTTCGCGCCGTGGCAAAACGTGGAGGCGTTACATAGCCGTCCCTGTCGGTCGACCAGAGGTTACGCAGGATGTGCTCCCGTCGGCGCTCGAGAGCACCACCATCTATCTTCTCAAGATAGCGGTTGGTTTCGTACTCTCGCCGCCAGATTTCTCCGTCCGACATCACGGCTCTCCGGGCGCGCTCAGCTGTGGGGTCCCACGCCGAGCGAGCGTAGATGCTATCATCCCAGAACCGCTGCAAGCCCGTTCTATTCGACCAAGGACGGGCACTCCTGCTCCTCGTGATCCCGCTCGCTATCGTAGCGCTTAGGGCCGGAACTATCGGCTATCTGTTCATCGCTACGCCAAACGGAGGCGTCTTAATGTCGCGACTTTTTCGCTGGCAGATAGCTAGCGCACTTGTCGCGAGTGGCGTCGTCAATCGTGAAGTCGGCCGGGGATCGCCCTCCGAGTTCACGCCGGGGGCACCGCATCCAGAGGTTTGCTCGCGCGGGATCGGTGTAGCGGCTGCGGGCGAGAACCTCCAGTTCTCCCACAGCCTTTTGCTTCCGCCGGCAGGCTAGCTTCTCGCGCCTGATTTCGTCCGCTTTTTGTTCGAGAGCACGGATGGCGTCGCGCAAGCCAGTTTCGCTCCGTGCGGTCTCGAGTGGCGATTGGCCATTTAGAGTCGTGTTGCCGGTGCTTAGCCAAGTTTCATAATTTTCGCCTAGGTTCCGCGCTGCGATCTCCCTGAGCCGGATCGCCCGAGCTTCCGCATCGGCCTTCTCCTTCTCCCGAGTCTCCCGTTCTTTATCTTCCGCCTCGCGGCGCTTCCGCTGGAGCGCGCGCTCGAGCTCGCCGTTACACGGCAAGCCAAAAAGCTCCAGGTCCTCACGAGGCGAGAAGCGGATGCGAGTGCGGATGTTCGAGAGTTGGTGGCAAAGCGCCGTCCATTCTGCATCCGTGCCACGGATTGCGTCGGCGATGGAATGGCCCCGGCCCGGAAGTTCGGCAAGGATCCATGCATCGAACGAGAATTCGAGCATCTCCTCCTCAGGCAGGCTGACAAGCTGCTCTGACACGATGGCCCGCACCTCAGCCAAGCGCTTCGCTGGGCGCACCCGGAGTTCCTCCGCTTCGTGAACTTTCTGCTGCAACAGACCCGACGCCTTCCAGATCTCCGACGGAGCAGAATACGCAAAGCCAAGCCGTTCAAGTTCGCGAAGATAGCTTTCAATGGATCTTGCGGGGGTGGCGAAAGGCACGCCTGCTTCCTTCAGCGCCTTGGCGATATCGTCGGAGACAGAACGAAAGAGCGGCTCGATCCAACTCCGCCGCATCAGGGCGGCGACGGCCGTGCGCGTTCTGAAAGGTTGGGATTTGGATTGCAGCAAACCGACGACGATAGCGCCTTGCCACTCAGCGATCGGGACCGTGAAACACCCGCTCCCGTCGACGGGGAGATCGATAAGAGCGTCCAAACCGTCCCGGCGCAGGATAGTCTCGTACTCCCCTACGCCTTTTTCTCGCGCCGGCAGGCGGTGCCGATAATTTCGATGGAGCTCTTCGACGGTCTCTTGCTGATCCTTGGCACGTTGGCGAGCTCGTTCCGACAGGCGATCCCGGGCGGCGGACTCGTGCGGATTGTGAAGCCAGATCCTCGGTGCGCCATAGAGGATGTCGTCTCCTAGCTCATCTAGTGTTCGATCCCGGTAGGCAGAGAGATCGATCTCGATCGCCCCGATGTTCATGGCCCGAATGCGCGCGATCTTTACGCTATCGCAGGGATGGGTGACCTTGAATTCTACGATGAGGCGCCGATCCCGCAGGACCAAAACGACATCCGGCACGATCGATCCATCCTTGGTTTCGAGAACTGCCCCGTCGAATGTGAGCTTGGTTGCCCGGACGACGACTTCGGTATCGTTCGCGTTCGAAATGCGGAGCTCGGGAAGCACCATCTCCAGCCGCTCATCAAGGACTTTCTTCGCGAACTTGTGCAGCGCGGTCTCGCCCGCGGAGGCGCATGAGGTGCCGTTGCGATTAGAGTGGTGCGCAAAGTGATGTGCCTGCACCTCGCCCTTCTTCGCAACCATTCGTCGGCCGCAACCCGGGCACACGCAATTGCAGGCAAGGCCCGATGGCACATCGTCGATATGTTGAAGGGATCCGTCGTCAGCTTCGGCAACCAGGACACCGCCTTGCTCCGTACAATCGAACAGTTGTCCGAGCCGTATGCGTGTCATGCGTGCACCATCACGGATAGGCAGAATCAGCTCATCTCATTGGTTTCATCGTAGGCAGCTTGTCTCGCCAACCGCGGATCGTCGCCGGCATTTTCGCCCTCGTCGCGGCTCTTACTTCTGGAGGGCACCATCTTGGCCGATATGCTCGACCTGCCGGGACCGTGGCCACCGGCGGATCTATTGACTGCATTCCGGCGGGAACCCGGGACCAAAGCCTGCAGCTGGCAGAGACCTATGGTGATTTGCTGTTGAGCTCGTAGCCACTCGCATCTTCGCTCATTGCGGTCAGCCGATTAAGACCGGATCTAGGATCGCAACCGATTCAACGGCTACACGACCGTGCCGAAGACGATGCCGCTCCTCATGCGCGCCCTCGACGAGCTGTCGAAGGGCAAGCCGCTGGGCGCGACCTATTTCGCGCTGTGGTGTGCGACCTGGGACAATGGGTTCGTTCGGCTCGGCCGGACGCCGGATCTCGCCTACGCCTCAGGGCTT
>NZ_JBAFVB010000021.1:0-12898 GCF_043193975.1 Xanthobacter versatilis | reverse complement strand
GCGCTGGTCACTCTCCGGCTTCTTGCATGTGTGAGAGGGGAGCCTCGCGCGCATCCCGCGCCGCCGCGACGGGCGGTCCCGCGACCTCGAGGAAGGCGGTGAGGGCGGGTGAGACATACACCTGTGCCCGGCGGATGAACACGGTCTCCACATTCGCCTCCTCCTCCGGCAATGGGAGCAAGGAGAGGCGGTGGTCGCGGGCATGGGCCTCGACGAGATCAGTGGGCAGCAGGGTCAGCCCCATGCCGGCGGAGACGCAGGCGAGAATGGCATCGAGGCTGCCATATTCCAGCATGCGCGCCACCGCGATGCCGCGCCGGGCGAGAAGCACTTCCAGCCGCTGGCGATAGGAGCAGCCGCGACGGAACACGAAGATGTTGGCGTGCCCACGGTCGGTGAAGCCCTCCAGCGAGGTCACGTCCGGCCCGGCCACCACCGCGAGGGTTTCCTGGAATGCGCGGCGCGCCACGAGGCGCGGGTGCGCCACCGGGCCACACACATAGGCGCCCTCCAGCTCCTGCTGCAGCACCTGCTCGGTCAGCTCGGCGGTGGTGCCGGTGCGTAGTGTCAGATCCACGTCGGGATAGAGGCCGGCGAAATTCACCAGCCTTTCACGCAGGCGCAGGGCCATGGTGGTTTCCATGGTGCCGATCTGCAAGGGCCCGCGCGGCGCGTCGGTGGCGGTCACGGCGCTGCGCGCATCCTGCAGCAGCCGGCCGACCTCGGCGGCAAACGGAAGCAGCCGCTCCCCGGCCGCCGTCAGCTTCACGCCACGGGAATGCCGGCTGAAGAGGATGACGCCGAGGTCCGCCTCCAGCTTCTTGATGCGGTTGGTGACGTTAGATTGGGCGGTGTTCAGCCGGGCCGCCGCACCGCCGATGGATGCTTCCCGGCTCACCGTCAGGAAGAATTCGAGGTCAGTGCTCTGCATGGCCAAATCATCTCATTTTCATATGACTGACATCAGATCAAACCATTTCAAGAATGTCAAAACGGTTGTTAGCCTCGAAAGTAAGCAGGATCAATCCTGAATAATTTTTGGGCAACAGGCGGGCGGAGTGTCTCCCAACCGTGGGCCCGATCCAGACGGCGCGCCGGCAATCCGGTGGGAGGGCGACTGCCGCCGCGCGCCACCGTTGAGGGGAACAAGAACATGTCTGTCGGATCTAAACAGCCTCTGGCCGAAGCCACGGGCGCCGGGCCCGGATTCCTCGCCACCGCCATCCTGGCGTCGGCCTATCTCGGCTTCACGGCGCTCATGGCGTTCGCGCCCGGCGTCCTCGCCTCTCCGATCCATGCGGGCGGCACGCTCACCATGGCCTTCGCCCTGGGTCTGGGCGTCATCCTGCTTGGGTTCGCGCTCACCGTGGCTTATGCGGTGATCGGAAACCGGCGCGAAAAGCAGGCCGACGCGGACAGCGCCATCCTGGCGGCGGAAGGAGCGGCGGAATGAACACGATCGCCACCTCCTGCTTCCTCGCCATCGTGGTGCTGTCCCTCGCAATCACCTGGTGGGCGGCACGCAACACCAAGGGCACCAACGATTTCTACGCCGCCGGCGGCAATGTCACGGCCCTGCAGAATGGCCTCGCGCTCGCCGGCGACGCGCTCTCGGCGGGGGCCTTCCTGGGCCTGACCGGCCTGATCTTCACCAGCGGGTTCGACGGCTACATCTACGCCATCGGCTATTCCACCGGCATGCCCATCGTGGTGTTCCTGCTTGCCGAGCGGCTGCGCCAGCTCGGCAAGTTCACCTTCTCCGACGTGGTGAGCCTGCGCCTGGAGGAGACGCCCATGCGCATCTTCGGAGCACTCGCCTCGCTGGTGGTGATCGGCTTCTACCTCATCGCGCAGCTCGTCGGCGCGGGAGCATTGATCGAGCTTTTGTTCGGCATCAACTTCAAGGAGGCGGTCGCCATCGTGGGCACGCTGATGATCTGCTACGTGATGTTCGGCGGCATGATGGCCACGACCTGGGTGCAGATCGTCAAGGCCTGCCTGATGCTCGCGGGCGGGGCCGTGATCGCGGTGCTGGTGCTGGCGCGGTTCGGGTTCGATCTGTCGGCCCTGCTGCGGGGCGCGGCGGCGGTTCATGCGAAGGGACAAGGCGTTCTGGCTCCCGCGTCCGCGGCGCGCTCGCCGTTCTCCAGCCTGTCGCTGGCGCTGGCCCTCATGTTCGGCACGGCAGGCCTGCCGCACATCCTGATGCGCTTCTTCACCGTGCCGGATGCCCGTGCCGCGCGGAATTCGGTGGTGTGGGGCACTGGTCTCATCAGCACCTTTTATGCCGCCACCGCTATCTTCGGCTTCGGCGCCATCGTCATCCTCTCCGGCGACGCCTCCGCCATCGGCGCGGATGGAAAGGTGATCGGTGGCGTCAACATGGTGGCCATCCACCTTGCGCGACTGCTGGGCGGCGATGTGATGCTGGGGCTCGTCTCGGCGGTCGCCTTCGCCACCATCCTGGCCGTGGTGGCGGGCCTCACGCTCGCCGGGGCCTCGGCCGTGAGCCACGACCTCTATGCCCGCGTGGTGCTGAAGGGGCGGCCCGACGAGGCGCGGGAACTGAAGATCTCGCGCATCGCCACGGTGGTTCTGGGGCTCGTCACCATCGCGCTCGGCGTGGCCTTCCAGGGGCAGAACGTGGCCTACATGATCAGTCTCGCCTTCGCCATCGCCTGCTCCTCCACGTTCCCTGTGCTGGTGCTCTCCATCTACTGGCGCGGGCTCACCACCCGGGGCGCCATCGCTGGCGGCAGCATCGGGCTGGTGGCGGCGCTTGGCCTCACGGTGCTCGGCCCGTCCATGTGGGTCAAGGTGTTCGGCTTCGCAGCGCCCGTGGTCAGCCTCGATCCGCCGACCCTCATTTCCATGCCGCTGGCCTTCTTCACCTGCTGGCTGGTCTCGCGGGCAGGGCGGCGCGCCGGTGCGCCCCGCCACCTGGCCGGCGCCGCCTGACGCCGGAGGGTCCGGGCCGCAGGAGCCCGGACCCTCCTTTTCGCCCTCTCTCCAGCTCCAGCCGCGATCCCGCACGGCCCGTTCCCGCCGCCGGCCCCATCGCGCGAAAGGCCCCTCCATGCCCACTCCCCAGCGGTTCCCGACCGCCTCCAATGCGTTCCGCGAGCTGATGACCATCCGCGCCGGCGCGCCGCTGCCGGCCGACGAAGTGTCGATCACTGGTGTGGATCCGTTTTTTCGCACGCCCTTCCGCATCGGCGAGGTTTCCGCATCGGTGCTCGCCGCGCGCGGCGTCGCCGCCAACGATCTCTGGCGGCTGCGGACCGGCCGCCAGCAGAAGCTGAGCATCGACGCCCGCGCGGCTGCCGCGACCTCCCTCTCCGGCGGGGAGGAGACCCTGCTGCGCGGCGAGGACGGGGAATACCGCCCCATCCCAGTCTCGGCGGCCATGAAGCACATGGTCTCGCTGACCCAGCCGTGGGCAACGGCGGATGGGGGCTGGGTGCTGCCCCATACCAACCTGCCGCATCTGGAGGAGCGCGTGCTGGATGTGCTCGACTGCAACAGCTCGGTCGAAGACATAAAGGCAGGCGTCGCCCGCTGGGGCGCCGATGCCTTGGAGGATGCGCTCGCGGCGGCGCGCGCCTGTGGAGGCAAAGTGCGCACGCCCGAGGAATGGTTGGCGCATCCCCACGGCGCCTATCTCGCCACCCGGCCCGTGGTGGAGATCACCAAGCTCGCGGACAGCGCGCCGGAGCCCCTACCGGCGGGAGATGCGCCCATGGCGGGCCTGCGCGTGCTCGATCTCACGCGCATCCTGGCAGGGCCGACTGCCGGCCTGGCGCTGGCCGAGCACGGCGCCGACGTGCTCATGGTGACGGCGCCGCACCTGCCCCAGGTGCCGGCCTTCGTGCGCGACACCAGCCATGGAAAGCGCAGTGCCTTCCTCGATTTCACCAGTCCGGAGGAAGCCTCTCAACTGCGGGCGCTGGCCCGTGACGCCGATGTCTTCATCGATGGCTACCGGCCCGGGCGCTTGGCCGCCCACGGCTTCGGAGTAGAGGACCTGATGAAGCTTCGGCCGGGGCTGGTCCATGTTTCGGTGAACTGCTTCGGCTCCGGAGGACCATTTGCCGACCGCGCGGGCTGGGACCAGGTGGCGCAGGCCGTCACCGGCATCTGCCACACGCAGGGCGAGGCCATGGGGCGTGGCCGGCCGGAGCTGACACCCGTTTTCATGTGCGATTTCATCACCGGCTTCCTCGGCGCTTTCGGGGCCATGCTGGCGCTGGCCCGCCGTGCCCGCGAGGGCGGCAGCTACCGGGTGCAGGTGTCGCTGTGCCAGTCGGCCATGCTGCTGCAGCGGGAGGGACTCGTGGCCGATTTCGACGATGCGGCCGGCCGGCTGACGCCGGCCGAGTTCGAGGTACTCGCCGTCCATGTCAATGGCACCTGCTATGGCGACCTGAAGACGCTGGGACCGGTGCTGCGCATGTCCGAGACCCCGTGCCGCTGGTCGCGCCCGACGCCGCGCCTTGGCGGCGACCACGCGGAATGGACGCCGCGCGAACCCATGATGGAAATGGCGTAGGCCAACACGCTCGGCCTGCTGAGGGCGATCCGCTCCAGCCGGACCGCATCTGAGGCGGGACAAAGGAAGCGCCAGCATTCCGAAGCATTTTCCAGCCTGAAAAAGGTCCGGACCACGGAACCGGGCCGAACGCTGGAAGCTGCCATCCTTGTTGAGGACGACGCCCTCCCCCACCAACGCCGCCCAGGGCAGATAATCGGCAAGGCGCGCGGCGGTGCGGCGATATTCGGCGAGGTTCATCATGGTGGGGGCTCACACCGACAAGTGACTGGAGATGCGCAGGTGGCGCCGGGTGACCTCGACGAACATCGGGTCGCGCCGCGCAGCCCACATCGCCGCGAAATGACCGATCGCGCCGAGGGCAAAGCCGACAAGCCAGAGGCGCAGGCCAAGGCCGAGGGCTGCCGCCAGCGTGCCGTTGAGGATGGCGATGCTGCGCGGGGCGCCGGCGAGCAGGATGTGCTCGGTCAGTGCGCGGTGGACCGGGACGGAGAAGCCCGGCAGCTCAGCCGAGGGATCGGTCAGCGAGGTCATCAGACCAGGACCCCGCCGCCGAACGAGAAGAAGCTCAGGAAGAAGGAGCTGGCGGCAAAGGCGATGCTCAGGCCGAAGACGATCTGCACGAGCCTGCGGAACCCACCGCTCGTATCCCCGAATGCCAGGGTGAGGCCGGTCGTGATGATGATCAGGACCGCCACGATCTTGGCGACGGGCCCCTCCACCGAGCTCAGGATCTGCTGGAGGGGCTGCTCCCAGGGCATCGAGGAGCCCGAGGCATGGGCAGGTCGCGCCAGCATGGTGCTGGCCAGAAGGGTGACGGCGGCAGGACCGAAGGAACGGCGAAGGCGGCGGACACGCTGGATCATCAGGGTTCTCCGATTTGCTGGGAGGCTTCGACGGGGGTGACGAGATAGTCGCCGGTCGGCCCGAGCCCCTCGACGCGGGCAAGCTCGGCAAGCCGGCGCGCAGAGCCGCGCCCGGAGAGAACCGCGACGAGGTCGATGGTCTCGGCGATGAGGGCGCGAGGGACCGAGACCACGGCTTCCTGGATGAGCTGCTCGAGGCGGCGCAGGGCGCCGATGGCGCTGCCGGCATGGATGGTGCCGATGCCGCCGGGATGGCCAGTCCCCCAGCACTTGACGAGGTCCAGCGCCTCGCTTCCGCGCACCTCGCCGATGGGAACGCGGTCGGGCCGCAGCCGCAGGGAGGAGCGGACCAGGTCGGAGAGCGTCGCGACGCCGTCCTTGGTGCGCAGCGCGACCAGGTTCGGGGTCCTGCATTGCAACTCGCGGGTGTCCTCAATCAGCACGACGCGATCGGACGTCTTGGCGACCTCGGCGACGAGCGCATTGGTGAGCGTGGTCTTGCCCGTGCTCGTCCCGCCGGCGACCAAGATGTTGCGGCGCTCGGCGACCGCGAGGCGCAACGCTTCAGCCTGCTGCGCCGTCATGATGTTCGCGGCGACGTAGGCGTCGAGGTCGAACACGCTGGAGGCGGGCTTGCGGATGGCGAAGGCGGGACCGGTCGTGATCGGCGGCAGGAGGCCCTCGAACCGTTCCCCGCTGCCTGGC
Organism: Xanthobacter versatilis; assembly: GCF_043193975.1. NCBI lineage: Bacteria > Pseudomonadati > Pseudomonadota > Alphaproteobacteria > Hyphomicrobiales > Xanthobacteraceae > Xanthobacter > Xanthobacter versatilis. The sequence goes on along the minus strand of NZ_JBAFVB010000021.1, from coordinate 6,778 downwards.
AGTTCCGCGGAGACCCGCGGCGCATCCGGATGGACCTCCGCGCCCACGTGGTGCGCGACGAGACGGATGATCCGCTCGCCGTCGGCGAACGACAGCCGCTCTCCGGTATCCGCGAGCCCTTCAGCCAGGCGGTCGACCCATAGGCGCCCGTCCGGGTTGAGCATCACCTCGACGACGGAGCCGTCTTCCAGGAAGCGTGCGATGGCTAATCCCAACGCGGTGCGCAGCATGCGCGCACCGCGTTGGAATGCCTCGGAATTGCGCTGATTGGCCCCATCCCGTCCCCCACATCAACGGGGGACGGGCCCTGCGATCCCCGATCGGGGATGATTAAAAGAGCCAGAAATCAGGTCGCTTCAACAAGTTTCGGGCGTCGTAGGGGGGTGGCGTGCAAATACAGGAGAACGGCGGAAAGGCGTTTGTTGGTCGGCGCTTGTTTCAACCTTTTACCCCATTACGTGCCCTGCTAAGATTCGTTTTTCGGATTGGCTCGCCTCCGCCTGGACCGGCCCCGCATCAATCGGGGGCAAATTTTCCAGCAGAACATGGACGCCCCTTGGGGGCAACGTCACCACGCCCTCGGCCGCTCGCGCGGCGGCTTCTCCACCAAGATCCACCTTAAGAGCGACTTCGACGGCCGGCCGATCGCCTTCCACCTGACCGGCGGTGAGGCCGGCGACAGCCCGATCTTCAAGCTGCTGTTGGATCTGGGTCCCGACATCACGCCGCGCGCGGCCCTCGCCGACAAGGGCTATGATGCCAAGGCCAACCGGGCCATCGCACGCGCCCGCGGCATCGCGTCGGCTATCCCGTTCAAATACAACGCGAAGGACCGGCCGACCTTCTTCCCGAAGGCGCTTTACCGGGGCCGGGCCCGCATCGAGCAGTGCTTCGGAAAACTCAAGCGATTCAAGCGCGTCGCCCTGCGCTGCGAGAAGACCGAGTGCGGCTTCGCTGCCATCGTCGCCCTCGCCTTGAGCTTCATCCTCATCAAATCCGTCCACACCGCCTAGTTCTCTCCGGGGATAAGCACTCCATAGTTCAGCAAACGAATATCGAAATGTACGAATCTGCCGATCTCGATCTGGCTGCGACGGCCACCCTCCAGGACTACGTCGTAGACGGGGGGCGTCTTGTCTCGAGGAAGAAGTGGATCCTGCGCCTGATTGGCACCGGCGCCAGGCGGAAGAAGCCAGTACATGTGGAAAGCGTTGTCGACGAACGACACCCTTTGGACGGTCTTGGGGGATACGTCGCGAATGCGCTTCGAGGGCACGATAATCTGAACCGGATCACCATTCTGCGTCGGCCAGAAATCCGGCTTGAATTTGAGCTTGGCGACCGAATGGAAGTTGGGCGCTCGCGTGATCAAGTGGTCGATGAAAATGTCCTCCTCGTCACCGTAGACGAGGTAGGCGAGGCCATCCGGATAGTCCGAATCGGGCTTGAAGGTGTGGAAATGAATGACGCGGTCTACCTGAACGGGCGTCGCATCGTCGGGGAGACCTGGGACAGAGACACCATCGTCGGGATGGGATCGGTCTGGATAGTAGACCACCGAAGCCTCGAGCAACTCCTTGACGACGCCATTCGCGATGTCGAGAAGGGAGATGTGGCTATGAAAGATCTGAACCCTTCCATCATAGCCGCCATTGGCAGCCCGCATGGCATCATAAGCTGCCACGTGCTCGGGTTTGATAAAGCTACCCTGCAGAATGATTTGGAAGCGATGTCTCGGGTCGGCGATGACCGGGGTGTGCGTCATATAGAGCCGATTGCCGCTTCGGCCGCCCGTCACGAATCCATGGAGATGTCTGAGACCTCCATGGCCGCCATGGCCCCCATGACCGTGTTGATGTCCTTCGTGCGGGTCGACCGCGGCGCTGACGACTGTCGCGTCCGCTAAGCCCTCCACCACGGTGACGATCCCATCCATCCCCTCGTGGAAGCGGCAAAGGTAAGGAAAGCTGCCTGCCTTATCGAAGAATACCGGACTCGACGTCTCTCCCGGCTGAAGCGCACCCGGATTAAAATAGAACTCGGCGTCGCGCAACGTTTCGACCGCATGCGGGAAGGGATCTCGATTGGTCCAAACGACGAAAGTGCCTGGCGGGATGGAGATTGCCGGAAATGCACTGTTTCTGATTTCTGCAATGATGGTCTTTGCCATGACGCTCTCCCCTAAGTTTTTGCAAATACAAATTCATGTGTTCGCGACATGCGTCGACGGCATGTCGCGAGCAGGCGCCGCTGATGACGCATCGACAGGCCAAGCGCGATCGTAAAATTCGCGCAACAATCTGACATCGTGGTCGAACCACGATCTCAGCCAGGCTCGGTAGTGGTGCTGGCCATCGCGTTCCGAAACCCGTCCGCTTAGGACATTGCTGATGACGTGGGCCGCCATCATGCCCGACATCAGAGCGCGAAGGACGCCATGCGATGATGCAGGGTCGACGATCGCAGCAGCATCTCCAACGACGAAATAGCCAGGACCGGCGCAGGCGGGAAGAAATCGCCACGTCACGTCGGCCCCCCGTATGCGGCCGTCCCACTCGACGCCGTCGATCGCTGGTATCACCTTCGCGGAGGCCCTGGGCGCTCCAAAGGAGAGCCTCGCCCACGTAAACCGACGACGCTCAATCCGGGCAGTCCAAAGCCAGCCGCCTCCGTCGCCCCGAAGCGTTGGCTCAGCGTCCGCGTCGGAACATTCACCGCTCCCATATCCATAGTGGACACGGAGCTCTTCTGAGAGCTTCGTCTGCGTTAAACCAAGGGCGCGGCGGATAACGCCTCGCCCGCCCGTCGCATCGACGACGAACTTTGCATGAAGAAGATCGCCAGCGTCGATCCCGCAAATCCTGCCGGCTGACTGCAAAAGTCTGTTAGCGGGCGCGCATGGCTGCATAACGACCACGCCGCATTCGCGTGCGCGAGACAACAGTATCTCGTCAAAATCCTCTCTGCGGACCTGATAGCCCAGCCATTGTCCTCGGCTATCGGACGCAAAGCGCGTTGATTTGTCCTGCCCTGCCCAAATCACCCTTTGACCTGCGTGACGGACCTGACTGGCGGCTGCGACACGTTCGGCGACACCGAGCTGCGTCAGGATCGACTCTGCCCCCGGATGCAGCGTTTCACCCGGCCGGTGTCGGGGAAACGTCTGTCGTTCCATGACGAGGACACGCAACCCTTGCTGCGCGGCCCAGATGGCCGTCGCAGCTCCGGCTGGCCCACCCCCGACTATGAGCAAGTCAACCGAGACACTCACCGCAACGGTTCCTCTCTATCGGGCTGACTATCGCCGGAGCTCGTGGACCTTCCAGGTGCCGTCATCCAGCTTGTGGAGCACGATTGACGGATCAGCGAACAACAGCACAATCGAACGGTAGGGAACGAGCACCTTGTCGAATTTTGCCTTGTCCGCGATGGTTCGACCGTCGTGCCGAACCAGCTCGAACCGGTAGAGAAATTCCGAGAGGACTTTGCGTTTGGTGACCTTCAAGGCATCGTTCAATTCTTGATCGGTCTGCGTTGCGCGCCGGAACGAAAGGACCGACCATTTCGCCTTGTCTAATCGAGATGTCGCCTCCAAGGCAGCGTAAACACGCGCCATCGCGATGGTTCGCGCAACGTATTCCTCTTTTGACGTCCGGCCGATTACGTCGATGCGAAACCCATTGCGGGTTGCCACTTCTACATAATCGCCATAGGCCAGCGAGCTGTACTCGATCACTTTCCTCTTCGCGTCGACGATGGGCCCTTGGACGCCGTCCCAAGCCGGCGAGCCACCAAGACCAATGACGTCATCGGTTAGCGGCGTTGCCGTCGCATACTTTCCGAGCGGCCCGAAGGTTCGAGTAATGTCAGGAGCAACCGCGGGCCAAAACGAGCTTAACGCGGCACATAACTTGGTGTCCTCAACGAAAGGCGAGCCCAAGCCGTAGGTGTTCAGGAACGTCGTTCCGGCCGAGAGGCCAATTCCGTTATCAGCGGGGTCAGACTCCTGCGTCCGATCGTAGGACACGTCCCAGCCTGGCGCAAACACGCCTGCAGCGGCGTCCGGCAGCGTGGTCGCCCGCCCTATCCGCAAGCGCCGGACGCGGGTCAGGCGCCCCTTTCCAGAGCCGAATGCTCCAACAATGGCCGTCATTGTATCGTCGTTGGGATCGAATCCGGCACCCGCGAGTTCGAGGTTCGCGGCATATCGCTGGTCGGACAGCGCTTCCGGTTTCCCAGGGTTCTCCGGCCATAATATGCCAAGAAGCACCGGCGGTACGGATTGGTCCGTCCAGTTCATCAGGTCGCTTTGATTGACCGCTGGAAAGAAGTCCGGGGTCGCAACGATCGAATATGCAGGAAGGCGGCGAGGCACATCAAGCGCGAGCTCGGCGCACTCGACGTCGATCCAACCATCGCCTGCGAAATCGACGTAATGTCGAGCATTGTATCCGCCCTTCGTGACCTTCTTGATAAGATCTTTGGACTTGTTGAGATCGACCTCGCGCCCATTCTCGTCGATAACATGTCGAACATGAAGATATTCAGGTGCAGCCCGGGCGCCGCTCGCCTTCAGTTTGAGATTCAAGCTCGATTGATATGGCGTCCAGGCCGATCCTTCCCTACTTTCGGGTACCCTGAACGTCAGCGGTTTGCCGCTGTATTTTGCCGGCTGTACCATCGGGTTGTGCGGCACGGGTTCCAAGAGCCAATCACCGCTTGCCGGATCGCTCGAAAACTCCGCAATTCCCTTGGAGAAAATGAACGGCGACTGACTGATATCGTTCTCCGACCAACCTCCGTCGTGCCCGTTCGCTCCGAAGAAGAGGTGTGCTCGCCTGATCTTCTCGTTTACATGATTTGCCGACAGGCGAACCTCGATCGTTCGGTCGCGGACACACTCGCTGCCGTCAAATAATTTGTGCAGCGGTACCCAGAAGCTGCGCGCCCCATCAGAGATGCTGCGCGACTGCAGGGCCGGCGGGGGAGGAGCCGCACCAGCATCGAGCGGACGCGGAGTTGACGCCGCTGCTACCTTTGCGCCAGGTTCGATGAACCGCATCGGGCCATGCCCGTCCTTGCTGCCGCCGACCAAAGCCGCAATGTAAGGTGCATAGCGGCACGGAAGCACCCGGATCTGATCGGGATGTCCGTCGACAAATGGCAAATACCCTCGCGCGGCTGGCAAGTAGGCGGCCTTTGTGGTGCCGACGCGGGAAACGCCGCAGCGCGCGTAGCAGGTATCGGCGTGCTTGCGATGAACGGTATCGATCCCGGACCGGTACTCGACAGCGAAAACCACAATCGCTAGGTGGGCCCCACCGGCACGCACGAACAATTCTTCCATAGAAGGAGGACGCACCCCATAGACATAGTTCTCGACCGCCTCGATCTCAGCAGAGGTAGGGAAATCCGTCAGCGCCGCCTCCCGCCCGTTCGTCGGATAGGTGAGGACACCTGGCGATGCAAAAGCGTGAAACAGGAGACTTTGTGCGGGCTGACCCGCTTCAATTGCGCGTATCCCCTCCAGTGCGAAATCCTCGAAGCCCGCAATTGATCTGTCAATCGTAAGCGGTTTCTGAAGCTCGCTTTCGAGGTTTGCGGCAGCGACGTCGAGACCGTGTGCTGCGAGGAGTTCGCCCCAGCCAGCACTCGCGAGCCGCCTACACGCGCTACTCACCGCATCGATCAACCTACCTGATGAATTCATTGTACTGACAGGGGCGGTAAAGGTCTTATAGGGCGCCCCTGCCGGACCGCGCCCATCGATCCCACGCAGCAACCAGTCGAACGATGCCATGATTGTCACGCCCCACGGGCCGTTGCCTGCGCGTGTTTTGCCTGAGCGGCCACCCCATGCCCTCGGCAGCTTCTCGACAACCCAAACGGGTGTCAAGAAAAATTGACCGGCGCCTGGATTCGAACCAGGATTTCCAGGTCCACGACCTGACGTGTTACCATTACACCACGCTGGGGAAAGCAAATATCGAGGAACCTGAGTTGTCTTTCAACGATTTTTTCTCTGCCGTCGAAGAGGCTCGGCGTCGCACTGGAACGACGCGTGGTGGGGCTTGGTATCGCGGAATAAGTGATGGCAGGCATCAACTTTTACCGTCACTACTGCGCTATCCGAATCGACATCCCGATGCAGAAATCAACATGTTTGCGAACTTCTGGACCATGGTGGAGGACGTGAGCATCGCCGATAACTGGGAACGGCTATCATTCATGCAGCACTATGGTGTTCCAACGCGCCTTCTCGACTGGACGACCGATCTCAATGCGGCAATGTACTTCGCTATCGCAAACTCCGACCGAAGAGGCACGGGCGATCCTTGGATTTGGGTCCTTAACCCGTACAAGCTGAACGAAATGTTCTGCAAAGAGCGGCGCATATTCGATGCGGTCGATCGCGTCGGATTTGACTATTACGATGCTGCTATCGCGCAGAGAAAAGGCGCGCATTTTCCAAATCAGCAGCCCATTGCGATGAGACCGATGTGGTCAAACCGTCGAATTCGGCTTCAGTCGGGATGCTTTACATTTCACGGCGCGGAGGAACCGTTGGAGGCGGCCGTCTCGAGCAGGATCGCTAAAAGGGTCCCCATTCCGCATCGAGCGGTGGACGAGATGAGGCGAAAGCTGACAGCGGAAGGAATAAATTCGATGCGCCTGTTCGGAGGGGTGGAGGGATTGGCGACATACATTAGAAGGTCCCACCTCAACTAAAGACGCCGATTGCCGCAATGATAGTTCGCTCCGCTTCGGGGAGCCGGCT
>NZ_JBAFVB010000020.1:0-16007 GCF_043193975.1 Xanthobacter versatilis | reverse complement strand
GCCGAAGCGAACACCCTTCGCCTTCGCAGCGGCCCGGCCGGCGCTCGTGCGCTCGTGGATCAAGCTGCGCTCGAACTCGGCAACGCCGGCGAAGAAGGTCAGCACCATGCGCCCCGCCGGCGTCGTCGTGTCGGCCCACGGCTCGGCCAGCGATCGCAAGCCGGCCTCGGCGTGGCCGATCCGCTCGGCTATGTCGAGAAGATCGCGCGTCGATCGGGCGAGGCGATCGAGCCGCGTCACCGTCACCACGTTGCCGGGCTGCAAATGGTCCAGCATCTTCGCCAGCTCGGGGCGGCCGCGATGCGCGCCGGATGCCTTTTCCTCAAAGATGCGCTTGCAGCCTGCCGCTTTCAGCTCCGCGCGCTGCTGGTCAAGGGTCTGGCCGTCGGTCGAGACGCGCGCATATCCGATCATCATGGGGCAGGGGGCTTTCGCTGCTATGCTCACCGCCCGAATCTAGCGGGTGCATCTCGTCGCGAAAATCCCTATTCTGCGACTGTCGCGGGTTTCGGGACTTCTGCGACAATGGGCCATCTCGGATGCTTGACGTTTCGCTCCGAAAGCATCCCCAAATTGCAAAGGCTGATATGACGAATCTCACACCGCAAAAAACCATGAACCCCAATACTCTCTTCCGTAAGGGAGATTTCTTCGTGCTTTTTGGCGAGCTGTTTGGCCGTGGCTATGCAGCCGGTCTGCTTGACGAGGCCAAGGCTGCGGGCATGACCATCCTGGGAGTCACAGTCGGCCGTCGCGAGGAGAATAACGCATTGCGCGCCTTGGCTGATGACGAACTGGCTGCGGCTGAAGCCAATCTCGGCGGCAAGATTATCAACACTCCGCTGATGGCAGGCTTTGATCTCGATGCTCCCGAAGGCGGTCCTACCCCAACTGATCTTCTCGGGAAGATGACTCTCGACACCTGGCAGACCGATACCCTCGATTGGGACTATATTGCGCGCTGCCACGAGGTTGGATTGACACGGTTCAAGACCGCGCTCGACGCAGTTATGGCGGAACTCGATGACCTGATCCCCGACGGCAGGAACGTCTTCTTCGCACACACAATGGCAGGTGGTATCCCGAAGGCCAAGGTCGTTCTCGCTATCGTAAACCGCATCTACAAGGGTCGTGGCGCGCGACATATGTCGTCGCAGTCGCTGATCGAAAGCGATCTCGGGAAGCTCGTTTTGCAAAACTTTGACGAGGTTTCGGCTAATACCTTTGGCTACCTGCTTGAGGCCAGCTCTGCCATCCGTACCCGGATCTGGGCGGCCGGCGGACAGGTTCGTTACACCGCCTATGGCTATCACGGCACCGAAGTTCTGATTGGCGGCAGCTATCGCTGGCAGACTTATACCAACTACACTCAAGGCTATGCGAAGATGCGTCTTGAAGGTGTTGCCGAAGCTGCGTGGCGCAAAGGCATAAAAGCCACAGTGTTCAATTGCCCCGAAATCCGCACCAATTCCTCCGATGTATTCGCCGGGCTCGAACTGTCGCTCCTACCGTTGCTGGGCGCGCTGAAGAAAGAAGGCGGTGGAGGCTGGGTCGAGGTGCTTTGGCAAGGATGCCAAGACCTGCTGAAAGACGGCGTGACGCTCGAAGCCCTGCTACAGATGGTTTTGGACTATCAGAACAACGAGGCGATGCAGCCCTATTATGACTTCGACCTTTGGCCGCTGCCGAATAGCGCCACTCAGGCGGAGCAGACCATCGGCACATCACAAGAGATCGTGCAACTGCACAAAGATAAAAGAATTCTCGTGAGCGACGTCTTGAGCCATCATGTGGTCAAGGCGGTCGGCCAGTTGATCTTTGGCGAGGCCAGCGAACCCTCCGGACCTGTCCTGTGGCTGAACCACGATCTGGTTGCACGTCGACTCATCGCAGCAAGCGGGGGGAGTGCGGACTGACACCTTGCACAGTCGGAGGCATATGCTCTAGCCGCCGAAAAGCGAGGCTGTCTGTCGCGCAAATCCTGAAACCTGCATCACGTCCGCAGCGGCCCGGAATCCGGGCCGCGACGTGTCGCAAAAATCAGTCGCGAATCTATCACTTTCGCACCTGATTTTCGCGACAGAATTTCTCCTGAAAAATCAGCGCCGGCGATTTTGTCGCAAAAATCAGGATTTCCGCGACAACTGACCGAGCTTTTTGAGTTGAAATTTTACAATCTAGAATGTATAGCGACGGCTGCTCAAACCGGATGGATTCCCAATGACGGCCTCACATTCAAACCGATGGCTCTTGCTGGTGACGGTGGCTGCCGGCCTGCTGCTCATCACCCTCGACAACTCCGTCCTCTATACCGCCCTTCCGACGCTCACCCGCGAACTCGGGGCGACGACCACGCAGGGGCTATGGATCATCAACGCCTATCCGCTGGTCATGGCCGGCCTGCTGCTCGGTGCCGGAACGCTTGGCGACCGCATCGGCCATCGCACAATGTTCCTCGCCGGCCTTGTCCTGTTCGGCATCGCGTCCATCGTGGCTGCGTTCTCCCCCACGCCGGAAGTGCTGATCGCCGCCCGCGCCTTCCTCGCCATCGGGGCATCTGCCATGATGCCCGCCACATTGGCCCTGATCCGCATCACCTTCACCGTCGAGCGCGAGCGCAACATCGCTATCGCCATATGGGGTTCCATCTCGATCGTGGGGGCCGCCATAGGCCCGATCATCGGGGGATTGCTGCTCGAACATTTCTGGTGGGGGTCAGTCTTCCTTATCAATGTTCCGGTGGTGATCGCGGCTTTCATCGGGACGCTGCTGGTCGCGCCGAAGGTCGCCGGCGACGGCTCGCGGCCGTGGGACTTGCTGTCATCAGTTCTGGCATTGGCCGCGCTGTCCGCGCTCGTGATCGCAATCAAGGACGCGGCCAGCGCCAATCCGTCTTCGGCCGTATTGAGCGCGGCCTTGCTCGTCACCGCAGCGGCGGGCTTCCTGTTCGTCCGGCGACAAGCGCGCTTGCCGTTTCCGCTGCTCGACTTCTCGATTTTCCGCAACCCGGCCTTTTCGTCTGGCGTGCTGGCCGCCGCCATGATGATGTTCGCCTTGGGCGGTATCCAGCTCGTGACGACGCAGCGGTTCCAACTCGTCGCCGGCTATTCCCCGCTGGAGGCCGGCTTGCTGGTTTCCGCCGCCGCCATCGGCTCGTTGCCGACCGCGCTGCTCGGCGGCGCGCTGCTGCACCGCATTGGCCTGCTCTACCTGATCGCGGGAGGGCTTGGGGCGGGGTCGCTCGCCGTGCTGCTGACGGCGTGGGGACTGTCGCAGGGAACGGGATGGGTGCTTGCAGGTATGTTCCTGACCGGCGCGGGGCTTGGAGCCGCTGCGTCGGTCGCGTCCACGGCCATCATCGGCAACGCGCCCGTGCATCGCGCCGGCATGGCCGCCTCGGTCGAGGAAGTGTCCTACGAGTTCGGCGGCCTGCTCGCCGTCGCCATTCTCGGTAGTCTGCTTTCGGCGCTCTATACACTCGGGATCGCCCTGCCCGAAGGCGCTCCCGTGGAAGCGCGCGACAACATCGCCACCGCTCTCACGCTGGCGGCCGGAGACACGGCAAACGGGCCGGCGCTCGTCGCGGCTGCATCCGCTGCCTTCGACAATGCCTATCTGGTGGTGATGTATGTCGGGGCTGCGCTATTGGCGGCCGGCGCGATCGTGACCGGGGTTCTTCTGCGCCGTTACGGGCCGGGGTCGCAATCCTCGCTCTATCCATCATCCCACTAGTTCGCGGAGGGCATCATGCGGACCAGCAATCGCAGGAAAATCCTCGACGCGATCATCGCCATTGTCGAGCGTGACGGCATTACCGCTGTCACCTTCGACGCCGTTGCGGCCGAAACCGGGCTGACGCGCGGCGGCTTGCTCTACCACTTCCCGTCGCGGGAGGCGCTTATCCTCGCGGCCCACCAACATCTTGCCGACCAATGGGAGGCGGGCATGGAGAAGATCGCGGGCGGCAAAGCCGACACGGTGGAGCCGGCCGAACGCGATGCGGCCTATATCCAGAGCTGCGCGCAGATGGCCCGCCGCGTCGAACTTCTGATGATGCTGGAAAGCGCCGGCGAGCCGGACCTTGATTCCTTATGGCAGGGCGTTCTTGACCGCTGGTCGCCGCCGGTTCCTGACGACGACGATCCGGCAGCCCTCGCGCGCTTCGTCGCCCGTCTTGCTGCTGATGGCCTGTGGGTCCACGAGGCAATGTCCAACCGGCCATTGCCGGCCAAGCTCAAGGAGCGTGTCTGTCGTGAGCTGGTGACGATGGCCGAAAGCATGACGCGAGATAGTAAGAACTCATAGACTTTGTCGCGAAACTCCCAAAACATGCGACAGTTTTAGCCTGCTTCACCCGGCTTGCAGACGTTCCGCGATGAAGTCGGCGCGCTGCTCGATCCCTACCAGCGGCAGCTCTACAATCTGATAGCCAAGCCGGGTGTAAGTTTCGGCCATGACTCGGCCGGTCGCCTCGGCCTCCTGCCGGTCCTGCTTGCGCTCGGCGTCCTGCGCGAAAATGGCACCCCAATACGGGGCGAGGAAAACCCGCTCGTTGTAGGGATGAATTTTCGCCGCCGCCTCAATATGAGCCGGGACAGGCAGGCCGCAGAGCGTAAGATAGCCGACAACATCAGGAATCCCGCGATCCATCAGGACAGGCGCGTCACTCGCAAGAGCCTCGTGATAGGAACGCAGCTCCCAACCCAACATGAGTTCGGCAAAGATGACCCGATCCGCCCAAGGCAAGGCTGGCCCGCCGATCCTGACTTGATCTTGTATGATCGCCCGGCCGGCCTCGGGCATCGTGCGGAAGCCGCGCCGGGTCATGGCGTCAATCAGGCTGCTTTTGCCGGAACCGGGGCCGCCAGTCACGACGAACATATGTTGAGCGTTAGCCATAGAAACTCCTTCCACACTACTGCGCCGGCGCTTTCACCGTGATCGTGCATCGCTGATCCTCGCCGGCCGTGCGCGCGGCCTCCCAACAAGCCGCTACCGCCTCCCTGTTCGTTTCAAGGAGCTGGTCGGCCGAGGCCACGCGCTGCCACGCTTCCGGGCTGCCGAACGCCATGAGGCTCATACCGGCCTGCCACGGCCTTTCGCCCATGACGACGCTGGCGACACGCGGCGCGGCCGAGAACGGCAACAGGCGCGGAAGGAACAACATCACCAGCGCGCCGGCGAGCAGGCCGACCGCGAAAGCGGCGACAAGCCACCAATCTTGCCGGCTACGCTCCCGCGCGCCGGCGACGTGCGCCGAAAGATTGCGGCCGGCGCGCTCGAGGTCGGACGCCTGCCGCTCGAGCTGTTGCGCGGCGGTGCGTATCAGGGCCTCGCCGCTGCGCTCGAGGAGCGCCGCATAGTGCGTCGCGCCCTGCCGGAGAATAGGCGATTGCTCTACGCCGTGCATCCGCTCCGCAACAGTGTCGAGCGCCTGCACGAGCTGGGCGAGCTGGGGCTTGTAGTCCTGCGCCGGCTCGATCTTTTCGAGCTGGTCGAAAGCCGCTTCCAGCCCACGCCGCATCACGGTCATTTCCGCGCCGATCTGCGCGCCCTGCGTCTCGATCGTGCGCCGGAGCGCATCGAACGCGGCGGCCGGGTCGCCGGCGTCCTCGTCCAGTGCTTGCCGTGCGATTCCTTCCCTGTCGTCGTCCAGCTCCGTCATATTCTCCGTGCCTACCTTCCCAAACCGATGCCCCGGCTAATCTGCCGGCTGCGTGACATTTCTTCTTGTAGCTGATGGGCGATGCTCTGCCCCCGGCGAAGCTCCTGCCCGATTCCAAGCTCCTGCCGGCGATTGCGCAGGATGGAATCTACCTGCGGGTCACGTTCGAGGCTCTTGGTCAGGCCGTTCATCTGGCTTTCGACCTTGGCGCGGGCATCGTCGTGCTGCCAGCCGCGAAGCTCCCGGCGCTGGCCCTGTAGTTCCTGCCAGCGTTCAACAAACCGCTCGGCCCTGACATTCGGGTCTTGCAGCGCGGCGTTTTCGCGCTTCATCCCGTCGATCACCTGCGCGACACGCTCCCGGCCGGAAAGCTCGGTCATGGCGCGCGCCGTCGCCGGGTCGTTTTGCAGGGTCGAACGCATCAAATCTTTCATGCCGTCGCGCACCTGGTCGAGCTGCTGGCCGGCATCGCCCATTTCCTGCCGCTGCATGTCGAGGACCGGCAGGCCCTCGCGCCGGTGCTGGTCGATCGACTGATAGGCCCGCGAATAGCGGTCAACGGCCTGCTCAAGCGGCGACTGCCCCCGCGCCCGCTCGGCCAGCCGGTCGGGCGCCGGCGCCTGCCGCAAGCTCCCTTCCCTTTCCGGCCGTCGCTGCATCCGCGATGCCTCGCCGCGCTCCTGTGAGGGCGCAGGGCGTGCATTGAGCTTGAGGCCGGCGAACATACCGCGCCGCTGCTTCTCGGCCTGCTGCGGCCGTTTCTGGTCGATCTGCGGGCCGTCCTCGCCGGCGCGGTCTGGCTCGCGGCTCTCGGCCGCCGCGCCGCGCCCGAGTTTCAGGCCCTCGAACGGATTGCGGCGCTGCTGTCGATCGCTGGCGAGATCTTCGCGCGGATCTGCACGAAGATCCTGCGCGAGATCCGCGCCGACTTTTTGCGAGGATCTCCGCTCAAGGGCGTGATCCCCGGCCGTCGACTCCCGTTCCGCACGTAGCCCGGCGCGCTCGGCCGGAATCTCGATCTCGCTGCGGACGCCCATTTGCTCCGCGATCCCGCGCCGCTCGGCAAAGTCGCGGGTATAGTCGAGCGTCGTTTCCTTCACGCCCGACCGGGACAGGCGGCGTTCTAGCTGGCTATAGGCCAGCTCGCCGGCGTCCTGAACCTTCCATGTGTTGCGGTGCGTCTGCGTCCCATCGGGCAAGGTGACGGGGGTGGAACCCTCATGCTGTAGGCCGATCTTCTCCCCGATCTCCGGCGCGGCCTCCTTCATGGCCCGCTCTAGATCGACGCCCCATAGGGTGCGCTGCTCGCCCTTGTCGTTTTCCAGCGTCACGAAATAGCTGTCGGACTTCTGCGGGTCATGCTCGAAGGGCGCGGCCCCATGCTCGACCAGCCGGCCGGCATTGGTGAACTCGTCCTGTGCCGCGTAGAGCTGCACCCCGTCACGATGCCGGGTCATGGCGACATAGGTTAGATGCCGGTCCATCGTCCCCGACGCCATCACATAGGAGCGATCGACCGTCGCCCCCTGATTTTTGTGAATCGTCGTCGCATAACCGTGGTCGATCGCCTGATAGTCGCCCATCGGCACGGAAACACTATCGCCGCCCCGGCCGTCGAGCTGCGCGACGATCCGGCCCGCCTCGACATGCTCGACCGTGCCTAGCATCCCGTTTTTCACGCCAAGGTCGCGGTTGTTCTCCAAGAACACGATGCGGTCGCCCGGCGCGAACTCCCTCTGCCCGGTATTGGTCTGGAAGGTCAGCGCCCGGCCCGGCCCTTCCCGCTCATGGGCGACGTCGCCCGGCGCAAGGCTGTCGTCGGCCACGCGCGCCAGCTCGCCCCGTGCCAAAACACCCCGGTCCTGTAGCTCGGCCCGGATCGCGTCATTGATGGCGCGAACATCGGCCCGGCGATGCGCCATCGCAACCCGGGTGCCGTCCGGACGTTCATCGCGATCGGCAAGGTAGTCCCGCACGATCTGGCCGCGCGCGTCCTCGCCTGTCTCGGCAAAGCTGATATTGCCGTGATCCCGATAGGCCGCCAGCCCCTCGGCCGTCCGGTGCGTGGCGAAGTCAATGGAAGCGTCCCGCTGCCAGTCCACGCGCTGCCGGCGAATCTCCGACAGCTCGGCATGGCCGATTTCCTCCGTGATCGCCCGGAACGGTGCGCCGGCCCCGATCGCCTGCAACTGCTCATGGTCGCCTACAAGGACGATCTTCGCCCCGCGCGCCTCGGCCTCGCCAACGAAGCGGGCGAGCTGGCGGCTCCCGACCATGCCCGCCTCGTCGATCACGAACACGTCGCCGCGGCCGATCGTGCCGCGGTCGTTCTCCCAACCGCGGGACCATGATGCGAGGGTGCGGCTCTGGATGCCGGAACTTTCCTCCAAGCCCTCGGCCGCCTTCCCCGACAGGGCCGCGCCGTGGACCTGATAGCCTTCGGCCTCCCACGCCTCGCGCGCGGCCGCGAGCATGGTGGACTTGCCAGCGCCGGCATAACCGACAACGGCCGCGATCCGCTCCGGCCCGGTGATATGCTCGATCGCCCGGCGCTGCTCGTCCGAAAGTCGCGCCGTCTCGATCTGGCGTTCACGTTCGCCGGCGTCCAGCTCGCCCCGCGCAACCTTCCCGGCCGTGTCATGGGAAACGCTCGACCGAATGGCGGCGTCTTGGGCATCTATCGCCCGCTCGACATGCCGGCGATCGACGCCATGACCATGAGCCGCGTGCATCCGCTGCGCGCTCTCGATCATGCCGGATTCGATCTCGACCATTTCGCGGGTGGAATAGCGAGCAAGCTCGATCTCGCCCGTTGCCGGGTCCGCGCGCTCGGGCTGCAACTCGACCAGCGCCGGCGAGGCCATCACCTTCGCAAAGGCGCTCTGGAACTCCTGCGGGTCGTCGTTGATGTAGCGATGCAGCGCCCGCGCAACGTCGTGGCGATCGAACACGCTCTTTTCCCCGGTGATGAGGGTTAGAACCTGCTCGGGCTTCTCCCGGATCAGCTCGGCATTGCGCCGGGCCGCATCCTCGTCCAGCCGCGACCGCGACACGTCGAGGCCGCGCCGTTCCATCTGCGAGGCATGGACGCCCATATGCTCGGTCGGCGCGATCTCAAGCCCGCGCTCCATGTGCGAACGATGGTCGATCCGAATATCAAGCCCGGCCATTGCAAGCCGCTCGTTGGCGATCCCCTCCCACCTCTGGCGAAGGTCGCGGAGCTGCATATCGGTCGTCGGCAGGTCGTGCGCCAGCAGCCATTTGTTTTCGCGCTCAAGATAGGTCTTGTCGCCTAGCCCGTTCTCCGTCACCTGCCGCGTGGTCATAAGGATATGGGCATGGTGATTGCGAACGTCGCTCGCCTCGTGCGGTGCATGAATGGCGAAATCCACGGCCGCGCCGTAGCGGTCGGCCAGCTCCTGCGCCATCTCCCGCGCCGCCTCTAGCCGTTCCTCGGCCGAAAGCTCATGCGGCAAGGCAACCTCGAACTCGCGGGCAACGCGGGCATCCTTCCGCTTCTCGGCAAACTCGGCGGCGTTCCAGAGCGTCGAGCGATCCCGCGCCCAATCGGCGTTGACGCCTTCCGGCAAGACGATCTCGGCATGTTCGACGCCCTGCTTTGCCGTGTAGTCGTGCGTGATGCCGTCGCGCTCGTTGGTCAACTTCTCCCCGGCACGATAAGCCATAGAGGCGACGGCGCTACGGCCCTTCGCCCGCGAAACTGGCTTCATGCTGAAATGGTAGATCGCCAACCCGTTGCCTCGATCCCGTTTCCGCCTTTCCCGTCAGCTTTCTAGCTGACAGCGCGCTGAGTTACGCAGTAACTCGTAAGTGCGCCCTTCTCAACTCAATTGCTTCGCTCTTTCGCTGTTCGGTGTGGCGCTGCGGCTAGGTCGATGCAATGAAACTGAGGCCCGGATTGTGCTGCAAAACCGCCGAAAACTCAAGCGCAACAGGCAAACACTGGAAAAGACGGCCGGGAATGATAGTCTAGGCGAACAACCGGAAAAGGAGATTTGAGGAATGGCGCGCAAATCCATTGAAGAACGTCTAGCCCAACTGGATGCGCAGCGCGCCGCCCTCAAGGCACGGCTCGGCAAGCAGGAACGCGCCAACGACACGCGCCGCAAGGTGCTGCTCGGCGCGCTCGTCCTGCATCGCCTCGAACACGGCAAGGATGAAGAATTTGCCCGGCGCTTGGGCGAATGGCTCAAGCGTGAGCTGCCCGACTTCCTGACGCGCCCCGGTGACAAGGAACTGTTTGCCGATCTGATCGGCAACGCGCCGGCCGGGGAAACGACAGGTAGCGCCGGGGGGACGGCCGCATGAGTCAGGCGAGACTTGCTTGGGGTGCGTTCAAGAACATGATGCGGCAGGCCGCGCGTGATCCGCTATGGGCGTTCGTCGCTCTGCTCGCCGCACCTTTCCGCATCTGGAAACCGCTTCTCGGGCTTCTGTTCCTCCTTGTTATCGTCCTGTTCGTCCTCGGCTTCGGCGGCCGCTTCGCTCTCGAACAAATCGGCTTTCGCGTCGGCTCGGTTCCGGTTCTCCTGCTCGATCTCGTCACGCTGCTGGTGCTGCTGGCGCTCGCCTTCCGCTTCCTCACCAATCCGCTGATTATCCATTTCGGGGATATGGACGGCGAAACCCACGGCTCAGCCCGCTTCGCCACCGACAAGGAAACCGCCGCCCTCGCCCGCGCCGATTCCGGCCTGCTGATCGGCCGCGACGGCAAGACCGGGAAGCTCCTGCGCTATGACGGCCCGGCCCATCTGCTGACGATGGCACCGACACGCACCGGCAAGGGGGTGGGAACCATCATCCCCAACCTGCTCACCGCCGACCGCTCCGTGATCTGCATCGACCCCAAGGGCGAAAATGCCAAGATCGCCGGCCGCGCCCGCCAGCAGTTCGGCCCGGTCCATGTCCTCGACCCCTTCGGCGTCACCGGCCAGCCCTCGGCCGCCTTCAATCCGCTGGAAGGGCTCGACCCGGCCGGCCTCGATGTCGCGGAAGATGCAAGCACCTTGGCCGACGCCCTCGTGTTCGATGAACCGGGCATGGCGGGCGAGGCGCATTGGAACGAGGAAGCCAAGGCGCTCATTGCCGGCCTGATCCTCCATATTGCCGCCAGCGAGCCGCGCGACAGGCGAAACCTCGCCACCCTGCGCGAATATCTCACCCTCGCCCCTGAAACCTTCGCCGCGCTCCTGAAGGACATGCAGGCGTCAATGGCCGCCTCCGGCCTGATCGCCCGCGCCGCAAACCGCCACCTCGGCAAATCCGACCGCGAGGCGGCCGGCGTCCTCTCGGCCGCGCAGCGCCATACCCATTTCCTCGACAGCCCGCGCATGGTCGCGGTCCTCGGCCGATCCGATTTCGGCTTTGCTGATCTCAAGCGCCGCAACGTCTCTGTGTTCCTCGTCCTGCCGCCCGATCGCCTCGCCACCTATTCGCGATGGCTGCGCCTGCTCGTCGCGCAAAGCCTCACCGACATGGCCCGCGATCCCGCCAAGCCGGCCGTGCCGGTCCTCTATCTGCTCGATGAGTTCGCCGCCCTCGGCCATCTGGCCCCCGTCGAGCGCGCTATGGGCCTCATGGCCGGCTACGGCGTCCAGCTCTGGCCCATCCTGCAGGACGTTCACCAGCTCCGCGCCACCTACGGGCAGCGCGCCGGCACCTTCCTGTCAAACGCCGGCGTCCTACAGGTGTTCGGCGTCAACGATCACGATAGCGCCCGCCTTGTCTCCGATCTGCTCGGGCAGGAAACCGTGGTGTTCCAGACCATGAGCCGGGCGCTCGATTCCGACAAATCCGGCATTTCCTACGGCGAGCAGCACACGGCCCGCCCGCTGCTGACCCCCGATGAGGTCCGCAACCTGCCGCAGCATGTCGAATTGCTGTTCCTCGCCGGGCAACGCCCGATCGTCGCCGGCAAGCTCGCCTATTACGCCGATGCAGAGTTCCGGGGGCTGTTCGACCAAGCATGAAGGATGAAGCCATGACCGACACCGATGCGCCCGAATGGCCCGATCCCGCCGACAAGGCCCATGCCGTCGAGCAAGCCAAGTGGCTCCGCAACCAGGTCGCAGAGGGTGGATTGCGATTTGAAGCCTATTTGCCGCCGTCGCTGGCCCTGTGGCTGCTCGATCTGATCGAACAGGACACGTTCCTTGATCCGTCCGAAGCCGTGTTCGTGATCTTGGGCGAGCATAAGGAGCTGGAACCCCATGCCGATCTGCGCCGGGAACTGCTCAAGCGCAGCATCGAGGCGGCGGCCGATGATCCCCGACCGGGGATTTCGGGCGAGGAAATGAAAGCGGAGCTGCGCGACATGCTCAAAGCCCCCCTGCCCGAGCCGGCCAGATGGGAAAAGCGGTCCCGGCGCTGACGCACCGGGGCTTTGTCACTGGCGGCCCTCCGGCTCACTACAGCGCGACATGGGGGCGCGTTCGCCTCCGGGCCGGGCGGCTACGCCGCGTCCCGTTCGTCCAGATAACGCGAATGGAGCCGGGTCAGCTCGATCCCGTCAACGGCCTGCGCTCGCCGTAAGGCAACGACCAGCTCCCCGACTTCATCAACAACACCATCGTCGCCGGAAAGCCGGGTGGCATCATCGGCCCAATCGTCCAGCGCCGTGCGCTGAACGGCAACCCCATGTCGGGCCGCCAGCTCCCGGATGATCGTTTCGGCCGTCTTGGTCGTCATGGCTTGGCCTCCGCAGGCACGGCGCTAGCCCCCGGCTGGCCCGCTCTCATCATCTAGGGCCGTAGGGACAGCCGGGGGCGGGTTGCAGGCGAATACATTGCCTAATTGCCTCTTTGCCAGCAATCAAGCAATCGCTTGAACACCCTTTTTCTGGATGACTGTCAGAAGCCGCAGCGCCGGGCCTCCCGGCTTCTTCACACCCCGCTCCCAATCCGAAACGAGGCCCTTGCTCACGTTGAGATACCGGGCAAAGACTGGTTGCGACAGGTGTTCGCGCTCCCGGATTGCGCGGATTTCCTCGGGGGGCATCGGCTCAACTGCTGTCAGGCAGGCGTCATCAAACTCGCGCATCGTCTGCTTGTCGATCGCGCCAGACTGATAAAAGCCCTCCATCATTTCATGGACGGCCGCCATTGCCTCACTCTTGTATGCCTTAGCCATCGCAATTCACCTCTAACATTCGGCCCGCCGCTACTTCCGCGTCCATCTGTGCATCGGAGAACCCAAGCACCAACTTAGCCGCCCTCTTGAACGCGGCTTCCTCGTCGTCCTCTAGGTTCGCCAAGTCGCTTTTCGCGAACCCAAATGCGAAAACCGCCCGCGTTTCCGCCCGGAAGAAAATCAGCGTCCTATAGCCGCCTGATCTTCCAGCGCCCGGCCGTGCAACACGCTGCTTGATGAGGCCGGCTCCAAGATCGGCGTCGATCAATCCACGCTCGGCGCGCTCGATCGCCTCACATAGCATCGCATCGGAGATTTTCTCCTTACGGGCGAACCTGTGAAACCTGTTGCTCTTGAAGACTCTCACCGTTGCCCCGTCATATATAACACATAGCGCCACACTTCAAGGCTATCGTCACTTACGCGCCCGCCGCCTTGCCAGCAATCAGGCATTATGCTTTTGCAGCAAGTCGGCAAGCGCCTCTCGCATAAGGTCTTCAATTGAACGGTCGGTGTCGGCTGATAGCCTCTTGACCCGGCGATGGTCCTCCGGCTCGACAACGACCGTCAATCGCTTCATCCCTGCCCGCGTGGCGGCGTGGTAACGCTTGCCCTCGCCCGGAGCCGTCGCCATGCCGGCGACGGATTCCACGATAGCGGCAGGGGATGCCTGCGCGCCCACGGCTTTCATGCTCTCGGCTAAACTCGGTCTTTTGGACATGGCCTCATCTCGTAAAATTGCCAGTTTGCCAGCAATAGCATTTAACTGCATTGCCAGCAATATGCTTTGCAGTCAAATCGGCAACTGACTTCTGAGCCAAGCCAGCAACTCGGAAACTTCGTCGCTGGCTTTGCCGCCCGGCTCATACTCTGGCGCGGTTTTGCCCGCCGTGAGCGCATGTCCGAAGGCCGCCCGCTGCTGGAAGGCAACGGGGGCAACCTCCAAATCGTGAACCTGAACGGCGGCGCGCGCATCGGCCAAGAGCTGCGTGGCGCGCGGCGGCACGGCGTTCAAAACGACAAAAGCCGGTTTTTGGGCGAGCTTCACCAGCTCGGCCGTGCTTCCGATCGCGCGAAGATCAAGGATGCCGGCGCGGCAGGGGATCAACACCAAGTCGGCCGCTCGTGTCGCGGCCATTGCCGCCGCTTCCGAGTGCGGCGCGGTGTCGATCACGACTAGCTCGGCCCCGCCATCGGTCGCAGCCTGCAAGCCTTGCGGCAAGCGGGTGTGAGGAAGTGCAACGACAACCGGGGCCTCGCCTTGTCGGCTATCGCCCCAGCCGGCGGCGCTTGCTTGGGGATCGAGGTCGATAATCGCGGCCGAAAGCCCGGCCGCCTCGGCGGCCGTGGCGATATGCAGGGCGAGGGTGGTTTTTCCAGCCCCGCCCTTTTGGCTGACAATAGCGATTGTTTTCATTTTGCTGGCATAGCAGCAATGAGAATTGACGGCAAGAAGCTTTGCTTAAATACCTTATTGCCAGCAATACAGCAAAGATTGAGCGCCGACCTTGCCCCTCGCTCCCTCTCGAAAGCCCATAGGATGCTGGCCGCAGGCGCGAACGGTGCGGATTAGGTGGTGAGGGTGCCGTTTCCCGATCCGCCCTATAAGCGGATCGGAACCGCCGCAGGGCTGCGAAAGCAGCCCGAACAGCGGCGACCGCTTATGTTTGCCCTCTTAGATAAAGATCAGATGGGGATTCAGTCTGGTTATCGGACTCACGTTTCTGGATAGCTTTCCCAAGGGCCGCCAGCGCCCGGCCTAGCGCGGTATCGCCGGCCTCGGACAGCGCCAGCTCATCGAGGGGCAGGGCCTTCTTGTAGGCGTCCACCTCGGCCGCGCGGGCTTCCTGTGCGGCGCTGTGGTCGTCGGGCAGGGGCGGGGCCTTGCTGAACCGTCCAAGGAACTGCCGGGCCTTCTCCGGCAGGGACAGGCGGTAGGCGTTGCTCGTCTGCTGGACCTGTGGGCCGCGCCCCTCGTTGCCGGTCGGCTCGTAGCGCCGCAGCCAGTCGATGAAACCATGCGCCCGCAGGTTCTTCAGCGCCCGCACGATCGTATCGCGCGACCGGCCTAGCCGATCCATGATCGTGGTGATTGACGGCTCTAGCCGGCCGGTGCGGAAGTCGATGAGATTGACGAACAGCCGCAGCACGTCCAGCGCCACCGATCCTAGCGGGCCGCTGCGCTCGCCCTTCTCGCGCAAGCCGGCCTCGTTGTAGATTTCGGCCGCCTTCAAGATCGCCTGCACGTCCTTGCGCGTCGTCGGCCGCCATATCCGGCCCTCCGATCGCCCCCGGATATGGCTATGCCGGCGAACTGGTGTCGGGCAGCGCGGGGCAGGGGGCGGGAAGACCAGCCCTAGCGCGGTCTGTCCCGATCCCCGCAGGGCGGCCCGGCGCTCATGGGCGAGCGTCGTAAGCTCGCCGGCCTCGTCGTCGGTGAGCTGGCCCGCGCCGTATCGGCTCCAAACCTCCCGCATGATTTCATCAAGCGCGTTCCCGCGCGCGCAGCCGATCGCGGCCGCGTATTGCGTCCCTAACATATGCCCTCGTCCTTCCATTTGAAGGACATGACGACTGTGGACGGCAGGCACGGCGCTCCCGTTTCCGCAAGAATCAATCTTGCGAATTGGAGTGCTCTAGCGTAGATAAGGGGAGACTTTGATGGCCCCGGCTCTACGGTGTGTCTGACGGCCTACAAAAACGCTCGACCGCGCCAACGGTCGGGCGTTTTGCCGTTATGTCCCTTGCTTCGCTTCGATATAGAACCTCAACGCTTCTTCGATGATCGGCGCGCGTGCTGACGCGCCCCGTTGCTCCTTGATCCTGTCGATTGCCTCGACAAGCTCACCCGGAACATAGGTATTCAACGCCACGCGGCCGGCCGCGATCTGCCGCGCCCTGTGGGCGGCAACGCCTCTGCGAATCTCTTCCGCGCGTTCCTTCATGTTTACAACTAAGAGCAAGCCGCCCGATTCTGCAATCCCTTGCGGGAAGAACCGGGAAAGGCACTACTTCTAGGGCAGGGCAACTAAACGCAGTAACGTCAATGCGTATTCACGTCATTGCGTTCTAAAGCCCGATAGAGGGTAGCGCGATGCACACCTAACAGCCGGGCAACCTCGGCCGGCTTCTTGTCCTCGCTGATGAGCTGGCGGGCGTGTGCGATCTGCTCGGCCGAAAGGGTAGGGGGGCG
>NZ_JBAFVB010000019.1:0-16732 GCF_043193975.1 Xanthobacter versatilis | reverse complement strand
CATATTGACACGTTACTAATTTGGAACATAATGGACGCATGGATGACGTCTTCGCCGCCCTGTCCCATCCCGTCCGGCGAACGGTGCTTGATCTGCTGCGGGAGCGAGATGGCCGGACGCTGGGCGAGCTGGAGCAGGCGCTGAAGCCGCACACCACCCTCACCCGCTTCGGCGTGATGAAACACCTCAAGGTGCTGGAGGAAGCCCATCTCCTCCTGACCCGGAAAGTGGGCCGCGAGAAGCACCACTACCTCAACCCGCTTCCCATCCGGCTGGTCGCCGACCGCTGGATTTCCCGTTATGCCGAGCCGCACGTGGCGGCGATGACTGGCCTGAAGCTTCTTTTGGAGACCAATCCAATGCGTTCCACCGCGCCGAAGCACGTCTACGAGCTTTTCATCAAGGCGACGCCTCAAGCCCTGTGGGACGTCCTTACCGACGACACCAAGACGCCGCTCTACGAGCATTTCAACATGACCAGCCGCACCGAATGGCGGCCCGGCGGCGCGCGGACCTATTACATGGGCGACCGGCAGGTCATCGCCTGCACCATCCTGGACATGGACCCACCCCATCGCCTTGTCCTGTCCTTCCACGCCCAGTGGGCACCGGACGTGGCGGCGGATCGGCCTTCGCGGGTGACGTGGGAGATCGCGCCGGTCGGCGCTGATGCCTGCAAGCTGACGCTCACCCACGATGACTTCGACGGAGAGACGGCAACCTCCAAGGCCGTGGTGCATGGCTGGCCGGAAGGATTGTCGCGGCTCAAGACCCTGGTCGAGACGGGCGAGCCCTTCCAGCTGGCCGCGCCGGCCGCCTGACAGGCTGCGCCGCGAGCGCTTCCCGGCGACGTGGATACCGGTTCGCGCCTGCAAAACGCGTCAGGCCGAAGATCCGGAGCGTCTCCCCTAGTCCCTGGAAGCGGGAGACGCCCTAGGCGCGCGCCTCCGGCAGGAAGCAGCGGCCACCCTCGCCTTCCGGCATCTGCGGCAGGAAGCTGCCGCCCTCCCGGGCGAGGAAATCCAGCAGCGCCCGCCCCGCCGGCAGCAGGCGCTTCTCCTTGGCCCGCACCACCAGCCACTGGCGCACCACCGGCAGGCCCTGCACCTCCAGCACCTTCAGGCGCCCGTCCGCCACCTCGGCCGCCACCGTGTGGGCGGAGATGAAGGACAGGCCCAGCCCCGCCATCACCGCCTGCTTGATGGTCTCGTTGGAGCCGATCTCCATGGCGATGGCAGGCTGGGCCACGCCCGCCTCCTCGAACACCCGCTCCATGAGGATGCGGGTGCCCGATCCCGGCTCGCGCACCAGCAGGGGCTCCTTCGCCAGGTCCATGGGGGAGATGCGCTGGCCGATGAGACGGTGCTCGGGCGGGGCGATGACCACATGGGGGTGATCCCCAAGAATCTCGGTCTTCGCCTCCAGCGCCGCCGGGGGACGGCCCATGATGGCCACGTCGAAATCGAGGCTCACCAGCCCGGCGATGATCTCTTCCCGGTTGCCGATCATGAGCTTCAACTCGATCTCGGGGCGGCGCTTGCGGAATGCCGCCAGCGCCATGGGCGCGAAATACTTCGCGGTGGAGACCACCCCCACCACCACCGATCCGCGATCGGGGCTTTTCAGGGCCGCGATTGCCCGCTCCGCTTCCTGGAGGGCGTGGGCGATTCGGTGCTGGGCGGCCAGAAGCTCCGCGCCAGCGGCGGTCGGTCGCAGCCGGCCGTCCACCCGCTCGAACACCGGCACCCCGAGGTCCTCCTCCAGAGCCTTCATCTGCGCGGTCACCGCCGGTGGGCTCAAACCCATGTCCTGAGCGGCCTTGGCGTAGGAGCCGGAGGCGGCGGCGAGGGCCACCAGCCGCAGCTGCTTCAGGGTCCAATGGGTAGCCATTTCAGATTTCCTGAATGCTTAGTTCATATCATTCAAATTTACCTAAATCAGGCGATGGAGCAAGGTCCCTCCAACAAGCAAGGAGGGCCGCCATCATGGGTGCCGACGCCGCCATCGGGCAGATCAAGGACGCCAAGAAGAGGTACGCCGCCGGCGTGCTCAAATATGCCCAGATGGGCTATTGGGACGGCGACTACCAGCCGAAGGACACCGATGTCCTGGCCCTGTTCCGCATCACGCCGCAGGACGGCGTGGACGCGGTGGAAGCCGCTGCGGCGGTGGCGGGCGAAAGCTCCACCGCCACCTGGACCGTGGTGTGGACCGACCGCCTCACCGCCGCCGACATGTACCGCGCCAAGGCCTACAAGGTGGAGCCGGTGCCGGGCCAGCCGGGCCAGTATTTCTGCTGGGTCGCCTACGACCTCGACCTGTTCGAGGAAGGCTCCATCGCCAACCTGACCGCGTCGATCATCGGCAACGTCTTCTCGTTCAAGCCGCTCAAGGCCTGCCGCCTGGAAGACATGCGCCTGCCGGTGGCCTATGTGAAGACCTTCCGCGGCCCGCCCACCGGCATCGTGGTGGAGCGCGAGCGCCTCGACAAGTTCGGCCGGCCGCTGCTCGGCGCCACCACCAAGCCCAAGCTCGGCCTCTCCGGCAAGAACTACGGCCGCGTGGTCTATGAGGGGCTCAAGGGCGGCCTCGACTTCGTGAAGGACGACGAGAACATCAACTCGCAGCCCTTCATGCACTGGCGCGACCGCTTCCTCTACTGCATGGAGGCCGTCAACAAGGCCCAGGCCGAGACCGGCGAGGTGAAGGGGCACTACCTCAACATCACCGCCGGCACCATGGAGGAGATGTACCGCCGCGCCGAGTTCGCCAAGGAGCTGGGCTCCGTGGTGGTGATGGTGGACCTCATCGTGGGCTGGACCGCGATCCAGTCCATCTCCAACTGGTGCCGCGAGAACGACGTGCTGCTGCACATGCACCGCGCCGGCCATGGCACCTACACGCGCCAGAAGGGCCACGGCATCTCGTTCCGCGTCATCGCCAAGTGGCTGCGCCTCGCTGGCGTCGACCATCTCCACACCGGCACCGCGGTGGGCAAGCTGGAAGGCGACCCCATGACCGTGCAGGGCTACTACAACGTCTGCCGCGAGACCGTGACCAAGACCGACTACACCCGCGGCATCTTCTTCGACCAGGACTGGGCCGGCCTGCGCAAGGTGATGCCGGTGGCCTCCGGCGGCATCCATGCCGGCCAGATGCACCAGCTCATCGACCTGTTCGGCGAGGATGTGGTGCTGCAGTTCGGCGGCGGCACCATCGGCCATCCCGATGGCATCCAGGCCGGTGCCATCGCCAACCGCGTCGCGCTGGAAACCATGATCCTGGCCCGCAACGAAGGCCGGGACATCAAGAACGAGGGTCCCGAAATCCTCATCGAGGCCGCCAAGTGGTGCCGTCCGCTGCGCGCCGCCCTCGATACCTGGGGCGAGGTGACCTTCAACTACGCCTCCACCGACACGTCCGACTTCGTTCCCACCGCGTCCGTGGCCTGAGGAGAGGAACCATGCGCATTACCCAAGGCACCTTCTCCTTCCTGCCGGATCTCACGCCGGCCCAGGTCCGCGCCCAGGTGCAATATTGCCTGGACCAGGGCTGGGCGGTCTCGGTGGAACACACGGACGACCCGCACCCGCGCAACACCTATTGGGAAATGTGGGGCCCGCCCATGTTCGACCTGCGCGACGCCGCCGGCGTCGTCGGCGAGATCGACGGCTGCCGCAACGCCTTCCCCACGCGCTATGTGCGGGTGAACGCCTTCGACTCCACCCGCGGGTGGGAGACGGTGCGCCTGTCCTTCATCGTCCAGCGCCCGCCGGTGGAAGACGGCTTCCGCCTGGAGCGCACCGAAGGCCCCGGCCGCAGCCAGCACTATTCCATGCACCACCGGCAGTATTCCGCCGGCTGACCGAACCGACTGACGTCTTATCGCTTCACCAGCGCGGCCGTTCCCACCGCGCAACTTAAGCCGAGGTTCGAGCGATGCTCAACACTGCCTTTTCCGCACCGACCGCCGCGTTGCCGGCCGAGGCCGCCGAGGGCCAGCTCGACCTCGGCGCTCTCTTTACCGAGAGCGAAGTGCCTGAATTCCTGGCCGAACTTGAGGCCGACCTCATCGGCCTCAAGCCGGTCAAGCGCCGCATCCGCGAGATCGCGGCCCATCTCGTCATCGGCCGCGCCCGCGAAACGCTGGGCCTGACCTCCGGCGCGCCGACCCTGCACATGGCCTTCACCGGCAATCCCGGCACCGGCAAGACCACCGTCGCCCTGAAGATGGCGCAGATCCTCCATCGCCTGGGATATGTGCGACGTGGTCATCTTGTCTCGGTGACGCGGGACGATCTCGTGGGCCAATATATCGGCCACACGGCACCGAAAACAAAAGAGATTCTTAAGAAAGCCATGGGCGGGGTCCTCTTCATAGACGAGGCTTATTATCTGTACCGGCCCGAGAACGAGCGGGATTACGGTCAGGAAGCCATCGAGATCCTGCTCCAGGTCATGGAAAACCAGCGGGACGATCTGGTCGTGATCCTCGCCGGCTACAAGGACCGCATGGATCGCTTCTTCGAGAGCAATCCGGGCTTCCGCTCGCGCATCGCCCACCACATCGACTTCCCCGACTACGAGGACGCCGAATTGGTCTCCATCGCCAGGACCATGGCGGAGGCGGCCGACTACACCTTCAGCCCGCAGGCCGAGGTGGCGCTGGAGGAATACGTCACCAAGCGCCGGGCGCAGCCCAATTTCGCCAATGCGCGGTCCATCCGCAACGCCCTCGACCGCATGCGCCTGCGCCTGTCGCTGCGCCTGTTCGAGGACGGGGGCCTGGCCGACCGCGCCGCGCTCTCCACCATCACCGAAGGCGACGTGCGCGCCAGCCGTGTGTTCTCCGGGGGCATCGATGCCCCCGACTACAAGCCCCGCAACGCCTGAAACAGGCTGCGGGACCAAAAACACCGATGACGGCCCGCCGAACGGGTCGCGCGGAGAAGACCCTCAGGGAGACGACCGCCATGCCAACCGCCGATCATCGCGCCGCACCCGGAATCACGCTTGCCTGCGCGCTCGAGGAATGGGCGGGCGAGGACGCCCGCCGCCGCGATGTCGCCGCGACCCTCAACGCGCTCGCCGCAGGCACCATCCAGATCGCCCGCGCCATTGCCGAGGGTCCGCTCGCCGGCGACCTCGCACGCACCCTCTCGTCCGGTGAAGCGGGCGAGGGCCAGAAGGCGCTCGACATCATCTCCAACGACATGGTCATCGACGCCCTGCGCAAGGCCCCGGTGGCCGCCGTCGCCTCGGAGGAGAACGACGCGCCGGTGCTGCTTGATCCCGAAGCCCCGCTGCTGGTGGCCATCGACCCGCTGGACGGCTCGTCCAACATCGACACCGACATCTCGGTGGGCACCATCTTCGCCGTGTTCCCGCACCAGGACGGCACCGACGCGGCAAGCGTCACCGCCTTCCTGCAGAACGGGCGCGACATGCTCGCCGGCGGCTATGTCATCTACGGGCCTCACACCGCGCTGATGCTCACGGTGGGCGCCGGCACCTGGCACTTTGCCCTCGACCGGGACGGCTCCTTCCGCCTCGTGAACGCGGCGGTGCGGGTGAAGGAAGACGCCGCCGAGTTCGCCATCAACATGTCGAACTACCACCACTGGGACGATCCCATCCGCGCCTATGTGGACGATTGCCTGGCCGGCAGGAAGGGCCCGCGCGAGCGCGAGTTCAACATGCGCTGGGTGGCGTCAATGGTCGCGGATGCGCACCGCATCTTCCAGCGCGGCGGCATCTATCTGTATCCCGGCGACGGCCGCAAGGGCTACACCCACGGCCGCCTGCGCCTGCTCTACGAAGCCTTCCCCGTCGCCTTCCTGATGGAACAGGCCCAGGGCTCGGCCATCGACGGGCGCAGCTCCATCCTCGACCTCTCGGCCACCGGCGTGCACCAGCGCGTGCCCTTCATCTTCGGCTCGCGCGACGAGGTGGCCCGCGCCGCCCGCTATCACCTGGAGCCCTCGGGCCACGGCGAGCGCTCACCGCTGTTCGCGCGGCGCGGCCTGTTCATCTGATCCCGGCAGCCAAGACAAAAGAAGAGCCGAGCACTCCATGTCCATCAAGCATCCCATCATCGTCGTCACCGGTTCGTCGGGCGCCGGGACGACCTCCGTGAAGCGGACCTTCGAGCAGATCTTCTACCGCGAGAAGGTCAAGGCCGCCTTCGTGGAGGGCGACGCCTTCCACCGCTACAACCGCCTGGAAATGCGCGAGCTGATGGCCGCCGAGGCCACCAAGGGCAACCGCCACTTCAGCCATTTCTCGCCCGACACCAACCTGCTCGACGAGCTGGGCACCCTGTTCAAGGACTATGGCGCGACCGGCGCGGGCCGCACCCGCCACTATGTCCATGACGCCCAGGAGGCCAAGCTTTACGGCGCCGAGCCCGGCAACTTCACCGACTGGGAAGACGTGGGCGCCGGCACCGACCTGTTGTTCTACGAAGGCCTGCACGGCGCGGTGGTGACCGACGACATCAACCTGGCCCAGCATGCCGACCTGAAGATCGGCGTGGTGCCGGTGATCAATCTCGAATGGATCCAGAAGATCCATCGCGACAAGTCCACCCGTGGCTATTCCACGGAAGATGTCACCGACACCATCCTGCGGCGCATGCCCGATTACGTGCGCTACATCTGTCCGCAATTCACCGAGACCGACATCAACTTCCAGCGGGTGCCGACGGTGGACACCTCCAACCCGTTCGCCGCGCGCTGGATCCCGACGCCGGACGAATCGATGGTGGTGATCCGCTTCCGCGACCCCCACGGCATCGATTTTCCCTACCTGCTGTCGATGATCCACGACAGCTTCATGTCGCGGGCGAACTCCATCGTCATCCCCGGCAACAAGCAGGATCTGGCCATGCAGCTGCTTTTGACGCCGCTGATCATGAAGCTGATCGACCGGAAGCGCCGCGCCGGCTGAGGCGCGGCAGGTTTCCCCTTCCCCGCGCCGGGGGAAGGGTGAGGGGGAGGGCGGCACGTCCGGGAGCCCAGCCTTAGGGGCATTTCGGACGCGTGGCTGCCGCCCTCCCCGCCTCCCCTTTGCGGCGACACGATTTTCCTCCCCGCGCAGGGGAGACACGCGGGGGGTCTGGTGCCGCCGCCTTCGCGATCCCTGACCGACGACCATGGCACCCCCCTCCCCACCCCTCCCCCGCGCCGGGGAAGGCGGGACGATCGCGAAGGGGCAATGAAGGTTGAAGGGAGACGAGCCATGACTGCTCACGCCAGCACCGCCAAGGCCATGACGGCAGCAAGCGCCACCACCGCCGACGCCGTCCCCACGCTGGACCGCAGCCCCGGCTCCCTCGCCTGGCCGGTGACGGCGGCCTTGCGCGCGCTCGCCATGGATGGCGTGGAGCAGGCGAAATCCGGCCATCCCGGCGCGCCGCTGGGCATGGCGGACATCTCCGCCGTGGTGTGGCGCGAGCACCTGCGTCACAATCCCGCCGATCCCGCATGGCCCGACCGCGACCGCTTCGTGCTGTCCAACGGGCATGGCTCCATGCTGATCTACGCGCTGCTCCACCTCACCGGCTACGACCTGCCGGTGGCGGAGCTGAAGCGCTTCCGTCAGGTGCATTCGCGCACCCCCGGCCATCCCGAATACGGCATGACGCCGGGCGTGGAGACCACCACCGGCCCGCTGGGCCAGGGCCTCGCCAATGCGGTGGGCATGGCGCTGGCGGAAAAGACGCTGGCCGCCCAGTTCAACCGGCCGGGCCTCGCCATCGTCGATCACCGCACCTTCGTCTTCCTCGGCGACGGCTGCCTGATGGAGGGCGTGAGCCATGAGGCCTGTTCGCTCGCCGGCCGGCTCGGCCTCGGCAAGCTCGTCGCCTATTATGACGACAACGGCATCTCCATCGACGGCAAGGTGGAGGAATGGTTCGCCGACGACACCCCGGCCCGTTTCGAAGCCTATGGCTGGCACGTGGTGCGCAACGTGGACGGGCACGATCCCGCCGCCGTGCGCGCCGCCACCGAACAGGCGCTGGCCGAGACCGGCAAGCCGTCGCTGATCTGCTGCAAGACTGTCATCGGCCGCGGTGCGCCCACCAAGCAGGGCCACCAGGACACCCACGGTGCCCCGCTCGGTCCGGACGAGATCGCCCGCACCCGCGCCGCCATGGGCTGGGATTACGCCCCCTTCGAGATCCCGGACGACATTTACGCCCAGTGGGACGCCCGCAAGGTGGGCGCCGCGCGCCAGCAGGCGTGGGAAGCCCGCATGGTCGCCTATGAGCGCGCCTATCCCAAGGAGGCCGCCGAGTTCCGCCGCCGCCTGAAGGGCGACCTCTCCCCGGTGTTCGCCGACACCTATGCGGCGGCGCTGAAGACCACTTTGGAGAAGGCCGAGACCGTGGCGACCCGCAAGGCGAGCCAGCAGGCTCTCTCAGCCCTGGCCCCCGCCGTGCCGGAATTTCTCGGCGGCTCGGCAGACCTCGCCCATTCCAACCTCACCACCTTCCCCGGCGCGGTGCCGGTGACGCGAGACCCGGCGGGCAACCAGATCTATTATGGCGTGCGCGAGTTCGGCATGTCGGCCATCGCCAACGGCATCGCTTTGCACGGCGGCTTCATCCCGTTCGTGGCCACCTTCCTGGTGTTCTCGGACTATGCCCGCAACGCCATGCGCATGAGTGCGCTCATGGGCCAAAGGGTGATCTACATTCTCACCCATGATTCCATCGGCCTCGGCGAGGACGGCCCCACCCACCAGCCGGTGGAGCATGTGGAAAGCCTGCGCCTCATCCCGAACCTGGACGTGTGGCGCCCCTGCGACACGGTGGAGACGCTGGCCGCCTGGCATGCGGCGCTGACCCGCACCGACGGTCCCTCCGCCCTCATCCTGTCGCGCCAGAACCTGCCCATGTGGCCGCGCTCGGCGGCGCAGGTGGAGGCCATCGCCGGCGGCGGCTATGTGCTGCGCGAGAGCGAGGGGGTCGCCCGCGCCATCCTCGTCGCCACCGGCTCCGAGGTGAAGCTGGCGGTGGCAGCGGCAGAGGCACTGGACACGGCGGGCATCGCCACCCGCATCGTCTCCATGCCCTGCCGCGAGCGGTTCGAGGCTTTGACCGAGACCGAGCGCGCCGCGCTGTTCCCGAAGGGCGTGCCGGTGGTGGCGGTGGAAGCGGGCGTCACCCGCGGCTGGCGCGGCCTCACCGGCACCCGCGAGGAGGGCGTCACCGTCATCGGCATCGACCGCTTCGGCGAATCCGCCCCCGAGAAGGATCTGTGGCCCCTGTTCGGCTTCACCGTCGAGAAGGTGGCCGAAGCCGTGCGCCGCGCGGTGGGGTGAGGGTTGGGCCCTCCTCCCGGGAGAGGGGCGGTCCCTGAACGAACGATCTTGCGAACCCGAAAGGAGAGGACAATGGCCCTCGTTTCCATGCGCCAGCTGCTCGACCATGCGGCGGAGCTTTCCTACGGCCTGCCGGCCTTCAACGTGAACAACATGGAGCAGGTGAAGGCGATCATGGACGCGGCCCGCGCCACGCGCTCGCCGGTCATCCTCCAGGGCTCGGCCGGCGCGCGCAAATATGCCGGCGAGGCGTTCCTGCGCCATCTCATCGCCGCCGCCGTGGAGGCCTACCCCGAGATCCCGGTGGTGATGCACCAGGACCATGGCGCCTCCCCCGCCGTGTGCATGGGCGCCATCAAGTCCGGTTTCTCCTCGGTGATGATGGACGGCTCCCTGAAGGAAGACGGCAAGACCCCCGCCGACTATGACTACAACGCCGCCGTCACCGCCAAGGTGGTGGAACTGGCCCATGCGGTGGGCGTCTCGGTGGAGGGGGAGCTGGGCTGCCTCGGCTCGCTGGAGACCGGCAAGGGCGAGGCCGAGGACGGCCACGGCGCCGAAGGGGCCCTCGACCACGACAAGCTGCTCACCGATCCGGAAGAGGCGGCCCAGTTCGTGAAGGCGACCCAGTGCGACGCGCTGGCCATCGCCATCGGCACCTCCCACGGCGCCTACAAGTTCACCCGCAAGCCCACCGGCGACATCCTCGCCATCGATCGGGTGAAAGCCATCCACCAGCGCATTCCCACCACCCATCTGGTGATGCACGGCTCGTCCTCGGTGCCGCAGGAGCTGCTGGAGGAGATCCGCACCTATGGCGGCGACATCCCGGAGACCTACGGCGTGCCGGTGGAGGAGATCCAGGAGGGCATCCGCTACGGCGTGCGCAAGGTGAACATCGACACCGACATCCGCCTCGCCATGACCGCCGGCATGCGCCGCGTGGGGGCGAAGAACAAGAGCGAGTTCGACCCGCGCAAGTTCCTCGCCGCCGCCATGGAAGAGGCCAAGAAGGTGTGCATCAATCGCTTCGAGGCGTTCGGCGCCGCCGGCAAGGCGGACAAGATCCGTCCCATCGAGCTGGACGACATGGCCAAGCGCTACGCTTCCGGTGAGCTGGCGCAGGTGGTGCACTAGCCTGCGGAGGCTCCGGGATCGTATAGGAGTTCAAAGAGAAAGCCGTCATGCCCGGGCTTGACCCGGGCATCCACGCAGGGCCACCCGCGCGACATCATTCAGTTGGCGCCCGGCCGCGAGACGTGGATGGCTGGGTCAAGCCCGGCCATGACGGACTGTTTCGAGACGATGCGCGGGGCACTGCTTCCAGCTGCGCGCCAAGATACTGCAGGAGACCCCCATGGCCCGCGCTTATCCCATCATCGCCCCGTCCATCCTCTCGGCCGATTTCACCCGCCTCGGCGCCGAGGTGGAGGCGGTGCTTGAGGGCGGTGCGGAATGGATTCACTTCGACGTGATGGACAATCATTACGTCCCCAACCTCACCATCGGCCCGCTGGTGCTGCAGTCCCTGCGCAAGGTGACCAAGGCCTTCGTGGACGTGCACCTGATGGTGAAGCCGGTGGACGGCATGATCGAGGCCTTCGCGGGCGCCGGTGCCGACCTCATCTCCTTCCATCCGGAGGCCAGCGAGCATGTGGACCGCTCGCTCCAGCTCATCCGCTCCAAGGGGGTGAAGGCGGGCCTGGTGCTCAATCCGGCGACGCCGCTCTCGGTGCTCGACTACACGCTGGACCAGCTCGACCTGGTGCTGGTGATGTCGGTCAACCCCGGCTTCGGCGGGCAGGCCTTCATTCCCGGCGCCCTCGACAAGCTGAAGGCCATCCGCGAACGCATCGACGCCTCGGGCCGCGACATTCGCCTTGAGATCGACGGCGGCGTGAAGGTGGACAATATCGGCGCCATCGCGGCGGCCGGGGCCGACACCTTCGTGGCCGGCAGCGCCATCTACGGCGCCAAGGATTATGGCGCCACCATCGCCGCCATGAAGCGCGAGATCGAAAGCGCCACGGGAACCGCCGCGGCGGCTTGAGTTTGGACCGGCATTACCGTCGTCATGCCCCGGCTTGACCGGGGCATCCACCTTTCCGCAATCTGCATCCAGAAGGCCGCCGGCCGACCCGGTCGAAGCATGGATCCCCCGGTCAAGCCGGGGGATGACGGCGCGACGATGCGCCGGCGGTGGCAAATCGGGGAGCGCCCGTCCCTCCCCAATCCTCCCCGCACGCGGGAGAGGGAGCAAGACCGCGCCCTATCCCTTCCGCGTGAGCAGGAACACCGCCTGCTCGCCGAGCAGGTTCCACACCCACCACGGCATGTTCACCCGCACCCGGTGGCCGGATGAGTCCAGCGCCACCGCCCGCTCGATGCGCGCGTCCAGAAGCTCCGCCAGCGCCACAAAATCGCGGATGGTGCAGAAGTGGATGTTGGGGGTCTCGTACCAGGACATGGGCATGTTGTCGGTCACCGGCATCCGGCCGTTGACCATGAGGTCCAGCCGCGAGCGCCAGTGGCCGAAATTGGGGAAGGACACCACCGCACGGCGGCCGATGCGCAGCATCTGCTCCAGCACCCAGCGCGGGCGGCGGGTGGCCTGCAGGGTCTGGCTGAGGATGACATAATCGAAGGCGTCGTCGGGATAGTGGGCAAGGTCCACGTCGGCGTCGCCCTGAACCACGGCAAGGCCGCGCGCGACCCCGGCATTCACCCCCTCACGGGACAGTTCGATGCCGCGCGCATCGCAGCCCCGCGTGGTGGCCAGCAGCTCCAGCAATTCGCCGTCGCCCGCGCCCACATCGAGCACGCGCGAGCCCGGCGCCACCATCTCCGCCACGACCACGAGATCGACGCGCCCGCCCTGCAGGCGCACCACGCCCTCGTCCAGCACCGGTTCGCTGAGCGCAGTTTCCCTGAGCGCCATCTCAGGCCTGCCGTGCCGCCGGCAGGCCGAAGGCCCGCGCCGCGCTGTCGAGAAAACCGCGGGTGATGGCGGTCAGCTCCGGCTCATGCAGCAGGAAGGCGTCGTGGCCCTTGTCGCTATCGATCTCGGTGAAGGACACGTTCGCCCCCGAGGCGTTGAGCGCATGGACGATGGCGCGCGAATCCTCGGTGGGGAACAGCCAGTCCGAGGTGAAGGAGACCACGCAGAAGCGCGTCTTCGAGCCCCGGAAGGCATTGGCCAGCACGCCGCCATGGTCGGCGGCGAGGTCGAAATAATCCATGGCGCGGGTCACGTAGAGATAGGAGTTGGGATCGAAGCGCTGCACGAAGCTTTCGCCCTGGTGCCGCAGATAGCTTTCCACCTGGAAGTCGGCATCGAAGCCGAAGGTGGGCATGTCGCGGTTCTGCAGGCGCCGGCCGAACTTGTTGTGCAGGGACTGATCCGACATGTAGGTGATGTGGGCCGCCATGCGCGCCACGGCGAGCCCGCGATGGGGCGTCACCCCCTCCGCGAGATAGCGCCCGCCGCGCCAGTCGGGATCGGCCATCACCGCCTGGCGGCCGACCTCGTGGAAGGCGATATTCTGCGCCGAATGGCGCGCGCCGGTGGCAATAGGCAGGGCCGAGAACACCCGCTCGGGATAGCTCGCCGCCCATTGCAGCACCTGCATGCCGCCCATGGAGCCGCCAGCCACGCACAAGAGCTTGTCGATGCCCAGATGGTCGAGCAGCATGGCCTGGGCGTTGACCATGTCGCGGATGGTCACCACCGGCATGTCGAGCCCATAGGGCTGGCCGGTCAGGGGATTGGTGGAGGCCGGCCCGGTGGTGCCCATGCAGCCGCCCAGCACATTGGCGCAGATGACGTAGAAGCGCTCGGTGTCGATGGGCTTGCCGGGGCCCACCAGCGTCTCCCACCAGCCCGGCTTGCCGGTGACGGGATTGAGGCTGGCCGCATGCTGGTCGCCGGTCAGCGCGTGGCACACCAGGATGGCGTTGGAGCGCGCCGCATTGGGCTCGCCATAGGTCTGGTAGGCGATCTGCAGGTGCGACAGCTCCACCCCCGCGTCGAGCTTGAGCGGGTTGCGGGCGCCGAAGCGCGCCACCGGGGAGTGGGGGTCGTCCGCCTCGCGCCGCGCCTGGAGGACGGAGGCTCCGGCGGAGTCTTGCAGGGCGACATCCTGTTGGACGAAAGAAGTCATGGGCGAACCAAGCGACGCGGGCGCGCACCTGTCAAGCGCAGGCACAGGCGCCGTGGAAACGGAGCGGAACAGGCCGCGCGCGGCAGAAAGCCGTGCAGCGCACCAGATAGATGGGCGACCTTCGCAAAATTGTAAGCCGGCGTGTGGATAAGTAGCCCGCCGCAGGGACCGCCGGAGCATCCTGTCGCCTCATGCCAGAAGCGCAGGGGCACGCGCACCGGACTGGTGTTCAGGGTCGGCGGGTGGGGGGAGAAGATGAAGGATCCGGTTCAGAAGACCATCGGCTACCGGCTGACCCATACCGCGCGGCTGCAAAAGGCGCTGTCCGCCCGGCTGCTGGCGACGCTGGGCCTGTTTCCGGGTCAGGAAGCGGTGCTGAAGCTGTTGTGCGAACAGGACGGCCGCACCATGGGCGACCTCGCCGGCGCCCTGCGGGTGCGACCGCCCACGGCGTCCAAGACCATCGCCCGGCTCACCACCCAGGGCCTGGTGGAGCGCCGCACCACCGATGGCGACGGCCGGTTGGTGCGGGTCTTCCTCAGCGAAGCCGGCCGCGAGCGCGGCGCCTCCATCGACAGCGTGTGGGAGCAGCTCGAGGGCGAGATGGTGGCCGGGCTCGACAACAAGGAAAGGAAGCGCCTGCGCAAGCTCTTGCGCAAGGTGGAGAAGAACCTCGCCCACCGCCTCGGCACCGACGGCGGTGTCGACGACGAGCCGGACCTCGGCGAGGACGACGACGACAACTGAGGCCTGCCCCGCATGCCGTTTTCGGGGGAATTGCGGGACCGTCAGGGACGCTGCGTGTCTCGGCCCGAAAGCCTGTGCCCCTCGGCGCTTCGGCGACTGACAGCCTGGGTGGTTCGCAGGTGTCGCCTGGCGGCGTTCCGCTATCGCAGTCCGGCTGGTCCGCTCCGCACTCCGGTTTCCGTCTTTCCTGAAAGCGGCACAGACACTCTGGCTATTTCAATCGATTAGAGACAGACTGCGCGCCGAGGCATCCAACGCCCGCAAGCGCGTTCAGGATGGATTTCGACGCATGTGACCGGTCGCCCTTTCCGCAACAGGACAGGCGGGCGGGCGCATCGTGTCCGAGTTGGGAGGCGGACCTTTACAGGGGTGAAATCCCGGCGGGTCCCGCCCTCCTGCACCAACAACGGCCGGCACGGCCGCTCAAGACGGGGGAAACATGTCCAACGCCATCGACCTCAAGGACCGCATCGCCATCGTCACCGGCGGTGCGCAAGGCATCGGCCGCGCCGTGGTGGAGCGCTTCATCGCCTCCGGCGCCCGCGTCGCCATCTTCGACCGCAACACGGACCTCGCCATGAAGACCGCCGACGAACTCGGCCGCGCTCGCGTCATGCCCGTGACCGTCGACGTGACCAAGCTGCAGGCCGTCGAGCAGGGCGTCGTCGAGGTGATCGCCGCATTCGGCAAGATCGACATCCTCGTCAACAATGCCGGCATCGCCGGCCCCAACATGAAGCTGTGGGACTATCCCGAGGACGCCTGGCACCAGGTCATGGCCATCAATGTGGACGGCCCCTTCTTCTGCTGCCGCGCCGTGGCGCCGCACATGATCGCGAAGGGTTACGGCCGCATCGTCAACGTGGCCTCCATCGCCGGCAAGGAGGGCAATCCCAACGCCTCCGCGTATTCGGCCTCCAAGGCCGCCGTCATCGCCCTCACCAAGTCGCTGGGCAAGGAACTGGCGGAATACGACATCGCCGTGAACTGCGTGACGCCGGCTGCGGCAAAGACGGCCATTTTCGACCAGCTCAGCCAGCAGCACATCGACTATATGCTCTCGAAGATTCCGCGCGGGCGATTCCTGGCCGTGGAGGAGGCGGCGGCCACCATCGCCTTCGCCGCCTCGGCCGATTGCTCGTTCACCACCGGCGCCGTGTTCGACCTGTCGGGCGGCCGCGCCACCTATTGAGACCGAATTTGCCATGCGTGCGCCGGAAGACACCCCAGCCGTTCCGGCGCACGCCCCCACCCTGGCTCATGCGCCCTATGCCGGCATCGCCCTCATGTGCGTCGCCGTGGCCAGTTTCGCGGTCACTGACACAACGGCCAAGTGGCTGAGCGGACATATTAATGTGTTCGTCGTGGTGTGGGCGCGCTATGTCATCCACTTCGCCTGCTCGCTGGTGGTGTTCAATCCCTGGACTGTGCCCGGCCTTCTGAAGACGCGCCGCCCGCTGCTGCAGATCGGCCGTTCGGCCATGCTGTTCCTGACCACTGCGCTCAACTTCACGGCGCTCCAGGTGCTGCAGCTGGACCAGACCGTCTCCATCATGTTCTCGGTGCCGTTTTTCGTCGCCTTGTTCGCCGGCCCCCTGCTGGGGGAGCGGGTGGGCGTGCGGCGGTGGTGCGCCATCCTGGTGGGATTTGCCGGCATCCTTCTGGTGGTGCGGCCGGGAGCCGGCGGCATCCACCCCGCCGCCATCCTGTCCCTCGGTGCCGCGGCCACCTACGCGCTCTACGCCATCACCACCCGCATGCTGGCCAAGAGCGATTCGAGCGCCACGACACTGTTCTATTCGTCGCTGGTCGGCTCGGTGGCAGCGAGCCTGCCCTTGCCGTTCGTGTGGGAGACGCCGCGCGATCCCTTGGTCATCGGCGCGATGCTGGAATTGGGCATGGTCGCTGGCGTCGGCCATTTCCTGTTGATTCTCGCCCACGCCCGGGCACCTGCGGCGACGCTCGCGCCTTATATCTACACGCAGATCATCGCTATGATCGCACTGGGCTGGCTGGTGTTCGGCCAGGTGCCGAGCGCCTGGACCCTCGCCGGCGCAGGCGTTGTCATCGCCTCGGGCGCCTATCTCTTGGTGATGGAATCCCGCAGCCGCCGCGCCTGAGAGATGCGGCCAAAACCTTGGGATGGATGTCGTGCGGGTTCGCGTGCGCCTGGCGCACGCGTCAGAGCCGTTGGGCGTTCTTCATGTGCCTGTGGCCCTCGCGGACGGCGGAAGATTTCCTAATGGATGAAAATGTCGAGGCAGCGTTCGCCGCCCACCTTGAGCATTTTGAGCCCGACCCCGGCGATCCTGCCCTCGCGTAGCAGCATGGGATCGACGGCGCGGCTATCAGCCGGGTGGCCCAGAGCCTGCTGCTCGCCAACCGGCTTGTGCGGGAGGCTGCTCGGGCGCTCGCGCGTTGCGTTCGGCCGTGAGCATTGGCGCCTCGGCGGTGCCTGAACGCACAAAGCCCCCGTCGCTGTGCGACGGGGGTTTTGT
>NZ_JBAFVB010000018.1:0-26072 GCF_043193975.1 Xanthobacter versatilis | reverse complement strand
TTGAAGGACACGCCGATGACCAGCCGAACCCGCATGAACGTCTATTTCGACCCGGACTTGCTCGCCCAGGTCGAGGCGCTGGCGCTGCGCCGGCAAGTGTCCAAGTCCGCCATCGTCGAGGCCGCCGTCGCATCCTTCCTGTCCGGCGACACGTCGGATCGGCTGGAAGCGGCCATGTCGCGCCGCCTCGACAAGCTCGGCCGTCAGATCGACACGCTCGACGAAGATCTCGCCGTGCTCGGCGAGACCGTCTCGCTGTTCATCCGCATCTGGCTTGCCTCCACGCCGCCGCTGCCGGAGAGCGCGCAAGCCTCCGCCCGCGCGAAGGGAGCCGAACGGTTCGAGGGCTTCATGCAGTCGCTCGGCCGGCGTCTGGCGACCGGCGACAGATTCCTCAAAGAGCTGTCGCGCGATGTCGATTCGCTTCAAGATCGTCCATCGCAAGATCAGTGCGAGACGGATCGAGACCATACCTGAATATTCAATCCATCCTATTCGCCGCCGATGGCCGCCGATCACCGCACCCTCTTCGATAGTTGTTGAATAGGCCCGATTTCAGGCTCTTTTAATCGACCCCGTTGCGGGGACCATCTGTTGCGCCCCGTCAGGAAACGGGGCCGATATGACTGCCACTCACCACAAACCGGAAGCGATCCAGCGCGGCGCGCGGATGCTGCGCACCGCGCTCGGCGCGGCCATCGCGCGGTATCTCGAAGACCCGGCCGTGGTCGAGGTCATGCTGAATCCAGACGGCCGGATTTGGGTGGACCGGCTGTCCGAAGGGCTGGCCGATACGGGTGAGATGATGTCCGCCGCTGATGGCGAACGCATCGTGCGCCTGGTCGCCCACCATGTCGGCGCGGAGGTTCATGCCCGCAGCCCTCGCGTCTCGGCCGAGCTGCCCGAGAGCGGCGAGCGGTTCGAGGGGCTATTGCCGCCCGTGGTCATCGGCCCGACCTTCGCCATCCGCAAGCCCGCCGTCGCGGTGTTCACGCTCGACGACTATGTGGCCGCAGGCATCATGACCGCCGACCAGGCCGCGACGCTGCGCGCGGCCGTCGCGTCCCGCGCCAACATCCTCGTGGCGGGCGGGACATCGACCGGCAAGACCACGCTCACCAACGCGCTGCTCGCCGAGGTGGCGAAGGGGTCGGATCGCGTCGTCATCATCGAGGATACGCGCGAGCTGCAATGCCGCGCCGAAAACCTCGTCTCCATGCGGACGAAAGACGGCGTGGCGACGCTATCGGATTTGGTCCGGTCTTCGCTGCGCCTGCGCCCCGACCGCATTCCCATCGGTGAGGTGCGCGGCGCGGAAGCCCTCGACCTTCTGAAAGCGTGGGGCACCGGCCATCCGGGCGGGCTTGGCACCATTCACGCCGGCTCCGGCATCGGCGCGCTCCGCCGCCTTGAACAGCTCATTCAAGAGGCCGTCGTCACGGTCCCGCGCGCCCTGATCGCGGAGACCATCGACCTTGTTGCCGTCCTCTCCGGGCGCGGTTCCGCGCGCCGGCTGGCCGAACTCGCCCGCGTCGAAGGGCTCGGCCCGGACGGCGACTACCGCATCACCCCAGCCACCAACCCCAGCACAGGAGACCCTTCATGATCCACACGCTTTCGCGCGGCTATCGCCTCGTTGCGACCGCCGTAACCACGCTCACCATCAGCACCATGTTCGCACCGGCCGCCCATGCGTCCGGCTCCTCAATGCCGTGGGAAGCACCGCTGCAATCCATCCTCGAATCCATCGAGGGGCCGGTCGCAAAAATCATCGCCGTAATCGTTATCATCGCAACCGGCCTCGCACTGGCCTTCGGCGATACCTCGGGCGGCTTTCGCCGACTCATCCAGATCGTCTTCGGTCTGTCCATCGCCTTCGCGGCATCGAGCTTCTTCCTGTCGTTCTTCTCGTTCGGCGGCGGGGCGCTCGTCTGATGGCGGGCGGTTTCGAACAGCTCGACGCGGTGCCGGGCTTCACTGTCCCGGTCCACCGGGCGCTGACCGAGCATATTCTGCTCGGCGGCGCACCGCGCTCCATCGCCATCATGAACGGGACGCTGGCCGGGGCCGTGGGCCTCGGCCTGCGCCTCTGGCTGGTCGGCCTCGCCATATGGGCGGTCGGTCATTTCGCGTCCGTATGGGCGGCGAAGCGCGATCCCCAATTCGTCGAAGTCGGGCGGCGGCATCTTCGCATCCCCGCGAACCTTTCAGCGTGAGGGCGCGTCCATGATGAACCTCGCCGAATATCGCCGCACCGCCAGTCGCCTTGCCGACTATCTGCCCTGGGCCGCGCTTGTCGGCCCTGGCGTCGTCTTGAACAAGGATGGGAGTTTTCAGAGGACGGCGAAGTTTCGCGGTCCCGATCTGGATTCCGCCGTCGCGGCCGAACTGGTCGCCGTCGCCGGCCGTATCAACAACGCCTTCCGCCGTCTCGGATCGGGCTGGGCGATTTTCGTGGAGGCGCAGCGCAGCGAAGCCGCGACCTATCCCGACAGCACCTTTCCCGATCCGGCATCCGGGCTGCTCGACGCCGAGCGCAAGGCCGCGTTCGAGGAAGCCGGCGCGCATTTCGTGTCGGGCTATTTCTTGACCTTTCTCTACATGCCCCCGGCCGAGGAAGCCGCCCGCGCCGAGACGTGGCTTTACGAGGGCCGCGAGCAATCGGGCGTCGACCCCCATGAAGTCATGCGCGGTTTCATCGACCGCACCGACCGCGTGCTGGCGCTGCTCGACGGCTTCATGCCGGAGTGCGGTTGGTTGAGCGACAGCGCCACGCTGACTTATTTGCACTCAACAGTTTCGACCAACCAGCATCGCGTCCGCGTTCCCGAAACGCCGATCTATCTCGACGCGCTGCTCGCCGACCAGCCGTTGACCGGAGGGCTGGAGCCGCGCTTGGGCGACCAGAATCTCCGCGTCCTGACCGTCATCGGATTTCCGACCGCGACGACGCCCGGCCTGCTCGACGATTTGAACCGGCTGGCCTTCCCGTATCGCTGGAGCACGCGCGCGGTCCTGCTCGACAAGACCGACGCGACCAAGCTGCTGACCCGCATCCGCCGCCAATGGTTCGCCAAGCGCAAGAGCATCGCCGCGATCTTGAAGGAGGTCATGACGAATGAGGCGTCCGTTCTCGTCGATACGGATGCCGCCAACAAGGCAGCCGACGCCGACATGGCCTTGCAGGAGCTGGGGGCCGACGTGGCGGGCATGGCCTACGTCACGGCCACCATCACGGTATGGGACGCCGATCCCCGGATTGCCGACGAGAAATTGCGGATGGCCGAAAAGGTCATCCAGGGCCGCGACTTCACCGCCATGGTGGAGACGGTCAACGCGGTTGACGCATGGCTTGGTTCGCTTCCTGGCCACGCCTACGCGAACGTCCGGCAGCCACCTATCAGCACCTTGAATCTCGCCCACATGATCCCGCTTTCAGCGGTGTGGGCGGGGCCGGAACGGGACGAGCATTTCGGTGCGCCCCCTCTGCTTTATGCAAAGACCGAAGGCTCCACCCCGTTCCGGTTTTCCCTTCATGTCGGCGACGTGGGCCACACCCTCGTCGTCGGTCCCACAGGCGCAGGCAAGAGCGTGTTGCTCGCGCTCATGGCCTTGCAGTTCCGCCGTTACGACCGCAGCCAAGTGTTCGCCTTCGATTTCGGCGGCAGCATCCGTGCCGCGTCGCTCGCCATGGGCGGCGACTGGCACGACCTGGGCGGCGGGTTGACCGAAGGTTCGGACGTTTCCGTATCGCTCCAGCCGCTTGCCCGGATCGACGATACCTATGAACGCGCCTGGGCGACCGACTGGATCGTGGCCATCCTCATGCGCGAAGGCGTCACGATCACCCCGGAGGTGAAGGAACACATCTGGACGGCGCTGACATCGCTTGCCTCCGCGCCGGTCGGAGAACGCACCATCACCGGCCTTGCGGTGCTGTTGCAATCCAACGACCTCAAACAAGCCCTTCGCCCGTATTGCGTCGGCGGTCCTTATGGCCGGCTGCTCGACGCCGAGGCCGAGCACCTGGGCGCGGCCGACGTGCAGGCGTTCGAGATCGAGGGGCTTGTCGGCACCGGGGCTGCGCCCGCCGTGCTGGCTTATCTGTTTCACCGCATCGGCGACAGGCTCGACGGGCGGCCGACGCTTCTCATCATAGATGAAGGCTGGCTTGCGCTCGACGACGAGGGGTTCGCCGGCCAGCTCCGCGAATGGCTCAAAACGCTGCGCAAGAAGAACGCCAGCGTTATCTTCGCCACGCAAAGCCTGTCCGACA
This sequence comes from Xanthobacter versatilis, assembly GCF_043193975.1. Taxonomy (NCBI): domain Bacteria; kingdom Pseudomonadati; phylum Pseudomonadota; class Alphaproteobacteria; order Hyphomicrobiales; family Xanthobacteraceae; genus Xanthobacter; species Xanthobacter versatilis. The sequence goes on along the minus strand of NZ_JBAFVB010000018.1, from coordinate 21,796 downwards.
TCGACAATTCAGCTATCGCGCCGGCCATCATCGAAAGCTGCCCGACGCGGCTGCTCTTGCCGAACGAACGCGCCATCGAGCCGCAGATCACGACCATCTATCGGCGATTTGGCCTGAATGACCGGCAGATAGAAATCCTCGCAAGGGCGACGCCGAAGCGGGATTACTACTGCCAAAGCCGCAGGGGTAATCGCCTCTTCGAACTGGGCCTGTCCGAAGTCGGCCTCTCGCTCTGCGCCGCATCCTCGAAAACCGACCAGACGCTCATTGCGCAGATCGTGGCCGATCACGGCCGCGACGGTTTCCTCGCCGCGTGGCTCGCGGCCCGCGAAGTGGGCTGGGCCGTCGATCTTCTCCCCGGCTTCCCGACGCTCATCCCCCAAACCGAAAAGGAGACCCAATCATGACCATTCGCCCTTTCAGCTCGCGCGCCGTCTTCATGGCCGCGACCATGCTCGCCGCGCCGCTAGTCGTGTCGTCGATGATCGCGACGCCCGCGCACGCCATCATCGTGTTCGACCCGTCGAATTATGCGCAAAACGTGCTGACCGCCGCGCGCTCGCTGGAGCAAATCACCCACCAGATCACCAGCCTCCAGAACGAAGCGCAGATGCTCATCAACCAGGCGCGCAATCTGGCGAGCCTGCCATATTCGGCGCTCCAGCAGATTCAGCAATCGGTTCAGAAGACGCAGCAGCTTTTGAACCAGGCGCAGAACATCGCCTTCAACGTCCAGCAGATCGACCAGGCGTTCCAGCAGCAATACGGCAACGTATCCATGTCGGCGAGCAACCAGCAACTCGTCGCTGACGCCCGCGCCCGCTGGAAAAACACGGTCGGCGGCTTGCAGGACGCCATGCGCGTTCAGGCCGGTGTCGTTGGCAACATCGACAGCAACCGCACGCAAATGTCGGAGCTTGTCGGCCGCAGCCAGTCGGCAACCGGCGCTCTCCAGGCAACGCAAGCGGGCAATCAAATCCTTGCCCTGCAATCGCAGCAGCTTTCCGACCTTGTGGCGCTTCTTGCAGCCAACGGCCGGGCGGGCGCGCTGACCGAAGCCGAACGGACGGCGGCGGCCGAACAGGGCCGCGAGCAACGCCGCCGCTTCCTTACGCCCGGCAGCGGCTACACGCCCGGCAACGCGCAGATGTTCAATAACGGCAATTGAGGGCGCAGCCATGGACGGCAAGATGCTGGCCCGGCTGGGCGCTATCGTATTCGTGGCCATCGCGATCACGGCGACGGCCATCGAAATGACCCGCAAGGAGGACGCGCCGGCATCGCCGCCGCGTCTTCTCCAGCCCGACCGCGACCCGCTGCGCGAAGGGCGGCGCCGGTGCCAGCAGCTTGGGGCAACGGCCGCCAGCGACGCGGAATGCCTGCGCGTATGGGCCGAAACTCGCGACCGCTTTCTCGGCCGCACGCGCGCGCCGGCCGCGCCCGCTTCCAACACCAGCGAAGGGCGGTGACGCATGGGCGGCGCTGGCGTCATCGACAATTTCCTCGGCACCTTCACCCGCTACATCGACTCCGGTTTTGGGTTGCTCGGCGGCGAGGTCGCGTTCATCGCGACCACGCTCATCGTCATCGACGTGACCTTAGCGGCTCTGTTCTGGAGCTGGAGCGCGGACGACGACATTATTGCGCGGCTGGTGAAGAAGACGCTGTTCGTCGGCGTCTTCGCCTATCTCATCGGCAACTGGAACAACCTTGCGAAGATCGTTTTCGACAGCTTTGCCGGCCTGGGCCTGAAAGCATCCGGCACGGGCTTCACCGCGCAGGATTTGATGCGGCCGGGCAAGGTCGCGCAAACCGGCCTCGATGCCGCACGGCCTCTGCTCGATTCCATTTCCGATCTTATGGGCTGGGTTGCGTTCTTCGAGAACTTCATTCAGATCGCGTGCCTGCTGTTCGCCTGGGCGCTCGTCATCCTCGCCTTCTTCATCCTCGCCATCCAGCTTTTCGTGACGCTGATCGAGTTCAAATTGAGCACGCTGGCGGGCTTTGTGCTGATCCCGTTCGGCCTGTTCGGCAAGACCGCCTTCGTGGCCGAGCGCGTGCTTGGCAACGTGATTTCCAGCGGCATCAAGGTTCTGGTGCTCGCCGTCATTGTCGGCATCGGCTCGACGCTGTTCTCGCAATTCACGGCTGGTTTCGGCGGCCAGACGCCGAGCATCGACGACGCCATGGCCGTCGTGCTCGCTGCATTGTCGCTCGTCGGCCTGGGCATCTTCGGCCCCGGCATTGCTTCCGGCCTTGTCAGCGGAGGTCCGCAGCTTGGCGCGGGCGCAGCAGTCGGCACCGGACTTGCTGTTGGCGGCGCAGCACTTGCCACAGGCGGCGCGGCCGGACTTGCCGCGAAGGCAGGCGCAGCCGCCGTGCGCGGCGGCGCAACCGCAGCCGGCGCAGCATCCGCAGCCTATAGCCTTGGTTCGTTCGGTCAGTCCGGCGCGGCAGGCGTCGCATCCGGCCTGGGCGGCGTCGCACGTGCCGCAGGCAGCGCGGCCACGTCACCGCTTCGCCGGGCGGCAGCAAGCGTCAAATCCAGTTTCTCCGAAGGCGTGAAGGCCGGATTCGGCGCGACGGGCGGCACGCCGCCCGCAGGATCAGCCGGCAGCACGTCGGCATCCGCGCCGGCCGCTGGCGCATCGCCTGGCTGGGCGCAGCGGATGCGACAGGGCGGCCAGACAGCCCATGCCGTTCAGACCGCCGCGCACGCCGTCCGCTCCGGCGACAGCCACGCCTCCGGTTCTTCCGTCAACCTCTCTGAAAGCGACCGCACATGAGCATCTTCAAGCGACCCGCCGTGCATTACGGCAAGACCCCGCAATCCGAAACGCCTTATCAGAAGGCCGCGCAGGTTTGGGACGAGCGTATCGGCTCGGCCCGCGTCCAGGCGCGTAACTGGCGCTATATGGCGTTCGGCTCTCTCATCCTTTCGGCTGGCCTCGCGTCCGCGCTTGTCTGGCAGACCGCGCGGGGAACCGTCGTGCCTTGGGTTGTGCAGGTTGACCGGCTCGGCCAGGCGCAGGCCATCGCGCCGGCAACGGCCGACTATCGCCCGACCGACCCGCAAGTGGCGTGGCACCTTGCCCGCTTTATCGAGCAGGTCAGAAGCATTCCGTCCGACCCCATCATTGTCCGTCAGAACTGGCTTCGCGCCTATGAGTGGACGACGGATCGCGGCGCGGCGGCGCTCAATGACTACGCGAGGGCAAACGACCCGTTCACGAAAGTCGGCAAACAACAGATTTCCGTCGAGGTGTCGAGCGTCATTCGCGCCTCGCCCGACAGCTTCCGCATCGCCTGGACCGAACAGCACTATGAAGACGGCAAGCTCGCCTCGACAGAGCGATGGACCGCGATCCTGACCATCGTACTCCAGCCGCCTCGCGACGTCGACCGGCTCAAGAGCAATCCGCTCGGAATCTACGTCAACGCAATTTCGTGGTCGCGGGAAATGAGCCAATGAGCAAGGCTTTCCATAAACCCGCGCTTGCCGCCGTCATGCTGTCCGCGACCGCACTGGCCGGTTGCGCGACCTACAAGCCGCCGCAGATCAGCTATGACGCCAACGTGCCGCCGCTGCCGGCTATCCCCGCGGCCGTTACCGACGACCGGCCGCGGCCGATCCATATTCCGCCCGCCTGGACCGTTGCGCGCGGTGGCCAGACCGCCAGCACCGCGACAGGCCGCGTCGAGAACGCCAATGCCGCCGCCCGCGTGCAGCCGCGCCGTGAAGGCTATTACAACGCCATCCAGATTTATCCGTGGAGCGAAGGCGCGCTCTATCAGGTCTATGCCGCGCCCGGCCAGATCACCGACATTGCGCTTGAGCCGGGCGAGAGTCTGACCGGCGCGGGGCCGATTGCGGCCGGCGACACGGCCCGCTGGATTATCGGCGACACGGAATCCGGTTCTGGTGTCACGCGCCGCGTCCATATCCTCGTGAAGCCGAGCCGGCCGGACATTACGACCAATCTTGTCGTGACGACCGACCGACGCACCTACTTGCTCGAGCTGCGATCCGGCGAGAAGCCTTATATGCCTTCCGTCGCCTGGGCCTATCCGCAGCCACCGGCCAGCCAGCGCCAGGCCGTGCCCACCACGCCGATCATTCCGGCCGTCGCAACGCGCGACTACCGCTATGGCCTGACCGGCGACAATCCGCCGTGGAAGCCCGTCGCGGTCTATGACGACGGCCGCAGGGTCTATGTCGAGTTTCCGCGCGGCATCGTGCAGGGCGAAATGCCGCCGATCTTCGTGCTTGGCGCGGACGGCGAGGCGCAGATCGCCAACAGCCGCATCCATCAAAACGTCCTGATCGTGGACCGTCTGTTCGGCGCGGCCGAGCTGCGCCTTGGCGGCGGCAAGCAGCAACAGACCGTCAGGATTGTCCGCACGGACGGGAGGCCATCGTAATGACCGACACTGAAACCAATGCCGCACCGATGCGGCTTCGCGCGGAAGCCCCGCGCGTCACGCGCCTGTCCCGCAAGATGCTCGCTGGCGTCGGCGCGGTCGCGTTTCTCGGCATCGGTGGGACGCTGATCTACGCGCTCCAGACCCGCGATGCGGGACCGGGCGGCAAAGAACTCTATTCGACCGAGAACCGGCCCACGGCGGACGGCCTCGCCGGTCTGCCGCGCGACTATACCGGGCCAATACTCGGCCCCGCGTTGCCCGGCGACCTCGGCCGACCGATCCTCGACGCGCAGAACAGGGGACAGCCGGTTGCGCCGCCCGTCATGACGACGCCAGCCGTCGATCCCGAGGAGCAGCGCCGTCTCGCCGAGGAAGAAGCCGCGCGCGTAAGCCGTGTCTTCTTCCAGACCGCACCAGGCACGGGGACCCCTGCTAGCGCCGCTCCACCCGGCATGGCCGACCTGGGTCTCTCCGGGCAGACCGGCGCGACCGGCACGCAGAACCGGCACGCGACCTTCCTCAATGGCCCCGTCGATCGGCGCACTGTCGCGCCCGATCGCGTCGTGCCGCCGGCATCGCCCTATATCCTTCAGGCTGGGGCCGTCATACCGGCCGCGCTTATCACCGGCATCCGCTCGGACCTGCCGGGGCAGATCACGGCCCAGGTCACGGAGAATGTCTACGACAGTCCGACCGGCAGCCTTCTCCTTATCCCGCAGGGCACGCGCATCATCGGCCAATACGATGACGGCGTGACCTTCGGCCAGCGCAGGGTGCTGCTGGTCTGGAATCGCCTGATCCTGCCGGGCGGCCGCTCCATCGTTCTCGAGCGCCAGCCTGGCGCGGATGCGTCCGGCTATGCCGGGCTTGAGGATGGCGTCGATTATCACTGGTGGGATCTGATGAAAGCGGCTGGGCTTTCGACCTTGCTTTCCGTCGGCACGGAGCTGGCGACCGACGACGAGGACCGCCTGATCCGGGCCATTCGCGACGGCGCGCAGGACACCATCAATCAGGCCGGTCAGCAGATCATCCAGCGCCAGTTGCAGGTCGCACCGACGTTGACCATCCGGCCGGGTTTCCCAGTCAGGGTCATTGTGACACGCGACCTGATATTCGAGAATACAGGAGGTTGATGATGACGAAACTGAAGCTGGGGCCATTGCCCGACGACAAGCCCGTGAAGATCACGGTGGAGTTGCCTGCCGAACTCCATCGCAGCCTTGCCGACTATGCCGAGGTGCTGGCCCGCGAGACCGGTCAACCTGTGACCGATCCCGTGAAGCTGATTGTGCCGATGCTGGAGCGGTTCATCGCCACGGATCGCGGTTTCGCCAAGGCGCGGCGGACCGCTTCAGCCTAGATCGTGGCTTGCTTGCGCGCGATGTCCAGAAGCCCTCGAAGCGCCTTGCCGTTATTGTGTGGCGACCATACGGCCCCGAATGTGATCGGCTCCGGTTCGTCCATAATGGGGATGAAGGTGATACCAGACATGGTGATCCGGCTGGTAGCCTCACTGGCCAGCGTAACCCCATAATCGGCGGCAATCATCGACAAGAGCATGCAGCGATCCACGTCGCATCGCTGCACCTTCGGATGAAGGCCCCGTTCGGCGAACCTGCGCGCGATGTGGTCATGCTCCTGCGGTCCGGTCCCATCATAGCGAACCAGGAAGAGATCATCGCACAGATCGCGCCAGAACAGGCCTTTCGCATCCGCGCGAGGGTCGTTGTCCGACATGGCGACGAACAGGGATTCTGTCCAAAGCGGCCGCGAGTGGCAATCGGGGACTTCGGTTATCGCCGCCACAAAGGCCACGTCGAGCCGTCCGTCGCGCACCAGAAAGATCGCGTCTCGGGCTCGACCGTCGAACAGTTCCAACTCCACGCCTGGCCACTGTTTCCGGTAGCGGTGCAGCAACTCCGCCAGAAAGCCGGTAGCGATTGTCGTGGGCACGCCCATGCGGATGCGTCCGCACGCTCCGCCGCCGATCATGCCGGCGGTCTTTACCGCATAGTCGAGCTGCTCGATTCCATCGGCGACATGCACGAGAAAGAAGCGTCCAGCCTCAGTGAGCCGCACCCCTCGATGTCCTCGCTCAAACAACCGCACGCCCAGCGTTTCCTCCAATGCGCGAATACGCTCGCTGACCGAGGATTGGCTGACGCCAAGAGCGACGGCGGCATGGCGAAAGTTCAGGTGCTCCCCAACGGCTACGGCATGAATCAATGCCGCAAGAGGAATCCGCGTGCCGAGCACCTGATGCTGTCGGGTATGTTTGTCATCGATCTTCGACAGTTTTCTGCATGGCCGCCGCCTCATTCCGGCGCTCCATGGTCGAGCGCCGGTCTTGGCAGAAGATTGGTGACGATGTCATCCATCTCTCGTTGTGAGGCCACATCGAGATGAACGAACTCGGCGCTTCCTCCCTGGGCGACGCCTAGCCCGATACCGCTGGCAGCGCCAGTAAAGCGTACAATATAACCGGAAAAATCATAAGTGACGTTCATTGCCGATTTCCCTTTATCGTAAAAAGCGAAGGACAAAACCTCGCTTACGGTCAGTAGGCGATCTCGCCATTGACTAGGCCTCCAGACGCCCCGGACAGTTCCCGCTGGAAGATCTTTCGCGCTTCGGGGCTAACCACCGACATCGGCGCCGCAACGACCGTCCTCGCTGCGGACCCGGCCAGATTGACGGTGCCGATTGCCGCCATCCCGACGTGGTCGGCCAATGTCACCTGGCCGCCCTCGAGGGATTGCCCAGCCAGACGTTTCCCAAGGAGCCCAATAATTTCCGGACTATCGGCAAAGGCGTTGTGACCGAGGGCGTCCTTGGAACGCACGGTGCTGGTATCGATCACTGTGATCCCAAGGCTTTTCAGCACGTCGGTATAAGCGGTGGTATCGATACCGCCGACACGGTTGACGCCACCAGAGATCCATCTCGAAACCTCCAGGGCACGATCGCGCGTCGAGGCAAAAATGGTGAACTGCGGCCGCTTCGGTCCCATCTCTATGAGCTGACGGCGGAAGACGTCGACATCGATATCGGGCGACGCCAGCACGACGTTGCGGACCTTCGCCGGGATCGTCTTTTCGCGCATCGCGATCCCACGCAGAGCCTCCGCTGTCAGCCATGTCCCCATGGAATGGGCAAGGATCGTGATATCGCCGACGTCAGGGCTGCGGGCAGCCTGGATGATCAAATCCTCCAGGGCACGGCGTGAATAGTTCGTGCTTTCCTTGTCGTAGAGATAGCCGAGAACGCTGGCACGGGAGGGCCAGGTGAACAGGATCGGCGCGGCATCGGTTCCCGCGTCGTGGGTGATCTGGGCAAAACGAAAGACAGCATCGGCATAGGTGTTGTTGAACCCATGCACGAAGATGATCACCTGTCGCTTTGCATTACGGTTCTTGCGAAACCAGTTGAGCGCCTGCTGCTCTGAGCTGACCTTCTCGTCCTTGAGCACGGCGAACTCTTTCTCAGGGTTCGGGGGCACGCGCTTCGGCCACTGGACCTCCCCGACCTTTCTATTCTCATCCGGCGGGATGGAAACGGTAAGGTTGTTCAGCGAGATCGCCGTTCCGCGCTCGCCGGAATAAAGCTCGCCGGGATCAGCAGCGGGTTTTCGGGTGGTTGCGACCAGCATGTCGACGCGGCTTATATCGTTGGTCGTCACCGCCACGGGCTGAAGGACATTCTCCGGCCGGCCGGCGCAGCCGCCGAGCAGGGAAATAAGTAGCGGAAACACCAAGATGCGCCTTTCCCATGCGCGCGAACTGAGCGGGCAGGCTTTGGGTGCCGCAACGACATCCCGCGACGAGGGCCGCTGCCGCGGGGTCGTAAAATCAATTGTTTTCGACATCGCGGGGAATCCTGAACCAGGTCACGTAGAGAGCGGGAAGGAAGAGCAGGGTCAGGACAGTTCCGACGACGATGCCGCCCATCATGGCGTAAGCCATAGGCCCCCAAAACACTTCATGAGAAATAGGGATCAATGCCAGGGTTGCCGCTGCTGCCGTCAACATGATCGGCCGCATCCGGTGCTCGGTCGCCTCGATGACCGCCTTCCAGGTAGGAACTCCCGTCTTCCGCAGGTCTTCGATCTGGACGATCAGAATGACCGAGTTGCGGATAAGGATGCCGATCAGAGCAAGAACACCAAGGATCGCGACAAAGCCGAGCGGCGCGCGGCTAAGCAGCAAAGCTCCGACGACGCCGATTAGGGCCAGCGGAGCAACCGAAAACACCAGGAACAGCCGGTGGAAACTCTGGAGCTGGATCATCAGCAGCGTGGTCATGACGAAGATCATCACCGGGACCACCATGATGATCGGCGCTTGCGACTTGGCGCTTTCCTCCACCGTTCCGCCGACCGCGACGTCGTATCCCGGCGGCAACGAGGCCTTCAGCTCGTCGATCTTTGCTTCGAGTTGGTTGACGACCGTTGCAGGCTGGGTGCTGTCGTTTATACCGGCCTTGATCGTAATCGTGGGAATGCGGTCGCGCCGCCAGATCGTCGGCTGCTCGAGCTCGTAATCGAATCTCGCAACAGAAGAGAGTGGGATGGATTTACCGCTGGCGCTCGGCAACTGAAGGTCGAGCAGGTTGTCGATGGAGGCGCGTTCCTTTGCTTGTGCCCGCCCGACAACGTTGATCAGGTAGACCGCATCGCGCACCTGGGTCACGGTCCCACCCTGGACAACGCCATTGAGAGCGGTTGCGATGTCCTCCGACGAAACGCCAAGTTGCCGCGCCTTATCCTGAAGCACGTCGATTTTGACGACACGCGCCGGCTCGTTCCAGTCGAATACGAGGCCGGTCAGCGACGGATGCAACATGACGATACCGGCTGTTTTCTGCGCGAGTTCGCGGACCTTTTGGATGTCCGGCCCGGAGATGCGGTATTGAATCGGCCTTCCGACCGGTGGACCGATATCCAGCGTTTTTACGAAGGCATCGGTGCCTGGGAAGGTCTTGTGTAAATAAGCCTGCAGGTCGGCCTTGAGCTGGTCGCGAACGTCGAGGCTCTTCGACACGATGACGATTTGGCCGAAGGTCGGGTCGTCGGACTGCACGTCGAAGGAGAGAATGAAGCGCGGTGCACCGCGACCGATATAGCTCGACCAGTGATCGATGTCGGGATTTCCGATGAGCTTTTCGCGTTCGAACTGCGCTATCTGCCGGTTGGTCTCGGCAATCGAGCTGTTTTGCGGCAGGTTCCAGTCGACGATCAGTTCCGGACGATCGGAGGCAGGAAAGAATTGCTGTTGCACCAGGGACATGCCAGCGACCGAAAGGCCGAAGGCGGCAACCGTCGCGATGATGGTGATCCAGCGGAAACGTAGGCAAAGCTGGAGCAGCCAGGAGAAGAGCGCGCCGAAGCGGCTCTTATGATCCTCGTGCTTCTTCATCGTCTTTGGCAGGATCGTCACGCCGAGGAGCGGCGTGAACAGGACGGCAACGATCCAGGACACGGTGAGGGAAACCGCAAGCACGACGAAGAGTGTGAAGGTGAACTCGCCGGCATTGCTGTTGTTGAATCCGATCGGCAGAAAGCCCGCTACGGTGACGAGCGTTCCGGTCAGCATGGGGAAGGCGGTCGACGTGTAGACGAAGGTCGCGGCGTTTCGCAGATTGTCGCCGGCCTCCAGGCGGGCAACCATCATCTCGACGGCGATCATGGCGTCGTCGACCAGAAGGCCGAGCGCGATGATGAGCGCACCGAGCGAGATGCGCTGGAGAGAGATGCCGCAATACTGCATCACCATGAAGGTGATGGCCAGCACGAGCGGTATGGAGATCGCAACCACGAGCCCCGCTCGCAGACCAAGACTGATGAAGCTGATGGCGAGCACGATAGCCACGGCTTCGAAGAGGGCCTTCGTAAAACCCGAGACGGCCTGGTCGACTACCGCTGGCTGGTCGGACACGTGGCCAACCGAGACTCCTATGGGTAAGTCTTGAACGACATGAGACATCATGTCGTCCAACGCCTCGCCGAACTCGAGCAGATTGCCCCCCGCCTTCATACCGATCGCCAGCCCGATCGCCGGCTTGCCATTGAAGCGAAACAGCGACGATGGGGGGTCGACATAACCGCGCGTTATCGTTGCGACGTCGGTCAGCGGAAAGAAGCGATCGTTGATCCGCAGATTGATCGCACGGAGGTTTTCTTCAGAGAAGAAACGGCCGCCAACCCGCAACGCAATCCGTTCCGGACCGGCCTGGATGACACCCGACTGCGTGACAGCGTTCTGTTCGCTCAGTGTCTCGACGATGTCGGATTGATTGATGCCGAGTCCGGCGATTTTGCGGGTGGAGAATTCGAGATAGATTACCTCGTCCTGGGCGCCAATGATATCGACCTTGCCGACATTCGGCACTGTAAGGACCTTGGTGCGGGCATCCTCGACGAGATCGCGCAACTGCCTCTGATTCAAGCCGTCGGCGGTGAAGGCAAAGATGTTTCCGTAAACATCGCCGAATTGATCGTTGAAAAACGGTCCGACGATGCCTGACGGAAACTGCTGCTGGATATCGCCGATCATGTTGCGGACGCGTTGCCATGTCGCCGGGACATTGCGTGCCTGGGTGGTCGTCAGAAGATCAACGAAGATCGTGGTCTTGCCGGCGGTCGTGAGGCTCCGCGTCCGATCGAGGCTGTCGAGCTCCTGGAGCTTTTTCTCGATACGATCGGTGACCTGCTGGGTGACCTCTTCGGCCGAGGCCCCAGGCCACTGTGCCTGGATCACCATCGTCTTGATGGTAAAGGACGGATCCTCCTCGCGTCCGAGGTTGAGATAGGCGTACATGCCGGCGACCGCGAAAGCGATCATGAAATACCAGACGAAGGAACGATGTTCGAGCGCCCACTCCGAAAGATTGAAATTCTTCATTGGCGCAACTCCTGTCCAAGCCTGATCTTTTGTCCCTCCTGAAGTTCACTGACACCCGCGACCACAACACTTTCGTTTGTGTTCAGACCCGAAGAGACCCGCACCAGCGGGTCTTCCGGCCCGGGTTGATTTAGGAGAATGGCGCGGGCCGACACCGTCAGGGCATGCGGATCGATAACCCAGACGGCGGGGACGCCGTCCTTCTCGACGATAGCCGAGCGGGGCAGCACGACGTCGTGAGCCTGCCGGCCGTCTGTGAATGTGGCGGTTACGACCGCACCGAAGCGGAAGACGTCAGGCGCCGTGTCCAGGGCGATCTTCACCCTGTAGGTTCGGGTGTCCGTATCGGCCTGCGGAGCGATTTCGCGTACTCGTCCAGACGTCCGCAAGCGGTCGTCGAGTTGCAGCGCAATGTCGACACGAGTAGACGAACCGATAGACGAAACCTGCGCCTCAGGAACGTCGATGACGACATCGCGCTGGTCGAGGCGTGCAAGTTTCAGGACGGACTGTCCGGCTGTTACGGTCTGACCCACCTCAACGGAGGTCGAGGTGATCACGCCGTCGAACTCGGCCTCTATCCGAGCATAGCCAAGCTGCTCGTTGGTCTTGGCCAGATTGGCTTGCGCTTTCGTGACATTCGCCTCTGCCGATTTGAGGCCCTGCTCGGCAAGTTCGAGATCGGCCGCGCTGGCCGTGTTGGTTGCGGCGAGCATGCGCTTGCGTCGCTCGTTGATCGCGGCATTCTCCAGTTGGGCATTTGCATTTCTGAGATCAGCCTGGGCGCTAAGCACGGCGAGTTTCAGCGTGAGCGGGTCGATCTCCGCGAGAATGTCGCCCTTCCTGACGACGTCGCCTATCTCAACCTGCCGCGCGATGACACGGCCAAGAGCCCGGAAGGCGAGTTCAGTCTCGACGCGCGGCTGAACGACACCGGCAAAATCCAGGGCCTCGGAACGATCGGCGGCGACGTTCATCCAGATTACGGGTCGTGGCGGTGCGTTTTCCGCAGCAGCGGAATGATAGGGTAGGAAGGAGGCGCAGACCGTTACAATGACGAGCAGCATGGCCGAGGAGGGGTGCTTCATGTCAGTTGCCCTCCCAACTCACGACCTGCTCGGGTCGCAGAAACTTGCCGCCTTCCGTAACGACCAGTTCCTGTGCGGAGATCCCCTTTGCAGCGGTGAACTCGCCTGCCCGGTAACTTGCGACAGTGATGAGGCGAAGCGCGACGGTTCGCGTTGCTGCATCCACGATCCAAACTGCGGGCTTCCCGCCGTCCGACGTCATCGCGCTCCATGGCAGTGTGATTGCAGTGTCTGGAGGCGTGTGAAAAGCGCCGATCACGGACGTTCCAAGGGACCATTGGACATTATCGGGAAGCGCCAGTTTCACGCGAATCGTTCCGGTCGTCGTATCGATGACCGGCGCGACCTCTCTCACCTTTGCAGGGATACCACCGCCAGGATTCGAGACCGGCACCACGGTCGCCTTGTCGCCCGGTGACCCCGCCAGGAAAAATGCCTCGAAGACATCGAAGACCGCATCACGGGGACCGTCATGGGCGAGCGTTAAGGCAGGTTGTGCGGCTGATACGACCTGCCCGACCTCGACGCTGCGCGCAGTGATGATGCCGTCGGCATTGGCTTTGAGTTCGGTGTAAGAGAGTGCATCGCGAGCGATCGCCAGGGACGCTTTGGCGGATTCGAGCGACCCCTCTGCCGTTGCCAGCTCCTCCTTCGCCTGGTCGTAGGTCGACTGGGCGATTGCGCGTGTCTCCACCAATGTCTGAGAGCGCCGAAACGCGAGGTTCTTTTGATTGAGTGTCGCTTGCGCCGCCAGAAGACCAGCCTCAGCCGACTCCACGTCCGCGCGCTGCTCGGTGTCGTCGATCCGCGCAAGAACATCTCCGGCGTGCACATGTGAACCGATATCCACCCGCCGCTCTATGACCTTGCCGGCGGAGCGGAACGCGAGGTCGGTCTGTATGCGTGCTCGTATCTCGCCTGTGACGCCCGTGCTGCGCTGATGCTCGATCATTGCTGCGTGAATCACGCGTACCGATTGCGGTGGTGCGGCTGTTGTCTTGGCATTGTCGTCGCATGCGGCAAGCAACAGGCCGAGCAGACTGAGACCAATCATGCGGAACGGAATGGTGGAAAGGCGAACGTGATGCTTATACCTGCCGGCACTATGTCGCTCTTGCTTCTTCAAATAATTTCCGGTCAGAGTATGATCTCCTGCGATCGGTTGCGCGGCTGGGCGCCTACAGATTTCTGGCCCTCCGCGTTTCTCATGTCTTGACGACAGGACGCTTTCAGCCGCTGTGAGTGAAGCGGCTGGCGCAATGGACGTCCTCAGCTATCTGGCTTCGCGGGCCAACTCTTTGTCCAGTTGGTCCGCCGCCGAGCGCACCCCGGCCTTTGCCGCGTCGAGCCCCCCGAAATTGGCGGTGATGTCGAGCGCGTTGGCGCTCCTGCTCGCAACGTGGGCGTAGAGCAGGGTGCCGGTCTGGGCATCCTCAATCTCGACGGCATAGGACACCCAGCCGGAGAATGTGCCGCGACCGCCAGTGGCCTGGGCGCCCGCATTGACGACGAGGCCGACCGGCAGAACATGCGAAACGGTGGACAGCACCGGTGTGCTTGCTTCTGCACCGGTCAGTGTCAGCTTGGCGCGCAACGTACCCGGTCCGGGCTGTGCAACGAGTTGAAGGCGCCGGCCGAGGACCTTGGAAAATTCCTGATGCATGTAGCTGGCGAGTGCCTGTTGGTCGGTGGCCGACATCTTGCCGAATTGTGCGTCCGGCCCGGCGTAGATCGCTGTGGGTGGGATAATGACACTTCTATAGGCTGCGAAATTCGCATCCGGCCGACGGTAGGCATAAGGCCTCGTCTTGTCCGAGGTCGGGCGCAGAAACGCCGACGAAGACAGCGCTACAGACGGTGGCGGCGTTGTCGCACAGGCGGCGAGGGCGAGTGCCATCGCGCAAGTCGCCAGGCCACGCACCCAAATATTGGAAGGCCGCCTCCGAGGTGCCTGGGACGGACCGGAAATCGGAGTTGGACTATTTGCGCGATTATCCAAAGTTCACCTCATGTGCATGGCCCGCTGTCACGGTGTTTTCTTCACCGGCAGAATGGTCCTCAGCTTTTGAACGAAAATCCCGAGGCGGTGATCCGCCTCGGCCTGGCCTGCGTCATGGCTAACGATCCGGATATGAACGGGGACGGCGTGTGCTCATCTCCGGCTTGCGGTACGTCTTAACGCTCCACGACGCCCCTACGGAATTCGAGGCCGCCACCAGGCCGCCGCAAGATCGCGCCACCGGCGCAACGGTCTGGGCCGCATGCTCCTCGTGCTGCGGCGCCGCCGCCGTAAGGGCCGCGAACAACGGCAGAACCGCCGCATGCAGCTCCAACGCAGCCACCTCGCGCAACACCGCCGTAACCCGGGCCGCTGCGATAATAGGTGTTCCATTGTCCGTACCACGGCTGGCCGCCATAGTGGTTATTCCAGTAAGCCTGGTTGAAGGCGACAACGGTCAATCCGATCATCGGAATGAGCGCCGGCGAAAGAGCTACTGTTTGGCCCTGATAGTAGATGCTGACATAGTTGGAAGAGACCCAGCCGCGTGCCCCTCCCCATGAGACGTCGCACCAGGAGGCCGCGTCGAGACATCCATAGATGGTCAGAGCTGCACTGGGCGGCATTGTCATGACGATCGGATACCATGTCCCCGGTCCGGCCCTTAGGTTGACGCTGGAAACTGTCGCGCCTCGCGTTGCCGCCAACGCGGGGCCGGACATCACGGCCACCAACACTGCCGCAAATGCGCCAAGCACATAGCGGCGCGTGGGCCACATTTTTCTGTTCATGCCTTTCTCCTTTTGAAGTGATCAATCCCGTGCGTTGGGCATTCGGCCACACCGGTGAAATTTGTCCGGGCGTTTACAGGATCGAATACGCTCCAACGATTTTCCTCCGGGCTGTCATCGGGATCGGCAGAGCGATAATTGCTGATGCATCTCTCCCTCGAAGCCATCATGTCGGCGACGCACAGCTCGTATCCGTCCTCGTCGGCATACAGAGTGACGCAAACGGTATTCGGCATTCCGTTTTCCATCGGGAAGCAGAGCGCCTCGGTGGATTCGTTCGCCCATGGGATAGTGACGGTCCGCTCGCGGGCAGCCGCGCTAACAGAGACGGAAATGCCGGCAAGCAGCATCAACGCAAAGAAGGTAAAACCGCTCCTCTTATCCATTGTCCCTCGCTTGTAATCCTGAATAGAGGGTCGATGTCCGAGGCAGTTTCTTTCTTGCCACGGTGCGAAAGACAATTATCAGCAATCGCCATCCGGCCTGTTGCCAAGGGTTCGAGGCAACGGGGCATTCTGAAAGATTGACCTATTCCATAACTGGTTGGCGCTGAGGCAAAGGGTCCTTGGCCGCGCCAGCGCTGCGGTGGGTTTCGGTCGGTATTTTTCAATCATCAGCAGCTTCCCCGAATGGATGAATTGCTACTGATACGAAGTGCGCCGCCCGATGCGACATTCCGGCTGGATTTTTTTTCGGGGCTGCCATTCAGATCTGAGATCTCATAGTGAGCAGCAGCCGTGGAAGGACATGCAAAAGAGCTGGTCCAGTTGGCGCAGATGATCGTCCGGCCGTTTCTGGAAGAGCGTGTTGGCGAGGTCTCTCAGGATGGATCAGGTATGCAGCCGCTGCCGACCCGGCTGATGGCAGGGCTGGCAAGCATACATTCAACTTGTCGGATGATGGGGTTTGCGTCCGCTACCACGACAGTCCGTCAGACCGTCTAAAAACTCTTGATGCGGATGATTGATGATCTGGCGGCAATACCACGCGTCACTTGATCAAGACTCACCTCAAGGATTTTAGGACGGTTCAGAGCTTGGGCAGTTGCTGTGGCGTTTCTCCGAAAACTCTGTCGTAGAGGGGGAGTACCGTCGATCTTCTCAACGGAAATGGCACGAAGTGTCCACAGTCGAACAAGGCCACGTTAACAGGGGCGTTCCGCTTCACGATCTCTGCGAATCTAATCGCTTGGTCCACAGGCGCACGGTCATCGTGCCGCCCATGCAGAATGCGGGTTTCCGTTCGAATTTTGTCAGCGTGGAGAAATGCTGAACGAGCTGAAAATGCTTCTGGCGTAGTGCCTGCCTCGGCCTCGATATTTGCGCGGATACCCGGAATAGTTTTTCCATAAGCCGATTCCAGATCATAGATGCCCGCTACGAGGATAACTCCACCGAGTGTTGGTTCCTGAGAGGCGACCATCGCCCCCGCTATCGCGCCACGGCTGACCCCATAGAGTATGGTTGCCGAGCGCCCGACATCATGTTCCTGTTCAAAATGATCGAGTACCATCCGGATTGCGAATTGTGTCTTGGGGCCGCAGAAGTCCGGAGGCCCGCTGGAACCTCCATAGCCGGGTTGTGACACAGAGGCCGCGATGATCGAACGCCAGGTTGCCAGACGTGCCAACGTTCCATCTTCGGCCATGCCGCGGCCACCTATGCGAGGGCTATCCTGATGGCCGTGGACAAAGAGAATAGCACCTCGCAATGAACTGTCAGAAGCGGGCCGAGCAACAAACAGTTCGAGAGTTTTCTGCTCTCCCAATTCCAACAAAACGGGCTGTTGATCAGCAGTCATATTATTCCGTCCAGTATCGCAAAACCCGCAGATGGATGAATTGCTACTGATACGAAGTGCACCGCCCGATGCGACATTCCGGCTGGATTTTTTCGGAGCGCCATTCATATCTGAGATCTTATGGTGAGCGGCAGTCAGGGAAGGACAATGGCTCTTCTACAGGAGACCCTTTCGGTGGTGGTCAAGACCGGTGCGATGAAGCCGTCGGACACGCGGCAGGCGATCGTGCGATAACTGATCGGTCTGGCCCACGCTGGATCGGCGACTGTTACGGAACGCGCAGTATTCCCTTTGCCTTTTGGTCGGCAACCACCGTGCGCCTTCCTTCGGGGGAGATTTGACCAATCGCATCCACCAATGGACCGCCGATTGCGTCCATGAACTCCGTCCAGGCGGACTGCGTTGCACTGAGGGCCGCCAGGGTTGCGACAGGATCATACGGATCAGCAGACATCTGTTTCAGCATTTCTTGCCGAGCCTCGGTAACTTTCCTCACGGCTCGCGCATATCGCGGTTCTTCCTTGAGAAGACTCTGACGGAACAACCTGGCGTCTGAAGCAGGAAGAGTCGCTTCCGCAACAGCCAGAATGCGAGCCAGAGGATCATCACCTCTTTGAACCTCCGGTGTCACACGCAGCATTTGCCCCCCCAGGAAAGCGAGAAGGAACATGTTCAACACGAGCGAGACGGGAAGAGCAATTCGCAACCATTTTCTTGTGCCATCCTGTGTTTGAACCATATTGCTGTTCATTCCATGAAAATTGGGATCGATGCGATCTGAAGTGTAGAGAGCAGGTCACCGGAGGCGGGTAAGCTCGGGAAATGCATCCCGATGAAAAGACCTGCCGCCACCGCGATTCCGCCGCTGGAGGAAAGACCGATCCAATTCAGATCGGGCCATAGTCCGCGAACATGCGCAAAAAGCCGTGCACCGAACCGGGAAGGTCCGGATGGTGCCGGCGCTATTCGCGCAGCGACGTTCGTTCTCAGGCGCACCAAGGCGGCATTGCGTTCGCCCGGCGGCCACAGGGAGATCTCTTGATGCCTGCGCGCCGCCGCGAGCGCATCATCCATCAAGCGCTCCTCCGCAAGAACGGCGCGCGCCACTTTCGAGCTGCCCAGCAGAGCCAGCGCATCGCTCCGCTCCTCGACGGGCCACAGATCGATGTTCGCTCCGTAACTTCGCGCCAGCGACGTAAAGCGTTCGATCTTCATAGCTATTCTCCCTGTTTATCATGCTGTGCCAGCAATCGTTCACGAAGTGTGGTTCTAGCACGGGCAAGCAGACGCTCTATTGCTTTGGCAGACAGGCCAAGAATACGTCCCGCCTCAGCGCCGGATACACCTTCCTCGTAGACGAGTATCATCGCGGCCTGCTGGCTGGCAGGCAATGCCCGTATAGCTGCAACCAGGGCGGCATCGCGCTCGGCATTCGACAAAATCTCGTCTGCTGCGGCTCCCGGGTCAACAGCGTCGAAGTTCTCTGGAAGGGATTCCGGCTTTTTACGGCGGCGGCTATCAATACAGAGATTGACGACGATCTGGTAAATCCAAGTTCTAAACTGAGCGCGCTTTGGGTTAAAGCGGTCAGCTTGATGCCACACCTTGACCATTGCATCCTGGGCGATGTCCTCAGCATCGCGAAAATTTGGGATTAGGCGGCTTGCAACGCTTAGAACAAACGAACCGTGACGAACAACGATTTCATCGAAGGCTCTCCGGTCTCCTTGCGCCGACCAGAACAGGAGCTCGTCATCAGTAGCCTTGTTATAAGCCCGGGGTTCGACCATGCCCGCGCCCAAATTCCACTTGATCAGCAGCGCGAGCGCGTCCCATTCGAATTCCATCTCCCGCCATGGCCTGCCAATTCCTGTGCCCGCATGTGCGTTGCTCGCTTTTCCCGGCTCTTGCACCTTATACGGGGCGCGCACCTGTTTCCCCCTCATGCGATCGAGATTTTGCGCGGCAATCCCGATAGGCACGCGGGCGATCAAGCAGACGGGAGTTGCATGGCCGCAGGTTCAACGGTCGCAGGCAGATCGCATCGTCGCCCTACATAAGACCAAGTGCATGCTTTGACAGCCGCATCACGCTTACTCTCGGTTCTCCGGTTGAGGGTAGCGAGCAAGCATCAATCTGCAAAGGAAATTGACGATGAAGCCCCTGAACAATACACCAGCTTGGATATCCGTGTCGGCATTGACACCTTGGGCAGCGATATTAGGCCGCGCGCAAGCCTGTGCCGCTCGGGGAGCATTCTTGGTCTGATTCTTTTTGTTATGTTCGCGGCGCCGGTTCAGCAAAAAATCTGAACAGTGCGTGGGGTGCCGCCAGCGCACAGGTGTAAATGCGGCACGCTACACACCACCGATCCCCCTCCATGGTCCGCATAATTCCGGGGCTTCCAGCCACCGGATTCCAGCGGACCACGGAGGATTCCATGTGTGCAGAACGCCGCCGCACCCAACGGGGCCGCCCACACCAGCCGGACCCCAGAATGCTACCTGACGATCTTTACGATTATAGTGACGATCCCGCGCCGCGCATCAGCCCGCCGCGTGGAAGCCCACCGCATGTCTTCGATGTCGAGAAGCTGCCGGTCATAGACGACTGGCCCGATGAAGTGCCGATCACCGAGGCCGAGATTCAAGTGTTTGAGCGCTGGTTCGCCGATGTTTTCGACGAGATGTTCGGGGCGCTCGAACTTCCAAAAGGCTTGAACATATTATCTCGTGATGATAATGATAAACCCTGACGTAAACAGGGTCAATTGCCGTGACGACTCTGAAAGTTGGGATCGCCGAACCAGAAGAAATGAAGGCCCGCTCCATGCGGATCGGGCGCGGCGAGGAAAAGCCGGCGCCCGGCGAGCCGACCGTCTGGTTCGCATCCACCGAGTCCTTCGCCCGGCTTCTCTCGGCGAGCAATCGAGAGCTGCTGCGCATCATCCATGAACAGAAGCCTGGCTCGCTGGACGAACTGGCGCGGATCACAGGACGCGCCACCCCCAATGTCTCGCGCACCCTCAAGAAGATGGAGAGTTTCGGCCTTGTCCGCATGGAGAAGGGCCAGGGACTCAAGCTGGTCCCCAAGGTCATTCATGACCGCGTGGAGCTGGTCTTGCCCCTGATCGAGCCTCGCAAGTCGAAAGGAACCCGCAAATGAACGCACAATCGCCCAACGTCGCCGTGCGGGCGGCCCTTTACCTGCGCGTCTCGACTGCCCGTCAGGCCGAGCATGACGTGTCCATCCCCGACCAGCGCAAGCAGGGTGAAGCCTATTGCGCGGCGCGCGGCTACCAGCTCGTTGACGTGTTTGTCGAGCCGGGCAACACCGCGACGAACGATCGCCGGCCCGAGTTTCAACGCATGATCGAGGAAGGCACCTCGAAGCCCGCGCCGTTCGACGTCGTGCTGGTTCACAGCTTCTCGCGCTTCTTCCGCGATGCTTTCGACATGGAATATTACTACCGGAAGCTCGCCAAGAACGGCGTCCGGCTCATTTCGATCACGCAAGAGTTGGGAGACGATCCGATCCACGACATGATGCGGCGGATCATGGCGCTGTTCGACGAATATCAGTCGAAGGAAAACGGCAAGCACGTCACGCGCGCGCTGAAGGAGAATGCGAGGCAGGGCTTCTGGAATGGCGCGCTACCGCCTGTCGGCTACCGTGTCGTGGCAGCGGAGCAACGCGGAACGAAGACCAAGAAGAAGCTGGAACTCGACCCACTGCATGCGGACACCATTCGCCTGATCTTCCGCCTCGCGCTGGAGGGCGAAGGCTCATCCGGCCAGATGGGAGTTAAGGCGATCGTCAAGCATCTTAACGGCAAGGGCATCTTCACCCGCGACGGTGGGCGTTGGGGCATCGGTCAGGTCCATCGCGTCCTGACCCGCCGCACCTACATCGGCGAACACGAGTGGGGACGGCGCAGCAAGCACAATGACGCGCAATCGCCCGACGACATTGTTGTCGTCCCGGTTCCTCCAATCATCGACCGCGAGACGTTCGACGCGGTGCAGAAGCTCCTACAGGCCCGCAACCCGAAAACCGAGCTGCCTGCCCGCGTCGTCATCGGGCCGACCCTGCTAACCGGCATCTGCTACTGCGGCAATTGCGGTGGCGCGATGACCATCCGCACCGGCAAGGGCGGCCGCTACCGCTACTACGCCTGCTCGATCAAGGCGCGGCAGGGCGAAACCGGCTGCAAGGGCCGCGCGATCCCCATGGACAAGCTCGACGACATGGTGATCAATCATATCGAGAACCGCTTGCTCGATCCCGACCGTCTGGAAAAGCTGCTTGGCAGCATTCTTGGACGCCGCGAGGATCAGGCCGAGCGGCGCCGCGAACACATTGCCTCTCTACAGCGGCAGGCGACCGAATCGGAATCGCGTCTCAAGCGGCTCTATGACGCCATCGAGGCGGGCGTTGCCGATCTGGACGACCCGGCGCTGAAGGAGCGGATCGCTGGCCTGAAGGTTCTCCGCGATCAGGCGCGGGCCGACGCCGATCGGGCGCAGGCCCTGCTCGAAAATCCCGGCCACAGCACCCTCAGCCCCGCAATGATCGAAGGGTTTGCCCACCGCGCGCGGGAGCGCATTCGCGGCCACGAGGGCGGCTATCGGCGGGATCACCTGCGCGCGCTGGCGCAGCGCGTCGAGGTCGCAGACGACGCAATTCGCATCGTGGGATCAAAATCGGAGCTGCTGAGGACGCTTATTGCTGGTCAAGGGCGGCAATCGGCGGCGAGTGGCGTGCCCAGAGGCGGACTGAAATGGCGGAGAG
>NZ_JBAFVB010000017.1:0-35809 GCF_043193975.1 Xanthobacter versatilis | reverse complement strand
CGCGGACCTCTATGTCGAGAAGGTGAAGGTGCTGGTGACCACGCCAGCCGCTGCCGGAGTACTCGTCTTGGGCGAGGATTTGGGTGCCCTGATCGAAGAGGGCCCCTCCGATCCCGATCTCGTGAAGGCGATCGAGGCCGATCTCGAGCGCTTCATGCTCGCCACCAACACGGCACTCGGAGAAGCCATCGAGAGCGGCCGCGAGCACATCAACGACGAAGCAGTCGAGAACTGGGAACCAGAGTTCGATGCCGAGGCGGCATTCGCATGATTGAGAACCCACCGCCACGGCTGTTGCCGGTGTGCTTGCCGCCCCATTCTGATGAACTCCTGTCCTCCTGGATCAGTCGCCATGCCGCCTTCTACGCGGTCCCTCCGCTTGTCATGCTTCGGCATTGCCTGCCGGAGGCCTCCGCGTTGCGCGCGGCCGATCTCCATCTGAGCAGTGATCAGGAAATCCGCCTGGCCAACATATTCGGCACCGAACCGGCCGTGGTGCGTCGAATGATCTTCACAAATGTCGCGCAATCATCGCGTCGGCTCATCGCCACGCGGCCAACACAGGTCTGCACGAGCTGCAGCCCGGGACATGCGGAACCGGCGCCGATCCTGCGAAGCCAGCTTCTGGGGTGGCGTATTACGTGCGCTTTGTGTGGAAACCAACTCCGGGATGCCGGCGGTCGCGAACTCGCCTCCCCCTTTCCGGCAACATCGCGTTGCGGCCGTTCATGGCGAAAGGCTGCTCGACGATGAAGCCGAACGGGGTATCGGAACCTGGACATCACCAGCCGACATTGCTCGGCTTCTCCTGATGCGACGCGTTCCAACGCTTGTACCCCGCGAGCACGACCTCTGGCGCTTCCGGCTGCTCGGCGCAGTCATCCCCGATCTCGACCATGTCATCGCCGAGCGACAGGAGAACCTGCCTACACCTGCAAAGCCGATCCTGCCGCTCCACCTGCGGCCGGCTCTGCTCGCCGGCGTTGCCATCGTCGAGCGTGCCGGACCGGAGATGCTCCGGATGCTACGGGGGCACATGATGGGTGACAACAGGGTCCGGTTCACTGACGCCACCGAGAACATGATAGCCCGAGGTCGTAAGTGGAAAGCTTCATCGCAAATGCACTTAATTTGAGAATCATGCAGCAATGATTCTCACAATTAGGTGCCAAGCTTGAGCCTAACCGGCGTATTCTTACAATTAAGTGCCAAGCGACAAGAACGGAATCGACCCATACCGGCCCAATAGAGAAGAGCCAACATTGGACGCCGATCGGGGGGCAACTTTGCGAGCCGTTTAACAATAGCAGGTCGCGACCGCCATCTCCGCTTCACATCGTTGCCAGATGCGACACGAAGCGGGTGACGAGATAGGGTTCGATCGCCTCGGACCCTCCCTCCGAACCAAAGCCGGAATCGCGCACGCCCCCGAACGGCACCTCCGGCAATGACAGCCCGTTATGATTGACCGTGGTCATGCCGGCCTGAAGCTCCATGGTCAGGCGATGGACCGCCTCGGCCGATCCGGTGAAGGCGTAGGAAGCCAGACCGAAAGGCAGCCGGTTGCCCTCCTCGATGGCTTCGTCGAGCGTGCGAATGCGATTGATGATCGCCACGGGGCCAAATGGCTCTTCGTTCATGATACGCGCCTCGCGCGGTACATCCGTCAGTACTGTCGGTGCGAAGAAATATCCCTTGTTGCCGATCCTGTGCCCCCCGGACCGTATCCAGGCACCATGCGCAACGGCATCGGCGACAAGCGCTTCGACGGCCGAGACGCGGCGCTCATTGGCAAGCGGCCCCATCCTCGTCTCCGGCGCCCGCCCGTCTCCAACGGCAATCGCCGAACTGGCGGAAACGAAGCTGTTGACGAAGGCGTCGTGGACGGCATCCTGAACAAGAAACCGCGTGGGTGCGACGCAAACCTGACCGGCATTGCGGAACTTGGCCGCGACCGTAACGTCCACGGCACGTTTGATGTCGGCATCGTTCAGGACGATCACCGGCGCATGGCCGCCCAGTTCCATGGTCGAGCGCTTCATATGCGCGCCTGCCAGCGCGGCCAGCTGCTTGCCGATCGCGGTGGACCCGGTGAACGAGATCTTCTGTATGATCGGATGCGGGATCAGGTAGGAGGACACCTCAGCCGGGTCGCCATAGACCAGATTGATCGCGCCGGCGGGCACACCGGCATCAACGAAGCAGCGTATCAGCTCAGCAGGGGACGCCGGCGTTTCCTCCGGCCCCTTCACGATGATCGAGCAGCCGGCAGCCAGCGCTGCGGACAGCTTACGCACCGTCTGATTGATGGGGAAATTCCACGGAGAGAACGCCGCAACCGGCCCGACGGGCAGCTTGATGGCCAATTGCGCGACGCCGCCGGTACGGGCCGGAATGATCTGCCCATAGGTACGGCGCGCTTCCTCGGCGAACCAGTCGATGATGTCGGCGCCGGCCAGTGTTTCGATGCGCGCCTCGCCGAGCGGCTTTCCCTGTTCCAGGGTCATGAATCCGGCAATAGTTTCCGCCCTCTGCCGCAGGAGTTCCGCGGCCTTGCGCATGATCTTGCTGCGATCGAAAGCGGACATGGCACGCCAGGTGGCGAAACCCTGTTCCGCCGCCGCCAATGCCTCATCCAGATCGGATATCGACGCGTGCGAAACAGTGCCGATGACCTCTCCGTCAGCCGGATTTGCCACGTCGAGCGCCCGCCCGTCACGGCTCTCGCGCCATATTCCGTCAATCAGGAGGGGAGTGTTGGGGTAGCTTGTCATCGATCCCTCGCGTTCGGTTCGAATGTCGCCGCCACGTCCTGCAAACGTCGCGCACGCGCATCGGGTGGATATTGGTTGTGGGCTGCTTGCTGGAAGACCGGCCGAGCCGGTCTCCGGGGAAGCGCGTCAGGCGAACGCCGTGGAGGCCGTGAGATTCCGTTTCTGGCTCGCGATGATCAATGCGCAGACCGTCGACAGGACGCCGGAGCCGAGCACGTACCAGCACACCAGCCACGGCTCGCCATCAGCGATCTTGACTAGATACGTGCAGATCAGCGCGGTCATGCCGGCAACGGCACTGGTCATCTGATAGACAAAGGAAATTCCAGAATAGCGAACCTTGGCGTCGAACAGATCGCACAGGAAAGCTGCGACATTTCCGTAGACCGCCGAATAGATGATGCCATACGGAATGACGATCGCCGCCCAGATCGCGGTCAGATTTCCGTCCGAATTCTTCATGAGCCAGAAGGCAGGGAAGATCGAGACGGAGCTAACCAGCGCGGCAATTCCATAAAGCTTCGGGCGGGACATCTTGTCGGACAGATGCCCGGCGATCGGAATGCAGATCGTCAGCACCGCCGCACCGACCATCAGAGCCACCAGCGCGTCGTTTCGCGTGATGCCGATCTTGTCGACGAGATAGCTGACCGAGAATACGGCGAAGACGTTGAAGAAAACGCCGTCGACGTGGCGCGCACCGAGGCCCAGGACGACGTTGCCCATGTGTCGCCGGAACATTTCGACAATCGGCAGGGGCGCCTGCTCATGAGACGCCTTGATCCGGGAAAAGGCCGGCGTCTCGAAAATCTGCAGGCGGATCCACATGCCGACAAAGATCAGGAGGACCGAGAGCAGGAAGCCGATGCGCCATCCCCACGACATGAAGGCGTCGTTGGACATTATGGCGGACAGGACCGCCAGTGTTCCCGCCGAGAGCAGGATGCCGATCGACAGGCCCATCTGGGGAATGCTGGTGTAGAAGCCTCGCCTCGATGGAGGGGCATATTCGTAAGCCATCAGCACCGCGCCCCCCCATTCGCCGCCGAGGCCGATCCCCTGGAAGATGCGCATGGTGAGCAGGAGGGCCGGAGCCCACAGGCCGATCTGATCGAATGTGGGGATCAGGCCGATCGCGAAGGTCGAAATTCCCATGATCATGAGCGTGATGACTAGAACGCTCTTGCGTCCGACCTTGTCGCCGAAATGACCGAAGACGATACCGCCCAGCGGTCGCGTCAGAAAGCCGAGCGCGAAGGTCGCATATGTCAGCATCAGAGAAATGGTCGGGTCTTCGGACGGAAAATAAAGTTTATTCAGAACAATCCCCGCCAACACTCCATATATGAAGAAGTCGTACCATTCGATGGTTGCGCCGATCAGGCTCGATAATACAACGCGATTAACAGTCTTCTGGTCCGTTTGCATCTATGTCTCTCCCAGGCATGCGTTTCCTCATCCCGACCGCAGAGGTCGAGTTCTTTTTATTTGTTTTTGTTGTCCGCCCTTCTGAGGCGTTTCAGCGACGTTCACATCGGCCAGGCTGCGCCGATGCCCTCCTTATCGTGGTCAGGGGCCACGAGAAAGGATGGTGATCCGTCCCGCTTCCGGCTCGACCAGCAGTTCGTCACCGCTCCTGATCAGCGTGGTGACGTCGCCATCTTCAAAGCGGTCCACCATCGTGATCTCACCAAAGGCCGCGCCCTGTGCGAGAATCGGATTAACCGAGTTGAAGACATAGGCGAGAGGCGTCACGCCGGATTCTCGCATGTGCCGCAGCATCCATGCCGATGCGACACCACCCTTGGCGGTGTTGAGGACGAGAATCTGCCCGCGATAATCCTGGCCGTAGAGCTTGTGCGCGGGGCGGGAAAACACCCCCTTCATGCGGTCGAGATCATAGCGCGCGCTGAAATCGTCACTCGCGCATAGAGCGGTTCCACGGACAGCGGGACCAATTCCCTTGTGGCAATGCAGAACGGTCGTCATTGCATGATCCTTCCCGAAACGGCGCTCTCGATGCAGTTTTCCATGCTGAGCAGAGTGGGGCGGTAGCCATAACCTCCGATGATGTTGACCAGCTTGGCCGAATTGGTGATCAGCCGACTCCAGCCATTCGCCTCGGCCATCTCACGCGCATAGCTCTGGTAGAAGCAAACGCCCGACAGGACCATGCCTCCGCTTCGCTCGATCTTGTCCGTGAGGCCCATGCGGTCGGCCGCGAACTTGATCTCCGGCGAGGTCGTGACGATCAGCGATGTCTGGTCGTGGATGTTGCGACCTGCGATCAGCTTGGCCACTTGCTCGACTTCGAGCAGGGAAAGCTGCGGAGCGGCGAACACCACCACATCCGCCTTTTCGCCGCGTGCTTCATACTGGGCGTAGAAGCGCTTGAAGTCATCGGCATCGAACTTCACCGATTCCGGAGGAATCTGACCGTGGAACGCCTCATTCAGGCTGGGCGCTTCCGGGGTGACGCCGGGAATGTGGAACATCGCCACCGATCCGAAACTCGCCAGCGCCGCCCCGAAATGCTTCATCTCGTCAGAGTTCGGGACCCGATCGAGACCCGAAATGACCGGCACCTCCCAATAAGAATTGGTGGCCTTGCCGACCAGCCCACCAAGAACTCCCCAGTCGTTCAGGCTGGAAAGAGAGGACTCCACCACAAAATGCCTTGTGCCCCGGCGCTTGCTGTCGAGGTGATAGCCATATCGTGGCGTACGCCCGGTCAAGCCGGCCGAAAGTGCGGAAGGCCCTCCCTCGAAATTGCTTCGCGCCCCGAGGACGCCGTTCGAGTAAATGACGACGCCGGTATCGCCGAAGGCCAGATGCTCGCCGCAGACAGGGGGGAGGATGGTCTGATAGTTGATACAGGTATTGGTCATCATGACCGAGAGCGCCTCGAAGGCGCGGACGGCGCGCGCTTCGCGGTCGGCCATGTCCTCCGTCTGCTTGAGCCGCTTATAGGCAGCGAAGTCGACGCCGCGCGGATCGGTGATGGTGGGAATACGCACCCGACGCTGGTCCTCGGGAAGACGGGCAAGCGTTTCCAGGAACTCGACCCCGGTCGTGCCGGTCGCCTCGGTATCCGCCATGATGTGAGCCTGGCCGACAGGCACGAGGTCTTCCGCGTCGAAAAAGCTGCCAACGGCGATCTGATGCTTGATGGCCCATTGCCGCGCTGGCCCGAATTCGCCGGCGAGCATGGCCTCTTCTTCGTCATTAAGCTTCATTGTGTTGCCTCTGATGCTGGCGCAGATGCTTTTGCACGCGCCTCGTCTCGCTTCCGAGACGGTTGAATTGGAAATCAGCGGGTTCCACGCCCGGTGCGGCATGTGACCTGCCTAGGCCGGCCGGACCGTTGAGGGATCGCCGGGTGTCAATGGACATCGGCCCCTCCCAATATGAACTCCGCCGCCTTTTCGCCGATCATCACGGAAGGCGCGCTGGTGTTGCCGGAGACGAGCAGCGGCATGATCGAGGCGTCGGCAATGCGCAGATTGGACAGGCCGCGCACCCGTAGCCGGCTATCAACGACCGCATCCGGATCGCTGCCCATCTTGCAGGTACCCACCGGATGGAAAATGGTCGCTCCGCTCTCACGGCAGAACGCCTTCAAGGCCTCGTCGCTGTCGGCAAAGCCGGCGGGCTTGTAGGAGGAGTCGGTATAGTCTCGCATCTCGGAGGAACGTGCGATGGATTGGGCCAACCGCACGCCCGCCAGCGAGCACCGCCAGTCTTCCTCCTCGGTCAGGTAGTTCGGCCGGATCGCCGGAGCGGCGGCGGCGAGCGGCGATGCGATATGGATCGAGCCGCGAGACTTTGGACGAAGCTGGCAGACGCTCAGCGTGAAGCCAGGCCAGGGATGCGGCTTGTCAGCCACCCGATCCGCGGTCAGCGCGGCGACGTGGAACTGGATGTCGGGAGTCGCGGATTCCGGCAGGACCCGGGCGAACATGCCGACATGATTGATCCCGACAGCCATAGGACCCGACCGCGCGAAGACGTAGCGCAATCCGATGCCGATCTTCCTCGTCCAGGATCTCAGGTCGTCATTGGTGGTGATCGGCTTTTTACAGCGATACATGAGGCGAAACTGCAGGTGATCCTGCAGGTTCTCGCCGACACCCCTCAGCGCGTGGATCACCGGGATGCAGTGCTTGCCGAGGATGGCGGGATTGCCGACGCCGGACAATTCCAGGAGTTGCGGAGACTGGATCGCACCGGCGGCCAGGATCACCTCGCGATGGGCGCGCACCCGCTTGAGCGCGCCGGCCTGCAAGAACTCCACGCCGCTGGCGCGCGTGCCATCGAAAAGGATTTTCTGCGCCATCGCCTCAGTCTCAACCGTCAGGTTGGGCCGTTGGCGCGCGGGGGCGAGATAGCCGACAGCGCTTGAACAACGCCGTCCCTTTCTGGTCAGCAGCTGATAGTAACCGGCCCCTTCCTGCGAGGCGCCATTGAAGTCGTCGGTGGTCGGGACGCCCATCTCCCTTGCACCGCCGATGATGGCTTCCATGATCTCCGGGCGATCATGGATGTCGGAGCACCCGAGCGGGCCGTTCGCGCCGTGATAGGCGGATTCGCCTCGCTCGTTGTTTTCCAGCTTCTTGAAGGTCGGTAGCACATCCTTCCAGGCCCAACCTTCATTGCCCAGGGCCGCCCATCCATCATAGTCCTCGGCCTGGCCGCGGATGTAGATGAGACCGTTGATCGAGCTTGAGCCACCGAGCACCTTGCCGCGCGGCCAGTAGAGTTTCCGGTTGTTCAGTTCGGGTTCGGGTTCCGTGTAGAATCCCCAATTGTATCGGGGGTGGAACATGGTCTTGGCATAGCCGATCGGGATGTGAATCCAGGGATAGGTGTCGGCAGGACCGGCCTCAAGCATCAGCACCTGATGCTTGCCGCTCGCGCTCAATCGGTTGGCCAGGACGCAGCCGGCCGTTCCGCCACCAATGATGACGTAATCGAATTCCATCGCTGCACCTGGAGATCAACGGAGCCGGGGGGTCGGGATTTCCAGAGGCCGCGCACCGGCAGGTATGAAAATCTTCTGGAAGGCGATCGGCCGGTCGCCATGCGTCCATGAGCGCACGGTCAACACCATGCCGATATTCGACGTGTTCGCCTTCAGGAGCGTGCAGACCCGCTCCGGGAGCGTCCCGCAGGCAATGCTCTGGGTCACGTTGATCGTCGGCGCATTGAAATTCGAGGCGATGAATTCCCGGATGATGATCTTGTGCAACTGCTCCAGCGGCATGTCCATCAACGGACTGAAATCGTCCGCGTCGATGTAGAAATCGCTGATGCAGTCAAATTCATCGGCGACATTCACGCGCCGGGTGATCATGATCACCGAGCGGCTGCCGGTCAGAAACTGCGACCAGGCACCGCGTTCGCGCACGATGCGCCGCTCGATCGCTTCGGCGTAGACCGGCGCGATCGAGGTGCCGTCCTCTCCTTCGAAGCGAAAGTGAATGAGCCGCGCCGACTGGGTGGCATCTCCTGCCACGAAGGTGCCGTGGCCGTGCTTGCGCACCAGAACGCCATCGGCGGCGAGGGCGATCAACGTCTTCTGCACGGTGCCGAGGCTGATGCCGAGGTCGTCGGCTATGTCGCGCTCGGCGGGAAGCTTGTCGCCGGGCGACCAGTAGCCTTGCGCAAGAATATCGAGGATCGACTTGCGAATCTGAAGATGGAGCGGCTCGCGATTGCTTGAGTAGGTCTCGAAGGCACGTTTCAGGCGCGACGGCTCCTTTTTCGGACCTTTCGCGGCTACCCCCGTCGCGGAGGCGGGGAATGATGGTTCTTGTTTTGTCATTGTTTCCTCCATGATCTGAAGCTATATAGCTATATGCCTCTTGGCAAGCAGAATTTGGAATGGATCAAATTCGGTGCCTTCTCTGCCGCTACGGCAAGCACCGGCAACGAAGGGCCGGTATGGCGCAGAACGCCCTGGCTGCCAGGTCGCGACGAGACGCAAAGAGAGAGAGCAGGCTGTCGACATGGATGTGCAATCTGCTGCGCCTGCCCCGGAGCGCGCTGCGACGGGAGGCCGGAAGCCTAAATGGTGGGAGCTGGGGAGCCGCCCCGACTACCGTTTCTCGCTTGCGAATGAGCGGACCTTTCTCGCATGGATCAGAACCGCGCTTGCCTTGATCGCGGGCGCCGTAGGCATCGATCAGTTTGCCTCCCATCTGGGCTCACCGCTGACGAGGCTGATATTGGCGCTGGTCCTGTTCTGCGCCGGCGCCACGCTCGCCGTCACGGCCTACACGCGCTGGGCGCGTGCCGAGCGGGCGATGCGGCACGAGGCGGATCTACCCCGCAGCCTGCTTCTGCCTGTTCTGGCCACGCTGACCGCGCTTCTGGCAGCCGCGCTGGGGTGGCTGGTCGTCACGAGTTGAACCCGATGACGGACCGGCACGAGGCGAAGGATCCCGGACTGCAGCCCGAACGCACGGCGCTTTCCTGGTCACGCACCGGCCTGCTGGCCTTGCTGGTCGCAGCGCTGTTGGGGCGCGCGGGCCTGCCCGCGGCAAGCATCATCGCAATCACCCTGAGCTTGCTGCTCGCGGCCATCGCCGGGCTCATCCTGTATCGCAGCTTCGGGATGCCGCTCGACCGGAGCGACGCGAATGACCACGCCATGGCGCGTCGGCATATCCTGCTGTTCGTCAGCCTCGCCATCGCAATCCTTGCCGCTCTGCATGCCGCAGTGACGCTGGCCCGCATCGCCATGTATCTGCAAGGCCACAGCATTCACCCGCCGGTATGAACACGCGACCTGACCTCGCAGTTGAACGCCTATCGACCGCATCAGACAGATGCCGCACCTTGATGTGCGTTTGGATGTGCATATAATGTGCATGACATCACCGAGGTTCTGCCATGGCCCAGGCTCAGCTGGCGCACACTGCAATGGTTTCCGGCTTCGTCGACAGCCTTCAGGAGCCTCGCACGCCCTATATCTCGCCAAAGCGCCTGTCCAAGGCACTCGGCGTCAACGTCGCCAATCTGGCCCAGCTCACCGGGGTTCATCGCAACACCTTGCGCAACCCCTCCTCTGAGCGGCTGCAGGGACGGATGCGCGAGATGGTGAAGGTGATCTCGGCGGCCACCGAGCTCACCGGCGATATCGACAAGGCCATCTACTGGTACCGCAACGAGCCGATCGCCGATTATGGGCATCGCACGGCGGCTGAGCTCGTCGCGGATGGTCAGGTGGAGGCGGTGCTGGCCTTCATCCGCGACCTCGAGAACGGAGCGCGCGGGTGAGGATCATCCGCCTCGGTCCGGACGAGATATTCCATCGCTATCTGACACCTAAATGGGCGTTCTTGCCGACCAGCGGCGCGGGCGCCGCAACGGATGGTGGCCGGTTCAATCGGCCCGGCGTCGAGGCTCTTTATCTCTCCCGCGCGCCGCAGACCGCGCTTGAAGAATACCGGCAAGGCGCCAGCATCACCCCGCCGGCGACGCTTGCTGCCTACACGGTGACGCTCGGCGAGGTCGCGGATCTCTCGCAGGGCTACGATCCGAGCGTCTGGGATGAGGCCTGGAAGGACTGGGATTGTGCGTGGCGCCGCATTGCCCGCATCGACGGAAAGGTGCCGTCATCCTGGAAGCTCGCCGATCGCGTGATCACCGCGGGGCTTCGCGGCATCCTGTTTCCGTCACTTCGCCATGCCGGCGGCACCAACCTGGTGATCTTTCCGGCCAATCTGCTCGCTGACGAAACGGTCATGGTCCACGATCCCGATCATCGGCTGCCGAAGAACCAATCGTCGTGGCCCTAAGCTGAACGGTCAGAGGACCGGCAAGAGCGTTCAGCTCTCCTCATCGGGTACGACATCCTCCAACTCCTCCTCATCGTCTGGCTCGCCTGCCCTGAACCCAAGCGGAATATCCCCCGCCAGCGGCCGGTCTTTGCTGAGCAGGCCGGCATCCTCGAGCGCTTCTATGTCCGGCAGGTCGCGCAATGTGTCGAAGCCGAAGTGACTGAGAAAGCCTTTCGTGGTCACATAGGTGTAGGGCGCGCCGGGCGTCGGGCTGCGCGGCCCGGCGGCGATGAAGCCGAGCCGCTGTAGATGGCCGATGACGTCACGGCTGATCTCCTTGCCGAAAAACTGACTGAGTTCGCCGCGGGTGATCGGCTGGAAGTAGCCGATACACAGCAGCACCAACGCCTCGGAGGACGACAGCGGTTTGACCTCGGTGGTGCCAAGCCCGGTCGCCACCTGGATCGCCTCCGAAAAACTCTTGCGGGTCCGGTGCTGCCAGCCGCCGGCGACCGCCACCAACTCATAGGGCCGGCCGCGCAGTTCGGCGCGAATATCATCGATCAGCAGGTCAAGATTGCAGTCGCGCCCGACGACGCGGGCCAGGATTTCGCGGTCGACTGGCACGGGCGAGGCGAAGATCACCGCCTCAACACGCCCTATCCATTCGCGCCAGCGCAGCTCCGGCGGCAGATCGGACAGCTCGGTGTCGAGGTCCTGTTTGGCTCGCGCGCGCCGGGCCATGGCCTACAGCCCGTAAAGACGGAAGGTCGGCCGGCCGGTAAGCTCGCGCACGCTGCCAAGCGCGACCAGGCGCTCGAACAGCCGCCGGCTCGAGCGGTCGCTCGCGGCCTTACCGGCGTTTGCCGGCTGCGCGTCCTCGCTGATGAGGATCGCCACTATCATGTCGGCGTCCCGGCTGCGCAGCTGCGGCGCGGCGGCGAGGAGCCTGTCAGCGCGCCGGGCGAGATCGGCGTGCAGGTCGGCTGCCGCGGCCGCGCCCCGGGCATAGGCGAGGCCGCAGGCGGCAAGCCAGCGGTTGTCGCCGTCGACATGCGCGGCGGCGTGACGGAAGTCGGCGCGCTTCAGATGTGCTGCCAGTAGCGGCACCGGCGCCGGCCACCTGAGGCGATGCGCCAGGACCGCGTCGGCAAGCCACAGCGCCAGCGGCCGGCTGTCGGGCCGAAACTGCAGGCTGGTCGCGGCGACCGCCGCCGCGGCGCGCACCGCACTCCCCTGCCCTCTGAGCTGTTCGGTGGCAAAGGCGATGACGTCCTGCAGCGCGTCGTCGAGGGCGAGCGCGAGCAGCGCGGCGAGCCTGATCTCCCAGTCGCCGGCGGCCATCGCCGAGCTCTCGCTTAAGGCACGCCAGGCCTTGAGCAACTGCCCGGCCGGCCCGGGATCATCGCCGTCGCGGCGCAGATACCAGTGGTCACGCAGCGTCGCCTCGTCCTCGGTGCGGCCGTTTTGGTGCGCCAGGGCGGCAGCGCAGCCGAGCGCCAAGCGCTGCCGCCAGAGGGTGCCGAGCGGATGCTCGTGGCGGGCGATCGGATGCAGCGCTGCCAGAGCCGCGCCGGCGAGAAAGCCGGCATCGTCAACGGCTTCTCTCGATTCAGGCGGCCGCGCCCAGCCGGGAAACGCCGGAAAGGTCGGAGGGGGATCAGGGATGAGTCGCGCGCGCGAGGCCATGCCGGAGCATATCCGATGGCGGCGCTTTGTGCCAGTAATATGACGTAAACCGCCGCACTTGTCTTCGAATAATAACGACCGATAATGTTGCATTATCGGTCGTATTGCTCTTTATATAGGAGATGGACGATATCGCTCGGCCGAGATGGCTGGAAAGGCCCGGAAACCCGTCGTTTTTCGCCTCCCCTCTTCCCGGATGGGTGGAGTCCTCGCCCTAATTGGGCGGACCGCTCCGCCAAGATCGGCGGATTTCCGGCGCCGCTTTAGCCGCGAGGGCCACCCGCTAGGCGGAAAGTCAGCCTCACAGCGCCAGGCAACCTCCAAATCCGTTGAAATCGCCTGTTTTCCGCTCAGAGCGCCACAGGCGGCCGTTTTGGTCCCTTCTGGCACTCGGACCCATCTACGGTGACCGATAGGCCTCCCCGGCCCTCTGGCGCGGTCGATAAAACACGCCTGCAAAGGTTCGTTTGCTCAAATCTGTATTGATTGTACAAAGGGCCGGAAATCGCCCCCGGAGACGCCATGGCCCGCCCCGCCTTCTCCCCTCCCCGGCCGGCTCGCCGCCTGATCGGCTATGCCCGGGTCTCGACCGACGAGCAGGCGACCGATGCGCAGGTCGACGAGTTGCGCGCGGCCGGCTGCCAGATCATCCACCAGGAGCATGGCTCCGGGGCTTCGCGGGCCCGGCCGGTGCTGGCCAGGCTGATGCGCGAAATCGGGCCCAGTGACGTCCTGGTCGTCGTGCGGCTCGATCGCCTCGCCCGCTCGGTCAGCCACCTGCTCGCGGTAATCGAGGACCTGGAAGGACGTCAGGCCCATTTCCGCTCGTTGCGCGACCCGATCGACACCTCGACGCCGCAGGGCATGTTCTCGCTGCAGGTGCTCGGCGCCGTCGCCCAGCTTGAGCGTGCCCTTATCGCCGAGCGCACCAGGGCCGGGATGAAGGCGGCCAAGGCGCGCGGCAAGCTCCCCGGCAACCCCGGCCTGCGCGAGCGTCGGCCGGAGGCCATCCGTGCCGCCTCGGCGGCACGCCAGAAGGTCTATGTCGGTGACCTGATCGCCTCGGCCTCGGCCTGGCTGCCGATCGTGCGGCGCATGCGGCCGCAGCACAGCTGGGACGACGTGGTGCGGGTGCTGAACCATCGCGGCCAGAGCTGGACCATCGAGAAGCTGCGGCGCGCGGTGCATCGGCTGGTGCAGGAGCGGATGGCGGAGGCGGAACTGCTCAAGCGCTCGCCCCGGCGCCCGCCCGAGGACCGGTTGATGACGCTCGTCGCCGGCATTGCCATCGCCGACCCGGACCTCAGCCTGCGCGACATCGCCGCCCAGCTCGAGCGGATGCGCGAGCGCACCCCGCGCGGCGGACGGCAGTGGGCGGCCTCCTCGGTGAAGTCCCTGTTGGACCAAGCGCGCCGGCTGGGGCTCGTGGTGCTCGAGCGACAAGGCGAAACCTAGTGCCAGCTTCAGGGGGTGATCTCATAAAGATGGCCGCCCCCACCCAACTAGCCGACATCGCAGCTCAGCTGTCTCGGAACCCAGACCAGCCGGGTGTTGTCCAGCTAATCGTACGGAGCCGCTGCAACTTCGCCTCCCGTGTCGCCGCGTCGCTAGGCACCTCAATTGGCTCTCCCGCGCCATCATTTTCTATGACGCGACGAAGGATCCTCAGCGCTTCTGAATCCTTATATGGCTCCATTGCCTTAACGGCTTCATTCTGTAGTTTCAGCGCCTCCGGAAGACCGGCGCGCGACGCCTCCCGCGCGAGGTACGCACGCGCGCACGCACTCAAGCGAGCATGGCCGATGCGTCGGAAACCATCGATCGCACGGCGATAGTAAATCATACCTTCTTCATGTCGCCCTTGCCTGAACGCGCTCAAGCCCTGATTGGCAAGAGTCAGCATCGCCAGGGCGTCGTCCGATGAGGCAGGGATGACACTGGCAAGCAAAGCATCGGCCTCGGGCCCACGGCCGATATGCGACAAGGCGAAAGCGCGATAGTTCATCAGCAGCTGCGACTTGGGACGCAGTTCAAGACCTCGACGCGCCAGCTCCTCAGCCTTGGCATAGTCCTCGGCGAGGCCGGCCGCGCTTGCGCCGAACTCGAACGGCCGCACGGAATATGGATCGACTTCGGCCCAACGCTCGCAGATGGCGGGCACCTCACTGAACCGGTGCTCGCGGTATCGATGAAACGCCATTGCCTCGAATGCCTCGTGGACGGATTCGAGATGCGCGGTGGGGACGATCTCGGCACCGATTCGTGGCGTCGCCCACTCGGCTTGGGCAAGTGCATTGCCGTTCGGATCCTCCATGCTCCGAACGAACATCTTCCTGGCCCTACGTCGACTCCCATCCAGCAAGTCGACCGTTCCAACCGAGCCGGCCAACTCGGTGATCTGGCTTGGCATCAGCCCTCCATCTTCGACGAGGTTGACGCCCAACTTGAGAAATCGAGGCTGTCGATGGGCTGCGCGCGCAAATGCGATCTCGGCGGAGAGCAACCATGGGTCGGTTCTCGTCACCGGGCTTTTGGCAATGAGGTCGTGGGCACGCTCTCGGTCCTCGAGGTGAAGGTAGAGGCGCGCGGCTGAGCGCAGAACGTGACGGTTGTCTCGTGCCAAGTGAAGTGCGGCGGCCATCGACTTCGCGGCGGCCTCGGGATGTCCATGAACTGTTTGATGGAAGGCGAGCTCAACCCAAGCCAAGGCGTTCTGGGGATGCAGCCGCGTCAAGCGGCGCCAGTCGGCCGCGCGGGGCTCCTGCGGCGCGGGAACGTCTTCCGTTAAGCCTACGCGACGAAGCAGTGTTTGCGCCTGCGCGCGAATGAGGGGAGCCGCAGTTTCGTTCACGTTGACGAGTTGGCGCGCGGCATCCACGGCTTCGCGCTCGCGGCCGGCGACGAGGGCCGCTTCCACCAGCTCAGCTGCGGTGACGAGGCTGGGGTCATGGCGCCACCGCCCAAGCCTTCTCGCGAGAGCCGTAGAAAGGGTCTCTCCCTGATCACCCGCGCGTGGCGCTCGTATAGACGAAAGCTCGTTCGATTGAAGCGTGGCCGCCAGAGAGCGCCACCTGGGAATCATTAGGCGTTCGTGTGTCCAGGCAGAGGGATTCATGCCGCGCGTCCACCCGCGCGGATGCGGATCTGGAGCTTCCGTACCGCCTGGTCGAGACCCGAATCGTAGCGCTGCAGGGAATATTGGTCATGATGACCAATGCCCCGCGGATGCCCGCGCAGTTTCAAGTCCGGATCGCAGAGTTCAGTCACAAGCCCTGTAATGTAATCTCTCACCAAGGGATCGATGAGGGGTTGAAGATCGGCAAGGACCTGCGCGAAAGCCGTCCGCACGTAAGGCAGGACTTCTACATAGCTGCCGCCCCAATGCTGAGGATGGTGTTGTGGGGCTAGATGAGACAGAAGGGTCGCCGTCACGTTCACGCCCGAAAAAAGGAAGCAGGCCAAGTTTCCGAGCATGTACATGTCGCACCCTATGCGGCGCGCACCGAAATCAGGATCGGAATACCCGTAGAGTTGTTCGGGGGGAGAATAGGTCATGTCGCCCGCAACCTGGAGATGGTCGTGGGGTGCAGGAACGCCCTTGCGCGATGCGCGTCCGAAGTCCGCAATCTTGAAGGACGGCCCCGCGTACGTCAGTACATTGGACGGTTTGGCGTCCTGATGCGCGATCATCTCCCGATGAACCTGCCAGAGGCCGAGGTTGATGTCCTTAAGGGCCTTGAGACACCAAAGAGCGTCGCGTGCCTTCGACATGTCCATCTGGACTCGGACATCGCCCGCTGCCATCTCGAAGATCAGGTAGAAGACCCGCCCTTCCATGGCGCTCATGCCTTCGACCTGATATTCCCCGTGATCGATTGCTACCACCACATTGGAGAGCCGTCTGCCACGGCAATGTTCGAGGATCGCACGTTCGTACTCGTACGAGTTGGTCAAGAACTGCAGGATCTTGACCGTGTCGCCCCCGCCCTCGAATGCACGTTGGAAATCGAACGCCTTTAGGAAGCCCTCCGTGCGAATCTCCTGGCCTGTGGCGTTCCTCTCTACGCGTTCAGCGAGATAGCTCTGCGAGAAGTGCCCTCCGGTGCCGTTAGGGTCCCGTTCGAGGCGCTTAATCACCTTCCACCCACCCTGAAGGGTGCACCCTTCCAGTTTTTCAGCAGCTGACATACTGCACTTTCCTATTGCTGAAGCCCGCCGAACGCAGCATGGACGATGGTTGCGAGTAGAGCGGTTCCCTCTAAGGTGAGGAAAAGTGCTCGCCGCCGTGGATCCTCTTCACTTATACGCTGCTCCGCCAGAATCCGGGTCGGCGCGCCTCCCATCGGATCTTGGTACCGGCCCAGCAGCACCGAGACGTACCGGCTCGCCGACTGCTGTGGGACGTCGATGCGCAGGGCGAGCTCATTCACGGATATCCCGGGTTCGGCCGCAATCGCAACCAAAGCTCGGAGTTGCGGCAATGCCAAATCACCAGGCACAGCCGCCAGTAACGCCTCGAGCCGATCTATCTCAGAAGCAACTACCTTACCCGCATGTGAGATTGAACTATTTATTGGGTTTTCACTCATATATGGGTATATATGGCATCCTCGACTGTCCCGCAAGCCTGGGCCGCTCAATCGGTTCAGCAAGGTTGGTTCAAGCGGTCGGACACGTACGGACAGTAAAGCAGCAGCAGCGCCTATGCGCGCGCCAATGCCTTGTCGACCAGGGCGTTTAATGTTCGGCGCCGTACCGGTGGATTGCTACCCTGAGCAGCACGCCATTCCTCACTGGCTAAGATAGACTGAGCGACTGCTAGGTAGTCCGAATCCGACCGACCGCTGGTCATCGCATGCGAGGAAACCGCCATCGGCAGGGGCCGCTCTTTGACCTGCTGGGGTGGCTCGTCGGTCCAGGCTACCATCTGGTCCAGCGAGAAGGATAGGCGCCCCAACCTCATCGTGGAGCTGCCAAGGTCCAGCAACGCCGCGACGCCCAGCAGCGTCACCATGCGCCAGCCGATCGGCGCCGTTGCCAGCGGCTCGGCGGGATCGACCCGCGCCTGTGCCGTCGGCGTCAGACGAAGATCCGGAACGACATCTGCCACGAACGGTGTGCGACGCCCGGTGCGGGGTCGCGGCGGCTTCCACAGCAGCCGGGCGACATGGAGCATCCGATCCCGAACCGCAGACTGATCTTCGATCGCTGCCGCCACCAGCGTCGATACGGCGGCAAAGAGGTCCGCGGAACCGCCGCGCCGCTCCTGGGGCATCGTTCGGGCGATCCTGCCGCATCGGACACAGGCGAGCCGGGCCGCCGCCTCATGAACAACGAACCGAAAACCGGAGCTGTCGAGACAGTGAGGACACGCTTCGTCGAGAACGCGATGATGGCGGCTGCAGACCACGGTCTCGACCAAGGCCCACGGCCGGCGGATATGATGGTCACGGCCGGCGGCGGCATCGTCATCAAGACAGGCCAAACAGACCGGCCGCCGGAAAGCGCCGGCCACTCTCCCCTCCCCCCAGACATACCAGCTGCGTGACCGTGGCCGCGAGGAGAGCGCGAGGGCCTGCACGCGCTCTTTCGGAAGCCGGCACGACGCCGCCCAAGCCTGCACCATCTCGGCCGAGGGCGTGAAGTCCCCCTCGGTGAACCCACCGCAGCGGTCGTCCCGGAGAACGCCAAGCCACCTCGAAAGGTCGTCGTGGATGAGGTCATAGCGGCACGCGACCCGACCTTGCCAGGATGATAGCAGCTCATCGTCTTCCGGCCTCGGTGAGAGGGGAAGCTCGCGCTGTACTGTCATCGGCCGGCCCGCGGCTGAAGGCGCGCCTCGACCTTGCGCGTCATCGCGACGAGCGGCAGCACCAGTTCCTCGATCTCGAAGCTGTCTATGGTGATGCATTCGGCGCCGGAGTGGATCGCCTCGACCGCAACCGTCTCGATCAGGCGGAAGATCCGCACCGTGACGCCATCGGTGAGGTCGAGCACGCGGGTACGGATCGCCGGCGCCGCCAGGTTCGAGGGCCGGCGCAGCGGCAGGATCGTCGCCAGGCTCGCCAGCAACTGCGCGAGGCGGGCGTCGTTCTTCCAGTGCCGCAGGTGGAAGGCTTCGAACCGCTCTGCCAGCTGTGGATCGGTCAACAGCGCCTGGCGCGCGAGGTCCGTCCCCGCGCAAACCAGAGGAATCCTGAGATCGTTAGCCAGAAACCGGATGGCGTTCAGAAAAATCCGCTGTTGCCGGAAGCTTCCGGCGAGCATGGCGTGGATCTCATCGATGATCAGCATGTGGGTGCCCATGCTGCGCAGCAGTCGGCGGCAGACCTCCTTCTGCCGGTGGGTTGCCCCGTCTGCAGGCCCGGGCGCCCCGAGCGCCGTGAGCAGCTCGCTGTAGATGTCCCGTTCGATCGGCTCGGCCGGCATCTGCATGGCGACGACCGGCATGGAGGTCACGCCCGTGCCCTGGTCGAAACTGGCGGGATGATCGCGCAGGAACTTGCGGATGATCTTGGTCTTGCCCATGCCAGTGTCACCATAGATCAGCAGGCACGGCATGCGGTCGCGTGGCGGATAGACCAGAAGGTCCTCAAGACGTCCGAGCGCGGCCCGTGCCTGATCGAGGTCGAGCCACCGATCCGCTCGGATCCAGGCGATCCGCTCCGCATCCGTCAGAGTGGCCTGGCGGCGGTAGGCCGGCAGGAGGTGGGCGTAGTTGGTCATGACCATTCCTCGACCGCCAGAACGGACAGCGTCTCCGGCTCTTCCATCAGGCTGGGCGTGACGAACTCCGCCGCGGCGCCCTGATCTGCGGCGTTGAGCGATCTCGCCCGCCGCGCAACCTGGCGGCGTGCGGATTTCGTGATCGATGCAGAGGTCTCCAGCAGCTCGCGCTGGGCCTCGACCGTGTCGAAGATCAGTTGCTCGTCCGTGAGCCGCACGCCGCGCTGCCGCAAGGCGGCCTGGGCCAGCCGGTGCTCACCGAGCGTGATACGAGGCCGGCGCAGGTCCGCATACCGGATCGGCCAATGGGCGCCGTCGGGGCCCTCGACGAAGACGCAGGACAGGTCGCGAGGATCATACTTGACCCGCAGCTGTCGATCGAGCCGGCCTGCCCAGGGGCTCAGAACGTCATCCCAGTACCGCAGGCCGAAGATGTGCACGCCATCCCGACGGATGCTGCGCTCCTCGAACGGCAGGAAGTCGTAGAGGAACTGCTGATCATCATGCGGTTGCCGGAACGGCGCGCGGCGACGATCGAGAGCCTCCCGCCAGGCGGCATTCGGAGGCATATGCAGGCTGCTGTGGACCTCGTTGTGGTAGCGGCCGACGATTTCGAGAGTCAGCCAGCGTTCGAGCTCCTCGATCGTCATGACCGCGTGACGCTCGGGATCGTAGTCGCCGCGCTCT
This sequence comes from Xanthobacter versatilis, assembly GCF_043193975.1. Classification (NCBI taxonomy): domain Bacteria; kingdom Pseudomonadati; phylum Pseudomonadota; class Alphaproteobacteria; order Hyphomicrobiales; family Xanthobacteraceae; genus Xanthobacter; species Xanthobacter versatilis. The sequence goes on along the minus strand of NZ_JBAFVB010000017.1, from coordinate 16,149 downwards.
GCAGTTGAGCTGAATGTGGTACCGGGAAGCATATGGACCGCTCCCATCATGGTGCCGATCAGCCGTTCGATGTGGCCGCCATAGTGTGGAGTCGCTACTGGCCGGTGGAGCAGCGAGATGCCGTACTCGGCAGCTCCACGGGCCAGCGCCCGGGCGCGGAATTCGCGCGCGTTGTCGACGTGGATGATGTCCGGCAGGCCCGACACAGGCCAATCGAGCTCGATGCCACGCGCCAGGAGCCACCCTGCCTTCGGCATGACCGCATGATGTATGGCCAGGGCGACCGATGCCGAGGATGGAGCCTCGAGGCTCAGATAAAAGCCCACCACGATGCGGCTTGCCACGTCGATCGCGAGCGTCAGCCATGGCCGCTGAATCGGCAAGCGGTAGATCGTGTCCACCACGAAGAGATCGACGCGCGTGTGATCGATCTGCACGATCTGGAGTGCGTGATCGGCACGGTATTCCTCCGGAACCGGTCTGAGCCGATCTCTGGCGGCCTTGTTGCCTTCACGCTGGCGGACAAGCTTGAAGCGATCGATCTGCCCGACACGGGCTCGAACGGCTTTCCAGGATGGAATATCCAGCCCGCGTTCTCGGCAAAGATGCCGGATGTGGTCATGAAGCGTGCTGACGGACGCCTTTTGCCGGGTGAGATACTTGTCGCGGATCCCCTCCTCGATGACCGCCTCGACCTCGACCGAGAGGCGCCGGGCTCCTTTCTTTGGACCAGGTCGCTCCGCGGCCAGCGAACTCGTCACCGGCGCGCTGCGGTACTGCTCGATCAGCGCATACAGCCGGCTTCGGCGTAATCCGAGGATACGGCACGCCGTCGCGACATCGATCGGCGACAATTGCCCGGCGTTGATCAGTGGCCGGATGACCGCCTCTCGGGCGACCGCGACCTGCCACCGGCTATCATCGATCGCGAGCTTGTCCTGGTCGCGCGGCACGTATTGACCTCCGCACTCGCCTTAATCCAACGATCAGGGCTAAGATTCCAACGAACAAGGCTGAATCCACCGAATTAAGGTGAGCCGAACATGTTAAAAATCAATCAAATGGAATCCGGGGAAAAGAGCAGTGCGACAGCCGAAAACACGCCGCAAACCGACGAAAATCACCCTTCGGAGCGCTCCGCTTCGCCTCAGGACCCGGGCGCACCCGTCGTCGTTTCCGGCGGGGAGACGTCGGCCGACACCAGCGCCCTCCCCGCCCCGCTTCCGGAAGAAAGTGTCCCCCTCCCCGCCCATCTCGAGCGTCTCGCCGGCCGGGCGCGCGATTATGTCGAGGCGTCGAGCTCCGCCAATACGCGCCGCGCCTATGCCGGCGACTGGGCACACTTCTCATCGTGGTGCCGCCGTCAGGGGTTGGACCCTCTGCCGCCCTCCCCGCAGGTCGTCGGGCTCTACATCACCGCCTGCGCCTCGGGCGCCGCGATCCCCGGCGGCAAGGCGAACTCCGTCGCCACCATCGAGCGCCGGCTCTCGGCGCTCGCCTGGAACTACGCCCAGCGCGGCACCCCGCTCGACCGCAAGGACCGGCACATCGCCACCGTGCTCGCCGGCATCCGCAACACCCATGCCGCCCCGCCCCGGCAGAAGGAAGCGGTGCTGCCCGAGGACCTGATCGCCATGCTGGAGGTGCTGGAGCGCGGCACGCTACGCGGCCTGCGCGACCGCGCCATGCTGCTGCTCGGCTTCGCCGGCGGCTTGCGTCGCTCGGAAATCGTCGGGCTCGATGCCGGGCGCGACCAGACCGAGGACGGGCGCGGCTGGGTGGAGATTCTCGACAAGGGGCTACTGGTGACGCTGCGCGGGAAAACCGGCTGGCGCGAGGTCGAGATCGGGCGCGGCTCGGCGGACGCCACCTGCCCGGTGGCCGCACTGCAGACCTGGCTGAAGCTGGCGAGGATTGCCCATGGCCCGCTGTTCCGCCGCGTGACCGGACAGGGCAAGGATGTCGGCGCGGACCGGCTCAACGACCGCGAGGTCGCCCGTCTGGTCAAGCGCACGGCGCTCGCCGCCGGGGTGCGTGGCGATCTCACCGAAGGCGAACGGGAGGAAAAGTTCGCCGGCCATTCGCTGCGCGCCGGCCTCGCCTCCTCCGCGGAAGTCGACGAGCGCCATGTGCAGAAGCAGCTCGGCCACGCCAGTGCCGAGATGACCCGACGCTATCAGCGCCGACGCGACAGATTCCGCGTCAACCTCACCAAGGCCGCGGGCTTGTAAAACCCAACCCCGATGCGCCGGATCCGCTTGGCCGGTATCGATCAGGGACTTGTGATTCCCACTCAGCACCAGCACACCGGAGACGATATGAGCTTCAACAAATATGGGTTTGAGGAGGTCGAGTACGATATTTACCATCAGCAGTTTGCCGCTCCGTTCCTGATCGACGGCAACACTGCGAACAATCGCTATTTTCTACACGAGGCCCAGCAAACCCATATCTACGGTGTCAACAATGCCTTGCTTGAGCTGCTGGGAGACGGCCTGACGCTTCTCTCCGCAGTGAGCTTTGCCAAGGAAGCCGATCATTTCTTTCGATATGGCGTGATGCGTCGGCTGCGCATGATCGATTCCTCGTTCAAGAGCTTCCAGACCATCGTCCCACCGAACCGGATCTTGCCGTTGTCGCAAGACCAGTCCGACCGCGCCTGCCGCGACCTCAACGCGATCTACATCGATCTGCTCGGCCTGCTCGACAACTACGCTTGGGTCGCGGTGTACCAGACGGGCTCGGCCCCTACGCGCGCGGCCGGCCCGATGTCGATCGGGCTTTTCAAGCCGGCTTTCAAGGCCGAGGTAGCTTTCCAGCCCCTTATCGCTGCCATGAAGGAATTCGACGACTGGGAAAAGGACGTCAAGACACGGCGAAATCCCGCGGTACATCGGATGCCGCTTTACGTGCCTTCGGCTGCTCTGACGCCCGAGGATGTCAGTGAGTTCGAACGGATCGAGGCACAAATCTCAAGGGCACTCCACGCGCAGGAGTTCGAGAAGCTGACGAGCTTGCGAGACAGCCAACAGCGAATCGGTACGTTGATCCCGAAGTTCCTGCACGATCCCGATGAACCGGTAATGGACATTTATCCAACCGTCCCTGCGGATATCGGTCAGGCCATCAAGATCGGGCGGATCATGCAATCATTCCTACGGGAACAGGGAACACAATGAACGCGATACGAGCTGTCCCCTGTTGGTCCCTATGCCCCGAACAGGCGCCTGTCCCAAAAGACCGGCTGATGCAGACTCACCTCAATCATCCCAAACTCCGGATGACCCGGATTGACGAGGATGTTGGTATCGAGGCGCGCAACCACGCTCGGTACCAGCAGGATCGCGCTGCGCTTTTCCAGGCACCAGCGTTCGCCGAATAGTTTGCTGACGGTCGCGGGCATACTGTCCCAGCCAGGAAGCTCCGGTGGAGAAAATATCTCGTAGGAAAGGCCCCGTGGCAGAGTGACTTCGACGTAGTGCTGGTTCGGCGGCAAGCGCCCGCTGCCATGCACCAGTTTTTCCAGCAAGGCGGTCGAATAGTGCTGGCTGGTGTAGATCAGCGGACTCCCGGGTGTGTTCCATCGCCCTGGAGCAAGAGTGGAGCCGGTTGCATCGAAGATCGGATAGGCCCCATTGGGATCCCCGATCCTGAAACTCGACAGTGTGCGATCAAGAAGCTGTGCCGTCACGCAGCGCTGCCGTACTTCAGGCGACCGAGAATATCGAGAACCAGCTCGGCCCCAATCTCGCTCTGGATGACCACGTCGATCGGGCGCTTATCCTCGAGCATGGGATGAGACCGGAAGAGGAAGTCGCGGGCTTCCATTTCGCTTTGCCACACGTCTAAAGCGAGGCTCCAGACCCGTGCCAGACGCGCAAGACGCGTGCCCTCGTCCGAGGACAGACGATGAGCGGCCTTGCGCCGCTCATAGGTTGCCTTCGGCACGAGCCGGTATTTGAATTGGGCATCGCCCGGCGCCAGAAGTTGGGAGACACGCTCGAGCGCACCAATAGGCAAGCCATCCTCGATCCGGGCGATCAATCCAAACGGCGAGCGCGCCGCCGCTTCTTTCGCCGGAAACCCGAGCACATCCGCCACAGTTGTGAATGCAAGCATCACGGCCTCCACCTCATATGAGGTTATATATAGACCCACATGAGGTGACGCGCAAGCATCGAGCTTCCAACCCACGCTCTCATCCCTCCCCTATCGATCGGTTATCCGGCCGATTCATTGGAAACAGCGGTGCTGCCGTATCCCGTGAGTTCGCCAATCATCGCCGTTATCTCGGCCTTTTCAGGCTTCTCAGCAGCGCCTCCGAAGGTTGGAGGAGGCTATCTACCGGCCCGTCGGATCGCCGCTGATCCAAGCCATTGGATGTCTTCTGCGCATCGAGCTTGGCACGCAGCAGTGCCATGATCATCGGCCAGGTCGAGAATTTCCCGTCCTTCGCGCGCTCCGTCAGGTTGCGCAGATAACCGCCGGGCGAACCGATCTGGTCGGCGCGCTGGTAGATCGCGGCCAGTGTGATCGCCGCGTGCTGCTCCCCAAGCGCCTCCCGCGCTTCGCGCCAAGCGCTTGGACTGATCCCGAGCATCGGCCGGACCAGTTCCGCCGCGGCCAGGAAGTCCCGCCAATGCCGGATTTCGCCGCCCTGCGCCAGTTCCAGCACGCCAGGGCAGGCGTCCAGCACGATGCCCAAGGGCAGTTCCCGCTTCGGCAGGCTCCGGACGTTGTCGGTGTCCGCGGCGGTGCCGCCCGCTTCATTCTTTTCTCGAATGCCATATTCAGATTCAGTATGAAGTTCTGGATTTGAATTCTGTATGTGGCGACCGGAATGGGACTCATTGGCGTCCGAATTCTGCGTTTTCGTGAAGGATTCCAGAGCCTCGCGGATATCCACGTAGAGAGCGGACAGATCGGCGCTGATCGCCTCCACCAGCTGACGGGGGGCGGCGCGGGGGAGGCGGGCGATGATCGCCTGGTAGTCCAGCAGCACCTTCCCCCAATTGCCCGGAACGCCTTCCTCGATGCCGGTATCGATCAACTTGACGATGTCCCGTCGCAACAGGGTGAGGCGCTCCTTCGCCACGCGGAACGCCCTTCTCTCCGCATGAACCGCCTCGGCCAGGTCGTGGAGTTCCTGCGCCCGCGCGACCAGCGGCGAGAGATCGAAGCCATAGGCCTGCTCGATCTCCCCGCCCCTGCCCTTGCGCGCGAAGCGCTTGCCGTTCGGGCTGTCGCGCCGGATCACCAGCCCGCAATCGACCAGCACGGCAATATGCCGGCGCAGCGTCGTCGCCGGCATGCCGTTCGCCCGCGCCGCCAGTTGCTCGTTGGACGGCCAGACGATCAGTTCGGCGTCACCGGTGAGCGCGGTTTCCGGATGGAAGGTCAGCAGGGCGTTGAGGATCGCCAGCGAGCGATCGGTAGCGCCAAGGAGTTCCCTCGCCTCGCGGATGTCCTGGAACACCTGCCATTTATGCGCGACGGCATTCGGCTTCACCGCCTTCGCCGTCATCTGGGTTGAAATCTGGCCGAGCGTCATCGGCCGCCGCCCGAAGGGCGTCGTCGAAACATGCGTCTGCATTGTCCTTCACCTATCGCTAGGCAAAAGAATCCAGCGCGCCCGAGCAAGGTCGTTCGCTAAAACGCTTGACGGTGATTCCGGGAGGTGCGATTCTCAATGCGCCAACAACGAGAAGGGCTTCCGGGACACCGTTTCGGGGGCCTTTTTCTTTTGCGGTTTAGTGCGTCTCCTGCTTTGATCCGTTTTTCTGGTATTCCTCGTAAAAGCGCTCCAGATTATCAGAGAGATAGGCCCCGAAATCCGAAGCGTCCTTCGCCTTCAGTGCGAGCGTGAACGAGCGACCTGCGGCCTTCGTCACCACCTTCACCGAATCTCCAGCCAGTGCCCAGTCTCGTTCGGTAGGACGAGCGACCACCGGCTTACGAATTTTCGCCCTCGCTATTCCTTCCAGAACGAGCGCGAAGCGCTGCTCTTGAGGCGCATCCTTGAAGCTAGGCGTGTGCACCAACTCGACTGCGGCACTGGCCTTCGCGGGATGAAGCAGTTCCTTCTTCAAATGCTCCCAGCGATCACGACCTACCCCGCGCGCAGCGCCTAGCGCGTCAAGCACCGGGGCCGGGACGGCTTCGACAACAGCCAGCATGCGCGAGAGCAGGGTGTCGTCGATCGTCAGCGCACGCTTTATGTCGTCCTTCGATATTCCCGAACGGAGCAACTTCTTCGCGAAAAGCGATTTCTCAATGAAAGTCAGGTTGGCGCGAGCCGTATTTTCCTGCCCCTGCGCAATGACATGAGCGATATCCGCAAGCGGCTTCACAACCGCCCTTACCGGTATTCCAAGCTGCCGTGCCGCTTTCGCCCTGCGATGCCCATAAACGATCACGTAACGCTGGGCATCATCCGGATGCGGCCGGACGAGGATCGGTGAGGCCTGGCCGACATCCTTGATCGCTGCGACAAGCGCATCGAATTCATCAGCTTCTTCGCCGATGCGATCAGCGAAAGGGGAGGGATCAAGCAAAGCTGGATCTAGCTGAACGATCGCCTCCCCCTCCAAGAGGCGCATCGAATTCTCCGCCATCTCGTCAAGAGTTTGCATCATGGAACGGGAAGCTCCACGCCGCGCATACTCCGCACGAGACTCCGATGCCGTAGCTACGGGCACCTCTTCCTGTTTCGGATCGGCAAATGACGCCAGTAGATGCTTCCTAGCCAAGACGCCCTCCCGATACAGGACGCATCCCTTTGCTGTACCTAGACTTTTTGGCGATTTGCACGGCTGTCAAACCAACGGTCACTTTCGCCCCCACGATTTGTGAATTAGCTCAGCGATCTCCCCGTTCACGGCGTTGAGGGATTCGACGGCCCGATCATAGGTCGACCGAGTGAACTGGCTGCGCTCAACCTCGTAAAGCGTTTGCTTGGTGATGCCCGCGTCGGAAATCGCCGTCGATTTGAGCATCTGGTTCCGCAGCATGCGACGATTGAACATCGCCTGCATGAATCCGACCATCTGCGCTTGCGGCCCATCCGTTGGCTCATAGCGCGTGACCAAATATCGGAACCAGTTCAGCCTGACCCGCGCACCAGCACTTTTGATCGACTGAAGAATGCCGCCAAGCATCAGCAGGAACTGGCTCATCGACATGATATCAAGCATCTGCGGATGAACCGTGATCAGAACGGACGTCGACGCGGTCAATGCCGTCAACGTCAGGTAGCCGAGTTGTGGAGGACAATCGATGACCACCACATCGTATTGGTCATCGACTTCCTTAAGCGCCTGAGTGATCCGGGTGAAAAACATTCGCCCCTCTGACGACCCCTTATTGGACGCCGCCAGAGGCGTTTCATACTCGTACTCCTGCAATTCGAGATTCGCCGGCACGATATCGAGGCCAGGGAAATTGGTAGGTCGAATAATCGTTTTGATCGACTTGCGCTGGTCATCGTAGCGCAGCGCCTCGAAGAGGGAGGGGTTTTTATCCAGTTCCGGCTGAATCCCATGTAGAGCCGTTAGCGATGCTTGCGGATCGAGATCAATAGCCAGAACACGGTGGCCGGTAAGGGCAAGATACTGTGCCAGATGCGCGGTCGTCGTGGTCTTGCCGCTGCCACCCTTGAAATTGACGACGGAAACCACCTGGAGTTCATCACCCGGTCGACGATGAGGAACATACCGCTTGATGTCGCTCCGGCCGTGTTTGTCAAGGAAATGGCGCAGTTCCAGCATCTGCGCAGCCGTGTAGCTGCGCCGGCCGGAGGATGACACCTGTGGATCAGGCCCTTTCCCCTCAAGATGAAGCTTCTTGATGTGGTTCTGCGTCACTCCGAGAAACTCGGCGACCTCAACGGATGAGAAAAGGCGAAGCCCTTTCTCCGCATTAGGCGGATACTGCTCCAAGCGCAGCATATTGAGCTTATCGGAGATGAGTTCCCCCTGCTGGAGAATCTCCTCGTCAAAGTCCGTTTCCGTAGGGTGCCCTGTGCTCACTTCCGCCAACTTCTCTAGAATAACGCTTTTCATGCCGCATTCACGCTGAAAGCGTTATTACTATGGTCGATTCGAGAAGGGTCGCAAGCCGTTTTTGGTTAACAAGACTTTAACGCTCAAATCCGCAGCTCCCAAGTCCGCAAGCCATTTCGCTACGTTTTCCGAGACTTACCGTGAGTCGCCCGGAAACGGATGCCCCATGGGAACTGCAAATTTGCACCCGCATGCAGGACGATCCACGCCTCCCGGATCGTCCCGTCGATCACCTCGACCGTGGAATCACTCGCTGCAAATCTGCACGTAGCCGGCCCTCGCCACCGGTGATCTGTCTCCACACAGCCCGTTCATGTGGAGACGTTGATGCGGATTCAGGTTGTAGTTCCGGCACACTATGAGGCGTACGCCAACCTACTCGCCCAGATGCGACGCCTGCGCGCCGCGATCTTCTCGGGACGTCTCGAATGGGACGTCACCATCGAGAACGGCGAGGAGCGGGATCAATATGACGACCTGCAGCCGTCCTACGTCCTGGCGGTGACCGCCTCGGGACAGGTGGCCGGATGCTGTCGTCTGCTCCCCGCGTCCGGACCGACCATGCTGGAAAGGACGTTCCCGCAACTGCTCGCGAGCGGATCGCTCCATGCCCACGCGGCGATGATTGAAAGCTCGCGATTCTGCGTCGACACCACGCTGGCCACCGACAGGGCAGGGGGGCTTCTGCACGAGACCACGCTGTTCCTGTTCGCCGGGATCATCGAATGGTCGATGGCCAATGGTTACAATGAACTCGTCACCGCTACCGACCTGCGCTTCGAGCGGATCCTCAAGCGCGCGGGCTGGTCGATGCAGCGGCTGGGCGAACCGGTCCGGATCGGCAACACCACGGCGATCGCAGGCACGTTGCCCATCGACGCGGCCAGCTTCCGGAACGTGTGCCCGGCTCACTATCGCTCGGAACTCAGCGCAGACGCCCCCGCAACGCTGAGGAGCGCGGCGTGACCCAGCTCCGCTCCCATTCCAGGCTGGTCCGCAAGCTCCAGGAGGCATTGGGCGACCAGCTCTGCGTCGCCCTCGACGACGCGACCGTCGTCGAGATCATGCTCAATCCCGACGGCAAGCTGTTCATCGAACGGCTCGGCCACGGCGTCGCCGAGGTGGGAGCCATGAACCCGGCCGCCGCCGAGGTCGTGATCGGCAGTGTCGCCCATGCCCTGCAATCGGAGGCCGACGGCGAGCAGCCCATCATCTCCGGCGAGCTGCCGATCGGCGGTCATCGTTTCGAGGGGCTGCTGCCCCCGGTTGTGGCCGCCCCCACCTTCACCATCCGGCGGCGCGCCTCCCGGCTGATCCCGCTCGACGACTATGTGAAGGCGAAGGTGATGAGCGAGGCTCAGGCCTCCGTCCTGCGCAGCGCGATCGCCTCACGGATGAACATCGTCATCTCCGGCGGCACCGGCTCCGGCAAGACTACGCTGGCCAATGCGGTCATCGCCGAGATCGTCGCGGAGGCTCCCGACGACCGGCTGGTCATCCTCGAGGACACGGCCGAGATCCGCTGTCCGGCGGAGAACGCCGTGTGCCTTCATACCAGCGACACCGTCGACATGGCGCGCCTGCTCAAGAGCACGATGCGCCTGCGCCCGGACCGTATCATCGTCGGCGAGGTCCGCGATGGCGCGGCGCTGACGCTGCTCAAGGCCTGGAACACCGGCCATCCCGGCGGCGTCACCACGATCCATTCCAACACCGCAATGTCGGCCTTGCGCCGTCTGGAACAACTCACCGCCGAGGTCAGCCAGCAGCCCATGCAGGAGGTCATCGGGGAAGCGGTCGACCTCATCGTCTCGATCGAACGCTCGGGCCGGGGGAGGCGGGTGCATGAGATTCTTCACGTCGAAGGCTTCAGCGCCTCCCGATATCAGACCGAACACTATGGGAAATCCGACGGGGACAGCCATGTCGCGTAGCCTTCACCTTGCTCTCGCCGGCGCCGGCCTTGCAGCCCTCGCCGCAACCGCGCTCATCGGGCCGGCCTTCGCCTCGTCAGGCGGCAGCCTTCCCTGGGAAAGCCCACTCGAGCAGATCCAGCAATCGATCACCGGACCAGTAGCCGGCTTCATCGCACTCGCGGCCGTCGCGGTCGCCGGCGGCATGTTGATCTTCGGCGGCGAGCTGAACGATTTCGCGCGGCGGCTGACGTATGTGGCCCTCGTTGGCGGCATCCTGTTAGGGGCCACCCAGATCGTCGCCCTGTTCGGATCGACCGGCGCCTCCATCGGCACGCCGCTCGCACCTGCGCAGGCGGCGACTCCCGTGTCCTCCCATGGTGGGGCAGGGGAGGGGACCGATGGCTGACACGTCCAGCCTCGCACGATCGCGCATCCACCGTGCCCTGTCCCGCCCGAACCTGCTGATGGGCGCCGACCGGGAACTGGTGCTGCTGACCGGCCTTGCCTCCGCGATCCTGATCTTCGTCGTGCTCACCTGGTACGCGACACTGTTCGGCGTCGCGATCTGGCTGGTCGTGGTGGCGACACTGCGCATGATGGCCAAATCCGACCCGCTGATGCGGCGCGTCTATGTGCGCCACATCACCTACCAGTCGCAGTACCGGGCGACCTCGACGCCCTGGCGGCGGTTCTGAGGTCGCCCATGGTCGCGCTCAGATCCTTTCGTCATGCCGGTCCGTCCTTCGCCGACCTCGTGCCCTATGCCGGCCTCGTCGACAATGGCGTGCTCCTGCTCAAGGACGGCTCGTTGATGGCCGGCTGGTATTTCGCCGGGCCCGACAGCGAGAGCTCGACGCCGACCGAGCGCAACGAGGTGTCGCGCCAGATCAACACCATACTGGCGCGGCTCGGTTCCGGCTGGATGATCCAGGTCGAGGCCGTTCGTGTGCCGACCTCGGATTATCCCGACGAGCAGGACTGCCATTTCCCCGACCCGGTGACCCGCGCCATCGACGCCGAGCGCCGGTCACATTTCCAGCGCGAGCGCGGCCACTATGAAAGCCGCCACGCGCTCATCCTCACCTGGCGCGCGCCGGAGCCGCGGCGCTCCGGGCTCACACGTTATATCTATTCCGACGAGGCAAGCCGCACCGCCTCCTACGCATCAGTGACACTCGATGCTTTCCGGACCTCGATCCGGGAGATCGAGCAATATCTCGCCAATGTCGTCTCGATCCGTCGGATGGTGACGCGCGAGACGGAAGAGGTCGGCGGCTTTCGTACAGCCCGGTATGACGAACTGTTTCAGTTCATCCGCTTCTGCATCACCGGCGAGAACCATCCCGTCCGGCTGCCGGACGTTCCGATGTATCTCGACTGGCTGGCCACGGCCGAACTCCGGCACGGCCTCACGCCTCTCGTCGAAAACCGCCATCTCGGCGTCGTCGCCATCGATGGGCTGCCGGCCGAGAGCTGGCCCGGTATTCTCAACGCGCTCGACCTGATGCCGCTGACCTATCGCTGGTCGTCGCGTTTTGTCTTCCTCGACGAGCAGGAGGCCCGTCAGAAGCTCGAGCGCACGCGCAAGAAATGGCAGCAGAAGGTGCGGCCCTTCTTCGACCAGCTGTTCCAGACCCAGAGCCGATCGGTCGACCAGGACGCCATGATGATGGTGGCGGAAACCGAGGATGCCATTGCCGAAGCCTCCTCGCAGCTCGTCGCCTATGGCTATTACACGCCGGTCATCGTTCTGTTCGACACGGAACAGATCCGCCTGCGGGAAAAATGCGAAGCGGTGCGCCGGTTGATCCAGGCCGAGGGTTTCGGGGCCCGGATCGAGACGCTCAACGCCACCGACGCCTTCATCGGCAGCCTGCCCGGCGTCTCCTACGCCAATATCCGCGAACCGCTGATCAACACCCGCAACCTCGCCGACCTCATCCCGCTCAACTCGGTCTGGTCGGGCAGCGTCGATGCGCCGTGTCCGTTCTATCCGCCCGGATCGCCGCCGCTGATGCAGGTGGCGAGCGGCAGCACGCCGTTCCGCCTGAATCTCCATGTCGACGATGTCGGCCACACGCTGGTCTTCGGGCCGACCGGCTCCGGCAAGTCGACCCTGCTGGCGCTCATCGCCGCGCAGTTCCGCCGCTACGCCGATGCCCAGGTCTTCGCCTTCGACAAAGGCCGCTCCATGCTGCCGCTAACGCTGGCGATCGGCGGCTCGCACTACGAGATCGGCGGCGAGAGCACCGGGGCAGGGGAGGGGGCTGCGCTCGCCTTCTGCCCTCTCGCCGAGCTGACGACGGAAGGCGACAGGGCCTTTGCGAGCGAATGGATCGAGACCCTCGTCGCGCTGCAGGGCGTGACGATCTCGCCCGACCATCGCAATGCCATCTCCCGGCAGATCAGCCTGATGGCCGGCTCGCGTGGGCGCTCGCTCTCGGATTTCGTGTCGGGCGTCCAGATGCGCGAGATCAAGGACGCGCTCCACCACTACACCGTCGACGGTCCGATGGGGCAGCTGCTCGATGCCGAACAGGACGGTCTGTCGCTCGGCACCTTCCAATGCTTCGAGATCGAGGAGCTCATGAACATGGGCGAGCGCAATCTCGTCCCCGTGCTCACCTACCTCTTCCGTCGCATCGAAAAGCGCCTGACCGGCGCGCCGAGCCTGATCATCCTCGACGAGGCCTGGCTGATGCTCGGCCACCCGACCTTCCGCGCCAGAATCCGGGAATGGCTGAAGGTTCTGCGCAAGGCCAATTGCGCGGTCGTCCTCGCCACCCAATCGATCTCGGACGCCGAGCGCTCCGGCATCATCGACGTGCTCAAGGAAAGCTGCCCGACAAAGATCTGCCTGCCGAACGGATCGGCACGCGAGCCGGGCACCCGCGAATTCTACGAGCGCCTCGGCTTCAACGAACGCCAGATCGAGATCGTCGCGAGCGCGCTGCCCAAACGCGAATATTACGTCGCCTCCCCGGACGGACGGCGGCTCTTCGACATGGCGCTCGGGCCGCTCGCCCTCTCCTTCGTGGGGGCGTCCGGCAAGGAGGACCTCAAGCGCATTCGCGCGCTGCACTGCGAACAGGGGGCCGGCTGGCCCCTCTCCTGGCTCCAGCAGAGGGGGATCGCCCATGCCGAAACCATCCTTGCCACTCCATAGATCCCGGTTCGTGCTCACGAGCGCAATCATGCTGTTCATGGCGAGCCTGCCTCGGGGGGCATTCGCCGGCGGTGCAACGGGCGGTGCGACCGAGTGGACGCAGCTCGCCAACAATGCCGAGCTGGTGAGCCTTGTCGGCCAGTCCGCCGAACAGGTGAACAACCAGATCAAGCAGATCTCCCAGCTTGCCGAGCAGATCCAGAACCAGCTGAACATCTACAACAATATGCTGCAGAACACGGCGCAGCTGCCGAACCATGTCTGGGGCCAGGTCGAGAGCGACCTGAAGAGCCTGCAGAACGTGGTCTCGCAGGGCCAGGGCATCGCCTTCTCCATGGGCAATGCCGATGACGTGCTGCGGCAACGCTTCCAGAGCTTCGCCGAGATGAAGAGCAGCCTGCCCGATGGAGCTTCCTTTTCCTCCACCTATCAGGGCTGGTCGACCACCAATCGCGACACCATCGCCGGCACGCTGAAGGCCGCCAACCTGACTGCGGAGCAGTTCGGCAGCGAAGAGACCACCATGTCGTCCTTGCGCACGATGTCGGAAAGCGCCGATGGCCAGATGAAGGCGCTGCAGGTCGGACACCAGATCGCGACCCAGCAGGTTGCGCAGATGCAGAAGCTGCGCGGCCTCGTATCCCAGCAGGTGACCATGATGGGCACCTGGTATCAGTCCGACCAGGCGCAGAAGGATCTCGCGCAGGCCCGCCGCGAGCAGTTCTTCAACGCTCCCACCCGCGACATTCGCGGCGGGCAGACCATGGAGCCGCGCTGGTGAGCTCCCGTCTTGTCGTTCTCATCCTGCTCGCCGGAGCCCTTGGCCTGTGCGCGACGCTCGCCATCCGGATGGTCGGGCCATCGTCCACCGAACCTGCCCACGCGACAATCGAGCCATCGCCACCTCCGGCATCCAATGCTGCACGTCGTGAACATATTGAGCGCTTTTTCGGTGGCGATCCGAACAGGGATGTTCGCAGCGGCCAGGAGATGAAGCCGCGATGGTGATCCCGCGCCCTTGCCGTCCGCTCGAACTCGTCATCGTGGTTACAGCAGTCGTCCTGCTCGCGAGCGCTCCCGCGCTGGCGCAGGAGGGTTCCGTTCTCACCACGCTGGAGAACTCCGTCGTGACCGCGGCCCGCGGCTGGGAAACCACAGTCATGGATGCCGCCCGGTCGTTGTTCTGGATCCTCGCAGGGATCGAGATCGGCATCGCGGCCGTGTGGCTCGCGATCAATGCCGCCTCGCTCGACGCCTGGTTCGCCGAACTCGTGCGCCGCATCATGTTCATCGGCCTGTTCGCCTTCATTCTAGACCAGGGACCGGACTTCGCGAAGGCCGTCGTCGACAGCCTCTTCCAGATGGGCGGCAGCGGAGGAAGCGCTTCGCCCGCCGACATCTTCGATGCCGGTATCCGCGTTGCGTCCAAGATGTCGGAACAGGCCAAGTTCGGCCTGTTCGAGGACAATGCACTGGCGATTGCCGCCGTCTTCGCCATGGTGGTGGTCGTCATCTCCTTCTCGCTGGTCGCCGCGATCTTCGTCGCGGTGATGGTGGAGATGTATGTCGGCCTGCTCGCCGGCATGATCATGCTCGGCCTCGGTGGATCGTCCTTCACCAAAGACTTCGCAGTCCGCTACCTCGTCTATGCCTTCTCGGTCGGCATGAAACTGATGGCGCTGGTGATGATCGCCAGGATCGGCTCGGACATCCTGCTCGGCCTTGCCGAAGCCCCGACAGCGACCTCGGACCAGTTCATCACCACGCTGGCCATCGCCGGCATCTCGGTCGTCGTCTTCGTCATCGCCATGTATGTGCCGCCCATCATGCAGGGCGTTGTCCAAGGTGCTTCGATCTCCGGCGGCATGGAGGCGATCCGGCACGGCGCACAGGTCGCGACCTTCGCGGCCGGCGGCGCCTTTCTTGGTGCGAGCGCGGCCGGAAAGGGCGCGCAGACTGCGAGCGACGCCCGGGCCAGCGGCTCCTCATTGGCCGGTGCCGCCCTGCGCGGCATGGCGTCAGGCATTGGCAGCGCCGCGGGAGCGACAGGCGCGGCAGCAAAGGAAAAAGCGACCGCCGCACCCGGCGCCTATGCCGGCTCACTGCTCGGCCTCGCCAATGCCAAGCTCGACCAGAGCCGCCAATCGGGCGGCACACGCTCGTCCCGCCCCGTCCCGCCGCCGATCGACGACAGCAAATAAGGACACGGTCCGACCATGGCCTCCGGCACCCCACCCGAGAACCCCTACATCGCCGCTCGACAGGAATGGAACGAGCGCTATGGCTCTTATGTGAAAGCGGCCGCCGGCTGGCGCGTCGTCGGCATCACCGGCATGGTCATGGCGGTGATCGGCTTCTCCTATGCCCTGTTCCAGAGCACGCAGGTCAAGCTCATTCCCTACGTCGTCGAAGTCGACAAGCTCGGCACCGCCTCAAGCGCCGGCTTTCCGCAGCAGATCGAATATGCCGATCCGCGCGTCGTGCGCGCGACACTCGGAAGCTTCGTCTCGAACTTCCGCAGCGTGACGCCCGATGCCGTGGTGCAGAAGCAGTATATCGACCGCACCTATGCGCATCTGCGCACCTCCGATCCGGCGACCGAAAAGGTCAATGCCTGGTTCCGTTCCTCGTCTCCCTTCGACAAGGCGAGGAACGCGACGGTTGCCATCGAGGTGAACAACATCGTCGCGCTGTCGAACCAGAGCTACCAGATCGACTGGACCGAGTTCGAGCGTGACCGCAAGGGCAACGAGACCGCGACACGCCGGTTCCGTGGGATCGCCACCGTCACGCTGACGCCGCCTCAGGACGAGGCGAGCATCCGCCTCAACCCGATCGGCCTCTATCTGCGTGACTTCGATTGGACGGCCCAGCTTTGAAAGGCTCGCACGCGCGCATGCACGAACACCACGCAGCAATCCGGCCTTTTTTGCCGACCACCATCGCCTTCGCCATCATGGCCTCCCTCCTGGCATCCACCACCTGCGTGAAAGCGCAGGGCCTCAGT
>NZ_JBAFVB010000016.1:0-40184 GCF_043193975.1 Xanthobacter versatilis | reverse complement strand
ACTTCGATGGGCCGGCCCCGTGCCGGCCCATCGCCCCGGACGCCGAGCCACGAGGTAAGCCGCACTGGTCTTGCCACGAATATTTCAGAAGGCTCCGCGTGACCTTTTTGATACGCCTTTCATGCAGCTTAGGCGCAAGACTTCTCAGACGTCCCGGTCCCTCGCCTTCGGGCGAGGGACCTTTTGCTGGGCGTCATCATTGCCAGCCGTTCGTCGGATGTGCCCCGTACGCATTTCGGCCTAGCCGCTTCCCTCCCAACTCGACACTGACGTTCCGCGCAACGGGTCGCGACGCGACACGAACGCGACAGCCTCCCGACAGAAATCCGGACACCCCACCGCCCGTCCGTCGCAATTGTGACGCGCCACCGCGAAGCGCTCGCAAAATTCCGGTGCAAGGGCCGACACGAACCATCCCGCCCGCGCAGCTGTCGCCTTCCTGACAAGATCTCGCATCTGTCACCTGGATTCGCGCCACACGACTGTCGCCGGTTCGCGACAATACTTCACAAGTCCTTGCCAATGCGAACGATTCACAGATGACACGCGCTTGGTACGGCGTTTGCTAGTCACTATCCGAAGCCGTGGTGAAGGGCTCGGAGCGAATTCATGCACATTGTCGTCTGCATCAAACAGGTCCCGGACTCAGCGCAGATCCGTGTCCACCCCGTCACGAACACGATCATGCGGCAGGGCGTGCCGACGATCATCAATCCCTACGACCTGTTCGCGCTCGAAGAGGCCATGCGCCTGCGCGACAAGTTCGGCGGCGAAGTCACCGTGCTCACCATGGGCCCGCCTTCGGCGGAAGATTCCCTGCGCAAGGCCCTCACCTACGGTGCCGACCGCGCGGTGCTGCTGACTGACCGCTTCTTCGCCGGCTCCGACACCCTGGCCACCAGCTTCGCCCTCGCCACCGCCATCACCAAGATCGGCGAGACCTATGGCGTGCCGGACCTCGTCTTCACCGGCAAGCAGACCATCGACGGCGACACCGCGCAGGTGGGTCCCGGCATCGCCAAGCGCCTCGGCCTGATGCAGATCACCTATGTGGCCAAGGTCGCCGAGTTCGACCCCGCCGCGCGCACCATCACCCTGGAGCGCCGCGCCGAAGGCGGCACGCAGGTGCTCAAGAGCAAGCTGCCCTGCCTGGTCGCCATGCTGGAAGCCACCAACGAGATCCGCCGCGGCTCCATGGAGA
This sequence comes from Xanthobacter versatilis, assembly GCF_043193975.1. Taxonomy (NCBI): domain Bacteria; kingdom Pseudomonadati; phylum Pseudomonadota; class Alphaproteobacteria; order Hyphomicrobiales; family Xanthobacteraceae; genus Xanthobacter; species Xanthobacter versatilis. Next base: position 38,983 of record NZ_JBAFVB010000016.1, on the reverse strand, counting down.
ACGCCCTGCGCGCCGCCCGGGCCGAGGTCGTGAAGTGGAGCGCCAAGGACGCCGGCGTCCAGGACATGAGCAAGTGCGGCCTGAAGGGCTCGCCCACCATCGTGAAGCGCGTGTTCGCGCCGAGCGCGCGGGCCGAAAAGGCAAAGTTCATCGAGGCACCGGAGGGCGGGAACCTCGCCGAGGCCCTGATCGCGGAAGTGTTCGCCCGCCAGCCCAATCTCGAAGCCGATCTGACCGCGCTGGCGCGCGGGTTCTGACGGCCGTCGACCCAGGAACAGAGAGCCGACCATCATGAGCGAGCCGAAGACCCCCCCAGCCCCCGCCGCCGGTGGACGCGCGTCCACCAAGAAGGAACTGCCTGAACACTTCAAGGCGTACAAGCACGTCTGGGTGTTCATCGAGCAGGAGCGCGGCCAGGTCCATCCCGTCTCCTGGGAGCTGATGGGCGAAGGCCGCAAGCTCGCCGACAAGCTGGGCGTGGAACTCGGCGCCGTGGTGCTCGGCGCAGAGGGCGAGACGGTGCGCGGGGCAGTGGCGGAAGCCTTCTGCTATGGCGCCGACCTCGCCTATGTGGTGGCCGACCCGGTGCTCACCGACTACCGCAACGAGGCCTACACGGCCGCGATGACGGACCTCGTGAATACCTACAAGCCGGAAATCCTGCTGCTCGGCGCCACGACGCTGGGCCGCGACCTCGCCGGCGCCGTGGCGACCACGCTGCTCACCGGCCTCACCGCGGATTCCACCGAGCTGGACGTGGACACCGACGGCTCGCTGGCGGCGACCCGCCCCACCTTCGGCGGCTCCCTGCTCTGCACGATCTATACGCTCAACTACCGGCCGCAGATGGCCACCGTGCGCCCCCGCGTGATGTCCATGCCGATCCGGGTGGAAAAGCCCATCGGCCGCGTCGTCGAGCACAAGCTCAGCGTTGTGGAAGACGACATCATCACCAAGATCCTGAGCTTCCTGCCCGACCGCGATTCCAACAAGGCGAACCTCGCCTATGCGGATGTGGTGGTCGCCGGCGGCATGGGCCTCGGCTCGCCGGAGAATTTCCAGCTGGTGAAGAATCTTGCTGCTGCGATGGGCGCTGAATTCGGCTGCTCCCGCCCGCTAGTGCAGAAGGGCTGGGTGTCGTCGGATCGGCAGATCGGCCAGACCGGCAAGACCATCCGCCCCCGGCTCTATATCGCCGCTGGCATTTCGGGTGCGATCCAGCATCGCGTGGGTGTGGAGGGCGCCGATCTCATCGTCGCCATCAACACCGACAAGAACGCCCCCATCTTCGACTTCGCCCATGTGGGCATCGTGACCGACGCGGTGCGCTTCCTGCCCATGCTGACGGAAGCTTTCTCCAAGCGCCTGTCCGCACATTCCCGCGACAAGCTCGCCAGCTGAAGGATAGCTCCGATGATCGACGAAAAATTCGATGCCATCGTCGTTGGCGCCGGCATGGCCGGCAATGCGGCGGCCTACACCCTGGCCAAGCGCGGCCTCAAGGTGCTTCAGCTGGAGCGCGGCGAGTATTCCGGCTCCAAGAACGTCCAGGGCGCCATCCTCTACGCTGACATGATGGAAAAGATCATTCCCGACTTCCGGGAAGACGCCCCGCTGGAGCGCCATCTGATCGAGCAGCGCTTCTGGATGATGACGGACAATTCGCACACCGGCCTGCAGTACCGGTCAGACGAATTCAACGAGGAAAGCCCGAACCGCTACACCATCATCCGGGCGCAGTTCGACAAGTGGTTCTCCAGCAAGGTGCGCGAGGCCGGTGCCCTCGTGGTCTGCGAGACCACGGTGACCGAGCTGGTCCAGGACGCCTACGGCAAGGTGATCGGCGTGAAGACCGATCGCGGCGGCGGCCAGATCCATGCGGACGTGGTGGTGCTGGCGGAAGGCGTCACCGGCCTGCTCGGCACCCGCGCCGGCCTGCGCAAGATTCCCAAGCCCACCGAGGTCGCCCTCGCGGTCAAGGAAATGCACTTCCTGCCGCAGGAGGTGATCGAGCAGCGCTTCAACCTCAAGGGCAATGAAGGCGTCGTGATCGAGGCCGTCGGCACCATCTCCAAGGGGATGACCGGCATGGGCTTCATCTACTCGAACCGGGAGTGCATCTCGATCGGGCTCGGCTGCCTGGTGTCGGACTTCCAGGCGAGCGGCGTCTCGCCCTACCAGTTGCTTGAAAAGTTCAAGAGCCACCCCTCGGTCGCGCCGCTGCTGGAAGGCTCCGAGGTGAAGGAATATGCCGCCCACCTCATTCCCGAGGGCGGCTACAAGGCGATCCCCCAGCTCTATGGCGACGGCTGGGTGGTGGTGGGCGACGCGGCCCAGCTCAACAACGCCATCCATCGCGAGGGCTCCAACCTCGCCATGACCTCGGGGCGCATCGCTGCGGAGACGATCTTCCAGATCAAGTCCCGCAAGGACCCCATGACTGCCCAGAATCTGTCGCTCTACAAGAAGATGCTGGACGACAGCTTCATTATGAAGGATCTTAAGAAGTATAAGGATATGCCGAAGCTTCTGCATATCCAGTCGCAAAACTTCTTCCTCACCTATCCCCAGCTGGTCAACAAGGCCATGGAGAACTATCTGCGTGTCGATGGCACGCCGAAGAAGGAGAAGCAGAAGCTGACTTTGAAGTCCTTCGTTTCCGCGCGGTCGTGGGCGGGCCTGTTCGGCGACGCCTTCCGCCTCGCGCGCGCCTGGCGCTGACGTCCTTTTCGGTCAGCCGAACCTTAGCTCGGACCAAGCGTCCGACATCAGATTGCTCGAACCCAGGCGGCGGATGTGATCCGCCGCCGCCAACCTTCGGGAGCTTCCCATGGCCACTACCGAAACCGCCGTTCGCGTCGAGGACAAGCTCTTCCAGAACCGCTATCTCGTGGATGCCGGCCGCGCCCATATCAAGGTGCGCCCGCACACCACCCCCTCCCCGGCCCTCAAGGCCCTGCTCACCACCTGCCCGGCCAAGTGCTACGAGATGAACGACAAGGGCCAGGTGGAAATCACTGCTGACGGCTGCGTCGAGTGCGGCACCTGCCGCATCATCGGCGAGCCCTCCGGCGACATCGAGTGGAACTATCCGCGCGGCGGCTACGGCGTGCTGTTCAAGTTCGGCTGACACTGCGGGGCATTTTCCGGCGATTTTTTAGAGGAACGTGCTCCCTCATTTTTCATCGGATTTCGCTGCTGCGAACGGGCTACCGCTTCGCTTGAAATTGTTGAAGCGCCTCCGGAGCGGTCGTCACAGTCTGCTCCGGAGGCGGTATTTCCAGGCGCCCTAGCCGGCCTGGCCCCTGCTGTGCGACACCCACTGGAACAGCTTCGCCTTCCCTCCTAAATTAACGGCGGGAGGACGATCCATGTCCGCACATATGGCCGAAGAGCCAGATACCGTTATTGAAGCCCTCGACTGGCAGGGACGTCCGCTGCGCTGCCAGGACTGCCCGCACGAGGACATCCACGCCGAAGGCCGCTGCGACCTGGGCAAGGTCTGCGTCGCGGACCGCCGGCGCAAGCGCATCGACCGCTTCTTTTCCCAGAACGCAGCGCTGGCAGCCCGCTATCTCGACCATCCCTATTTTGAGGTGCGGGCGCTGGCTGCCAAGCATGCCAGCGTCTTCCTGCTCACGCCACTCAAGGACGATCCGGAGCCGGACGTGCGCGTCGTGGCCGCCGCGCGCCTGCCGGTGGCGCGCGTTAAGGAGATGCGCTTCGATACGGAGCCGCGCGTGCGCATTGCGGTGGCCGAACGGCTGGAGGGCAGCGACCTCGTTGCCCTGCTGGCCGATGGCGACTACCAGGTGCGCATCGCTGCGGCCCGCCGCGCGCCACCGGATGCGCTGGTCTATCTCATGCACGATCCCGAAACCGACGTTCGCCGCGTGGTGGCGAGACGGCTGCCGCAGGCCCAACTTGCGCGCATGACCAGCGATGATGATCCCCTGGTTCGGGTAGTGGTGGCAGAGCACCTCGATCCCGATCGCCTCGCGCCGCTCGTGGCGGATCCCGACATGCGCGTCCGCTTCGTCGTCGCCGAGCGGATCGATCCGCGTTTTCTGCCGCCGCTGACGGAAGACAGCGTTCCACCCGTGGCCGAGGTCGCCCGCCAGCGCCTGGCGTCGTCCTGACGCGGCACGCGCGCCACGGGGACGGTCAAGACAAAGTCGGCGGAGCGGTTCGCCGACCTTTTCTTTTATCCCATGCCGCGACCGCCAAGCATTCGCAATCGAATGCACCCACAAATGCAGGTCGCACCCCCTCCTCCGTAATATTCCGGACTAGACACGGCGGCCAACACTGATTCTGGCATCCTAACTGCATGGCAAGGCCGTGGATGAATGGCAGAGCGAGCGCCACTGCCCCGTTCGAGAAGACGCTCGAGAACCGAGGATGCCATGATCGAAGTCACAGCGAATGAAGTTAAATTCTCCGCCTATCGGGCGGATCCGGAAGGTGCGCCCAAGGGCGCTGTCGTGGTCCTGCAGGACGTGTTCGGGGTGAATGCCGACATCCGCAAGATTGCGGACGGCTTTGCCGCCGCCGGTTATGTCGCGGTCGCGCCATCCCTGTTCGACAAGGTGAAGTCGAACATCGAGCTGGACGCTTCGGCCGACGCCGAGGGCCGCTCCCTCACCGCCGAGCTGGGCACCGAATGGCCCATCGAAGCCATCCAGGCCACCGTGGACACGGTGAAGGACGCCGGCAAGGTCGCCCTCGTGGGCTATTCCTGGGGCGGCTACCTCGCCTATCTCGCTGCCAACAAGGTGAAGGGCCTCGCCTGCGCCATCGGCTATCACGCCGACGGCCTGCTGGAAGGGGTGATGGAAAAGCGGCGCATCCCGACCCTCATCCATTTTGCCGAGCAGGATCCGCTGGTTCCCGAGGAGGACCGGATCCAGTTCCGCGCCCGCCGGCCGGACGTGTCGGCCTTCTCCTATCCGAACGCGTCACGCGGCTTCGGCTATTCCGCCGGCCCGGCCTACAACGCCGAAGCGGCTGAGAAGGCGCAGGAGCGCACCCTGTTCTGGATCTCCCAGTATGTGGTGGGCCAGGGTCCTGTGCTGCTGAAGAACGCCGGCGCCTATGCCCAGGCGAAAACGGAAAAGAAGGGCAAGAAGAAGGCTGACGACGACATGGGTCCGCCTGCCGACTGAGCCGAACCTGCGACAGCATTTTCCGCCCCGCCGGGTCACGGAAATTGTTCAGGCTTGCGCGTAGAGCGCGCGCTCGGCTTGAGGTAGCGTTCGTGCATCCCGCCCCCCCGCGGGATGCACGCGCCTGAATGCCGCGCGCTGGGCCTTCCGCGCGAAAACATACGAAGACTTTGTCCATCCCGGATTTTCTGTCGATTCGGGATGGCAATATTTGCCGACTTGGTTCAATCTCACGGACGTTTCAACGGATACCGCCAGCGCGGGAGGCCATCAGGGACGCGACCATGAGCGTGATCGAGCACGATTTCGGCGCGGGCAAACGGCGCAAGGAAAAGCGCTTCCGGGAGTTGCTCAGCCTCGACGCCTTGCACGAACAGAATGTCCGGGCGAACCCCCTCCCGTATCTGGAGCGGGCGAGCGAGCGCATCTTCCAGCTGGAACGCACCCTGTTCGAAGCAGCCCTCGCGGGTCGTGCGCCCACGGAGGGCGATGCCGCCGGTCCCACCGTCATCATCAGCGCCGCTGAATATGAGCGCCTTCTGGCATGTCGCGCTGCCGTGGATGCGGCCTGGTCCGAAATCCAGGCGCGCCCGGAGAGCGATGACAGCGTCTGAGAGGCTGTGGAAGGCTGGGGACGGACCAAAGGAGGCGCTGCCACCCGAGGCCTTCGCCGCCATTCGGCTCCGCCCCGATCACGCGGCCGGGTGAGCCCGCACGGTCAAGCGGGCCAAAAACTCAATAGCGACAATGCTTTGGTGTTTCGACCGCAAAGCGCGTCGATCCAAGCGACCGCGTACAAGCTGCTGGTGATAAGCCGCCCGGCCCGCACATGGCGACACCACCATGGCGAGCCGGTCGATTTTCGGCCGTTCAGACCGCGCGATTGCGTCAGTTGTGGACCGACGCCGGCGGCGTCCACTGATAGAGGTCGCCCCAGCCGCTCTCTGCCTTCACCTCATGGGTAAAGCCAAGCTCGCCGAGGGCAGCCGCAAAGCCAAGCTGCTCCCCACTCTTCACGCTGGCGAGAAGCGGCACCTTCTTGCCCTGCAGCTCGCCGAGAAGGGCAGGCAGCACCTTGTCCTCACGCACCGCCGGCGCCACGGCGGCATAAGCCACATGGATGGCATCGCTGTTGCGGAAGCACCATTCGAAATCGTCGCGGCGGGCAAGAAGGGCGCCGACGATGCCCTTCTCGTTGTCCACCAGCACCGGCGACAGGCCGGAGGTGCAGCACGCCACCAGTTCGGACAGCAGGCTTTCCTGCTCCCGTTCGTCCTCGACCTTGAAGGGGACATCGGACGACACCTGGCGCAGCAGCCCCCAGATGCCCTGCACGTCGCTCAGCGACGCGATGCGTCGGGTCAATTCGGCCATAACATTTCTCCAGAGAAGACAAAAAAGAACTTGCAGATCTTAGATCATCCGTCAGAATTTTCAATATTCGCGGAGGTGATCTCTGGATTATTCGACACGTCACGTAGCACTCGTGCCAGCAGCGCCGCTGTTGGATGCGCGACACTGTCGCCTCTGCGACACGCAAATCCGTGCTTTCGCATCTGGCAAGAACCTTGCTCGCCGCTTGGCGAGCGCGGCCTCGAGGGCGCGCTCCGCCTTATCTGCTGGAGCAAGTCATGTCGGAGAGTGAAGGGTTTTTCATCGACTGGGACGGCAACGCCCGCAGCGTCTCCGATCCCGGCGGCGGCTATCTGTGTGAGACGGACATGGTCGCCAAATACGTGGCGATAACCACCAAGACCGGAGCGCTGGTGCACGAGGGCACCTATTACAAGACCATCGATGCCATCGCGAAGGCCGGCATCAAGGCGTCCCTCGTGCCCGGCTCCCATCCCTGGGGCACGAAGCAGGACGGCTTCTGAGCAGGCGGGCGGGCACCCAAGCCCGCCCCTTGCCGATGGCGACAGCGGACCATCGCACGCCCGGCACGGCGCGCGAAACACACAGCAGCCGACCGGCGACGCGACACCTGACCAAGGAGACTCGGCGATGCTCCCGACGACGATTCTCATCGATGAGGCCCCCCGCTGCATCGTTCGCCCGAACGATACCAAGGACCTCAACCGCTTCCTGCGCAACGCGAAATCCTACCTTCTGGCCGAAAACCCCGAGGGCAAGATCACGCACCGCAGCGCCTCCGAAGAGGAATTGGCGAAGTGGCGCAACGCCCTCGCCCTGCACCAGGCCTGGGGAGGATCAGACGAGGATTTCTTCGGTGTCCCGCTTTAGCGCGGCACCCGAGCAGTCGGCATAACCGCACCTTTCGTCAGGACCGCGCCTGACCTTCAGGGCCGGGCTGCGTGGCCGGCGGTGTCGTGGGGATTGCCGGCGGTGTTGCGCATCCAGTCGGCGAGCTTCGCCATGGCGCCATAGACCTCCTCCCGCGCCGCCGCGTCCGCCACCGTCTCCTCCAGCGCGCCGCGCATGCACAGCAGCCACGCGTCGCGCTCGCTGTTGCCGATGGCAAAGCCCATGTGGCGCTGGCGCAGGCGCGGATGGCCCTTTTCCACCGAATAGAGCTTGGGGCCGCCGGTCCATTCGGTGAGGTAGCGCTTCAAGACGTGCTTGGTCTGGGAAAGATCATCGGCATGCATGGCGCGGATGCCCTCGGCCTCCGCCAGCGTATCCATGCGGCGGTAGAAGGCCTCGACCAGCCGGTCGATGACCACCGCACCACCCAGGCGCTCGAACATGGGTACCGCCTCGACCGTGTCGGACATGGGTCAACCTCACGCATAGAATTTGCAGCAGACACGTCGTCCGGTAACGCGGAGACGCCGACTATTCGTCCATATTGGGCAGAAGGATCACCTCGGCCGGAGCACCCGCGCCCTGGCCCTCGACGAAATCGAGCGCCGAGACGAGGGAGAGGCCGCCGTCGCTTTCCATCAGCACCACCGCGTCCGGAGGCAGCTTGCCGAGCGCCTCGAGGAGTTGCGCCACCGTCATGACCGTCCCTCGCCCGTAATCCCGGATATCATCGATCCCGCCATGGCGCGGCTCAACCCGGCCTCAGCGGAGCGCCCGCCTCATCGAAGGCCAGCACCACCGTTTCCTCGTCCATGGTCACCTCGGCCCGGCGCAAGGCGCCATTGCCGTGATATTCATAGCGGTGCGCCAGTTCGACCTCGCCATAGACCATCTTGTCGAAGCCGGTCAAAAGCCCGTCCGCGCCGAAAAACGCGCGGATGAAAGTGTTGCGGTGCGTCAGCTGCGCCTCCGGAATGGCTTCCACCAGCCGGAAGGGCAGTTTCACGCCCGTATAGGTCGTGAAGAAACGGCATTCGCCCGCCTCCACGCCCGCCGTCTCCAGATCACCCGTCATCCCGCCTCCACCCCGGACATCGTCCCGCACCGCGATCCCGGCCCGTCAGTCGGGCGAGATCATGATCTCCATGGTGTCGTCGAAATCATCATACGGGAAGGGGCGATGCTCCTCCTCCACCAGACGGACGCCGCACAGGCACACGTCGCGGCCCACCACGGCGAGAGCGATGGGCTCCAGGTGCTTGCCTTCGCACGCGCCTTCCACGCAGACGCCGCTCTCGATGTCGAACAGGGAGCCATGGCGGCCGCAGCGCAGGCGCGTGCGGTCCGCGTTGAAGAATTGCCCGCCGCCGATATTCAGCCACGTCCCCTGGTGGGGGCAGGCGTTGACGTAGCCTGCGAACTCACGCACCGCAGTGCGGATCACCACGATTCGGAACGGGCGCGCCTCGCCGTCTTCCATGACCCGGGACAGGTCGAAAGCCTTGGCGGTGCCGGGGGCAATCTCTTCAATCTCGCAGATGGCATAAATATCGATATCGTCGGCAGACATCCCTGTCCCGCTCCCGCCCTGCCTGAACCGTGCCGGCGAAAAATGCCGGCTCCTGTCGCAAATGAAACAGACTGTCGGGACTTCCAGCCACGGCGGCGGCCGGTGCCCGAACTGCCCCGATATTTGCATGAAGCATGCCGATTGCCGCCTGCCCGGCCGGGACGGCGCACGACGACGCGCGCGAGGGAAGACGCCTGATGGCCGCGATGAAGTTCTACATGACGCCCGGCTCCTGCTCCACCGGCATCCACATCATCCTGGAAGAGCTGGAAGAGGTGTTCGAGGCTCACATCGTGAACCTCCCGGCGGGCGACCACTTCAAGCCCGACTATGTTGCGGTGAACCCCAAGTCCACCATCCCGGCCCTGGTGCGGCCGGACGGCAGCGCGCTGACCGAAGTGGTCTCCATCGCCTATTGGCTGGCCCGCAGCCGGGGGCGCGGCCGGCTGTGGCCAGCCGACGTGGATGCGGAGGCCCGCGCCCTCGAAGCCATGGTCTATGTGGTGGGCACGGTGCATGGCCAGGGCTTCGCGCGCATCTTCTCCACCCCGACCTTCGCCGCCAGCCCCGCCGACCGGCCCAAGGTGGAAACGCTCGGCCGCGATATCGTCAGCCAGGGCTTTTCCATCCTCGATGCCGCGCTCGCGGGCCGCGACTATGTGGCGGGCAGCTTTTCGGCGGCCGATCCCATCCTGTTTTACGTGGAATTCTGGGCGGACAAGACCGGCATGGAGTTGCCGCCCAACCTCGCCGCCCATTACCGGCGCATGCTGGAGCGGCCGGTGGTGCAGCGCGTGCTGCGTGAGGAAGGCTACAATCTCGCCCTCCTGGGCGTGAAGCAAAGCCTTCCCAACTGACACGATTTGCCAAGCGACAGCCAAGAAGGAGAGTGCCCATGGCCGACATGTTCGTGGTGACTGAAGAGAACCGGGACGACATGTCCCGCAAGGCAGGCATCTTCCTCTATTCGGAAACCAAGCTCTGGCTGGAGGATGCCCGCGTCCACCGTACCGATGGCCCGGCCATCGTCTCTCCCGACGGCGTGGAGCGCTGGTATGTCCACGGCACTGAGGTGACGCGCGGCGTCAAGGCCTTGTTCTCCGAGAACAAATGGCCGCTCGCCAAGGGCCTCGACACCGACGAGAAGCGCGCCCGCTTCGCCGCCCAGTTCCTAGGCTGAGCTGCCCTGAGCGGCGCCGGATGAAGAAACGGGAATGGCGCAGAAACGGGAATGGCCGGCGCATGGCCGGCCATTCCGAAAGCAAGACACCGGGATTTGATCAGATCAGGCCCAGTTCCAGCTGGACCTCGTCGCTCATGCGCGACTTGTCCCACGGCGGATCGAACACAAGCTTCATCTTGACGTCCGAAACCCCCTCAACCACGCCCACCGCCTGCTGCACCCAGCCGAGCATCTGCCCAGCGACCGGGCAGCCCGGCGCAGTGAGTGTCATGTCGATCTCCACCACGCCATCGTCCTTCAGCTCGATCCGATAGATCAGGCCGAGATCATAAATATTCACCGGGATTTCAGGATCCGTCACCGTGCGCAAGCCGGCGATGATGGCTTCCATCAATGCCGCTTCATCTTCCGCGAACTGTTCAATGCTCCGCGCCTCACCATGGAGGATCATCGTGGTCGGAGCGGCAATGCCGTGATCACTTGGCTGAGTCATTTGCCCATTGCCTCCTGCCCCCTCGTCATACCATTCAGTAGCAAGTGCAATGCCAACGGCACCCCCATTGCCACGGTGCGATCGGGCCGCCCACGCCCGGCCTCAGTCGAGGCCTTCCGCAAGGGCGGCGACCACGGGCCACCCCACGGCGCCGGTCGGATCGAGGACCTTGAGGGCCTCAAGTTTCTCTGCCGCCTCATCCGGCCGGCTCTGGCGCAAATGGATGAAGGCCAGGGCCTTGAGTGTGTAGAGGGCAAATCGTCCCGGCCCCTCGGGCAGAATGTCGTGCGGCTCCCACTTGTGCCAATCCAGGTCCCACCCAGCCTGGCTCGCCGCCTCCTTCAGCCCGCTCTCGGCCGCCGCTTCCGCCTCATCCAGGTTGCCCTGGTAGGTGTGGATCTTGTAGAGGCAGAAATAGACCGGAAGCTCGGCCGGCGCCGTCGCCAGCGCCTGGCGGAACAGTTCGTCCGCGCGCTGGCGATCCCGGCGATAGGCGATGACGCCCTGCTGGAGCAGCGCGTTCACCGCATCCGACACCTCGCCGAAATTGATGACATCCGTATTGGGCAGCAGGTCGATCATGACTTCGGCCCTTCGATGGGGCTGGTGAAGGCCTTCAACGGGTCATTTCACCAGATAGGGATGGGACGGCGCGTCGGCGATCCGGGCATTGCGGAAGGTCAGCGCACGGCTCACCGCCTGGGCGATGACCAGCGCCCGGGCATCGAGCCCGGTCCAGTCGGCGCCGCGGCCGCGGGGGTCGATTTCCAGCAGCTTGACGCCGGCGGGCACTTCCGTGCCGTCCCGCACCACGCCGCGCACGATGCCGTCGAACGGCGCGCAGATGGATTCACCGCCCAGATAGCCGATGTGGAAATCCTTGAAGGCGCGGGCGCCGATCTCGATGGCGGTGTGCCAGCGGCCCGGCATTTTCGAGCGCACGAAGCGGTCGGCGGCTGCGCCTCCGAGGGGGCGGGCGATCCCGTCCGGTGCGTCGGTCGGGCCATGCTGGATGATCTGGCCTTCCTTGCCGGGACGCGTCTCGATGGCGAGGTCGCAATTGGTTCCGCCGCTGAACCCCGGCCCGAGGCCGATGGTAAGCTTGGCGAGGCGCCGCAGATCCGGGGTCACCTGGTATTTGTTCATACGGGCGTCGACCAGAAGGTCGATGGTGCCGAGCACGATGAGGTCGAGCAGGCCGAGGCTGGTGACCTGGACGGCATTGCGCGCCAGGCCGGCGCGGATATGGACGCCGGTGTCGGCGCGCTCCGCTTTCACCCCGTCCACGCTCACGTCGTCCTCGAACAAGGCGTCGTGAAACGCCATCTTGCGACGAATGACCGGCGGCATGGGATCATGGGAGAGCACGACATGATAGCCACGCCGATGCAACTCGACGGCGACGGCCGAGGCGATCTCGTTGGTCCCCAGAATCGTTGCGAAAGCGCGGCGCGCGCGCGTTCGGCCCTGCTGTTGCAATTCGCTCATGACCGGTCTCGTTTCCTCGGGGCGCCACATTGAAAGCAAGAGCCGGGCCGCTTGGAACACCTGCAGGTTGAGGGTGGAAATACCCTCCAAAGCCACATGGCGCTCACCGACAAATACGGGCTCCGGCCGGTTCTGAACCAAGTCACGCCGCGCCTGTCGCCTTTGCGACAGGATCCTCCTACGGGAGAACCAGCGCAGTGTGGGGCGTACTTGGTTTCGACCTTGCATGGCACCGCGCGACCAAAGGAGACAACGCAATGGCTATGGCCGCAGAGGAAATCGAGCGCCTCGTGAAGGAGGCGCTTCCTGACTCGCAGGTGGTGATCATCGATCTCGCTGGCGACGGGGACCACTACGCCGCCCGGATCACCTCGGAAGCATTCCGGGGCAAGAGCCGGGTGCAGCAGCACCAGATGGTCTATGCCGCGCTCCAGGGGCACATGGGCGGCACGCTCCATGCCCTGAAGCTGGAAACCCTCTCCCCGAAATAGGGCGCCCCGGCTCGGCCGCGCCGACGCCCGCATTTCTCTTTCAACGCCATTCTTCGCACCGGAGTTGTTGCCATGGCCAGTTCAGCTGAACGTATCCAGGACATTATTTCATCCGCCGACGTGGTTCTCTTCATGAAGGGAGTGCCCGCGGCTCCGCAGTGCGGCTTTTCCTCCGCCGTCGTGCAGGTGCTGGCCCAGGTCGGCGTGCCCTATCGCGCGGTCGACGTGCTGCAGGACCCCTTCGTGCGCGAGGGGATCAAGGCCTTTTCCAACTGGCCGACCATTCCCCAGCTCTACATCAAGGGCGAATTCGTCGGCGGCTGCGATATCGTGCGCGAGATGTTCCAGGCGGGCGAGCTGACCGCCCTCCTCGCCGAGAAGGGTGTGGCCGCCCCCGTGGCCTGATGCAGCTGTCCTGGCGCCCACTGGGAGCCGGGGTTTTAAAATGACGGCCCGTCGGCGCTCTTGCCGGCGGGCCGTTTTCTTTGGCGCCGTTGTCTACGGTACGGAGCACACCTGGCTCACCGCCATCCGCGCTCTGACCTGAAGTTCACAGGGCCGAAATTCACAGGGCCATAAACAAAGATGCTCCGGCGAAGCCGAAGGCCGCACCGGAGCATTGATCGCACCACTTCACGCTTCCGCCTCGCCTCGAAAGGACGATTGAAGCGGACGACTACGTAATCGCCCGGATTGCGCCACCCATCTCAGGCGGCTTCAATACGGACAGATTGATCACGCAGCCTTGGTGGTTGCTTCGGTCTTGAGCGCATCCACCGCGACGCGCGTGAGACGGAAGACGCCACGGCCACCGGCCAGCGCCTGATAGCTGTCCGCCGCCTGGTAGGACAGGAAGTTGAACCAGTCCTGCGGGTCGAGGCCCGTGGGGCGTTCGCTGATCTCCACAACCGTGCCGTTGGGGGCGAACCGCGAGTGAATGATAACCTTTTCCGCGTCCATCGTGCTTCTCCACTTTGACCGCGTCGCGAACCGGCAGATCCCCATCCCCTCTTCGCGACGACCCTAAAAAACAGAAACGTCTACCGGCGTGCACGGTCGTCCGCGCCAGTCCGGCATCTTCCCATCCGTCCTGTCGTGCCAGCGGCAGGGCGGATTTTCTTTGTCCTGCCGTGAGGACGTCCCAGAGGGAGCGCCCCGCAACCCGGCGGGGCGCTCCATATCCGATCAGAGGCCAGAGAACTCGCCGAGGAGCTCCACCGTCACGTTCTCGGTGCCGAGAACGGTGATGTACTTGGCCAGACGGGACTTCGAGCCCACGCCCACGATCGCGTCGAGCAGCTCGTTCTCCTCACGCGAGGTCTTCGAAAGACCCTTGCGGCCCTCCTGCACGAAGACGTGGGACGCGCTGCCGTCCTTGTCCGAGGCCTGCCGCGCGGCAAGGCCCGGCTCGACGGTGATGAGCGCTTCGAGCAGGTTCGTACCTTCCGCAACTTCGATGGTCTTTCCGGCGGGCAGAACCTTCAACGTAACCGTGGACATCATTAGCTCCTGTCGTTTCAACTTTTGTGTTGGGTGCAATATTGTTTGCCTTCAGTAGATGGCGGCGCCCGCCCCTACGTTGATCGAGGCATCCTTCATCGTTGCGACGATGAACTCGATTTCGTCCTCGGACAGGTGCGTGTGGAACGGCAGGGCGATTGCCCGGTCCGCCACCTTCTCGGTCACGAGGAAGTCGCCCTTGCGATAGCCGAGGTCGAAGTAATGACGCTGCAGATGAAGCGGCGCGCTGTAGGCGGCCGATTCCACCTTTTCCACCTTCAGGTCGTCCACGATGGCATCCCGGCTCGACTTGGAGAAGCGGGTGCCCAGGTGCACCACGTAGAGAAACCAGTTCACCTCCGTCACGTCCGGGCCAATGAAGGGATCCTTGATGCCCTCGAACGACTGGACGTACTTTTGGTAAAGATGCTCCACCGTGTGCCGCTGCTCGAGAATTTCCTCGAGCCGCCCCAGCTGGGCGAGGCCGAGCGCCGCGGTCACGTCGCTCATGGCACCCTGGTAGGGCGCGCTCATGGAGACCACCACCGACGAACGCTCATCGAGCCGGTGGGCTCGGAAGCGCCGCAGCCCCACCGCCACGTCGATGTCGTCGGTCACCACCATGCCACCCTCGCCACACACCAGCGGGAAGGGCTGTGAGAAATCGAACACGGATGTGTCGCCGAACGACCCAACCAGCGCATCCTTGTAGCGTGAGCCGATGGCCTCGGTGGAATCCTCGATGAGGACGAGCTTGTGCGCGCGCGCCAGCTCCTGGAAGGCGGTCCAGGGCGCCGGATGGCCGTTGGCATTGCCGGCAACGATGGCCTTGGTCTTCTCGGTGATCTTGGCCGCGGCCTTTTCAGGAACCAGCGTTCCTGCCCAGTAATCGATGTCCGCGAACACCGGCCGCGCGCCCGACAGGCTCACGGCGTGGACCGTCTCCCGGAAGGAATGGGGCGAGCAGATCACCTCGTCGCCCGGACCGATGCCATAGGCCCTGAGGGTGTAGAGCAGGCCCATGGTGCCGCTCGGCACGGCCACCGCATATTTGCGGCCGAGGTAATCGGCGAACGCCGCCTCGAATGCCTCGGCGGTCGGGCCGCTGGACAGGCGCGGCGCCTGCAGCGCCTCGGCCACGGCCTGAAGCTCGATCATGGTGATGTCGGGATCCGACAACAGGATCGAAGTCCCCTCCTCGCCCGCGTCGTCGGCGGGCAGGTCGGCGTCGTCGAAGAGATCCATGTCGCTCATCACACGCTCCGCCGGGCAAGAATGACACCGGTCGCGCTCGCGGGATCGAGCGTGATGTGGGCGCAGTGATCGGCGGTGTCGAGCAGGTGGATGTCGTATGTCGAATAGGTGCGGAATGGCTCTTCCGTGACATCGGAGGCGTCGCACTGGGTCCAGGACAGGGCCGGAAACCGGCGGCGCAGCTCGGCAAAGACCGGGCCGGACGCGGCCTCGCCCGTGAGGAGCTGCTCGATCTCGGTGAGGTCGCTGTCGCTGAGGGCCATAACCTAACTCTCCCTTGCCGAAGATGAGACACGTCCGCGTCGTCTGTCGCAGTCCCACAGCCCCATGCAGGATCATTGCCAAATTAGATCATTGCCAAAATTTGCGTTCGCTATCGTCGTTGAGGAGATCCAGGACCTCCTTCAGCCGGTCATGGGTGCTGTCGAGTTCCCACAGCCGCGTGCCATGGTTCTTGCGGAACAGCTGCCAGGCGCTCTCTTCCGCGTCGAACAGCAGGAGGGCGATGTCGACCACGCCCCCCTCCGGATCGACGTTGCGCGAGCAGCACGCGCTCTCGATGCGATAGCCGCCCTCGGTGGCCAGCACCCGGGGCGTGACATAGCGATAGCGCTTGCGCGCCTTGATAGCGCGCTCAATGCGCTTCTTGTCGAGATCGTTCGGATGAGCGGGCAGCCTCATCGTCTCGTCTCTTTCCAGATCCAAGCCCTGCGGGCTTCGCGTGCTGTTCACTCGAGCGGGGAGATCTCTTCCTCGAGGCACCCCACCACCAGGCGTTCCGTGAACTCGATCAGATAGATCGGCGTGTTGGTGTCGGTGTGGGTGCCCACCTGCACGATCTCGCCGGTGGTGCCGAGGCCGACCAGCAGCGCCTCGTCCGGGAAATCCGGATAGGAGCCGTCATTGTAAAGGTCGATCAGCGTCTTGACCTTCTGGCCCCACTGATACTTGGGGTTGCGCGGCTCGAGGATCATGCTCTGGGTGCTCCGGGCATAGGGGGCAGGGGAATGTCTTCTTCGTCGCGCGGAATCGCGCTTTCCAGTTCCTTGCGCTTCATGCCCACGCGATTACCGCTTTCCGTGAACTCGACGCCGTAGATATAGAACTGCTGCAGGAAGGTTCCGATGGAAACGACGTAACCGATCTCGCCCTTCTTCGCGAGGATCTCGCCGATTTCCTTTCCGGCATAGGTGCCGTCGTTGCGAATGACGCGCTTGGCCTTCACCTTCTCGCCGAAATTGAAGTAGGGCGGCTCTGAGACTTCGACCACATCACTGTCACGGACAATGTTGCTCATAGCGGCATCTCCCTCAAAAGCTCCCCGCCCGCCTGCGCGCGGGACCGGGCGACCTCGCGAACGAAGTCGTCGTCGTCATCGATCAACTGCGACACCTGGGTGGGAGCAATGCGGCTCGCCACCTCGTAGCGCACCCGCCAGTCCGGATCGGCGACGAGCGCGGAGAGAAGATCGGGCGCCAGGCGTTGGGCCACCTCCAGGCGGACCTGCGGGCTGCGGTCGTTGACCATGCACAACAGCCATTCCGACGGCAGGCGCTGGGCCACCACGCGGCGCACCTCGGCCTCGGGATCGTCCACCATGCGCGAGAGCAACGGCGGCGCGATGCGCCGTGCCACCACCAGGCGCACGTAGTAATCCTCGTCCGCCATCATGGGAGAGAGGTCGGCGTCCTCCAGCAGCGACACGATGCGGATGCGCACCTCCCGATGGGGATCGTAGCGCAGCGGCAGGATCTTGGTCTTGGGCAAACGCCGCGCCGCGTTCCAGCGCACCGTCTCCTCCGGGTCGTTGAGAAGCGGCGGCAGGACGAACACGTCGGCGTGCTTGGCCGCGATGGCCCGCACCTCGAAATGGTCGTGCCGCACATAGGAATTGGCGAGCGACGGGTTCCAGTTGAAGAAGCGGTCGATGCGCCGGGCGTAGCGATCGTTCACGCAGGCCCGCCCCAGATGGCACTTTCCCTCCGCCAGGAGATCCTGGTGGGCGCACGAGGAGCAATCGACGTCTTCCCCGAGCCAGGTCTTGGCCTCGTCGATGTCGTCTTCAGTCTTCATCGTCCTGCCCCGCTCTGTTCAGCACGTCGAGCAAGAGCTTGGCACCGATCTTGTCGGTGGGATCGAGCTCGAGCAGCTTCATCGCCGCGGCCCGCCCCTCCTCCAGGTCGCCGAGGCGCATGTTGAGGTAGGCGTAGCCCTTCAGCGTAAACAGGAAGAAGCGCGGCATCAGGCGGTCGTAGCGCGAGAATTCGGCATCCTGCGCGCGCACCTCCCGCCAGTCGGCCGGCAGATTGGTCTCCCGCTGCGCCTTGGCCAGGCACACCCGGGCCACCTCCAGGCATTCCCGAAGACGGCCCTTGTAGAAATAGAAGCGGTAGAGACCGATCAGCACTGCGGCATGCCCTGGCGCCAGTGCCTCGGCCTGCCGCAGATGGGCTTCCGCAACTTCATCCTGCTGGTAGGAGAGGCCGGCTTCCCACAGATGATGCTGTGCGTCTTCCGGCAGCCCTCCCCCCATGACGGCGCTCGCCAGGAGCGCCTCGGGGGTGAGGAAATCCGGTTCGCCTGAAACCTGCGAGCCTTCCATTCCCGTCCCCTCGTTTCCCGTTCCGCCCGCGGCCATCCCCACGGACGGCACCTGAAAGCGAGCAAAATCCGGAGCGGAGGCGCCGCTCCGGATCGTTCCAGATCAGTGCGCGTGCGAGCTGCAGGTCGTCGCCTTGGGGTCCTGGAACACCAGGCCCGTCTTGGCGGCCGTGTCGGTGAAGTCGATGGTGACGCCATCGAGCAGCAGGCGGCTTTCCGCCGGCAGGAACAGCTTCAGGCCGTCCTTCTCCACCACCGCATCGCCCGGCGAGGGCTCCTGCAGCACGGCGATCTCGGCATTGAGCCCGGAGCATCCACCGGGGGTCACATGCATCCGGAAGCCGGCGCTGGGACCGCCGTCGGCCATGATCATCATGCGGATGAAGCGCTGGGCCGAACGGGTCATCGTGAAGTTCATCGCGTCTCTCCTCACGCGGTGGGCTGATAGCGCGGATAGGCGTTGTCGATGACGCAGGTATCGTCGACCGGGCAGACCGCGGCGCACTGGGGCACGTCGAAGTGGCCGATGCACTCGGTGCACTTCTTGGGGTCGATCACGAACGTCCCGTTCTTCTCGGAAATGGCCACGTTGGGACATTCCGGTTCACAGGCCGAGCAGCTCGTGCACTGCGACGCCACGATTTTCAACGTCATGGGATGCTCCTTGGATGCCGAGCGCGCGATCAGGTCGGCCGGACGGTCTGTTGGCGTGGACTTCAGGGAGATCCGCCCAGGCCATTGCGGCCTGGGCGGATCTGGTTGGTGCGGGCAGGATCAGGCCGCGTTGATGAGGGCGCCCTGACGGATCTCGGCGTCGCCGCGCTCCGCATGGACGATCTCACCGGTCTTCACCTTGTTGAGGTAGTCCTTGAACCAGGTGATGGCCGACTTCTCGATGAACTCGTGGGCGAAGCCGTCCACCGGCTCGATGCCGGCCTTGACGAGGTCAGCCTTCGGGCAACCGCCGATCTTGGCCACGAACACCGCATGGCAGTCGTTGATGGCGCGGATGATGGTCTCGAGGCTGTCCTCCTCGCCGTAGCCGCCCTGGCAATACAGGTCGACGCGGCGATGGCCGACGAACTTGGCGCCCGCGGTGGAGAGCTCCCACACCTGGAACTCCTTGGCGTGGCCGAAGTGCTCGTTGATGAGGCCCGAGCCCTTGGTGGCCACGGCCACGAGGAGCTTGATGTCGCTCTGCTCGCCGGCGAGGGCCTCCATCTCTTCCTGCTTCGCGGCGACCTTCGCCACGCGCTCTTCCTCGACCAGGGCCTGGTAGGCCTTGCGGCTGTCGAGGTCGTAGTTGACCTCCATGGCCATGATCTTGTCGGTGGTGAACTCGGCGGACCGATCCTCGCCGAGGAGGCCCACGGCGTCGGCGCGGCACTGGCGGCAATGCCGCATCATGTTCATCTCGCCTTCGCACGAATCCTGGAGCGCCTTGAGCTCCTGGGCCGTCGGGCCGCGCTGGCCGTTGAGGCCGAACACGGTGCCGTGCTCGGGCGCCGAGATGAGCGGCATGATGTTGTGCAAGAACGCGCCGCGGGACTTCACCGCCCGGTTCACTTCGACAAGGTGCTTGTCGTTGATGCCGGGGATCATCACCGAGTTGACCTTGCAGAGGATGCCACGCTCGGTGAGCATCTCGAGGCCCAGCATCTGCCGGTCGGTGAGGAGCTTGGCGGCCTCATAGCCGGTGTAGCGCTTGTGCTTCCAGAACACCCACGGATAGATCTTCGCGCCGACTTCCGGGTCCACCATGTTGATGGTGATGGTCACGTGGTCGACGTTGAAGCCGGCGATGGTGTCCACGTGGTCAGGCAGGGCCAGGCCGTTGGTGGACAGGCAGAGCTTGATGTCCGGGGCGGTCCGGTTGATCAGCTCGAAGGTCTGGAAGGTCTTCTCCGGATTGGCGAGCGGGTCGCCGGGGCCGGCGATGCCCAGCACGGTCATCTGCGGGATCGTGGAGGCGACCGCGAGCACCTTCTTCGCCGCCTGCTGGGGCGTCAGCTTCTCGGACACCACGCCGGGGCGGGATTCGTTGGCGCAATCATACTTGCGATTGCAGTAGTTGCACTGGATGTTGCACGCCGGGGCAACGGCAACATGCATACGCGCATAGTGGTGGTGGGCTTCTTCAGAATAGCAGGGATGGTTCTTCACCTTCTCCCAGATCTCGGTGGGCAGGTCGCCCTGACCGGCGGACGAACCGCAGCTGGCCTTGCCCGAGCCGCCGGACGTGCCGCAACCCTGGTGTTCGGCCTTCGCCTGCATGACTTCGGCCAGCTTGTCGGCCACACCGACTTCGGTCGTCTCGTGCTGTGTCGACGCGTGCATGAAACTGCTCCTCGCTTCCAGCAGGATCCAAAAAAATCCTTGGACAGGGATGAGCAACTGGCGTGCCACTAGGGCTACGGAAAAATACGTAATGATTTTCAAACAGTTATAAATTGTCGCCCAGCTGTCGGCTTAACAACACGCGTCACATGGAGAACGACATGTTGGGAAAGTTACATGCTCGCGCGTTGGGTTTCGTCCGCAATGTTGATCTGGATCAATGCGCGCGCGAAGCCTCGGAAAGGACGCCTAAAAAGCAAAGAGAGCATGTCCCCGCGGGGACATGCTCTCTGAAGTGCTTGGATCGCCGGAAGGATCAGGCGGCGACCGACATGATGATGTCCAGCGCCTTGGGCAGTGGCATGGCGATGGGCGTGATGGCGTGCGTCAGCAGGAAGCGCAGCTCGTTCTTGGTCAGCACCGCTTCGTCCACGATGGCGAAATGGGGCAGACGCGAACGCTTTGTCACCTGGCGCGCATAGGTCCGCAGCATCTGGTCGTGGAAGCGACAGCCGAGGAACAGGAAGCTGCGCTCGGTGCGGCGGTTCTTCACCACGTCGGGGATCGGCGTCTGGATGTCGATCTCGGTGAGAACCTCGACATAGTCGGCGTCGGAGATCAGCCAGTTCTTGGCCGGCGCGACGCTGCCGTGGGGCTTGTAGAGCACGGTCGTCCAGGTCTCGGCCGCCGCCCGGTCGGTCTCGTTGCCGGCAGCATCATAGAAGCGATACCAGCGATCCTCGCCGATGCCAGCCCGGGTGATGCCCTGCGCTTCGCCCCAGCCCTCGCGGCCTTCCAGCGCCGAACGCATGGCGCCGTCGTACCAGGTGTCCACGATCAGCGGCAGGTTCAGGCCGGCGAGGAAGGTGTGGAACGGCAGCGGCGGCACAGGCGGGGCAAACGCCTCGGCCATGAGGGCCGACACGGTGGAGCGGTGCTTCATGCTCTCGATGTGCTGGGCGGAGGCCCAGGCGTTGCCCTTGGCGCGCTTGGGCAGTGCCACCTTGGTGCCGAAGAAGGCCGCAAGGCCCTCCGGCGTCACCGGGATGGCGGGCGACGACAGCTCCAGCAGGCCGGGCCCCAGATAGGGCGCGGCCTTGCCGGCGACCAGCTCCGCCGCCACGTCCTTCAGGACGGCTTCGGCGTCGGCGAGCTTCAGCGTCTCGATATTGGCGACGGAAATATTCATGTCAGCTCACTCCTCCTCGCCGCGCTTCTTCGCGTTCACGGTGATGGGGAGGGTCGTGCCCTCGGCCATCTCCGGCAGATCAAGCACCCAGCCGTTGGCGATCTTGATCCAGCCGCCCCACAGGGTCTCGTGCTCGGTCTCGACGATCGGCTCCTCAAGGTCCTTTTTGGGAACGTAGATGGACAGGCCCATCTCCGGAGAACGGCGAATCATAATCTTCATACAACTGGCTCCTCGATCGGCCTGGACTCGCCGCTGTGACCCGCGCCGACATCCTTGCGATGCCGGTCGGGGACGTTTCTGATGGACCCGGCGGCCGCCACGTCGGCCGGCATCGGGC
Source organism: Xanthobacter versatilis (assembly GCF_043193975.1). NCBI lineage: Bacteria > Pseudomonadati > Pseudomonadota > Alphaproteobacteria > Hyphomicrobiales > Xanthobacteraceae > Xanthobacter > Xanthobacter versatilis. The sequence goes on along the minus strand of NZ_JBAFVB010000016.1, from coordinate 17,107 downwards.
ACGCGCTTGCCATCGCGAAGGCGACGCCGGTGGGCGTGCGTCCGCCGCACTCGCGCCCCGGATGAAAGCTAGACATGACTGGCCACCGCCGCGCCGTCCGCACCCTCCCGCGCCAGCCAGGCCGGCGACATGGCGCGCAGGCGGGTGACGATCTCCGGCAGCGCTTCCAGCACCCGGTCCACGTCCTCCCCCGTGTTCTCGCGGGAAAGCGACAGGCGCAGGGCGCCATGGAGCGCAGTGGCCGGCAGGTTCATGGCCCGCAGCACATGGGACGGCTCGGTGGAGCCTGAGGTGCAGGCCGAGCCGGTGGAGGCGGCAACTCCGGCCTTGTTGAGATTGTGCAGCACTGCCTCGCCGTCGAGATATTCGAACGCGATGTTGGCGGTGTTGGGCAGGCGGTTGTCGCCATCGCCATTGAGCAGGGTGTTGCTCACCCGCTGGAGGATGCCCTGCTCGAGGCGGTCGCGCAGGGCCTTCACGCGGGTGCGCTCCTCCTCCATGTACTGGAGGGCGAGGTCCGCAGCAGCGCCGAGCCCGATGATGCCCGGCACATTCTCGGTGCCGCCGCGTCGCCCGCGCTCCTGATGGCCGCCGCGGATGAGGGGGCGGAACTTCACCCCCTTCTTCACATAGAGCGCGCCGATGCCCTTGGGCCCGTGCAGCTTGTGGCCGGACAGGGACAGCATGTCGATGGCTGTGGATTTCAGGTCGATGGCCACCTTACCCACCGCCTGCACCGCGTCGGTATGGAACAGGGCGCCGACGGCCTTCGCCTGCTCTGCAAGCTCAGCCACGGGGAAGAGGGTTCCTGTCTCGTTGTTGGCCCACATCACCGAGACGAGAGCGGCCTTCGGTGACAATGCCTTGGCGTAGGCATCGAGATCGAGCCGCCCATGGCGGTCCACACCGATGAGATGCACTTTGATGCCGCGCGTCTTTTCCAGATGCGCGACCAGGGTCAGGATCGCCGGATGCTCCACCGTGGTGGTGACGATCTCGTCCCGGCCTTCCTGCGTCTCCAGCGCGGAAAGAATGGCCGCATTGTCAGCTTCCGTTCCGCCGGAGGTGTAGATGATCTCGTGGTCAAAGGCGGCGCCAAGCAGCGCCTGGAGCTGCTTGCGCGCCTTCTTCAGCGCCTCGCCCACGTGCTCACCAAAGGCGTGGGTGGAGGAGGCGTTGCCGAAATGCTCGCTGAAGAACGGCAGCATGGCCTCGACCACAGCGGGGTCGGTCCGTGTCGTCGCGTTGTTGTCGAGATAGACGGGCCGCACGGCATCACCCCTTCGATCGTCTAAACTTTGGCTCGTCCCTCAGCGCGTCGGCGAGGGGACGGCGGGGGCCGGAGCCACCGGCGCGGCGGTCGGAGCCGGCGCGATGCCCTTCAGGCTCACCAACGGCTTGTTCTGCGCGCCGGCCACCGGGATGAGCCGGATCAGCTCGCCCAGGCGCTCCACGATTTTGGTCTGGATGCCCTCGATGGTCTCGCTCGCCAGCTTGCAGAAGACGCAGGCGCCGGTCATCTTCACCATGACCTTGTTGCCGTCGATTTCGACGAGCTCGCAGTCGCCGCCATCCCGCTTGAGATTGGGACGGATCTCCTCGATCACCTCGCGGATGATCGCCTCACGCTTGGCTTGCTGGGTGAGCGGCGCGCACTCTTCGGTCTCGACCAACATCGCTGCGTCCTCTATCTGAATTGAGTTCAACCCGTACGGTCAGTTCCAGCTTCGTCTGAAGGACTTCAGCCGAAGGACTTGCCGCAGGAGCAGCTCGAGGTGGCGTTCGGATTTTCGAAGGTGAAGCCGGAGCCCTCCAGGGCCACGACGAAGTCGATGACGGTGCCGGCAAGCAGCTCGTGGCTCTGGTTGTCCACGAACACCTTCACGCCCTCGCGCTCAACCACCGTATCGTCGGGCTCGGCGTCGCTGACGAGGCCCATCTTGTACTGGTAGCCGGCGCAGCCGCCCGTCTCGACCATGATGCGCAGCCCGCTGACCGGCTGATCGGCGCCCAGGATCGCGTCCCGGACCGCATGCAAGGCGCTGTCGGTCAAATTGATCATCGCTCGACCTTCGCTTGAGAGGTTGCTTCGGCCCTCCATCCAGCAAGCGCCGTGCCAGATAGCAACGGACTGATTTGCCTGATTTTTCCGGAATTCAGCTGTTGTCTTTGCGACGCGTGTCCGATTCCGGACATGGTCGGCGGCGGCTTCCTGCGCGCTCTGGAGCGGCGGGTCCGGACCATCGCCGCCCCCATCCGGATGCCCCTGCGGACCCTGATTTGGCGCCATTGCTTGCGCCATCGGGCCGGCTCCCGGCCACCTCGGGGATGGCTGATTGTCGCGCTTCGCCCCCGCTGCGGCCGCCGCGCCGCGGCGCGGCAAAGGGCTTGCATGGTGGACGCGCCTGCCCCCTTGCGCGGGCGGCACGCCGAACGGGGTTCGGCGGAGAGCGGCGCCTTCGAGCCCACGAAGGTGCGCCCCTGCTCGCGCCCGTCTGAGACCGTCTGAGAGTTGTGTGCTGAACCGGAGACTTTTTTGATGACTGCGATCGAGAACACCCCCCTGGGCCGGCTGGATAAAGAGGGGCGCCTCCTGAATGCCGTGCTCAAGCAGCCGACCAAGCCTGGCCGTTTTGACTTCCGCGGCGACATCGCCCTGAAGTTCCAGCAGCAGGTGGCCGACGAGAAGCGTCCGCCGGAATACACTATGGAGCAGGTCATCACCTTCGCCGAGGATGGCAAGCCCACCATCCCCGTGCTGGCCGGCTACCTGCAGAACTTCGCCTACCTCTCCGATGTCGCGGACGTGCTCGGCGATGCGCTTGCCCCCGACGGCAAGTATTTCCTGTTCTGCAACAACATCGACCTGCTCGCGAAGTATCGCGTCACCTACGGCAACAAGACCTTCTACGTCCTGCCTTGCGATGAATCCACGGTGTGGAAGGAGATGACCGAGCTCCTGAGCATCGACAAGAACGACATCAAGAAGCTGGACACCGGTGGCAAGACCGACAAGGTGCTCGACGCCGCCCTCGGCTGGCACGAGGACTACGAGACAATCACCTATGAAAAGGGCGTCTCGCTCATGGAGCCGGTGAAGAACCGCAACGAGAACCGTCCGGTCTGATCCAGCCCATCTGACTAAAGAGCCAGAACCGGGCCCTCGCCGGCAATGCCGCGAGGGCCCGTGACGTTTGGGGCTATGGGCCCGAAAAGATATCATTTGGGTGCGATCGAGGTTCGAGGTTCGAGCGCCACAAGCGGTTTCAACACCATATGTCCTGGCCTGGTGCCGTTCGGCGTGTCGTCCGAATGCCGTTCATTGTCCCGCAGGACCGCAGCCGGATCTTGATATCCCGCCGCCTGCCCGTGCTCGCCGAAGACGCGCCCTTCCGGGCGCCAAGGCTCCTTGCAGCCCCTCAGCAGGGCAGCCGCTCCGCAGGTGATGCGACGGCCTCAAGGAAGCCGCCGCCGGATAACGCTTTCAGACGCCGCCGCCCTCGTCGGAGCACGAGGTGATCTCCTCATCATCCTCGTCTTCTTCTTCCTCGGCCAGCGTCACCCCGGTCACGCAGATGTCGTTGTCGATGATGCTCAGCGCCACCGGTGTGAGGCTGCGACCCTTGCACGGCCCCTCGATACACACGCCGGTGCCCAGCTCGAACAGGGCGCCGTGCTTGCCGCACATCAGGCGGATGCCGTTGGGATCCAGGAACTGGTTGCGCTCCCAGTCCAGCTTCACGCCGTCATGGGGGCACAGATTGACATAGCCGAACACCTGCCGGCCCCAACGCACGACAATGAGGTTGAACGGCTTCTCGACACCGTCCTCCACCTTCATCAGCTCGAACCCCCGCGCGCGCTGGCTCGGAATGTCGCTCATGGAGCAGACGACGTAGGCGACGACGCCTTCAGGCCCGTTTTCTTCGGCGATGCTGGGTTCCATCTTGTCCTCGTTCACGATGCACTCGTCAGGATCGGGCCCTTGCGGGGACCCGCGCCGGGGGGAAGGGCATTGCCCGCCGCCGCCCGTTCGGCCTTGGCCAGCAGGCGGCGGTTGGCGGCAAGGCAGAAGTCGCGCCAGGCGGCCGCCACGTCGCGCAGGATGGTCTGCACATAGTCCTTCGACAAATGATGCTCGCCGGGGAAATTGGAAAGGGCGCAGGAGGTGCGGTTGAAGGCGATGATGTCGTCGAGCAGGGTCTGGATGAAGTCGCGGAACGGCGCCTGCACGTCGCTCATCAGCGCCGAGCGGCCCTTTTCCACCGGGACGCCCGCCATGTCGAAGGGCAGGGTGTCGAGCATGTCCGCAGCGCGCTCGTAGATGTCCTCGATGGCGCCGAGCATGGCACGCTGGGTCAGCTGCTCGCGCTGCTGGGCGGCCAGTGCCCGGTTGAGCCGCACCCGATAGGCCTCGAAGGCCGCATCGTTCAGCGTCGCCACCCAGGTCGCGAAGCGTGCGAGGCTCGCCGCATTCACCGGAAGACCTTCCGGCAGGACCACCTCATCCTCCTCGGCGCGCGCGCGGGCAAGCGCCCGTTCGATGCGCCGGGCCGCCTCGAGCGCGCCCTCCAGATAGCCGGCGCCCTGGGTCGCGGTCTCGGAGCCGCCGAGATAGAGTCGTCCGTCCCACAGCGGGCGGCGCAGCAGGGGATTGGAGAAAGCCACGTGCTCGCCCTGCGGCTCGGCCCGGTCGCGGGCGGAGCAGGTGAAAGGCTCCAACGCCCAGTCCTGGTACAGCTGCTCGCCGCCCTCGGCGGCGCTCCCGAACACCTGCACCAGCTGGCTGTCCATGAGCATGGGCAGGCCAACCAGGAAGGCCTCCCGCAAGTCCGGTGGAAAGCTGAGGAAGCCGCCCAGCGCCGCCTTGGTGCCGGTGGCGTCGCATGCGTCGAAGATCTCGCCAACCACCGCCTGCTCATGAGTGACGAAGGCGTTGCCGGACTGGCCGGCTTCCCGCCAGAAGGGGGAGGAATAAGCCATCACCACCTTGGCCTGGGCGGCCATCCAGGTGGGGGCCGCGCCCATAGCGTCGCGGGTGGCCATGTCGAGGTCCGGCGCAAAGCGCACGGTTTCCGCCACCAAGCGCGGCGGCAGCGCGATCACCGCATGCCGGGCCTCGATGGTGAGGAAGGCGTCGTCCACGCGGAAGGTGAGCACCACATGGTCACCCTTGTCCTCCACCTTGTGGAGCACGTGGCCGAGGCGGATGTCCTCTTCCCCCAGGCCATCGGCGAGGGTGGCCACCAGCCGTGCCATGCCGCCGGCCACGCGCCGCGCGCCGCCATGCACCTGCTGCTCGAAGCCCTGCGGGCCCTTGTCGGCCTCGGTGAGGTGGAGCACCGCCCCCTCGTCGTGCTGGGCGAAGCTGGACAGGCCCAGTTCCGACACGAAGGCGGTAATGAGCGGCTGGGTATCGGGCCAGAACCAGGTGGGGCCGAGATCCAGCGCCTCACCGGTGGTGGCCGGCACCGCGGAGAGGATGCGTCCGCCGAGACGGGCGCGCGCCTCGAACAGGGTCAGGCTGCGGCCGGCCTTCTTGAGGCTCCGCGCCAGGGCGAGGCCGCATAGCCCGCCGCCGATGATCGCCGTGTCCAGCATGGATTACATCCCCTGCGTGTCGCGTTTTTGGAGCCCTTGCAAGATTCGCGCACAGCTGGATTGGGGCGGTTTATGGCGCCCCCGGCAGGGTCCGCGTCGCATTTCCCGCGATGTGCGACGCATTTCCGACAAGCCGCCGACGACCTCCGACACGGCGGCCCGGCCCCGACATGCCGGCTGGGAAGCGCTTGCGGACAAGGGTTTGCGGCATCTGGTCGGTACGCGAGGAAGGGCGTCCGGGGGCACGGTCGCGACTGGCACGAAAATTGATCCACCAGGGGGACCGTTCGTCACACCTGATTGTCTAGTGGAGATTGCCATGATCGTCGCGTCGGAATTCGCAAGCCGCTCCCTCGAGGAGATCAAGGAGCTGCTGGCGGGCGGCACCCTCACCGTCTATTCCGTGGCCCGCCCCGTGACCGCCGACCATGCGGTGGACCGCAGCGGCAAGCTCGTCGCCTTCACGTTCGCCACGCCGGCCTTCGGCACCCCGTCCGAGGACGGCTCCGAAGTGGCGAGCTTCGTCGCCGAGACGGTGAACGCCAGCGACGTGGGCACCCCGGGCTTTGCCCGCGCGGTGACCGCCGACGGCAAGGTGGTGGCTGACTTCTCCGCCGGCCCCGGCGACCGCGAGATCAAGTTCTCGGAAGTCTCCTTCTCCGCCAACGCGCCGGTGAAGGTGGTGAAGTTCAAGTTCAACCCCGAAGGCGGCTGGCCCGAGCGCGTCGACTACTACGACGCCCACCCGCGCCCCGGCTACAGCCTGCCCAAGGTGCGCTGAACAAGCCTTGTGGAGCGGCCAAAGCGGGCCGCCATTTCAAGATTGTCTGCCGGGCTACACGCCCGGCGGGCCTGACAAGCACCCGATGTCCGAACCTCGACAGGGAGAGACCCGCGTCATGTCCACCGTTCTTCCCGGACCGTTGGTAAGCACCGAATGGCTGGCCGAGCATCTCGAAGCGCCGGACGTGAAGATCCTGGACTGCACCTGGCTGCATGAAAGCAGCAATATGGACGGGAAGACCCAGTATCGCGGGCGTCATCTTCCCGGCTCGGTGCATTTCGACATCGATCATGTGGCCGACAAGACCAATCCCCTCCCCCACATGCTTCCGCCCGCCGCGGAGTTCGCCAAGAAGGTCGGCCTTCTTGGCATCGCCGACGGCGACAAGATCGTGGTCTATGATCGCCTGTGCGGCGGTGCGGCCGCGGCCCGGGTGTGGTGGATGTTCCGCAGCTTCGGCTACGACGACGTGGCCGTGCTGGACGGCGGCTACGGCAAATGGGTGAAGGAGAAGAAGCCCTCCGACATGTCGCCCGTGCGGCCGGAGCCCAAGACCTTCACAGCGACCTTCAATCCGGCACTCGTGCGCAACCTCGGCGAGATGGTGGCCAATGTCGCCAGCAAGGCCGACCAGGTCGTCGACGCGCGCGGGCCTGCCAAGTTTGCCGGCACCCAGGACGACGTGTTCCCGGTGAAGAAAAAGGGCCACATCCCCGGCTCGGTCAACCTGCCCTGGGGCGACCTGATCGTCGAAGAAAGCGGCGAGCTGATCCAGCCCGACGCGCTGGCGGCTCGTTTCTCCGCCGCCGGCATCGACATCGCCAAGCCGGTTGTGGCGACCTGCGCTTCCGGCACCATTTCGGCTGTGGTGCTGCTCGCGCTGTTCATCCTCGGCAACAAGACGGCGGCGCTCTACGACGGCTCGTGGGCCGAATGGGGCCTTGCCGAAGACACTCCGGCGGCCGCCGCGGCCTGACGGGAGCAACCGATGGCCGATCTTCTGCCCCTCATCAGCGACGGCGAGGAGTTCACCCTTCTCGCCTCGGACGACAACACCCATTTCGTGCTCCGCTTCAAGCCGGACGGCCTCACTGCGGATCTTTCCGGAGAGGACGCGGAGCGCTTTCGCGGTGACTATGAAACCGTGAAGTCTCAATTTCCGGACTGGAGTTCGGATCAATTACTGGCGCAGCTCTGGGACCAGGGCGGTTACAGTTGGCTCGCAGCTCAGGACGGGTGACGCAAATGGCTACCACGCTCATCAAGACCACTTCGGACGGGCGCAAGCTCGAAGTTTCGGGCCTCGCCATTCTCCTCGACGGACAACTTGAATCCTTTGACCTCACCGAGATCAAGCTGCATCCCAATTGCCGCAAGATCTGGTCGGTCCACCCGGAGGCAACCCACCTTGCCGGCCGCGTGACTCTGACCAAGGAAGAAGCCGCGCTGGTGGAAAAGGCCTTCAAGGAGGCTGAGGCCGAGATCCTCGCCAGCCCTGCCGCCATCAACGAGCGCTTCCGCATCGCGATGATGTGGCGCGCCCGCAGCGAAGGCATCGAGTGACGGCAACTGCCGCCATTTGATTACCTGAGCCCCGAGAACAGCCCGGCCCGATCCTCGGCGCCGGGCTTTTTCATGGGCGAGGACGGCTAGCCGTTCCTGGATGCGATGGGGTTCGCAGACGCGCTAGCGCCGGCCAGGCCGGCGTGCGCCCACCTGACCGACGAGCTTCGATTGCAGGGGAACAAGATCCTCAGCCCGATGGCATGTCGGGCTTGATCAGACTCGCGCGGCAACCGCCCTATTCGGCGGCGTCCGGCAATGCATCGACGCCCAACTGGCCGAGCGGCACGTTGGCATTGGCGGCGGCATTGCGGTTCCGGGCGAGGCGCGATTCCCCGTCCTCGGCGCCGAAGCAGACGTGGAATTCGTCGCAGTCCGAGCACACCGGCGCCGCGCACAAAGTGAAGCCCTCCGACCCGCAGACCATGCGGTAGAGGAACTTCTTCCACTTCATGTCCTGCCGGTTCTTCTGCGCCAGCGGCGCAAAGCGGCGCGTCATGAGTTCCCGCAGCTCCGCCCGGTCCCTGAGCCCCAGGTCCTGCCACAGGTGGTGAGGGGACTGGCAGCGCCGCGCGATCATAGCGATGAAATGGGTCTGCAGCCGCCCGGCATCGGAAGAATAGATGCCCAGAATATCACGGATCGACTGCTCTTCCGCCTCGACCGAGATCGAACGCCCCTCGATACGCCGATCCAGCGCTTCAACCGCGTCGGGAAACAGGATGCGGGCTAGATCGAGGAAGGCGCCCTTCTCCAGGCCCAGAGCCTCGAGGCAATGGCGCCCGTCCTCTTCCGCCTCGGCAAAGGCGACGGCGGCGATGGAGGCCGCCACATGCACGTCCGAAGGATCGCCGGCCGAAGCGGTCGATGAAGCAATCAACCAGTCATAGACCTCTTCGGCGGCCATGGACCCACTCCTTCAACCAACGACACCGGCCTGAGATCGGTGCCGAATGGATTTGCCTCAAGCGCCGTGCGGGCCGCGGAAGGCCGATGAGCAAAGCCCATCGCCCTTCCGCTTCAAAACAAATCCGCTATCGGCGAGAGCAATCAGGCCGCGGCCTGCTCGTGACCATGAACCTGGCAGTTGGCCGGGCAGACGCGCGCGCATGCACCGCAACCGATGCAGGCGCCCGTGTCGTTCATGACCATCACCTTCTTCTCGACCTCGTCGTCCTCGTCATCATCGAGTGAGACGACTTCGCCGTCCTCGTTGATGCCCTTCAGCGTCATCACGTCCCGGCCGCAGACCTTGAAGCAGCGCCCGCAACCGATGCACTTGTCAGCATCGATATCGAGCAAATAGTCTGGCTGCCAGGCTCGACCATCTCGGGTTTCGTTGGACATTTCGAAAAAGCCTTCAGGTTAGGCGGCCTCAAGTGCCTTCAGGTCCGCGCGCTTCTTTTCCAGCTCGGCGAAGGCGCTGTGCGCCCTCTTGGCGACATCCATGATCGTCTCCCAGCTGATGGGGAGTTCCTCGGACAGATCGTGGAGGTCCATTTTTGCCTGCGTCGCCTTGGCGGACAGCTTCTTGATTTCGGCCTTGAGTTCTTCCACGTCGCTCATGGGTGCACCCGATTTTCAGTAGTTGGCCACTTCCGGAAACTTCCGGATCATCTCGACACCCGAGGACACGAACTTCGTCCCCTCCTCGGCAAGCTTGCCAAGATTGTCGAAACCATAGCGGTGAACGTCGCGCAGCTGCTTGTTGACCACGATCAGCCGGCCGCCGATGAGCACCATGCGGCCGAAGCCCTCGTGGCTCATCTTCAGCATGGGGGTGATCATCACCTTGGTCTCCCGCTCGATCAGCAGGCACACGGCATTGAAGAACAGCTCCATGCGCCAGATGGTCTCGGGATCGGGATCACCGATGATGGGCAGGGCGCGCCGCGCCTCCTTGTCGACGATATAGTCGGCGATGAGATCCAGGTCCGCCTTGCCTTCCCAAGCACCATGGGTGTCCTGGGCACGCCAGACCTTGATGAGTTGCTTGATGAAGGGATTGTCTTCGGCCGATACCGGCTCGATCACTTGCGCTGCTTCGGACATGTCAATCCTCATTCATCAAAATCGAAAGTACGTTCCTGGCCCTTCGACATCACCTTGCGAAGCCAGGGCGGAGGCGTGCCGCGCAGCACCGTGGCCAGCTTCTCGATGAGGTCTTCGATCTCCTCGGGCTGGTTCACCTTCATGGGGTGGATGTTGTTGGCCACCACCCGCGCCGCGCCCGAACCGCCAATGGCAGCCACGTAGAGGATCGCGCAATCCTTGATCGCCTCGATCTTCGGGGCGAGCTTGTCCTCGTTGCCGTCTTCCTTCAGGTCGCCGTCGAACTCGATGGCTTCCACGAAATGATGGCTTTCCGGACCCACCTCGTAGATGGCGATGTTCTTGGCCCACCCGAAATGGGCATCGACCCGTTTGAGGTCTTGGGTTGCAAATGCGACTTTCATGGGAGGGTGCGCCTCTGCTCGTTCTTAGTGGTGGGACGTGCTCACGGCAGTGCCGTGGGTGGGCGTCACCGCTGGGGCATGGGCGTGGCCGTGACCATCCCCGTCCCACGGATTTTTCCAGGTGTCAGGCGTTACGTCGTGGTTCGCCTCGTGATCAGCGATGCACAGGTTCGCCAGCGTGAAGATCAGCTCGCGCGTGCCGCGATAGCCCACGATCATGCGGTGGCCGGCGCCGATGCGGTCAAACATGGGAATGCCGATGCGGTGGAACGGAATGTTGAGCCGCTCCGCCGCCTGCCGGCCATGGGAATGGGTCAGCAGCAGGTCGCAACCGCGTTCCTTCGCCAGCGTCTCCAGGTCCTCGAGATCGCCGAGCAGAACCTCATCCGCCTCCAGCTGCTCGAACACCGGCGACTGGGTGGTGGTGACCGCTGTGGTGATATGGGTGCCCATCTCGTGGAGCATGGACGCCACGTCGAACAGGAGGTCCGGCTCGGCACCGATGGCGAGCTTGCGGCCGCCCAGATGGAAGTGGGCGTCCAGCATGGCATCCACCAGCTGGCCCCGCTGCCGGCGATACTTCTTAGGCACCTCGCGTCCCGAGATCTCGCTCAGGAACATGAAGAATTCATCGTTCGGACCGAGCCCGCACAGCCGCTCGAACAGCCGATAGGGCACGCCGGTCTTCTTCTCCATGGCCTCGGCCGCCCGGCGCATCTGTGCGCCGATGGCGATGGTCCAGGATGCCTCGCCCATGGTGGCGATTTCCTCCACCCCGATGCCGCCAATGGTGGTGGGGGTGAAGTCGTCCGGAATGTGCCCGTCGAGCGAGCCGGCGAGATCCGGCAGGAAGGACGGCTCAAGCCCGAAATCCTCGAAGATGGTGCGCAGTTCGTCGAGGTCGCCGGGCTGCAGGTGACAGCCCGGCAGCACATTGATGCGCTTGGGATCGCGCTTGGTCTCCGCCTCCGGCGTCTTCACCAGCACCTCGACCATCTTCGCGACCGTCTTCTCCCAGCCGTCCTGGAAGGCGTCCTTGAAGTCGGGCGTGGAGACATAGACCATGGGGAAGTCGGCAAGCTGCGGATACTTGGCACGGATCAGCTTGATATAGCCGTCCACGTCGTCGCCCTTGGTCTCGGTGACGCCGGTGGAGCAGATGCCGATGATCTCCGGCTTGGTCCGGTTGTAGATGTTGAGAACCGCCTGCTCCACATTGTCGAGGCCGCCGAGCACGGTCGCGACCTCACTCATGGCGGTGGTCTGGAGCGGGATCGCCTCCTTGAAGTGGCGCACGAACAGCACCAGGCCGAACGACGTGCAGCCCTGCGAACCGTGCAGCAGCGGCATGGCGCCGCGCAGCCCCATGAAGGCGAGCGCGCCGCCGATGGGCTGGCTCATCTTCAGCGGATTGACCGCGCAGGCCTTCTTGCCCGTGACGAATTTCGCCATGCCGGCCTCCTATTCCGCTGCCACGAGGGTGACCGGAGCGTCGGCATTCGCAGCAGCCGCGTCCAGCATTTCCTCGATGCGCTCGGCGCAGCCGCCGCAGCCGCCGGTGGCCTTGGTCTGCGCCTTCACATCGGCGAGGTTGGCAGCGCCGGCGTGGATGGCATCCTCGATGGTGCCCACATCCACGCTCATGCAATTGCAGACCTTCTTGGCGCGGCGCTTGGCCTCCGCCGCGACCGGATCGAGTTCCGGCTCTTCCGCCGGCACCAGGCCACGGGCCTCGAAGATCTCCTCGATGCGACCGGCGCATGCGCCGCAGCCGCCGGAGGCATTGGTGTGGGTCTTCACGCCTTCCACGGTGGTGAGGCCGTGGGCGGCGATGGCGTCCTCGATGGTGCCGAGGTCGACACTCTTGCAGTTGCAGATCTTCTTGGCCCGGCGCGCCTTCTCGGCGGCCACCGGATCGGCGGCGAGCGCGGCGGCTTCCGCCTCCATCTCGGCGATGGCGCGGTTCTGCCAGTTGTTGGCCGGATTGTCCCACGGGGCGGGTTTGCGCACCTGCTCCCAGATGGGATTGTAGAGCGCCTTGTCGATCTCCTCGACCAGCTTCACCATGCCCACATAGCCCATGTAGGCGTGGTGGCGCTCCTGGTTGATGTCGAGCCACGGCATGGCGGCCTTGAGTGCGATGAACTGCGAGCGGCCGCCCGAGAGCATGATGTCGGCCTTCGCGTCCTTCAGCATCTTGTACATTTCACGGGGCGTCATGTCGTCGATCATGTGGGCGTCCTGCCCCATGAGCTCCTTGATGCGCTCCTTGTCCTCCCGGGTTGACTTCTTAACGGAAGTGCCCACCAGCTCGAGGCCGGCTTCCTGCAACGCCGCTACCACCGACCAGGACTTCACGCCGCCGGTGATCAGCAGCACCTTCTTGTCCTTGAAGCGGGGCTTGTACTTGGCGATGGCGGCCCAGGCGTTCGCCTCCTCGCGCTCGATGAGGGCCTCGGTGCGGTCCATCAGCTCGGGATCGGCGCCGCGCTCGATGAGCATGCGGGCAATCTCGCGGAGCGAGTCGGACGAGTCCTGGATGCCGTAAAAGGAGCCCTCGAAGAAGGGGATGTCGTAGCGCTCCTCCATCTTGCGGGCCACGTTGATCATGGCCTTGGAACACACCATCATCGCCGCCTTGGCGCGGTGCGAGGAGGCCACATCCTTGTAGCGCCCGTCGCCGGAGATGCAGGCCATGATGCGGATGCCGAGCTCGTCGAGCAGCGGCTTCACCTGCCACAATTCACCGGACAGATTGTATTCACCGATGATATTCAGGTCGTAGGGCGTGGTGTATTCCGGCTCCTCGGTGCCGATGACGTGCTGGAGGATAGCTTCGCCCGCGAGCTTGTTGCCGAGGTTCTTCGGACCCACGAAGCCGGGCGAGTTCACCGGGATCACCGGCGTGCCGAACTTCTCCTTTGCCGCCTTGCAGACCGCGTCGATGTCGTCGCCGATCATGGCGGGCACGCAGGTCTGGTAGACGAAGACGGCGGGGGGATTGTACTTCTCGATGATTTCCTTGATCGACTTGAACAGGCGCTTCTCACCGCCGAACACCACGTCGGTCTCGTTGATGTCCGTGGTGAAGCCCGTCCGCCAAATCTGCGAGCCCGACGACTTCGCGCCGCGATTGTCCCAGCTGTTGCCCTCGCAGGCGATCGGGCCGTGCACGAGATGGGCGACGTCGGTCAGGGGCTGGAGGGCGATCTTGGCGCCGTCGAAGGCGCAGCCGCCGGCGGCACCGCCGGGCTGGAGCTGCTTAGTGCACCCCTTCTTCTTTTCCGCTTCCGATTTGTTCTGGTTCTTCGCGCAGCTTGGCTCGTTGAAGACTTCCTGGATCGTAGCGGAAACCGAGCTCATGGATCTCTCCTTCGAGAAGCGGGCTGTGTAAAGATCAGAACTTCCGAAAAGGGCAGGCTCCTGTTCGATCCGGCCCGGGCGGGGCCCCGGGCCGGATCGATTGTCGTCAGACTTCTGCGATCAACGGATGATGTCGAACGAGTAGTCGGTCTTCGCCGGGACGATCGTGTTTTGATCGATGGTGTCGAAGATCTTGTCGAGGATGGTGATCAGCACGTTCATGCCGCCCTGATAACCCCACACCGGACGGCGGTGATGGTGGTGACGGTCGAACACCGGGAAGCCGATGCGGATCAGCGGGGTGCCCGTGTCGCGCTCGAGATACTTGCCGTAGGTGTTGCCGATCAGGAAGTCCACCGGCTCGGTGAAGAGCAGCGAACGCATGTGCCAAAGGTCACGGCCGGGATAGACTTGGCAGTTCTGGCCGAACGGGGAAGAGTCGAACAGTTCCTGCATCTTGTCGGCCCACTTCTTGTTGCCGTTGGTGGCAAGCACGTGGGTCGGCTCGGCACCGAGCTCAAGCAGGAAGGCCGCCAGGCCCATGCAGAGGTCGGGATCGCCGTAGATGGCGAACTTCTTGCCGTGGATGTGGGCGTTGGAGTCGGCGATGGCGTCAACCAGACGACCGCGCTCCTTGGCGAGGGCTTCCGGAATCTCCTTGCCGGAGATGCGGGAGATCGCCATCAGGAACTCGTCGGTGCCCTTCACGCCCACCGGGTGGTTGAAGGCAACCACTTCCTGGCCGTGGTTCGCGATCAGCGGCAGGGTCTTCTCGGTGCAGAACTCCTGCATGGAGATGGTGGCCTTGGCGTGCAGCGCATCGGCCGCCTCTTCCAGGGTCGTGCCGCCGTCATACATGCGGAATTCGCCGTCGGTGGGGGTGTCCCACACTTCGGAATTGTCGGCGAGGATGGTGTATTCCACGCCCATCAGGCCGAACAGGCGCTTGATTTCACGCAGGTTGCCGACGGTGTAGCCGTCGAAGCCGCCGATGAAGTTGATCTTCTCGTTCGGGACGCGCTCGAGCTTCGGCGCGGTGCCGGCCTTGCCGTCCCAGAAGTGCTCGAAGATGCCCTTCAGCACGTTGTCGTAGCCGGTGATGTGGCTGCCGACGAATGCCGGGGTGTGGGCGAAGGGAACGTCGTATTCCTGGGGAACCGAGCCCTTTTCCTTGGCGGTCTTGATGAAGGCGTTCAGGTCGTCACCGATGACTTCCGCCATGCAGGTGGTGGAGACCGAAATCATCTTCGGCTTGTACATGGAGTAGGTGTTGGCGAGGCCGTCGATCATGTTGTTCAGGCCGCCGAACACCGCCGCGTCTTCCGTCATGGAAGAGGACACGCAGGAGCTGGGCTCCTTGAAGTGACGCGAGAAGTGCGAGCGATAGTAAGCGACGCAACCCTGCGAGCCGTGCACGAAGGGGATGGTCTGCTCGAAGCCCACGGCGGCGAACACGGCGCCGAGCGGTTGGCAGGCCTTGGCCGGGTTCACGGTCAGAGCTTCGCGGGCGAAGTTCTTTTCCTTGTACTCGGGAGTCTTGGCCCACTCGCGGACGCGCTCGACTTCGGCGGGGTCGCGGGGGTTCTCGAACAGCTTCTTCTTGTTGGCCAGCATCTGCTGGTACTCGGGACCGCGGAACAGCTCGAAGTGATCGAGCACGTTATCTGCATTCTGTGGCATCTCGAACCCCTATGGGTGGGTCAAAACGGATCAAGCCCGCCAGGTGCCCCTCCCCAAAAAGGGGAGGGGCGTTCGGGCTCAGGCGGTCACTCGGCCGCGAGCAGGCCCGGCTGCGCGGGAGCCTGCTTCCACGGAGCCTTGGTCATCTTCCAGACGGGGGAGTTGATGGCCATGTCCATGTCGCGGGCGAAGATGGCGAAGCCGTCATAGCCGTGATACGGGCCGGAATAGTCCCAGGAGTGCATCTGCCGGAACGGCACACCCATCTTCTGGAACACGTACTTTTCCTTGATGCCCGAGCCGACGAGATCGGGCTGCACCTTCTCGACGAACTTCTCGAACTCATAGCCGGTCACGTCGTCATAGATGATCGTGCCATCCTTGACGTAGTGCTGGGCGGTGCGCTGATAGTCGTCGTTGTGGCCGAACTCGTAGCCGGTGCCGACCACTTCCATGCCGAGGTCTTCGTAGGCGCCGATCACGTGACGGGGACGCAGGCCGCCCACGTACAGCATGACGGTCTTGCCCTCGAGCCGCGGACGGTACTTGGCAATGACCGCGTCCATGAGGGGCTGGTACTTGGCGATGACGCGCTCGGCGCCTTCCTTGATCTTGTCGTCGAAGTAAGCGGCGATCTTACGCAGCGACTCGGCGATCTTGGACGGGCCGAAGAAGTTGTACTCGCACCACGGGATACCGAACTTCTCTTCCATGTGGCGGGAGATGTAGTTCATGGACCGGTAGCAGTGCAGGACGTTCAGCTTCGCCTTCGGGGTCGCCTCGAGCTCGGCAAGCGAGCCGTCGCCGGACCACTGGGCGATCACGCGCAGGCCCATTTCCTCGAGCAGGATGCGCGAAGACCAAGCGTCGCCACCGATGTTGTAGTCGCCGATGATGGCGACGTCATACGGGGACGGCTCGAAGCGGGGGGCCGCATTCGGGTCCATCTTGTCGAACACCCAGTCCCGGATCGCATCGTTGGCGATGTGATGGCCGAGCGACTGGGACACGCCGCGGAAGCCCTCGCAGCGGACCGGCACGATGGTCTTGTTGTCGTATTCCTTGGACTTCGCCTTGGACACGGCCTCGATGTCGTCGCCGATGAGGCCGATCGGGCACTCGGACTGGACGGTGATGCCGTTGTTCAGCGGGAACAGGTCCTGGATTTCGTCCATGATCTTGGCGAGCTTCTTGTCGCCGCCGAAGACGATGTCCTTTTCCTGGAAGTCCGAGGTGAACTGCATGGTCACGAAGGTGTCGATGCCCGTCGTGCCGATGTAGTAGTTGCGGCGGGCGGCCCAGCTGTACTGGCCGCAGCCCACCGGGCCGTGGGAGATGTGGATCATGTCCTTGATGGGACCCCACACCACGCCCTTGGAACCGGCATACGCGCAGCCGCGGATCGTCATCACGCCCGGGATGGACTTGATGTTCGACTTCACGCCGCAATCGGACTTGCCGGATTCGTGGACGTTGAGGTGCTTCGCGCGGCGCTTCGCGGTCTTCTCGGGATAAACCTTGAGAACTTCCGCGATGAGTTCTTTGTTACGCGCCTTGATTTCAGCAACGCTTTGCGGTTGGGCCAAGCTCATTTCGCAATCTCGCTCTCGTTTTGGGTGCCAGATGAAGGCCGACCCCGCAATTGGGGCCGGCCTCGCTG
>NZ_JBAFVB010000015.1:0-82252 GCF_043193975.1 Xanthobacter versatilis | reverse complement strand
GGGGGGATTCGAACCCCCGATACGGTTGCCCGTATGCCGCATTTCGAGTGCGGTGCATTCGACCACTCTGCCACCTCTCCGCGAGGGCGCGGCGCCGGGCGCCGGGCGTGTGGTTCTGCGCTTCTAGCGGACCCGAAGCGCAACGACAAGCCGTCCGATGACATGGTGGGCCATGTCCCCAACATGCCCGCCGATGGGCACATCGGCGATCGGCTGCCAAGGCCGGGCCGCCATGGGATAGGCGGTGGCCGGTAGCGCGCGCTCTCCCTGACACCCGCAGACGCGGTCTTTCACCGATGCCAGCAGAGCCCAGGACCCGCTTCCACCTCACCGGCCGCGTCACAGCCGCCCGGGCGAGCGGCCGGCCGGCTGTTGCCGCGTCTTGCGTCTTTGATCGACACCGGGCGGCGGCCCTCAGGCGCCGCCCGGGCCTAGGATGTGAGTCCATTGGGCTGGCGCAGGCCGCTCTGGTCATCGAGGCCGGGCATTTTGCTCATATGCCGGTGCCCCTCATCCGAAATGCTCGAACGCGGGGCACATGCTCACCGGCCTGCCCTACACCGCCTTGAGATGGCGGAGCGGCCGGCCGGGCGAGATGGCCTGCGCGGCGGCGACGATGGCGGCGGTGTCGAGGCCATAGTGGGCGTAGAGGTCCGACAGCGTCCCGGTCTGGCCGAAATGCTCCACGCCCAGCGCACGAAGGCGATGGCCCGCCACCGCGCCCAGCCAGCCCAGCGTGGCCGGGTGGCCGTCGATGACGCTCACGATGCCGCAATGGCGGGGCAGCGGCTCCAGCAGCCGTTCCACATGGCTGGTGGCGCCGGCAAAGCCGCGCTCGCGGGCCCGGGCCGCCGCCGTCCAGCCGGCGTTCAGGCGGTCGGCGGAGGTGACGGCGAGCAGGCCCACGTCGCGCCGGTCCTGCGCGATGAGCGCCACCGCCGCGATGGCCTCGGGGGCCACGGCGCCCTGCACCGCCACCACCACCTCGCAATTGGGGCCGGGCTCGCGCAGCCAGTAGGCGCCGTCCACGATGCCGCGCTTCTGCGCCGCGCTCAGCACCCGCTTCGGCTGCTCCAGCGGGCGGGTGGAAAGGCGGAAATAGACCGAGCCGCCGGTCTCGTCGCGCAGCCAGTTGCGCTCGTCGGCGGCACCCTCCCCGTCGCGCTGCACATAGTCGAAGGCAAATTCCATCAGCACCGCCAGCTCGTCCACGAAGGCCGGCTCGAAGGCGGCGAGGCCGTCCTGCGCCATGCCGATCAGCGGCGTGGAGATGGACTGGTGGGCCCCGCCCTCGGGCGCCAGCGTGATGCCGGAGGGCGTCGCCACCAGGATGAAGCGGGCGTCCTGGTAGCAGGCATAGTTCAACGCATCGAGGCCGCGGCAGATGAAGGGATCATAGAGCGTGCCCACCGGCACGAGGCGCGCCCCGAACAGGGAATGGGAGAGTCCGAAGGCCGAGAGCGTCAGGAACAGGTTCATCTCGGCGATGCCCAGCTCCACGTGCTGGCCCTTGGGCGAGAATTCCCAGGCGAAGGTAGAGGGGATGCGCTCGCGCTTGAACACATCCGCCAGCGCCGCATGGGCGAACAGGCCGCGCCGGTTCACCCATGGCCCCAGATTGGTTGAGACGGTCACATCCGGCGAGGTGGTGACGATGCGGTCGGAAAGCGGGCTTTCGCCCTTGGCCAGGTCCTGCAGGATGAGGCCGAAGCCGGCCTGGGTGGAGATCACCGGATTGGGCGGCGGCGCCAGCGCCGGCACGGCAAGGGCGGGGTCGGTGAAGCGGCGCGGGCCGCCCTGCGCGAACGGCACGCGCGCAAGGAAGGCGGCAAGCTCGCCCGCCGGGCGCTTCAGCCCCTCGAAGGGCTCCCATTCGCGGCCCTCGCCCACACCCATGGCTGCGCGCAGGGCCTCCATCTGGGCCGGGGTCATGAGGCCGGCGTGGTTGTCCTTGTGGCCGGCCAGCGGCAGGCCGAAGCCCTTCACCGTGTAGCACAGGAAGGCCACCGGCCGGTCGTGGTCGATGGCGTCGAAGGCGGCGATCAGCGCGGCGATGTCGTGGCCGCCCAGATTGGTCATGAGGGCGGACAATTCGGCATCCGAGCGCCGGGCGATGAGGGCGGAGACCTCGCCCTGATCGCCGAGATCGTCCATCAGGCGCTTGCGCCAGGCCGCCCCGCCCTGGAAGGTGAGCGCGGAATATTCGGCATTGGGGCAGGTGTCGATCCAGCTTTTCAAGGCGGCCCCGCCGGGCTCGGCGAAGGCGGCCTGCTGCAGGGTGCCGTATTTGAGCACGACCACCTGCCAGCCCATGGCCTCGAAGATGCCGGTGAAGCGCTCGTAGAGGCCCTCGCGCACCACGCCGTCGAGGCTCTGGCGGTTGTAGTCGATGATCCACCAGGTGTTCCGCACCTCGTGCTTCCAGCCCTCCAGCAGGGCCTCGAAGACGTTGCCCTCGTCGAGCTCCGCGTCGCCCACCAGGGCGATCATGCGCCCCTTGGGCCGGTCGCCGGCGAGGCCGTGGGCGTGGACGTAATCCTGCGCCAGGCTGGCAAACAGGGTCTGCGCCACGCCGAGGCCCACGGAGCCGGTGGAGAAGTCCACGTCGTCCGCATCCTTGGTGCGGGAAGGGTAGGACTGGGCGCCCTTGAAGCCGCGGAAGTTTTCCAGCCGCTCGCGGGTCTGGCGGCCGAACAGATACTGGATGGCATGGAAGATGGGGCTGGCGTGGGGCTTCACCGCCACCCGGTCCTCCGGGCGCAGCACGTGGAAATAGAGCGCGCTCATGATGGCGGCCAGCGAAGCCGAGGAGGCCTGATGGCCACCCACCTTCAGCCCGTCCGTACCGGGGCGCAGGTGGTTGGCGTTGTGGATCATCCAGCTCGCCAGCCACAGCACCTTGCGCTCCAGCTCGGCGAGGATCGCGAGATCGCCCGCGCTCGGCGGCGCCGGGCGCGGGCGCAGGGGGGTGGAAAGCGCCGAGGGCGTGGGCGGATGAGACGTGTGGCGGTCCATGGGGCGTTCCTCGAAGGGCGTTTTTTGGGGCGCGCTTCCGGCCCGGCGCGCCGCTGCCGGGAAGTCTAGCGCGAGCCGCCCGGCAGGTTCGCTCAAATCCACATTAACACGGGACCAATTGAGGCATATCCTGCCAATATCTGTCGCTTTTGGAGCGAAAAATTGCGCCTCGACGCCATCGACCGGAAGATCCTCGCCGCCCTGCAGCGCGACGGGCGCATGAGCATCGCCGATCTCGCGGACGAGGTGGGCCTTTCCCCCTCGCCCTGCCTGCGGCGGGTGCGGGCGCTGGAGGAGGACGGCCTCATCTCCCGCTACGTGGCGGTGCTGGACCAGCGCAAGGCCGGCCTGCCGGTGAGCGTGTTCGTCTCCATCAAGCTGGAACGGCAGAAGGAGGAGGCGCTGGACGCCTTCGCCGCCGCCATCCGCACCTGGCCGGAGGTGTTGGAATGCTATCTCATGACCGGCCAGCGGGACTACCTTTTACGGGTGGTGGCGGCGGACCTCGATGCCTATGAGAGGTTCCTGAAGCAGAAGCTGACCCGGCTGGAGGGGATCGCCTCCATCGAAAGCTCGTTTTCGCTGGAGCAGGTGAAATATTCCCACGTCCTGCCCTTGCCCTAAGGGCGCGCGGACGGCGGCGACAAGGTCGGTCACACGGCAAGGAGGAACCCCATGAGCGTGCGCGTCGGCATCGGCGGATGGACGTTCGAGCCCTGGCGGGGCGTGTTCTACCCGGAGGGCCTGCCGCACAGGAAGGAGCTGCCCTTCGCGGCCGAGCGCCTGAAGACCATCGAGATCAACGGCACCTTCTATCGCACGCCCTCGGCCAAATCCTGCGCCGAATGGGCCGGGCAGGTGCCGGACGGCTTCGTCTTCGCCCTCAAGGCGACGCGCTATGTCACCCACCGCCGGGTGCTGGCGGAGGCGCAGGAGAGCGTCGGCAAGTTCATCGCCAGCGGAATCGTGGAGATGGGCGACCGGCTCGGCCCCATCAACTGGCAGTTCGCGGCCACCAAGGCCTTCGACCCGGACGATTTCTCAGCCTTCCTTGCCCTGCTGCCGGAGCGCCACGAGGGAGTGAGGCTGCGCCATGCGGTGGAGGTGCGGCACCCCTCCTTCGCGGTGCCGGACTTCGTGGAGCTGGCACGCAAGCACAAGGTGGCGGTGGTCTATGCCGACCATGACGACTATCCCGCCATCGCCGACGTGACGGCGGACTTCACCTATGCCCGGCTCCAGCGCACCCGGGAGGAGGTGGAGACCGGTTATGACGCCGCCGGGCTGGACCGCTGGGCCAGGGCCGCCGGCGCCTGGGAAAAGGGGGCGGTGCCGGAGGGCTTGCCCGCCCTCGCCCCGGCGGCGAAGGCCGGCAAGGCCAAGCGGGACGTGTTCATTTACCTCATCAGTGGCGCCAAGGTGCGCAATCCGGCCGGCGCCATGGCGCTGCAGGCGCGGATCGACGAGGCTTGACCTTGATCAACGCCGTATTGCTGCACCGCCGTAAGTTGTAACCTGAAGTCCGCCCCGAAGCCCCGCGGGAGTGGCCTGCTGTGGCATCCCCTTGCCGGCACCTTTCCGCAGGACCTTCCGCGGGCGCGTCTGCACGCCGAAAAGGTGTCCTGTCATGAAGCGTACGCTTGTGATCCTGCTGGCCCTCCTTGCCGTCGTCGGCGCCGGGGGCGCGGGCGCCTGGTACATGGCAAGCCGCAGCCGCGCCCTGCCGCCGGGCTTCGCCTATGGCAATGGCCGCATCGAGGCGACGCAGGTGGATGTGGCTACCAAGGCCGCCGGCCGCGTGCTCGACGTGCTCGCGGAGGAAGGCGACTTCGTCCACCAGGGAGAGGTGGTGGCCCATATGGATGTGGCCGAGACCGCCGCCGCCCTGCGCACCGCCGATGCGCAGGCGAGCCAGGCCCGCCAGTCCCGCGACACCGCTTTCCACGTGGTGGAGCAGCGCAAGGGCGAGCTGGACCTCGCCGCCAAGGAGCTGGAGCGGCAGGAGACCCTTGTCGCCAAGGGCTTCGCCACCGAGCAGAAGGTGGATCAATACCGCACCACCAAGCTGACCGCGCAGGCGGCGCTGGCCGCGGCCCAGAGCAGCCTCGCAGCGAGCGAATCCGCCATCCGCGCCGCCGAGGCGGAGGTGGAGCGCCTGACCCGCATGGTGGAGGACGGCACCCTCACGGCGCCGAAGTCCGGCCGCGTCATCTACCGCCTCGCCGAGCCCGGCGAGGTGCTGGGCGCGGGCGGCAAGGTGCTCACCTTCATCGACCTGTCCGATGTCTACATGACCATCTTCCTGCCCGCCGCCGACGCCGGCGCCATCACCCTCGGCGCCGAGGCGCGGCTGCTGCTGGAGCCCCTGCCCGACCGCGCCGTGCCGGCCGCCGTCTCGTTCGTGTCGGCGCGGGCGCAGTTCACCCCCAAGCAGGTGGAGACCCAGCGCGAGCGCGACCGCATGATGTTCCGCGTGAAGCTGCGCGTCGCCCGCCCGCTGGTGGAGAAATACCTGGAGCAGGTGAAGACCGGCGTGACCGGCGTCGGCTATGTGCGGATGGATCCCAAGGCGCAATGGCCCTCCTGGCTCCAGTCCGACCTCGTGGGCGAGGCCGCCAAGTGAGCGAAGTGCCGGTGAGCGAAGGACCGGTGAGCGAGGCGATGGCGGGCGCCGCCATCCATCTGGCCGGCATCCGCCACCTCTATGGCCAAACCGTCGCGGTGGAGGGGCTGGACCTCGCCATCGCCGAAGGCGCCTCCGTGGCGCTGGTGGGACCGGACGGGGTGGGCAAGTCCACGCTGCTCGGCCTCATCGCAGGGGCCAAACGCATCCAGCACGGCAAGGTGGAGGTGCTGGGGGCGGACTTTTCCGACCATCGCGCCCGCGAGGCGACCCAGCCGCGCATCGCCTTCATGCCACAGGGACTGGGGCGCAACCTCTATCCCAACCTGACGGTGGCGGAGAACATCGCCTTCTTCGCCCGCCTGTTCGGCGAGGAGGCCGGCGCCAAGGGCGCGCGGGTGGCGCCTTTGCTCGCCGCCACCGGCCTTGATCCCTTCGCCGACCGGCTCATGCGCAAATTGTCCGGCGGCATGAAGCAGAAGCTCGGCCTGTGCTGCGCCTTGGTGCACGACCCCGACCTGCTGCTGCTGGACGAGCCCACCACCGGCGTCGATCCTTTGTCGCGCCGCCAGTTCTGGGATTTCATCGAGACCATCCGCGCCGCCCGCCCCGGCCTCACACTGCTGGTCGCCACCGCCGACATGGAGGAGGCCGCGCGCTTCGAGCGGGTGGTGATGGTGGATGGCGGCCGCATCCTCGCCGACGGCAGCCCGGCTGACCTTCTGGCACGCACCGGCCAGCCGAATCTTGAGCGCGCCTTCATCTCGCTTTTGCCGGAAGGCCAGCGCGGCGACGGCGACGGCACGGAGCATATCGATGCCATCGCCCCCGACGCGCCCATCGCCATCGAATCGCGCGGCCTCACCCGGCAGTTCGGGGATTTCGTCGCGGTGGACCATGTGAGCTTCAAGATCCGCAAGGGCGAGATCTTCGGCTTCCTCGGCTCCAACGGCTGCGGCAAGTCCACCACCATGAAGATGCTCACGGGCCTGTTGCCGGCCTCCTCCGGCGAGGCGCTGCTGTTCGGCGTCCAGGTGGACCCCAGCGACATCGAGACCCGCCGGCGCGTCGGCTACATGAGCCAGGCCTTCTCGCTCTATGGCGAACTCACGGTCCGCCAGAACCTCGACCTGCACGCCCATCTGTTCTCCCTCCCGGAGGAGGAGGCGCACCGGCGCATCGCCGAATTGGTGCGCGCCTTCGACCTTGCCAGCCACCTCGACGCCCTCGCCGACGGCCTGCCGCTCGGCGTGCGCCAGCGCCTGTCGCTGGCGGTGGCGGTGCTGCACGAGCCGGAGGTGCTGATCCTCGACGAGCCCACCTCGGGCGTCGACCCGGTGGCGCGCGACAATTTCTGGGACCATCTCCAGCGCCTGTCGCGGGAGGATGGCGTCACCATCTTCGTCTCCACCCATTTCATGGGCGAGGCGGAACGCTGCGACCGCATCTCCTTCATGCATGCGGGCCAGGTGATCGCCACCGGCACGCCGCAGGCGCTCAAGGACGAGAAGCAGGCGGCGACGCTGGAGGAGGCCTTCGTCGCCTATATGGAGATGGGTGGCCGGGCGGCGCAGACCGACGCCCGCCTGCCGCCCCCGGCGCCAAAGGCAACCGGCCGGCCCGCCGCCTTCTCGCCGCGCCGCCTCGGCGCCTATGCCTGGCGCGAGACCCTGGAGCTGAAGCGAGATCCGGTCCGGCTTGCCTTCGCGCTGCTGGGCACGGCCTTCCTCATGATCATCTTCGGCTACGGCATCACCCTCGACGTGGACAAGCTGCGCTTCGCCGTGCTCGACCGCGACCAGACGCCGGAAAGCCGGGCCTATGTGGACGGCTTCGCCCACTCCCCCTATTTCGTCGTGCAGCCCCCGCTCGCCAGCCCGGACGACCTCGACCGGCGGCTGAAATCCAACGCCATCGCCTTCGCCATTGAGATGCCACCGAATTTCGGCGCGGATCTGCGCTCCGGGCGGCCCACCGAGGTGCTGGTGACCATCGACGGCGCCATGCCGTTCCGCGCCGAGACCATCCAGGGCTATGTGGCGGCGGTGCACGCCATGTTCCTGTCGGACGCGGCGCAGCAGGCGGGACGCACCCTGTCGGCGGCCGCGACGCTGGAGATGCGCTACCGCTATAACCAGTCGTTCCGCAGCCTCGACGCCATGGTGCCCGCCACCATCGCGCTCATGCTCATCTTCATCCCCGCCATCCTCACCGCCCTGGGGGTGGTGACGGAGAAGGAGCTGGGCTCCATCACCAACCTCTACGTCACGCCCGTCACCAAGCTGGAATTCCTGCTGGGCAAGCAACTGCCCTATGCGGGGGTGGCCTTCTTCAATTTCGGCGTCATGGTGCTGATGGCGCTGTTTTTGTTCGGGGTGCCGCTGAAGGGCTCCTTCCTCGGGCTGGCTTTGGGGGCGCTCGCCTATGTGCTTGCCACCACCGCCATCGGCCTGGTCTCCTCCACCCTCACCAATACCCAGGTGGCGGCCCTGTTCGGCACCGCCATCGGCACCATGATGCCGGCCACCCAGTTCTCCGGCATGCTCCAGCCGGTAGCGACGCTGGAGGGCGGGGCATGGGTGCTGGGCACCTTCTTCCCCACCACCTATTTCATGCGCATCAGCGTGGGCGCCTTCACCAAGGGCCTGGGCTTCTTCGAGCTCCTGCCCTTCGTCCTCGCCACCGCGGCCTTCTGGCCGGCGCTGCTGGGGCTCGCCTTCCTCATCCTGCGCAAGCAGGAGGCCTGAGATGGCGGCGCCCTCCCCTCCTCCGCACCAGAGCGCGATCAAGAGCCCGCCCCGCTGGCTCGCCTTTCTCGGCAATGTGCGCGAGCTGGTGGTGAAGGAACTCATCAGCCTGTGGCGCGACCGCTCGCTGCTGGTGCTGGTGGCCTATGCCTTCACCCTCGCCATCGTGCTCCAGGCCAACGGCATGAAGCACGACCTGAACCGCGCCACGGTGGGCGTGGTGGACGAAGACAATTCGGCCCTTTCCAACGCCATCCTCGACGCCCTGCTGCCACCGCGCTTCCAGCGGCCGGTGCCGCTCGCCCCGCAGCAGGTGGACCCGGCCATGGATGCGGCCCGCTACACCTTCGTGATCAACTTCCCGCCGGACTTCCAGTCGGACGTTCTGGCCGGGCGCGCGCCCTCGGTGCAGTTGCTCATCGACGCCACGTCCCTGATGCAGGCGGGCCTCGGCGCCAACGACATCTCCGCCATCTTCCAGGAAGAGGTGAACCGCTTCGTGCTGCGGCATTCGGAGGGGGTGGCGAGCCCGGTGGAGCTTCAGGTCCGCGTCGCCTTCAACCAGGGGCTGGAATCCTCCTGGTTCACCGGCACCATGGGGCTCATCACCAACATCACCATGCTCTCGGTGCTGCTGGCCGGCGCCGCCCTGATCCGCGAGCGCGAGCACGGCACGCTGGAGCACCTTCTGGTGCTGCCGGTGCACCCGTCCGAGATCATGCTGGCCAAGATCCTCGCCAATGGCGCGGTCATCCTCGCCGGCTCCGCCTTCAGCATCGTGGCGGTGCTGAAATGGGGGCTCGGCATGGGGATCGCCGGCTCCATCCCGCTGTTCCTCGCGGGGACGGCGCTCTACCTGTTCTTCACCGCCTCGCTCGGCATTTTCCTCGGCACCCTGGCCGGGTCCATGCCGCAGTTCGGGCTATTGTTCTTCCTCACCGTGCTGCCCATGAACATGCTGTCCGGCGGCTTCACACCGCTGGAGAGCATGCCGCAATGGCTGCAGGTGGTGATGCAGGCCTCGCCCTCGACCCAGTTCGTGGCCTTCGCCCAGGCCATCCTCTATCGCGGAGCGGGGATCGAGACGGTATGGCCGCGCTTTGCGGCCACCTTCGGCATGGGCGTGCTGTTCTTTGCCGTGGCGCTGGCGCGCTTCCGCGTCTTCCTCGCCGCCCAGCAATAGGAGACGGGCGGCAGCCCCGCTCAGATGTAGTCCACGAACGAGGACAGGGCTTCCCGCGAGAGATCGCGCATCTGGGCGAGGGTGTAGGTGTCGAGCACGGTGCCGATGGCGTCGCGCACCTGCACCATGAGCATGCGCACCTCGCAGGTGGCGACATCGCAGTCCTCGCACTGCTCGTAGGCGTTGCGGCTGGCGCAGGCGAACGGCGCGAGCGGTCCGTCGAGGGCACGGATCATCTCGCCGACCACGATTTCCTCCGGCGCCCTGGCGAGGCGGTAGCCACCCAGCTTGCCCTTCTTGGAGGACAGGAAGCCGGCGTTACGCAATTCGCCAAGGATGACGTCCAGGAATTTCTTCGGGATGTTGTTGGCCTCGGCGATGTCGGCCACCTGCGTGGACGCACCGGGCGGAAGGCGGGCCAGGTGGACCGCCGCCTTGAGACCATACTTACCTTTTTTCGTCAGCATGCTGGGCCCTCTTTCGGGCTTATGCGGATGTGCGAAGCCTCAGTCAACCGGCAGGCGCGTGTAAAACCGGGGCGCGAAAGGCCGGGGCGGCGCATCAGTCCTCCTGCGGGCCGTCCTTCAACTCGTGGCGGGCCATGAGCGGAGCCTGGGCCATGGCGAAGGCAAAGGTGAGCGGGAGGTAGCCGAAGGTCTTGAAGGCCACCCAGGTATCGGTGGAGACCGAGCGCCACACGATTTCGTTCAGCACCGCCATGACCAGGAAGAACACCCCCCAGCGGATGGTCAGGACGCGCCAGCCCTCCTCGGTGAGCTTCACCATGCCGTCGAACACGTAAGGCAGCAGCGGCTTTTTAAAATAGAGCCCCCCCAGCAGCAGCACGCCGAACAGGGCATTCACCATGGTGGGCTTGAGCTTGATGAAGTGGTCGTCCTGCAGCCACAGGGTGAGGCCGCCGAACACCATCACCACCAGCGCCGACACCAGCGGCATCACCGCAATGCGCCGCGCCAGCACCCACATTGCGAGCAGCGCCGCCAGCGTCGCCACCATGAACACGCCGGTGGCCACATAGATGCCGCCATAGCCGTTGGCGGCGAAGAACAGCACCAGCGGGCCGATTTCGAGGCCGATCTTGAGCCAGGGGCTCATCTTGGGACGGGCGGGTGCGGTGGATTGCGTCATGACCGGGCCGGTGGGAGGAAGGTGCGCGCCGGATGACCGGCATCGCGCGTTCCCCCATGTGGCGCCTGCAGGCGCCACAATCAAGAAGCTCGGCGCCCGTGGACGCACCTTCGGACCACTTTCGGCGGGTTACCGCAGCGGCCCGAGGCAGGCCGTCAGCTCCGGCCCCTCCCTGGGCACCCGCGCCTGGAGCCGGGATGCGAGGCGTTCCACGCCGGCGGAAGGGTTGCCTGCATCGCGCCGCCGGGGGTTGGGCAGCATCACCGCCAGCAGGGCCGCCTGCCGCGCATCTACCCGCGCCGCGGGGATGCCGAAGGCCCGGCGCGCGCCCGCTTCCACCCCGAACTCCCCGTTCGGGCCCCATTCGGCGATGTTGAGATAGATCTCGATCAGCCGTCTTTTGCTCACCACCAGGTCCAGCCACAGGGCCAGCGGAATCTCGAACGCCTTGCGGATCAGCGCCCGCCCCGGCCACAGGAACAGGTTCTTGGCGATCTGCATGGGGATGGTGGAGGCGCCGCGGGCGTCGTCCAGTTCGTCCGCCTTGTCGATAGCGGCGCGCATCTCGTCGAGGTCCACGCCCCAATGGCTGCAGAAGCTCGCATCCTCCGAGGCGATGACGGTGCGCACCAGCGCCGGCGACATCTGCTCGATGGGGGTCCAGACCCGCTCCACCCGCTTGCCCTCAACCCACCGCAGCAGCATGAGCGTGGAGACCGGGTTGACCACATTGTAGGCAATGGACAGCATCAGCGGGATCGCGGCGAGGGCCAGCATCACGCGCAGCACCAGAGCGACCATCAAAAACCTCCCTCGCCCGTCGGGCGCGGCCAATCGGCTTGACCCGGCCTTCTGGTTGGGGCACCCGGTGGCCCCCGTCAACGGCGCGCCCGGCCCGGGCGTTCCCTCCCGCCCCGTTTGTGGCCCGCAGGCGTCGGCCCGCAGGTTCTGGCCCTTTTGCCCCAAGGTGACCCGATCGTGACCTTTTCCCTCAAGGACCGGCTCGACGCCTCCGCCGCGGCCACCGAGGCCCGCCTCGCCCTCGCCCTCGCCGACGCCGCGCTCCCCGGCGAGCGGCTACGGCCCGAGCGGCTGATGGCCGCCATGCGCCACGGCGCGCTCGGCGGCGGCAAACGGCTGCGGCCGTTCCTGGTGATCGAAAGCGCGGCCCTGTTCGGCATCCCGGCCGATCAGGCGGTGACGGCCGCCACCGCCATCGAGTGCATCCATTGCTATTCCCTGGTCCATGACGATCTGCCAGCCATGGACGACGACGATCTGCGCCGGGGCCGGCCCACCGTGCACCGGGCCTTTGACGAGGCGACCGCCATCCTCGCCGGCGACGGCCTGCTCACCCTCGCCTTCGACCTTCTGGCGGGGGAGGATGCCCATCCCGATCCGGCCGTGCGCATCGCACTGGTGCGGGCGCTGGCCCGCGCTTCGGGCATCGGCGGCATGGTGGGCGGGCAGATGCTGGATCTCGCCGCCGAGGGCCGCTTCTCGGGCGGCACCCCCCTCGCCCTGGCGGAAGACGCCATCCGCGACCTCCAGGCCATGAAGACCGGCGCGCTTTTGGCGGTTTCCGTCGAGGCAGGCGCGCTTTTGGGTGGCGCCACGGCGGACGAGCGCACGGCGCTCCTGGCCTATGGCCGGGCGCTGGGCGCCGCCTTCCAGATCGCCGACGACATCCTCGACGTGGAGGGCACCGCCGAGGAGGTGGGCAAGAAGGTGGGCAAGGACGCCGCCGCCGGCAAGGCGACCCTGGTCTCCCGCCTCGGCCTGCCCGCCGCCCGCACCCTGCTCGACCGGCTGGTGGCGGATGCGTCCGCCGCCCTCGCCCCCTTCGGCGCGCGCGGCGCGGTGCTGGCCGAGGCCGCCTTGTTCGTGGCCAACCGGCGCAACTGAGTTTCCGCGTTACCGTGCGCCCGTTCCGCGCGCGATCATGTGACGGGAACGCCCATCAGGCCGGTTCAACCGGGGCCGTTCCGGCTTTATGGTCACGTCCGAGACGGACAGGGCCGGACCATCGTGATGAACCGCCGCAAACTGCTCGCCCGCGGGGCCGCGCTGGCCGCGGTGCCCCTCGCCGGCCCCTATGCCGCCCTGGGGCAGGGGGCGGAGTCCGATGTCATCATCATCGGCGCCGGGGCGGCAGGCATCGCCGCCGCCCGCCGCGTCGCCGAGGGCGGGCACAGCTATGCGCTGATCGAGGCCTCCGGCCGGGTCGGTGGCCGCGCCTTCACCGACACCACCATCTTCGGCGTCCCATTCGATGTGGGCGCCCACTGGATCCACACCCCGAGCCTGCATCCCCTGTCCGCCTTCGGCCGGGCGGCAGGCCTCGACCTCTATGGCGCGCCCGACTACGGCCGCCTGTTCATGGATGGCGCCGAGGCGGGCGAGAGTGACAGCTCGGATTTCTTCGCCGCGGTGAAGCGGGGCGAACGCGCCATCATCGCCACCGGCGAGGCGGGGCGCGATGTTGCTGCCGGCCGGGTGCTGCCGAACCTCGGCAACTGGGCGCCGAGCGCGCGCTTCGCGCTGGGGCCGTTCTCCTGCGCCAAGGAGCTGGACCAGGTCTCCACCGTTGATTTTTCAAGGTCCGAGGAGAAAGACGAGGACGAATTCTGCCGGCAGGGCTTCGGTACCCTGGTGGCCAAGCTCGCCGCACCGCTCAGCGTGCGCCTCGGCACCGCCGCCCGGACCGTGGACCTTGATGGGCGCCTGGTGTCGGTTGCCACCGATCGCGGCACGCTCAGGGGCCGGGTGGTCATCATCGCCGTGCCGCCCAGCGTGATCGCGGCCGGCAAGCTGCGCATCCTGCCCCGCCTGCCGGAGCGCGTCCGCACTGCGGTCGAGACCGTTACGCTCGGCACCTACGACCACATCGCCTTCGATCTGCCGGGCAACCCCGCCGGGCTGAAGGCGGATGAACTCATCTATTTCAAGGTGGAGGGGCCGCGGGCCTACGGCCTGCTTGCCCGCATCAACGGCGGCAGCCTCCACAGCCTGGAAGTGGCCGGCGCCGTCGCCGAGGACCTCGCCAACAGCCCGCCGGAGGCCGCGCACGCCTTCCTCCTGGAAGCTCTGACCCATGAGTTCGGCGCCCGCACCGCGGCGAAGGTGAGCAAGGTGCACGCCACCCGCTGGAGCCGCGAGCCTTGGGCGCTCGGCGCCTTCACCTGCGCCCTGCCCGGCTACGCCCACATGCGCCAGGCCTTCATGGAGGTCTTCTCCGACCGCATGATCTTCGCCGGCGAGCACGCCCATGAAACCCTGTGGGGCTCGGTGGGCGGGGCCTGGCTCTCCGGCGAACGGGCGGCCAGGCAGGCACTGGGCGTGCTGGGGTAGGCCCGCCGCCGGAGGGCCAGGACCGATGGCGCGGCGCCGAGGCCCCCCTCCCCCGCGCGCGCGGGCCATGCTAGCGTCCGGCCCGTGACCGATCCGCGCCTTTCCCCCCTCACCCGCCGTGCCTTCCTTGCCGGAGGCGCCGCCCTCGGCGCCCTCCCGCTGGGCGTCACCCGCGCGCTTGGCCAGCAGGGCGAGGCGGATGTCATCATCATCGGCGCCGGCGCCGCCGGCATCTCCGCCGCGCGGCGCATCGCCGAGGCGGGACGCTCCTACGTGCTCATCGAGGCGACGAACCGGGTGGGCGGGCGCACCGTCACCGACACCGCCGTGTTCGGCGTGCCCCTCGACCTCGGTGCGGCGCGGCTCAACATGCCGGCGGCCCGCCCCATGGCCGCCTATGGACGGGCGGAAGGGCTCGACATCGTCCGTGCCCCCGAGGGCGGCCGGCTCTATGTGAACGGGCGCGAGGCCCGCGATACGGACTACGAGGCCTTCGTCGCCACGGTGCGCCGCGCCGAGCGCGCCATCGGCGCCGCCGGCGATGCCGGGCGCGACATGCCCGCTGCCCGCGCCCTGCCCGACCTCGGACCGTGGGGACACACCGCCCGCTTCGTGGTCGGGCCCATCGGCTGCGCCAAGGATCTCGATCAGGTCTCCACGGTGGATTTCGCCCGCGCCGAGGAGCGCGAGGGGGAGGAGATCTGCCGCCAGGGCATCGGCACGCTGGTGGCCCAACTGGCGCGGCCGCTGACGGTGCGGCTGGAGACGGTGGCCCGCAGCGTGGAACTGACCGGCCGCCTCGTCACCGTGCAGACCAACAAGGGCACCCTTCAGGGGCGCTCTGTCATCGTCGCCGTGCCGCCGAGCGTGATCGCCAGCGGCAGGCTGCGCATCCTGCCCAACCTCCAGCCGCGCTATCGCATGGCGGTGGAGAAGATCACCCTTGGCGCCTACGACCACATCGCCTTCCGCCTGCCGCGCAACCCGGCCGGCTTCGCGGCGGACGAGACCGTCTATTTCAAAGCCGACGGCCCGCGCGCCTATATGATGCGCGCCCGCATCGGCGGCACCGACCTCTATACGCTGGACGTGGCGGGCGACGTCGCCACCGGCCTCGCCAACGCCGCGCCCGAGGCGGCGGCAGCCTTCGCGAAGGAGGCGCTGACGCGGGAGTTCGGCGCCGACACCGCGGCGCGGATGGGCAAGGTGCACGCCACGCGCTGGAGCAAGGAGCCCTATGCGCTCGGCGCCTTCTCCTGCGCCCTGCCCGGCTACGGCAACATGCGCCGCGCCTTCATCGAGACCGTGGGCGGCCGCATGGTGTTCGCCGGCGAACACGCCCACGAGACCCTTTGGGGCACCGTGGGCGGCGCCTGGCTGTCAGGCGAGCGGGCGGCGCGGCAGGTGCTGGGGCTGATCGGGGTACGCTCGGGTTAGGAGAGCGCCGAGGCAGGCCATTGGGACCAATGGACCGGGGGGCGTGGCCGGGTTTGGAAAGAGCCGCCGCCACCCCCTCTCCCGCGTGCGGGGGAGGGTTGGGGAGGGGGCAGGCCCTCTCCCTCCTCACCGGTTGCACCAGGCAAAGGCACCGCTCGCCCCACCCTGCCCTCGCCCGCAAGCGGGACAGGGGGAGACCGGCGCTTCCCGCTCATCTCACCATCGTCGCCCTCCGGCTTGACCGGAGGGTTCATCTCGCCGCTTGTCCAAACCCCGGCCGCAGCATCCCGGCCGTTCCATGGACCCTCCGGTCAAGCCGGAGGGTGACGGCGCTCCCTCGTCGTAAGGCGCCGTCCCTCAATGGGAGCGGGCGAACATCTCGTTGAAGGAATAGCCGGCGCCACGGACGGTGCGGATGGGATCGGACTGGCGGCCGCGGTTGATGGCCTTGCGCAGGCGGCCCACATGCACGTCCACCGTGCGCTCGTCGATATAGACATCCTGGCCCCACACCCCGTCGAGCAACTGCTCGCGGGAGAACACGCGGCCGGGGCTCTGCATGAGGAATTCGAGCAGGCGGAACTCGGTAGGGCCGAGATGCACCTCGCGGCCGGCACGGTGGACCCGGTGGGTCTCCCGGTCGAGCTCGATGTCGCCGGCCCGCAGCAGGGTGGCCACGTGCTCCGGCTTGGCCCGGCGCAGCAGGGCGCGGACGCGGGCGAGCAATTCGGGCACCGAGAACGGCTTCACCACATAATCGTCGGCGCCGGTGGCGAGGCCGCGCACGCGCTCGGTCTCCTCGCCGCGGGCGGTGAGCATGATCACGGGCAAGCGCTCGGTCTCGGGACGGGTGCGCAGGCGCCGGCACAGCTCGATGCCGGACAGGCCCGGCAGCATCCAGTCGAGGATGACGAGATCGGGCACGCTCTCGCGCAGCCGCGTCTCGGCCTCGTCGCCGCGGCCGACGCTTTCCACGCCGTAGCCTTCCGACTCCAGATTATAGCGGAGCAGGAGGGTCAGGGGCTCCTCATCCTCGACGATCAGAATATGCGCCGGCACTGTCTATCACCTGTCTTCACTACTTCGGCCGCCCGACCCGGGTGGATCCGGATCGGGAGCAGCCATCACGTCCGCTCAGCCCATCAGGCCTGGGCGGAACGACCGGGAAAGGCCAGGGTGGTCTCGCTGGAAGCATCCGCCTTGGGACGGCTCTCCGGCAGGTTCTGGCCCGTGACCATGTAATAGACGATCTCCGCGACGTTGGTCGCGTGGTCGCCGATGCGCTCGATGTTCTTCGCGCAGAACAACAGGTGCGTGCACACGGAGATGTTGCGCGGGTCTTCCATCATATAGGTGAGGAGCTCGCGGAACAGGGACGTGTACATGGTGTCGATGGCGCCGTCGCGGCCCCACACTTCCACCGCCTTGGCCTCGTTGCGGGCGGCGTAGGCGTCGAGCACTTCCTTCAGCTGTTCCAGCACCAGGTCGGAGATGTGCTCCACGCCCCGCACCAGCTTGGCCGGATGATACTCGCCCTCGATGGCGATGACACGCTTGCCCACGTTCTTGGCCAAGTCGCCGATGCGCTCGAGGTCGTTGGCGATGCGGATCGCCGACACGATCTCGCGCAGGTCGTTGGCCACCGGCTGGCGCTTGGCGATGACGAGGATTGCGCGATCCTCGATCTCGCGCTGCATCTGGTCCACGGTGCTGTCGAGCAGCACCACCTTCTGGGCCAGGGCGCCGTCACGCTTGATGAGCGAGGACACGCCATCGGCCACCAGCCGCTCGGCGAGGCCGCCCATCTCCACCACCTTGCGGCCGATTTCCTTCAACTCCTGGTCGAAGGACGAAACGGTATGCTCCGGCATCGGAATGATCCTTCTCAAGCATTTTCCGGCGAAGCGGGCAAAGGCTCGCGTGACGAAAATGCACTAAAGCAAAAACAGGAGGCAGCGTCGCGGCGGACTGGCCGCAACGCTGCCTGAACCCTCAGCCGAAGCGGCCGGTGATATAGTCGCGCGTCTTGATCTCCTTCGGATTGGTGAAGATCACGTCCGAAGGCGCCACCTCGATCAGCTCGCCGAGATAGAAGAAGGCGGTGATGTCGGCGCAACGCGCGGCCTGCTGCATATTGTGCGTGACGATGACGATCGTGAAGTCCTGCTTCAGTTCGTCGATCAGATCCTCGATCTTCGAGGTGGAGATGGGGTCGAGGGCCGAGGTGGGCTCGTCCAGCAGGATCACCTCGGGGCGCACCGCGATGGTGCGGGCGATGCACAGGCGCTGCTGCTGGCCACCGGACATGCCGAGCGCCGAGGTGTGCAGGCGGTCCTTGGTCTCGTCCCAAATGGCGGCCTTGCGCAGGCACCACTCGACGCGCTCGTCCATCTGCGCCTTGGTGAGCTTCTCGTGCAGCTTCACGCCGAAGGCGATGTTGTCATAGATGGACATGGGGAACGGGGTCGGCTTCTGGAACACCATGCCGATGCGGGTGCGCACGATGGTGGAATCCAGCTCCTTGCCGACGATGTTCACGCCGTCATACAGCACCGCACCCTCGGCCCGCTGGCCGGGGTAGAGGTCGTACATGCGGTTGAACACGCGCAGCAGGGTGGACTTGCCGCAGCCCGAGGGGCCGATCATGGCGGTCACCCGCTTTTCCGGCACCTGGAAGTTGATGTTCCGCAGCGCATGGTTGCTGCCGTAGTAGAACTGCAGGTTCTCCACCTTGATCTTGGCGGGGGCCGCCAGCGCATCGGGGCGCGCGGCGACCGAGGAGGAGAGGTTGAAGGTGGGATCGACGGCTGAAGTCATTTTGGCCTCGCTTCGGAGGATGAATTCGGAAGGGTTCGGGTCCGCGGGAACCTAAGGGCGACCTAGTGGCTCCGCGCGAGGAACAGGCGGGACGCCACGTTGAGCACGAGCACGCCCACGGTGATGAGCAGCGCCCCGGCCCAGGCGAGCGAGACCCAGTCGTCGAACGGGCTGCCGGCAAACTGGTAGATGGCGATGGGCAGGCTCGCCATGGGCTTCGACAGGTCGGTCGACAGGGCGTTGTTGCCGAGCGAGGTGAACAGCAGCGGCGCCGTCTCGCCGGCCGCGCGGGCGATGGCGAGCAGGATGCCGGTGACGATGCCCGCCCGCGCCGCCCGCCAGGTGATGAACATGACCACCTTCCACTGCGGCGCGCCCAGCGCGAAGGCGGCCTCGCGCAGGCCCACGGGAACGAGGTTCAGCATGTCCTCCGTGGTCCGCACGATCACCGGGATCACCAGGATGGCCAGCGCCAGCGAGCCGGCCCAGCCGGAGAAGCCGCCGAACGGCACCACCAGCAGGGTGTAGATGAACAGGCCCACCAGGATGGAGGGCGCCGACAACAGGATGTCGTTCACGAAGCGGGCGGCGGAGCCGATCTTCGTGCCCTTGCCGTTCTCGGCGAGGAAGGTGCCGCAGAAGATGCCGATGGGCCCGCCGATGATGAGGGCGATGCCGATCTGGATCAGTGAGCCGACGATGGCGTTCAGAAGGCCGCCGTTCTGGCCCGGCGGCTTGGTGACCTGCGTGAACA
This sequence comes from Xanthobacter versatilis, assembly GCF_043193975.1. Classification (NCBI taxonomy): domain Bacteria; kingdom Pseudomonadati; phylum Pseudomonadota; class Alphaproteobacteria; order Hyphomicrobiales; family Xanthobacteraceae; genus Xanthobacter; species Xanthobacter versatilis. The sequence goes on along the minus strand of NZ_JBAFVB010000015.1, from coordinate 63,176 downwards.
CGTTGAGGCCGAGGGCGGGCAGCCCGCGGGACACCAAGGTCCACAGGATCCAGCCCAGGAGGAAGATGGCGAGGACGGCAAAGCCCGTCGAGATCGCCTTGACGGTGGTGTCCTTGGCGCGACGCGCGGCGAGGGAGGCCATGATTGCCTGCTCCTTGATCAGTCGAGCCGCGAGCGAACGAGCGCCCGGGACAGAGCCAGCACGATGAATGAAATGACGAACAGGATGAAGCCGAGCTGCAGCAGCGAGGTCAGCTTCAGGGACCCGATCCCCGCTTCCGGGAACTCGTTGGCGATGGTGGAGGCGATGGTGGCGCCCGGCGCGAACAGGGAGGCCGACATGCGCGTGGCGTTGCCGATGACGAAGGTGACCGCCATGGTCTCGCCCAGGGCGCGGCCGAGGCCCAGCATGATGGCACCCACCATGGCCGTCTTGCCGTAGGGCACCGAGACGTTCTTGTAGACCTCGTAGGTGGTGGCGCCGATGCCGTAGGCGGATTCCTTCAGCATGGGCGGAACCGATTCCAGCGTTTCCACGAACATGGCAGTGATGAAGGGCAGGATCATCACCGCGAGGATGAGGCCGGCGGTGAACATGCCGGAGCCCAGCGGCGGGCCGGCGAACAGGGCGCCGATGATCGGCAGGTTGCCGATGGTATCGATCAGCGGCGGCTGCACATAGGCGGCCATCAGCGGGACGATGACGAAGAAGCCCCACATGCCGTAGATGATGGAAGGCACGGCGGCGAGCAGTTGCACCGCGACGCCGATGGGCCGCTTCAGCGGCTGGGGGGCGATCTCGGTGAGGAAGAAGGCGATGCCGAAGGAGAGCGGCAGGGCCACCACCACGGCGATGATGGCGCTGAACAGCGTGCCGTAGATCATCACCAGGGCGCCGTAATTCTCGGTCACCGGGTTCCACGCGGGCGACCAGATGAAGTCGAGCCCGAAATGCTTCAGCGCCGGCAGGCCGCCCTGGAACAGCTCGGCGATGATCAGGCCGAGCAGGACGAGGACGAAGATGCCGCTCGCCCACAAGAGGCCGACGAAGATCGGGTCGGAGATCCGGCCGGTCGCCTTCGCCTTGGTGATGGGCTGGACCGATCCAGACCCCATGCTATCCACCGTCGCGTCCATTGGATGCCTGTCCCCCGCGCGCCGCAGCCGGCGGCCTGATCCGAAGCCAGGGCTCAACGCGCTGTCGCGCCGCCCGTCATCTGGGTGCCGCCGCCCGCCCCACGGCGGAAGGAAACGCGCACCCAGTCAAGAAAGAAGCGCCGCCCCGGTGGGGGCGGCGCAGATGAGTGCCAGGATCAGAGGACGGGCTTGCCGTCCGGACCCTTGATCTCGCTCTTGAGGGCTTCTTCCACCTGCTTCACGACCGACTCGGGAAGCGCGATGTAGTGCATGCCCTCGGCGATCTCGGCGCCTTCCTTAGTGTAGGCCCACTGGAAGAACTTCATGACTTCGCGGGAAGCCTCGACGTTCTTCGGGTCCTTCGGCAGAAGGATGTAGGTGGGGCTGACGATCGGCCACGCCTCGGGGGCCGGGGCGTCGATCATGGACGCGGCGAAGTCCTTGGCGCCCTTCCAGTCGGCAGAGGCGGCGGCGGCCTGGAAGCCGGCCACTTCAGGGCTGACGAACTTGCCGGCCTTGTTCTGCAGCTGGGTCACCACCAGCTTGTTGGCGGCGGCGTAGATGAATTCCACGTAGCCGATGCCACCCTTGGTGTTCTTGACGGTGCCGGTCACGCCTTCGTTGCCCTTGGCGCCCGCGCCGGTGGGCCACTGGACCGAGGTGGCGGAGCCCACCTTGGACTTCCAGTCGGGGCTCACCGCCGAGAGGTAGGAGGTGAAGATCGAGGTCGTGCCCGAGGAGTCCGAGCGGTACACCGGCACGATGGCCGAAGACGGCAGCTTCACGCCGGGGTTGAGGTCCGTGATGGCCTTGTCGTCCCACTTGGTGATCTTGCCGAGATAGATGTCGGCGAGCACCGGGCCGGTCAGCTTGAGCTGGTTGGTGACGATGCCGTCGAGATTGACGGTGGCGACCACCGAGCCGATCACGGTCGGGAACTGGAGCAGGTTGTTGGAGGCGAGCTTCTCGCCGGGCACGGTGGCGTCGGAGGCGCCGAAATCCACGGTGCGGTTGATGATCTGGTTCTGACCGCCGCCCGAGCCAATGGACTGGTAGTTCAGCGTGCTGCCGGTCTTCTCTTTGAACTTCGCGCCCCAGGCCTGATAGACGGGGGCCGGGAAGGAGGCGCCAGCGCCGGTGAAATCGACGGCTTGAGCGCTGCCAGCGAACAGCGTGCCTGCCACGGCGATTGCGCCGAGTGCGGTGGTGAGCTTCACGGTAATTCTCCTTGCCAAATCCGCTGCCGGTCCAGGCCTGACGCCGGGGCAACATTGGGCTCGGGACTCTTAGCCCCGGTCAGCCAAGGTTCTATGACGACCGCGTGACACGGAGATGACGCTCTAAGCGGCTGTCTGCCCGCCATTTTTTTCCGGACCCGGCAAAGCGTCAAGGCGCACGCTGAAGGTTGCGCCTTCGCCCAGCACGCTATCGATGCCCAGCCGGCCCCGATGGCGGGCCACGATGTGCTTGACGATGGCGAGCCCCAGCCCCGTACCGCCCTGGTCGCGGCTCGCCGCCACGTCCACCCGGTAGAAGCGCTCGGTGAGGCGCGGCAGGTGCTCGGGGGGGATGCCGGGACCGAAATCGCGGATACTCACCACCGCCGTACCATTCTCGCGGAACAGGCGGACCTCGATCCTTTTGCCGGGGGCGCCATATTTCAGCGCATTCTCCACGAGGTTCTCGAACAGGCGGATCAGCTCATCCCGGTCGCCCAGCACCTCCAGCGGCACGGCGTCCTTCACCTGATCCAGCGTCACGCCGCGATCCCTGGCGAGGGGGGAGAGGGTGTCGCACACATGGGCGAGGATGCCGCCGAGATCGACCTTGGTCTGCGGCCGCACATGGGCGTTGAGCTCGATCCGCGACAGGGAGAGCAGGTCGTCGATGAGCCGCGACATGCGCCGCGCCTGAGCCGCCATGATGGCGAGGAAGCGCTCGCGCGCCGGAGCATCGTTGCGCGCCGGGCCTTGCAGTGTCTCGATGAAGCCGGACAGGGAGGCGAGCGGGGTGCGCAGCTCGTGGCTGGCATTGGCCACGAAATCGGCCCGCATCTGCTCCACCCGGCGCTGCTGGGTGAGGTCGCGGAAGGTGAGCAGCACCGCGTCCGGCACATCCGCCGCCCGCCGCCCGCCGGAGCGGATGCCGGCGTGGGCCTCCAGCCGCAGCGGCACCACATGGGCCTCCAGCCAGCGATCGAGCGGGATGCGCTCGGCGAATTCCACCCGCCGCGGCAGGCCGTCCTCGGCGGCGGCGCGCACCGCGTCCAGCACCTCCGGCACACGCACCACGAAGGACAAAGGATCACCCACCCGGGTGGTGCCGATGGCGAGGGTGAAGCGCTCGTTGGCGGTGATGATCTCGCCGGTGGCCGACAGCAGCAGGGCCGGCTCCGGCAGGGCGGCCACCACCGCCGCCGCCTGGGCATCGCCGCGCACTGGCGGCGCGGGCGGCGGGGGCAAGGGCGGCGCCTCCGGAAGGGCGGGGAGAGAAGGGATCTGAGGCAGGCTGAACAGGAGCGCCACCAGCAACGCCACCATGAGCGTGGCGAGCAGCGGATCGAGCGCGCCGAGGACCACCCCGGCGACGACGACCAGCGCCAGGGCGGCCACGAGGAGGAGCGACCGCCGACGTGGGCCTTGCTTCGCGCCTTGCTGCGTCGGGCTGCCCGCCGGGAGTGAAGCGGCATCGGGGGCCCCCGGCGTCGGCGCGCTCGACTCGGGTCCCTTCACCACGACGGCGCCAACCTCCGCTGCGCGCGCCTGAGCTTCAGCGGCCACCGGCTCCCGCCCGCCGCTGGCGCCAGCAGGCCCACCGCGGGGTGCCGCAGCGGGCTGGAGATCCATATCCCGCTCGGGTCCAGCCATCGCCATCCTCTTCGCGCCTCCCGGGCGTCTGTGTTGGGCGCCGTTCCGGCGCCAGCCGGGCGAATCGCCCTTTGGCGTCCGCTCACCTGAATGCTGGAGCCGCTCAACGAAGCCATTACGACAGCTTGCGCGTGATCGTAAGGAGATCCACAGCCGGCAAACCCACCGCCGGAGCGACGATGCCGGTGCGCCGGCACCAGAGAATGGCCAACCGACAAGCCATCGGATGGCTCCATTTGAGCACTATCATCGCTCCAAGGCACGGGTACGGCGCAGCGCGCCGGCTCTCGCCGGGGGCGGGCACCGCGATTCACCCTTTGGATTGAAACCCTTCCCTTTGCATCCAAAACCGATCGCGCCCCGGCCCCCATCTGCTATGAGGAGGTTCAAGCGGAGGACCCGACCATGCGACAGCCCCAATCGTGCCGGGCAACGCGGCACGGCCCCGTTGCGTTCACCGTGTCCGTCACCGCCGTTCTGGCCGGGACGCTGTTCGGACTGGGCGCGGCCTGCGCGGACCCGGTGCCGCTGCCGACGGTGGACTTCGCCCTGAGCGCCGACCTGCGCCGGGGCGGCAGCATGGATCTCGCCCACAGTCAGGGCCGGATGCGGGTGGAGATGACCAAGCCCAACGTGCCCGGCAGCATCGTGGGCATCATCGACCTCAGGGCGCGCCGCATGGTGGTGCGCACCCCCAACCTGCCCAACATGGCGGTGGAGATGGAGCTGCCGCCCGAATATGCCCTCGGCGCGCTCAGCGGCTCCGGCCTGCGGGTGGGCGAAAGCCAGGTGGCGGGCGAGGCCTGCGACCTGTGGAAGCTCGACGCCCCGTCCGGCGCGGTCGGTGGCGTGGCGCTGGGCCCCACCACCGCCTGCATCACGCCGGACGGCATCGCCCTGCGCACCGAGGTGGAGGTGCAGGGCAAGAAGCAGACGGTGTTCGAGGCGCTCAAGCTCACCCGCGCGCCGCAGGATCCCAAGCTGTTCCAGCTGCCGTCGGGGGTGCAGGTGATCAAGGTGCCGAAGGGCAAGATCGGCTCCGCCCTGGGGCTGCCCAACCTCGGCGCGCCGCTGCTCGATCTCGCGCCGAAACCCTGACGCCGGAAGCCGGGGCGGCTGCGCGGCGCCGTTGCCTCAGCCGAAGGTGAGGGCCACCGGCACGTGGTCGGAGGGCTTTTCCCAGCCGCGTGCGTCCTTCAGCACCGTCATGGCCCGCGCGGAGGGCGCGAGACTCAGGCTGGCCCAGACATGGTCCAGCCTGCGGCCGCGGTCGTTGGCGGTGTAGTCGGGCGAGCGGTAGCTCCACCAGGTGAAGAGCTTGTCCGTGGGCGGCACGAAGGTGCGCATCACGTCCACCCAGGGGCCGGAGGCCTGGAAGCGGTTCAGCCTTTCCACCTCGACGGGGGTGTGGCTGACCACGTTGAGCAGCTGCTTGTGGCCCCACACGTCGGTTTCCAGCGGGGCGATGTTGAGGTCGCCCACCACCACCGCGTGGCGCCCGTCATCCGCCGCTGCTGCGGCAAGCGGCGGCCAGGCCGTCACCTCGTCGAGGAAGGCGAGCTTGTGGGCGAACTTGGGGTTCAGCTCCGGATCCGGGATGTCGCCACCGGCGGGGACGTAGAAATTGTGCACGGTCAGCGGCTTGCCCAGCGCATGCTCGGGGGCGAGGGTGACCGCCACGTGGCGCGCATCGCCCTTGCCGCAGAAATCGCCCTTCTCCACCGAGACGAACGGCCGGCGCGAGAAGGTCGCGACCCCGTGCCAGCCCTTCTGCCCGTTGAGGGCGATGTGGGGAAAGCCCATGTCGCGAATGGCGGCGAGGGGAAACTTGTCGTCCTGGCACTTGGTTTCCTGGAGGCACAGGATGTCGGGCCGCAGCGTCTCCACCGCCGCACGGACGATGTCGAGACGAATGCGGACGGAATTGATGTTCCAGGTGCAGATTGTGAGGGGCAAGGCAATGGCGGACTGAAAAGGAAGGATGCCGCGAGCCTTACACCCCGGCACCGCCGGCAGGCAAGCGGCGCCTGCCAAGGAACGGCTGCGGCCAAGTCGCGCGAAAAAGCCACGCGAAAAGGCGCGTGAAACCGGTGTGCGAACGAAGTCGCGCGGAGCAGGTCGGGCCGCCCGGGTGGCCGGCGTTGGTTTCCCCACCTCAAGGCCAGGTTTCGCAAACGACCTGCGCCCAGGGTCGGGGCTGACCTCAGGCTCGATCGCACGCGGCATGATGATGAGCCACGCGCTCCAGCGCCGGACGAAGCCGGATCAGGACGCGATGGTGACCGGGCGCCGGGGCGAGGGTCCGCTCAGCGGCGGTCGCCCTCTTCCTGGATGAGAGCCTCGGTGGCGGCAATGGCGCCTTCCAGCTCGGAAATCTTGCGCAGCATGCCGTCGGAAGGAAGGGCGGTGCTCTTAGCTGCGGTCAGTACCAGGTCTCGTTGAGCCGCCTTGAGTCGATCGAGCAGGCTCGAAAGGTCGGCCTCTGCCTGTTGCGCCATTTTTGTCTTGAACTCCAGAAATGCCAAAAACAGGCGAAGCGGGAAGCCTCGCCCGTTCAGTGGATCCAATCCCGCCGTCCCGAAGGACGGCGGGAGGATGAATGATCAGTCGGCGAGCTCGATGCCGCGGGCTTCAGGACCCTTGGGACCCTGACCCACCTGCACCACCACGCGCTGGCCTTCGGCCAGGTCGGTGAGGCCGGAACGCGAGATGACGGTGACGTGCACGAACACGTCCTTGCCGCCGCCTTCCACCGCGATGAAGCCGAAACCCTTGTCGGGGTTGTACCACTTCACGGTGCCGACGCGCTCCTCGGTGGGGCCGGTGGCCGCACGGGGGCCGGCGCCGCCGGCGCGGGGGGCGCCGCCGAAGCCGCCGCCAGCACCGGGACCGGCGCCGAAGCTGCGACGCGCAGGCGCGGCCTCGGCCGTGGAGGTGTCAACCTCGAGGACCTCGGTCACCTGGCGGCCCTTCTGGCCCTGGCCGACGCGGACCGAGAGCTTGGAGCCGGGAGGCACGCTTTCCTGCCCGGCCGCCTCGAGGGCGCGCGCGTGGAGGAACACGTCACCCGAGCCATCGGCGAGCTCGACAAAGCCGAAGCCCTTCTCGGGGTTGAACCACTTGACGGTAGCGTCGATCGGCGGGCCGGAAGGGGCGGGTGCGCTGAAGCTGCTGCTGGGCGAAGAAAACGGACGGTCCCCTCCGAAGCCGCGATCACGCGGCGGCGCAAAGTCGTCATCAAAGCCACGGCGGCGCGGCTCTCGGAAGTCTCGGTTACGGCTCATGTGTATTTCCGTTGAGGTCAGTCGCCAATTTTGGCTTAGGGCCATCCACCACTGCCGGATGAAATGCGTTTCTCATGCTTTAACTTGCACGTTCCCGGCGTCTTGAAATCCGCCTTCGCACAACGCTCAATCCAGCCACCCGCGTCTCGCCTCGCAGCCTAATGGACAGGCCGGAAACAGGACCCATGACAATGGGCGCACTCCTCCGGCCAACAACCAGACTAACACATCTGCCTCGCTTTGGTACATGAATGTTGGGCGACCAGGCCCCATCTGTGGAGCGGGGTGGCGTGGACCCTGCCCCCGGGTCGGCCGGCGCGCGCGTTTGCCTGGAAAAAGCAGCGTGACCGCACGAGGTTCCGCGCTGTCGGCGGGCGTGGAACAACTCCATTTCTATTGTCTCTTTCTATTGTCGCGCGCCGGTGTTTTTCTCCGCGCGCCGAGCCCGGCCGGCACGTTTCTGGCGCAACAGCCGAATCCGCCTCTACACTCCTTAAAACAGGATGCGTTATCCGATCGGAGGCCGGCGCGCGCCGACCGGCGCATGCTCCGGCCCCGGATGGTCACCCCGACAGGACAGCCCATGACCCAATCGGTTCCCCGCCACCATCACCAGACCGGCCCCGCCACGGCACCGCTCGCGCCCATAGCGGTCGAGCCCTCGCCGCAGACGCTGGCGCTGCTGGAGACGCGCCGCTCGCTGCCTCTGCGCGCGTTGGTGGAGCCGGGTCCGAACGCCGTCGAGCTCGACCGCATGCTCGCCATCGCCGCCCGGGTGCCGGACCATGGCCGGCTGGTGCCGTGGCGCTTCATCGTGCTTGAAGGGGAGGCGCGCGCCGCTGCCGGCGACCTTCTGGACGCGCTCTATGCCGCGCAGAACCCCGGGCTTGCGCCGGAGAAGGCCCATATGTGGCGCGACTACCTGCTGCGCGCCCCGGTGACGGTGATCGTGGTGAGCCGCACCGATCCCGCGGCCAAGATTCCGCAGTTCAATCAGGTGTTGTCCGCGGGCGCCGCCGCAATGAATCTGGTGGTCGCGGCCACCGCCATGGGCTTTTCCGCCTTGTGGCTGCTGAAATGGCCCGGTCGCGATCCGGACGCCGCGGCACTGCTCGGCGTCGCGGCGACGGAACAGGTGGCCGGCTTCCTCCATATCGGCCGGCCGGCAGCCCAGGCCGAAGACCGGCCCCGCCCCCCGCTTGACCAGATCGTCACGCGCTGGCGGCCGGCGCCCTGAGGTATTTCAGACGACGAGAGAGGCTTCCACGCGCACGGCGCGGCGGAAATAAACGAAACTCACATAGGCGGCAGCCAGCGAAAACAGGCCCATCAGGGCGTATTCGCCCACATCGCCCAGATTGAGCAGGCCCGCCAGCGCCCAGCCGGCAGCGACAGCCGTGGCGAAGGCCTCGGTGGCAATGAGCGCGGTGGCGCTCAAGACCGTGAAGAGATTGCCGCCGTGCCGCGCCACCTTGGAACCCGCTTCCTGCGAACCCGCCATTTTCGTCTCCCGCGGCTTCGACCGAGGCCTGCCGCTGATTATACCTCTGGCTCAAAACTCCTCAGGTCCATGATACCTAAGCCATCGAGCCTGACTCGCCCGCCACGCCACGGCTCATGCCGAAGGCCTTGGTCCTGAACGGGTCGGGAAACTGCGACGCGCGCGCCGCCGGGTCAAGTCCGACCCGCCGGAACGCCGAGAAGGAGACCTTGCATGCTGCCGGCCGAAGCCCACGAGAGCCTTCACGCCATGGGGGGCATGGTCGCCGCCCCGCACCAGTTGGCGGCGGAGGCGGGACGCGAGGTGCTGGCCGAGGGCGGCAACGCCATCGAGGCCATGGTGGCGGCAGCCGCCGCCATCGCCGTGGTCTATCCGCACATGAACCATGTGGGCGGCGACGGCTTCTGGCTCATCCGCGAGCCCTCCGGACGGGTGCGCTACATCGAGGCCTGCGGCTTCGCCGGCGCCCGCGCCACCATTCCCTTCTACCATGAGCTCGGCCTCGGGGCGGTGCCCACCCGGGGACCGCTGGCCGCCGTCACCGTGCCCGGCGCGGTGGATGGCTGGCGCCTCGCCCTTGAGGCCGCCGCGGTCCATGGCGGCCGCATGACACTCAAGAGGCTTCTGGAGCCCGCCGTCCGTCATGCCCGCGAGGGCGTGGCCGTCTCGCGCTCGCAGGCCGCCCTCACGGCGCAGAAGAAGGCCGAACTGGAAGACGCGCCCGGCTTCGCCGCCGCCTTCCTCACCGCGGACCGGGCGGTGCCGCAGGCGGGAACGCTCCAGCGCCAGCAGCGCCTCGCCGATACGCTGGACCATCTCGCCCGCGCCGGCCTCGCCGATTTCTATCGCGGCGACGTGGGCCGCGAGATCGGGACCGACCTCGAGCGCATCGGCAGCCCGGTCACCCGAGAGGATCTCAAGCGCTATGCGGCGGTGGAGCGCCCGCCGCTGTCCGTGGACATCGGCGTCGGCCGGCTGTTCAACGCCCCGCCGCCCACACAGGGGCTGGCCTCTCTGCTCATCCTCGCGCTGTTCGACCGGCTGAAGGTAAAGCGCGGCGACAGCTTCGAGCACGTGCACGGCCTCATCGAGGCCACCAAGCGCGCCTTCATGGTGCGCGACAAGGTGGTGTGCGACTATGATCACCTCACCCACGACCTTGCCGCCCTGCTCACCCCCGAGGCCATCGCCAAACGGGCTGACGGCATCGAGATGGGCCGCGCCCTCCCCTGGCCGCAGGCCAAGGCCGGCGGCGACACGGTTTGGCTCGGCGCGGCGGACAAGTCCGGGCTGGTGGTGTCCTACATCCAGTCCATCTTCTTCGAGTTCGGCTCGGGCTGCGTTCTGCCCGCCACCGGCGTGCTGATGCAGAATCGCGGCGCCAGCTTCTCGCTGGAGCCGGGCGCGCTCAATCCGCTGGAGCCCGGCCGGCGGCCGTTCCATACCCTGAACCCGGCGCTGGCGGTGCTCGCCGACGGGCGGGTGATGGCTTATGGCACCATGGGCGGGGAAGGCCAGCCGCAGACACAGTCCGCCGTGTTCAGCCGCCATGTGCTGTTCGGCGTGCCGCTGGGAGAGGCCATCGCCCGGCCGCGCTGGCTGCTGGGCCGCACCTGGGGCGATGTGGAGACCCGGCTGCGACTGGAGCCGCGCTTCGACGACGAGGTGGTGGAGCGCCTGAAGCTGGTGGGGCACGACCTGGCGCTGGTTCCGGAAGCCTACAGCGACACCATGGGGCACGCGGGGGCGGTGGTGCTGCATCCTGGCGGACGCATGGAGGGCGCGCACGACCCGCGCTCGGACGGCGGCGCGGCGGGGGTGTAGGGCGCCGCAAGGCGCCCGCGACCACCCGGGAGGCCAAAATAAAACCGGCTGCCCCCCGGGGAGAGGGCAGCCGGCGGCTTCGGCTCTGTCTTCGGGCATATTGCCGAGCTGAGAGACGGATTCAGGGATCAGGCTATAGCGCCTGCTCCGATCCGGCCCTAGCGCTGGTCGCGCCGCTCGTCCCGTTGATTCTCGTTCCGTTGGCCTCCCTGCTGCTGGCCACCCTTCTGGCCGGGCATCTGGGCCTGCTGCTGCTGGCCCTTGTCCTTGCCCTGGCCCTCGCGGCCTTTCTCGTTCTGGTTCTGGTTCTGGTTCTGGGTGTTGCGCTGATCCTGGTCACGATTGGACATGATCGCTTCTCCAAGCCAACCCCATGCGGACAAACGCGGCAGACGCCGTCGGGTTCCACCCGGGCGCGCGGAATGTTCGGTGTCGCCACCGGACAGGCACGGACGCAGCCCCTCTGCCCTGATCCGCCCAGCGCATCGGCAAGAGGAATTGCCCGCCCGGAACAGCACACATGACGGTGGCACATGGCTGTCCCGCGCCGTGCGCACGCATGGCAGGGTTGTGAGCGCCCCCCGGGAAGACCGCCCAAAAAGAAAGACCCGGCCGGAGCCGGGTCTTTGACTTGGAAACAGGACCTTGGAAACGGGATCAGGCGACGAAGATCACGCCGCCTCGTCGGTCTCGATCTCGGCGTCGAGGTCGGCCTCTTCCACCACCTTCGCCGTGCCGCGGCGCGGACCCTTGAGCAGGTTCTGCTCGATGAGCTTCACCGCCTCGGTCTCGGTGATGTTGTTCACCGCCGAAAGCTCGCGGGCCATACGGTCCAGAGCGGCTTCATAAAGCTGGCGCTCGGAATAGGACTGCTCGGGCTGGGCGTCGGAGCGATACAGGTCACGCACCACTTCGGAGATGGCAACGAGGTCGCCCGAATTGATCTTGGCTTCGTATTCCTGGGCGCGGCGGCTCCACATGGTGCGCTTCACGCGGGCGCGACCCTGAAGAGTTTCCAGCGACTTGTCGACGATATTGGTTTCGGAGAGCTTGCGCATGCCGACCGTGGCGATCTTGGGCACGGGCACCCGCAGCGTCATCTTGTCCTTTTCAAACGAGATCACGAAGAGTTCGAGCTTGAAACCGGCGACTTCCTGTTCCTCGATGGCCATGATGCGGCCCACGCCGTGGGACGGATAAACAATGTGCTCACCCGTCTTGAAGCCGAGACGGGTCTGCGCGTTCTTCTTTGCCGACATGCTCTTGACACTCCTGATCCGGCCCAAGGACATGAAGCCTGGGGCCGAACCTGTTGGCGCGGAGGCCGGCCGGTCCGGTACCGGGACGGCGCGCACCCTGGCGCTGCGGACTTGGGTCGCGGCCGGAACGCCCGCCAACCCGCTCTGCCAGTCGATGGCGATGGACAGCCCCCGCGCCTCGCCGTAAGTGTCGGCAGGCACGCAGATTCTCGCCCCTGTATTCCCGAGAATGCGCCCATGGATTTGCGCAAACACTGTGCGGGCGCGAAGCGGCTGGTTGGTGGAAGCAATCGACTGTAAAGTCACGTATATCACAATTTTTGTCGGAATCAAAGCGCGCCTGTCGCCAACCTTACTTTGGCCGGTGCAGGCGGCAACTTGGCCGCCATCTTGGCAGGCGAGCCGCCACGCGGCTTTTCCGGGGTCGGCCTCTGGCATATAAGCATTTCTTTATATCCTTATTGCCCCAAGGGAGGCGCCGTGCTACAGGCCTCCATCCCGACCTGCGCCCGTGCGGCGCGGCGCATTCCAGCGGAGCAATCCATGAGCAACGATTACGTGGTGAAGGACATCAACCTTGCGGACTGGGGTCGCAAGGAGCTGGACATCGCCGAAATCGAAATGCCCGGCCTCATGGCCACCCGCGCCGAATACGGCCCGTCCCAGCCGCTGAAGGGCGCCCGCATCGCCGGCTCCCTGCACATGACCATCCAGACCGGCGTGCTCATCGAGACGCTGAAGGCGCTGGGCGCCGACGTGCGCTGGGCCTCCTGCAACATCTACTCCACCCAGGACCATGCCGCGGCCGCCATCGCCGCCGCCGGCGTCCCCGTCTTCGCCGTGAAGGGCGAGACGCTGGAGGAATACTGGGAATACACCCACCGCATCTTCGAGTGGGCCGACGGCGGCGCGCCGAACATGATCCTGGACGACGGCGGCGACGCCACCCTGCTGGTCCACCTCGGCCTGCGCGCGGAGAACGGCGACACCGCCTTCCTCGACGGCGCCACCAACGAGGAGGAGGAAGTCCTCTTCGCCGCCATCAAGCGCCGCCTGAAGCACAAGCCCGGCTGGTACACCCTGCTCGCCAAGTCCATCCGCGGCGTGACCGAAGAGACCACCACGGGCGTGCACCGTCTCTACGAGATGCAGAAGAAGGGCACGCTGCTGTGGCCCGCCATCAACGTCAACGACAGCGTCACCAAGTCCAAGTTCGACAACCTCTACGGCTGCCGTGAGTCGCTGGTGGACGGCATCCGCCGCGGCACCGACGTGATGATGGCCGGCAAGGTGGCCATGGTCGCGGGCTTCGGCGACGTGGGCAAGGGCTCCGCCGCCTCCCTGCGCAATGCCGGCTGCCGGGTGATGGTGTCGGAGGTCGATCCCATCTGCGCCCTCCAGGCCGCCATGGAAGGCTATGAGGTCACCACCATGGAGGACGCCGCCAAGCGCGCCGACATCTTCGTGACCGCCACCGGCAACCTGGACGTGATCACGGTGGATCACATGCGGGCCATGAAGGACCGCGCCATCGTCTGCAACATCGGCCACTTCGACAGCGAGATCCAGGTGGCCGGCCTCAAGAACCTGAAGTGGCACAATGTGAAGCCGCAGGTGGACGAGGTGGAGTTCGCCGACGGCAAGCGCATCATCCTGCTGTCGGAAGGCCGCCTGGTGAACCTCGGCAACGCCACCGGCCACCCGAGCTTCGTGATGAGCGCGTCGTTCACCAACCAGACGCTGGCGCAGATCGAGCTGTTCACCAAGCCCGGCCAGTACGCCAAGGAAGTCTACACCCTGCCCAAGCACCTCGACGAGAAGGTGGCATCGCTCCACCTCGAGAAGATCGGGGTGAAGCTCACCAAGCTCACCGACCAGCAGTCGGCCTATATCGGCGTGCCCCAGCAGGGCCCGTTCAAGAGCGAGCACTACCGCTACTGAACAGTCTCCGGCGGCGCCTCCGCGCCTCGCCCCTGATCCAGCGGAACGCCGGCCCTCGGGCCGGCGTTCTTCGTTTTTGAGGGCGATCTGGACCTGTTTCTCGCGATCTGGACCTGCGCCCGCAGCCCGGTTGCCGGATCGCCGGTTGAAGCCCGTTCGGCGCACGAGCCTGCCGTCACGGCCCCGGTCATCGGCCGGAGCCGTTGGTATTGGAGGGTTTGCGGCAGCGCATTGTCTTCCCCCGCGAACGGAGCTAGGTGTTGGGTGCACCCGCCCCATGCGGGCAGAGCCGGACGGTTCCGGAGCGGCGTCTTTTCGGTCCCTGGCCTCGGCCCGGGACGGGCGTGGCACGGTCCGGATCTCTGCCCATGTGCCACGGACGGGAAACGCGCGGGGGCTTGCCTTGAACGGTTTCGTGCGACAGTCGCGAGGCGTGACACTGCGCGACAGGACACTGTGCGGGGTGGAAGAACTTTGCAGCTTGGGGTTCCAGATGCCGGGCCCGTGCCGCACCTTTGAGCATCGCAGCACAGACGAGCGCGCCGCCGTCAGGTACCGCCCCTCCCCCCTGCCCGACACGCGGCACTGAGCGGCGACCGCCCTCGATGGCCCTCAGCTTTTCCCGCGACCGCACACGCCCCCTGCCGTTCGCCGCCGAGATCGGCGCCCTCGGCGTGGTGTTCGGCGATATCGGCACCAGCCCGCTCTATGCCCTCAAGCAGGGCGTTCTGGCGGTAGGCGGCACCAATTTCCTCGGCGCCGACGTGCTGGGGCTGCTCTCGCTCATCACCTGGAGCATCATTCTTTCCGTCACCGTGAAATACGTGATGCTGGTGCTGCGGGCGGACAACGACGGCGAAGGCGGCATCCTGGCCCTCGTCACCCTGCTCGACCTCCACCGCAGCGCGCTCGGCATGCGCTGGTACCTGCTGGCCGCCGGCCTGCTGGGCGCCGCCATGCTCATCGGTGACGGCGTGCTGACCCCGGCCATGTCGGTGCTCTCGGCCATCGAGGGTCTCCAGGTCATATCGCCGGAGCTGGAGCACTGGGTGGTGACGCTCACCGTGCTGGTGCTGCTCGCCGTCTTCCTGTCGCAGCGGCTGGGAACCGAGCGCATCGCCTCCTTCTTCGGCCCCATCATGCTGATGTGGTTCGGCTCGCTGGGGGCGCTGGGCGTCTACGGCATCCTGCAGGCGCCCCAGGTGCTCGCCGGGCTCGACCCGCGCTACGGCATCATGCTGATGGTGAACCATCCCGGGCTTGCCGGCGTCATCCTCGGCGCCTGCTTCCTGGCGGTGACGGGTGGCGAGGCGCTCTATGCGGACCTTGGCCATTTCGGCCGCCCGGTCATCGCGCGGGCCTGGCTGTTCGTGGCCATGCCGGCGCTGCTGCTCAATTATTTCGGCCAGGGCGCGATCCTGCTGGTGGACCCGAACGCGGTGCGCAACCCGTTCTACGACCTGTGCCCGGACGTGTTCGACATCCCGCTGCTGTTCCTCGCAACGGCGGCCACGGTGATCGCCTCCCAGTCCATCATCACCGGCGTGTTCTCGCTGGCCAAGCAGGCCATCGAGCTGGGCTACCTGCCGCCCATGCGCATCCGCTACACCTCCGAGCACAACGAGCAGCACATCTATGTGGGCCGGCTGAACTGGCTGCTGATGATCGCCTGCATCGCGGTGGTGCTGGGCTTCGAGGCCTCCGACCGGTTGGCCTCGGCCTACGGTATCGCGGTGGCCTTCGCCATGGTCACCACCTCCATCCTGTTCATCGCCCAGGTGCACCGCTCCTGGGGCTGGCCGGCGCCGGCAGTGTGGGCCATGGCCACGGGCCTCCTCACCATCGACTTCGCCTTCGCCTCGGCCAACATGACCAAGATCCATGATGGCGGCTGGCTGCCCCTGAGCATCGCCGCCGCCATCATCTTCGTGATGGTGAGCTGGCGGCGCGGGCTGGAGGGCGTGGTGGCCCAGCAGGTGCGCTTCACCGAGCCCCTCGACAGCTTCGTCGCCCGCAAGGACCGGGTGAACGACGTGGAAGCCCCCCGCACCGCCATCTTTCTGTCTCGTGCGGGTGCCATGACTCCGGTCGCCCTCTCGCGCATGGCCGACTTGCTGAAGGTCCGGTTCGAGAAGGCGGTGATCGTTTCAGTCTGGATCGCCGCGCGGCCCCGGGTCTCGGTGGAGGACCGGGTGAAGGTGACGACCCTCAACGAGGGCTTCGTGCGGGTGGATCTGCGGTTCGGCTACATGCAGCAGATCGACGTTCCCTCCGTGCTCGGCCCGGCGCTCAGCGCCCGCGGCATCGATCCGGACGCGGCCATCTATGTGATCGGCCACGAGCGGATCATCCCGCCCGACGAGGTGACGAAGATCAAGGACGTGGTGGCGCATGTGTTCGCCTTCCTCGCCCGGAACGCGGAGCGCTCGGTGGACCGGTTCGGCCTGCCGCGGGCCCGCACGGTGGAGATCGGTTACCCGGTGAAGCTTTAAAGGGCATGCACCGGCAGGCGCCGCGTTGTCACGGGCGGTGCAGTATTGACCAATCGGCAGGCCGCCACGGACCGGCGGCCATCGCTGCGCCGGCCATAGAGTGCGGCCAACGAGCAATGCAATCTGAGCGAGCCGGCGGCGTCACAATGCGACAAGAGTGAAAATGGCCCTTCAAACTCGCGCGAAAGCGTGCAGATGTGGGCGGGCCGGTGACGTTGCGGGCGGGGGATATCGGTGACGCAATGGGTGTTCGGGCGGTAGCTTCGAAAATCTGGGTTTTCCTGCGAGATCGGGTGGGTCTGCACGGGCTGGGCTTCATCCTGAGCCTGGTGGTGATCGCGTTTGCGGCCACCGTGCTCTACCGCATGCTTCACAATTTGAAGCTCTCCGACGTGATGGAGGCTCTCGCGGCGAAGGATCCGCGCAATGTCGTCATCGGCTTCCTGCTGGTGGCGGGGGCCTATCTCACCCTCACCTTCTATGACTGGTTCGCCCTGCGTACCATCGGCAAGGACCATGTGCCCTACCGCATCGCGGCGCTAGCGGGCTTCTGCTCCTATTCGATTGGCCACAACGTGGGCTTCACCGTCTTCACCGGCGGCTCGGTGCGCTATCGCATCTATTCCGCCTGGGGGCTCGGGGCCATTGATGTCGCCAAGATCTGCTTCGTGGCGGGGCTCACCTTCTGGCTCGGCAACATTGCGGTGCTGGGCCTCGGCATCACCATCCATCCGGAGGCGGCCACGGCGGTGGACCGGCTGCCGCCCTTCGTCAACCGGCTGATCGGCCTCGGCGCGCTGACAGTCCTGGTGGGCTACATCACCTGGGTGTCGCTGGCGCCGCGCACCATCGGACGCTCGTCCTGGTTCGTGACCCTGCCGCGCGGGCGCACCACCCTGGTGCAGGTGGGCATCGGCATCCTCGACCTCACCCTGTGCGCCGCCGCCATGTACATGCTGATGCCGTCGACGCCCTATATCGACCCGGTGTCGCTGGCGGTCATCTTCGTCACCGCCACGCTGCTGGGCTTCGCCAGCCATGCCCCCGGCGGCCTCGGCGTATTCGACGCGGCGCTACTGGTCGCCCTGCCGCAGTTCGACAAGAGCGAGCTTTTGGCCGCGCTGCTGATTTTCCGCTTATTCTACTACATCGTGCCCTTCACCCTGTCGCTCACCCTGCTGGGAGCGCGCGAACTGAGCCTGCGCCTTGCCGCCGCCCCCGTGGTGCCGGCGGTGCCGGACGGGAGCGGCGCTGTTGCCCACAAGGCCGGCGCGGCGGCGGCCAAGGCGGCGGCGAAATCTGCGGCGAAGTCCGCCGCCGAATGACTGCTTCCCCCGCCGGCTCGCACCGGCGGGGTCGAAACACGGCGATCAGCCGACGCCGCAAAGCCCTGCCCCCATGGGACCGCGTGCCCCATGGGATGCGACGGGCCGGCGAACGCCGCTGGTGCACGATCCGCCCGCGAACACCTCTGCACCGGCCAGCCCCACCTTTGCGGCCGTCCGTCACGAGACGCCTTGCGCTTTCATCAGCGCGATTATAAAAAGCGAGCGCTCGCTCTTTTTTATCGCTTCCCAGCTATCGAGGTCACCATGGACTTCACCATCTCCCCCGCCCTTGAGGACCTTCGGCGCCGCATCGGCGCGTTCGTGGACCGCGAGATCATTCCGCTGGAAGCCGACCCTGCCGCCTATGACACCCATGAGAACATCGCGCCCGCCCCCCTGGCGCGGCTGCGGGAGAAGGCGAGGGCCGAGGGTCTCTGGAACCTCCAGCTGAAGCCGGAGAGCGGCGGCCTCGGCGTCGGCAGGGTGGGCATGGCGGTCTGCTACACCGAGATGAACCGCTCCATCTTCGGCCCCGTGGTGTTCAATTCCGCCGCCCCCGACGACGGCAACATGATGGTGCTGGAACAGGTGGGCACGCCCGAGCAGAAGGCGAAATGGCTCGCGCCCATCGCGTCCGGCGCCGTGCGCTCCGCCTTCGTGATGACCGAGCCCCATCCCGGCGGCGGCTCCGACCCGGGCATGATGCTGACCCGCGCCGAGAAGCAGCCGAACGGCAGCTATCGCATCTACGGCCGCAAATGGTTCATCACCGGCGCCGAGGAGGCCGCCCACCTCATCCTCATCGCCCGCACCTCGGACGATCCGCGCACCGGCCTCACCGCCTTCGCCTTCCATCGCGACGCGCCGGGCTGGCGCATCGTGCGCCGCATCCCCATCATGGGGCCGGAGGAACATGGCGGACATTGCGAGCTGGAGTTCGACGGCCTCGAAATCCCCCCCGAGGATGTGCTTCTGGGCGAAGGCAAGGGCCTGCGGGTGACCCAGATCCGCCTCGGGCCGGCGCGCCTCACCCATTGCATGCGCTGGCTGGGCCTTGCCATGCGTTGCGTGGAGATCGCGCGGGCTTATGCGGACGTGCGCTACGGCTTCGGCGTGCGCCTCGCCGACCGTGAAAGCGTGCAGACCCTGCTGGGCCGCATCGCCATGGACATCGAGATTTCCCGGCTCCTCACCATGAAGGCGGCGTGGGAGCTGGATCGCGGCGGGCTCGCCCGCAAGGAGGTGTCCATGGCCAAGATCAAGGCCGCCAACACCCTGCACCTCGCCGCCGACAGCGCCATCCAGATCAATGGCGCGCGCGGCTATTCCAAGGATACGGTGCTGGAGTGGATCTATCGCTACGCCCGCCAGGCCCGTCTGGTGGACGGCGCGGACGCGGTGCACGAGATGGTGCTGAACCGTTTCCTGGAGAAGGAAGAAGGTGCCTTCTGGAACTGGCCGGTGGGAGAAGGCGCATGAGCGGGTCCCAGTTCAGCGCATACGGCTTCGACGTTGGCGCCCTCGACGCCCATCTGAAGGCGCACATCGGCGGGCTCGAAGGTGCGCCGCAGTTCCAGCCCATATCCGGGGGCCAGTCCAACCCCACCTTCTTCGTCACCTATGCCAACCGCGCGCTGGTGCTGCGCAAGCAGCCGCCCGGCGAGCTGCTTCCCTCCGCCCATGCGGTGGATCGTGAATTCCGCATCATGCGCGCGCTGGCAGACACGCCGGTGCCGGTGCCCCCCGCGCTGCTGCTGTGTGAGGACAAGTCCATCATCGGCACCTTGTTCTATGTGATGGACAAGGTGGAGGGGCGCGTGTTCCACGACTGCACCCTGCCCGGCGTCTCGCCCGCCGAGCGCGGCGCCATGTATGCCGCCATGGCGCAGACGCTTGCCGCGCTCCACAACGTGGACTTCGCCGCCGCCGGCCTCGCCGATTTCGGCCGGCCGGGCAATTATTTCGGCCGCCAGATCACCCGCTGGACCCGCCAGTGGGAGTTGTCCAAAACCCGCGAGGACACCAACATCGACCGCCTGGTGGCCTGGCTGCCGGCCCATGTTCCGGCGGACGACACCACGCGCATCGCCCATGGCGACTACCGCATGGGCAATCTCATGTTCCACCCCACCCGCCCGGAGGTGGTGGCGGTGCTGGACTGGGAATTGTCCACCCTCGGCCATCCGCTGGCGGACCTTGCCCATTGCGCCATGGCGTGGGTGTCGCGACCGGAGGAGTACGGTGGCATCGCCGGGCTGGATCTCGACGCCCTCGGCATTCCCTCCCGCGCGGATTTCGTGACGCAGTATGAGGCGGCGGCGACCCATGGCCTCACGCTCACAAACTTCCACATGGCGTTTGCCCTGTTCCGCTGGGCGGTGATCTTCGAGGGCATCGCGGCGCGGGCGAAGGCCGGCAACGCGGCAGCGGAAGGCGCGGCGGAAACCGGCGCCCTCGCCGCCGCCTTCGCCCGGCGGGCGGCTGAATTCACCTGACGGGACACGCAGCAGCGAGGGGCGCAGTCCCGATCGTCCCTCAGCCCGAAAGCCCGCCGAACCAGGCGCCGAAATAGCCGGCGTAGATCTCCGGCGCCTCGAGGTTCAGGCAATGGCCGATGCCCGGCACCGCGATGAAACGGCAGTGGGGCATGAGGGCGGCCATCTCCTTCAGGTCGGCCTCGGGGATCACGCCGTCATTCATGCCCCACACCACGAGGTGGGGATGGGGGATGGATCCCATCTGCGCCTTGAGTTCGCCGCTCGCGGCTTCCTTGGTCAGCGTGTCCGGGGTGCCGAACCAGATGCCGTCGGAGACGGCGCACACCTGCTCCACGATGTGGTCGAACAGGCCGGCACGGTCCCCAATGTCCGAACGGAAGCGGGGCGTTCCGGCGGCGAGGCTGTCCGGCTCGAACAGGCTGGGGGCGGTGAGCGCCATGATATAGCGGGTGAAATCCCGGCTCGCCTTCATCCGGGCGAACAGGGCGATGTTCTCCTGTGTGAAGGCGAGGCCCTGCGGCCCCACCGGCGACAGCGAGAACACCCGGCCGAAGCGCTCCGGCTGCTTCAGCAGCATGCGGGTGGAGATGATGCCGCCCGTGGAGTGGGTGGCAAGATGGCAGAAGCCGATGTCGAGCGCGTCCAGCGCCGCCAGCATGTCGTCAGCATGCTGGGCGATGGAATAATTGGAGAAATCGGGCAGCGGGGCCGGCTTGTCGCTGTCCCCGCAGCCCCTCCAGTCGATGGCGATGGTGCGCACGCCCCGCGGGAAGTGGGACGCGGCCAGTTCGATCCAGTCCTTGCTGGCAAGGTTGCCGTGGATGAAGAGGACGATGGTGTCGCCCTCCCCCCATTGGCGCCAGGCGAGGGATACCTCGCCCGCCTGAACCCTGAGGTTCACCTCGCCCGCTTGAACCTTGAGGTTTACTTCGCCGGCCTGAACCCCGAGGCTCGCCTCGCCTGCTTTCAGCTCTGGCATGGCGGGTCCTACTTGTTGAGGCCGGTGGGCGCGGCGGCGGCGGCAGCCTGCGGCGACGCCTCCGAGGGCGCGCCATGGATCAGCCGGTCGACGCTGGCCGGCGAGGCCGTGGGCACCCGCCCGGTCTCGACGAAGTCCACCACATCCTCGGCGAACGCCACCGGCTCGTCGGTATGGATGAAGTGGGCGGTGCCGGGATAGACCTTCACCCGCACGTCGCCGCCCGCCGCATCCATGCGCCGCATGAACGGCAGGATGAGCTGGCGCGACAGGTCGTTCAGCCCGTTGAAGGCATAGCCGGGAATGAACGGCTCCTTGTCGCCGAAGGCAAGAAAGATGGGGATCTTGATGTCGGTGAGCCTCTTATACAGGCTCGCTGGGTCCTTCTCCTGCAGTTCCGCCACCATGGCGTAGATGTCGAAGATGAAGACATCCACCCATTGCTGCAATTCGCGCGGATCGCCCTTGATCATGCCAATGCGCTGGGCGGTGTGCAGGCGGGCATATTCGCTGTCGCGCACGAAATAGCCCGAGCGCTGCGGCGTCACCGCCCCGGTTACCGGGTCGCGGCTGCGGAAGTGGAAGAAATCGTCGATCTGCTGGGCGGTGAGGTTCTTCTCGCGGTCCCTGAGGCCGGTCTGGTCCCAGGTCTTCTTCCAGGCGTCGAAGTCGTGGGCATAGGCGGGATCGAACAGGTCCAGCTTCTTGCCCGGTGCCACCGTCACCTCGCGGGGATATTCCTCAAGCCCGGCGGGGGCTTCCAGGATCAGCTTCGACACCGCGTCGGGCCAGGTGAGGGCATAGCCGAGCACGATCTGCCCGCCCATGGAATGGCCGAGATAGGCGGCTTTTTGCACCTTGAGCTGGTTCACCACCACCTCGTGCACCACCTCCCGCATCTCCTGCATGGTGCGGGCGGGGCTCTTGTCGAGGTTGCCGGGGCCGGACATGCCGTAGTGCGGCAGGTCCACCGCGATCACCCGAAGACCGCGCTCCAGCGCGATCCGCATGATGTTGCCATAGTGGCCGCCGAACGCGCCCTTGCCGTGGATGATCACCAGCACGTCCGGATTGGGCGCCGTGCCGGCATATTCATCCATATAGCCGATGTCCCACGCGATCCCGCGACTGTCCTTCGCCGTGGTCTTCTTCACCGGGAAAGGATAGGTGACGAATGTGTTCCAGAACGACTTGTCCGGCGTGATGTTGGCGGCCACCGAGGGGGTCCGGTAGGTCTTCGCCACCAGGTTGCGGTCGCGGGTCAGGCGCGACACGTCGGAGAGGAAGCCGGCGACCGCGGGGTCGAACTCCCGGTTCTTCAGGATGGAGAACACGCCGTAGTGCGCCACCGGGCTCTTCTCATGGACGAAGTCCGCGCCGGGCACGAGGTCCACGGTGCGCTTGGCCCGGTCGAAGGTGAGCCACTGGTCGTTATCGATATGCATCACCAGCGTGCGGGCTTTGATGCGCTTCAGCTGGTCATTGATGTTGTAGGTCTCGCCGGCGCGGTTGCGCCACAACAGGTCCACCGCATCGAACAGCAGGGCGCGCTTGTTCACACTGGCTCCGGCCTGGGGCGTGGGCGGGTTCCAGTAGAACACGTCCGGCTGCACCTTGGCCCAGTCCTGCTGGGAGCGGAACTGGAAGTCGAAGCCGGTGAGCAGCAGCACCGACCAGCCGAAGGCGACACCCTGGTTGGGGTGCTTGTCCTTGGGCAGGTTGTAGTAATTGCCGCCGGTGGCCCGCCATTGCGGATCGCTCTCGATGGCGGCGGACATGAGCTGGAAGGTCCAGTTGCCCACCGGGTCGGCGCCGTCCGACTGGCTGGTGCCGCCGATGGGCATCAGGCCGTTCATGAAATCCGGATGCATGACGCCCCAGACATAGGTCTGCGTCGCCCCCATGGAAGCGCCGGTGACCAGCGCCGCGCGGACGACTTTCAGGTGGTCGCGCAGCATCCGGTAGTTGGCCTGCACCATGTCCTGGTAGCTGTACTGGGGAAACTTCTGCCCCAGCCCCTCGGAGGGCTTGGAAGTGCCCCACAGGCCCAGCGCGTCGAGGATCACCACATAATACTGGTTGGTGTCGATGGCCCGGCCCGGCCCGATCACCGATCCGCCCGACAGCGCCGTGCCCTCCACCCACTGGGCGTACATGTCGGTGGCGTCGCCCGAATAGAAGGAATTGATGATCACCGCATTGGTGATCTCCCCAGCCGCATTGCGGATCGGGGTGCCCAGCGCGATGTAGGCGGTCTTCAGCGGACCCGCGCCCAGCGATTCGAGGGTGGTGCCTCCCTCCCCGCCATTGGCCCATTTCTCGGGGGCGGCGAGATCGTAGCTGCCGCCGATCTTGAAGTCGCCGATGGTGTAGAAGGTCTTGAGGTGGCAGAGCCGCTCCTGCGAGCAGGTGGGCGTGATCTTGAGCGGCTCCGTCGCCGCCTGGGCGGAAGGAGCCTGCGCAGAAAGCGCGAGGCCAAGCGCGAGGGCGAGGGCGTATCTCATGGCGTCTCCCAGCGCCGGTCTTCGCCGGCTGGGATGAGAACACCACGACGAGAAGCCCAAGGGAAGCGCCAACCAGGCCTTGAAAGACCACGGGTGGGGCCCCACCAGAGGGGCGCCCACCCGTCCCGCCTCACATGACGGCGCCGATCTGCCAGGGCACGAACTCGTTGCGGCCGTAGCCCAGGAGCTCCGACTTGGACTTGGTGCCCGAGGCCACGTCGAGGATGGTGGAAAAGATCTCCCGCCCCTTCTCCTCGATGCTGACGCCGTCGAGCACGTCGCCGCAATTGATGTCCATATCGTCCTCCATCCGGCGATAGAGGTCGGTGTTGGTGGCCAGCTTGATGGAGGGCGTGGGCTTGCAGCCATAGGCCGAGCCGCGCCCGGTGGTGAAGCACAAGACATTAGCCCCGCCCGCCACCTGCCCCGTGGCCGCCACCGGATCGTAGCCGGGCGTGTCCATATAGACGAAGCCCTTGCGGTCGATGCGCTCGGCATAGCGATAGACGCCGCGCAGGGTGGAGGTGCCGCCCTTGGCCACCGCGCCCAGCGACTTCTCAAGGATGGTGGTGAGCCCGCCCGCCTTGTTGCCGGGGGAGGGATTGTTGTTCAGCTCGCCGCCGGCCCGCGCCGCATAGGCCCGCCACCAGTCGATGAGATCGACGATCTTGCGGCCCACTTCCTCGCTTTCGGCACGGCGGGTCAAGAGGTGCTCGGCGCCATAGATTTCAGGGGTTTCGGAGAGGATGGCGGTGCCGCCCTGGCGCACCAGCATGTCCACCGCCGCCCCCAGCGCCGGGTTGGCGGTGAGGCCGGAATAACCGTCCGACCCGCCGCACTGAAGCGCGAGGGATAGCTCGGACGCCGCCACCGTCTCGCGCCGCGACGCGTTGGCGAAGGCGAGCATGTCCTTGATCTTGTCCACGCCCCGCGCCACCGACTTGCGGGTGCCGCCGGATTCCTGGATCACCAGACTCTGGAAATGGTCGCCCTCTGTGATGCCGTAGGCCTCCTTGAGGCGCGGGATCTGGAACACCTCGCAGCCGAGGCCGATGACGAGCACCGCGGCGAAATTGGGATGGCTGGCATAGCCCCATTGGGTGCGGGCGAGGATGTCGAATTCCTCGCCCTTCGAGCCCATGCCACAGCCGGTGCCGTGGGTGAAGGGCACCACCCCGTCGATGTTGGGATAGTCCGCAAGGATGCCGGAGCGCGCCACCTCGTCGGCGACGAAATCCGCCACCGTCGCCGAGCAGTTCACCGAGCTGAGGATGCCGATATAGTTGCGCGTGCCGGCCCGCCCGTCGGGCCGGCGGAAGCCCTCGAAGGTGGCGGGCGTCTCGCCGGGCAACAGGGTTTCGAGCGGCCGCGCCTCGGAGGCGAAGGCATAGTCGCGCTCGAAATCCTTGAGCATCACATTGTGCTCGTGCACCCAGTCGCCGGGAGCGATGTCCACGCCGGCGAAGGCGATGACCTGCCCGAACTTGCGCACCGGCGCCCCCGCAGGGATGGGCGCGCAGGCGATCTTGTGGCCACGCGGCACGGTGCGCGTGGCGGTGAGGCCTCCGGGCAGCGCCGCACCCTGCGGGACGGTATCGATGGCGATGAGGACATTGTCCGCCGCGTTGAGACGCAGAGTGCGCGGGTCGGCCATGATGCGTCAGACCTCCAGAATCGCCTTGATGACGCCGGCCTCTGGCCTCAGCCAGTCCTGGAACAGCCCGGGCGCATCGCCGAGGGCGCCGCGATGGGTGTTGAGCGCGCGCGTCGGCACGCGGCCGGCCTCCATCTGGCGCACCACTTCCGCGAAATCATCGGGCTGGGCGTTGCGGCTGGCGTAAAGCGTGGTCTCGCGCTTGTGGAACTCGGGATCGGAGAAGGTGATGTCCTGCCGCACCACGCTGACCAGCACATAGCGCCCGCCATGGGCGATGAAGCCGAAGCCGCGCTGCATGGCTCCCGCATTGCCGGTGGCGTCGATCACCACATCGTAGAAATCGCCCTGGGTGATGCGCCTGGCGACCTCTTCGGCGCCGGCATCCGCCGTCACCAGATGGTCGGCGCCCAGCATGTCCCTGGTGAAGGCGAGGCGATCCTCGCGCATGTCCATCACCGAGACCTCAGCGCCCCGCGCCTTGGCGAAGATGATGGCGGACATGCCGATGGGCCCGGAGCCCACCACCAGCACCTTGTCCTCAGCCGTGATCTGGCCGCGCTTGACGCCATGGGCGCCGATGGCGAGGAACTCGATCATGGCCGCGTCGTCGAGGGAAGCGGTGCCGGTGGGCACCACATTGCCCTCGGGCACGCAGAGGAATTCCGCCATGCCGCCGTCCTTGTGGACGCCCAGCACCGCGATGTTCTGGCAGGCATTGGTCACGCCCTTGCGGCAGGCCACGCACTTTCCGCAGGAGAGGTAGGGCACGATGTAGACGTTCTCGCCGGTCTTCAGGCGGCTGCCCTCGGGCGCTGCCTCGACGGTGCCCGACAATTCGTGGCCCATGACGCGGGGATATTCGAGGAAGGGGTGCTTGCCCTGGAAGATGTGGAAGTCGGTGCCGCACACGCCCACGCGGCGGATGCGCACCAGCACCTCGCCGGCGGCGGGCACCGGCACGGGCCGGCTGATGACCGACAGGCGACCCGGTTCTTCGCAGAGTAATGCCTTCATCGTCCAATTCTTTCCTGAAAAATGCGGCCCTGCCTCAAGACCAGCCGCAGGAAGCGGCCCGGATCAACCGGGCCGCCAGAAGCCTCACTTCAGCATCTCTTCGGGGAGCGAGGTGCCGTTGTAGCGGGTGTAGATCTCGTTCAGCTTGCCGTTCTTGAGGTTGGCGGCGATCACCTTGTTGACCGCATCGCGCAGGGCGTCGTCGCCCTTGCGCAGACCCACCGCATAGGGGTTGGTCTTGAGCACCAGCTTCACTTCCAGCGGATCGTTGGGGCGGCGGGCATTCACCGCCTGCATCACCTGCGGCGAGGAGGCCATGAGGTTCACCTGGCCCGACACCAGCGCGGTGATGAGGGTGGCATCATCGTCGAAGCGCACCATCTCGGCGCCCTGCGCCTGGGTGGTGGCTTCCTTGTCGTTGGAGGAGCCGCGGGTGGTGCCGAGGCGCTTGCCCACCAGGTCCTTGATGTCCTTGATGGCGACGTTCTTCGGCCCGGCCACCACGATCTGGATCACACCGTAGGGATCGGAGAAATCGATCACCTTCTTGCGCTCGTCGGTGACGCTGAAGGAGGCCATCACCATGTCGGCCTTGCCGGTGAGCAGGAACGGGATGCGGTTGGGGCTGGTGACCTGCACGATCTCCAGTGGAACGCCCAGCTCGGCGGCGAACAGCTTCGCGCTCTCCACGTCCGATCCGGTGGGCTGCATGTTGCCGTCGGTCATGCCGAAGGGCGGGGAGCCGAGGTCCACGGCGATCAGGATCTTGTTGCGCTTCTTGATCTCTTCCAGCGTGTCGGCGAAGGCCGGCAGGGCAAGGCTGCCCGCCACCGCGAGCCCGGTGGCGCCGACGAGGAAGGCGCGGCGATTGATGGTCATACGCTCCATGTTTCCAACCCTTCTTTGTGTTGCAGTGTTCTGGTGGTCTGGCGAAGACAGCGGGGATCAGAGCCCGCTGCCGACGAAAGCGCGCAGCTCCGGCGTCTTCGGATCGTCGAGCATGGCGCCGGGGCCGGTTTCCCAGACCGTGCCCTGGTGCATGTAGATGACCTTGGAGGCCACCTTGCGGGCGAAGGCCATCTCGTGGGTCACGAGGATCATGGTCATGCCGCCGCGGGCGAGATCCTCCATCACCTTCAGCACCTCGCCGGTGAGCTGGGGATCGAGGGCGGAGGTGACCTCGTCGAACAGCATCAGCTTGGGCTGCATGGCCAGCGAGCGGGCGATGGCCACCCGCTGCTGCTGGCCGCCGGACAATTGCTCTGGATAATGGTCCGCCTTGGCCTCAAGGCCGACGCGGGCCAGCACCTCACGGGCAAGGTCGCGCGCCGCGGTCTTGACGATGCCCTTCACGCAGGTGGGGGCGAGCATGATGTTCTGCTCGGCCGTCAGGTGAGGGAACAGATTGTAGCTCTGGAACACGATGCCCACGTCGCGGCGCAGGGTCTTCTTGTCGAGCTTGGGGTCGTGCACGGCATGGCCGCACACCATGATCTGGCCGCCCTCGATGGTTTCGAGCGCGTTGATGCAGCGCAGCGCCGTGGACTTGCCGGAGCCGGACTGGCCGATGACCGCCGCCACCTCGCCGCGCGCCACCTCGAAGGAGACGCCATTCAGCACCTTCACCGCGCCGAAGCTCTTTTCCACGTTGGTCAGACTAACGACGGCCGACATTGAGCTTCCTTTCGAGACTGCGGCTCCAGGTCGAGAGCGGATAGCAGAGGACGAAGTAGATGGCGGCCACCACCATGAAGATGGTGAACGGCTCGAAGATGGAATTGTTGACAAGCTTGCCCGCCTGCGACAGCTCCACGAAGCCCACCACGGAGGCAAGCGAGGTATTCTTCACGATCTGCACCAGGAAGCCGACCGTGGGCGCGGTGGCGATGCGCATGGCCTGGGGCAGGATCACGCGGGTCAGGCGCTGCCAGCGGCTGAGCGAAAGGCATTCGGCCGCCTCCCACTGGGTCTTGGGCACGCTCTCGATGCAACCGCGCCAGATTTCGGCAAGAAAGCCTGATGAATAGATGGTGAGGCCGAGGCCGGCGGCGAGGATGGCCGGCACTTCCTTGAAGCCTGCGATGGCGATTCCGAAGTAGAACAGGAAGAGCAAGATGAGCAGCGGCGTGCCCTGTACCACCTGGATATAGGCGGTGGCGAGGATGCGCACCCAGCGCGTGGAGGAGATGCGGGCGAGGGCGACGCCGAAGCCCACGAGCCCGCCGCCCACGAAGGCGATGGCCGACAGGCCGACGGTCCACAGTGCCGCCCAGCACAGGAACTGGAAGTGGATGAGGGTGAAGGTTGGCATTTTCGTTCCCCCTCAGAGCGCCGTGCCGAGCTTGCGCCGGCGCACGAAGACCACGAGGCCAAACAGCCAGAAGGCGATGCGCACCACGAACGACAAGGCGAGGTAGAGCACGCCCACCACGATGTAGGTCTCGAAGCTGCGGAAGGTGTCGGACTGGATACGGTTGGCCACCGCCGTCAGTTCTTCCGCCGAGATCTGCGAGGTGATGGAGGAGGCCAGCATCAAGAGGACATACTGGCTGGTGAGGGCGGGATAGACCCGCTCAATGGCCGGCCGCACGATCACGTGCCAGTAGGTCTGCGGCCGGCTGAGGCCGAGGCATTCGGCCGCCTCCAGCTGCGACTTGTGGATGGATTCAAGGCCGGCGCGCACGATCTCGCTGGTATAGGCGCCGACGTTCACCACCAGCGCCAGCACCGCCGCCACATTGGCATCCACATGGAGGCCGAGGGTCGCGATGCCGAAATAGATGATGAAGATCTGCACCAGCAGCGGCGTGTTGCGGATCACCTCCACATAGCAGGCCACCAGCGCCTTCACCCAGGGCGCCCCATCGGAGCGGCCGATGGCGCACAGGGTGCCGAGCACGAAGCCCAGCACCGTGGCGACGAAGGACAATTGCAGCGTCAGCCACACCCCCATGGCGAACTCGCGCCAATAGGGCAGGAGCGCCGCGAAATCGAACTGGTAGGTCATGCCTCGCTCCGCTCGGTCTGAGGCTGGAACTGCCGCCGCGCGATCACCACGTCGAGGGTCGGGGTGGCACCCACGGCCCCAGCCTCCGCCCACCAGGACAGGAAGGCGGAGATGCGCCGGTCCACCTTGGTGGCGTGGTTCTGGGCGATGTCGGCGATGCGGTGGTCGAGGAACGGGTTGAGGAAGCGCTCCAGCGTGGTGGCCACATAGCGCTGCGCCTCCTCGCCCATGCCGTGGGCGGCAAATCCCGGCAGCACTTCATGGCGGTACACGTCGTCGAGACGGCCGCGCACGTCGGCATCGGCGAGGATCTCCCGCACCGTCTCGCCCGGATCCCGCCGCTCGGAGCGCCAGATGTCGGCAAGCACCGTGTGGCCCAGGTTGAGGATATGCAGCTTCAGCCGCTCGAACGGCTCCAGGTCGTCCGCCAGCACCACGCTCGGATGGGTGAACGGCAGCTCAAGTCCCGGCCGGCGCTCGATCACCCAGAGCGCATAGGGCTCCGCAACGGCGCCGATAGGCTCGAGCGCCTGCGAGACGATGCGGTCCACCAGCGTGTCGGCGAAGATCACCTTGGCCTCAAGCCACGCGAGAAAAGCCTCCGGCGCCCCCGCCTCGCGGGCGAGCGAGGCGACCGCGGCGCTGAGCACCCGGCCGTTGCGGTTGATGAGTTCGCACGGCAGCACGGTGAGCCCGCGCCCGGTCTGGCGCCAGCGGCGATGGAGCAGCGCCGTGAGCTTGCCGGGAAACGACACGGGCACGCCACCGGCCAGCAGCGCCGGGCCGCGATCGCCGGCGGCGATCTCGTAGCCCGCATCGGCGGTATTGGAGACGATGATGTCCGCATCGTTGGCGAACAGGTCGGACAGGGCCTGCCAGTCCTGCGCGGCGGCAAGGCCGCGATCGACGCTGGTGACATCGATGCGGCGCTCGATGCGCTCCCCCTTCTCGATGCCACGGATGATCACCGGATAGCCGCCGGGCCGACCGAAGGCGGCGACGCGTCCGGCCCGGTCCGCCGCGCCGGAGGCCTGCACGATGCAGATGGGGCCGATCGCCTGCCCGGCCTGTCGCGCCTCATGGACGAACAGGTCCACATGGGCCTGGAGAAACCGGCTGGTGCCGAACTGGATGATACGTCCGCTCACGCGTAAATCCTTTTAGATCCAGCGCGAGGAAGCTCCGGCAGGGCATGCGGCCACGGCAGCCGACCATGGCTCATCTGCCTTCCTCCCTCGTTTTTCTCTTGTCTAGTTACGTATGAAAATCCATTCTGCGCCGGTGAAGTCAAACAGTTTTTTATGTAATAAAATACATCCGACCCGAGCGAGACTGTCCTGGGACGGGGTGGGAGACGGCGAACCATGCGGGGCAACAGCCTGTTCAAGCGCACCTACAACCGCAGTCTGGACCTGCTGGGCGGACTTCCACTGGGCGCCCCCATGACCTCCGAGACCCAGCTGGCGCAAACCCTGGGGGTGAGCCGCACCACGGTGCGCGCGGTGCTGGCCCTGATGAGCGAGACCGGCCTCGTCACGGCATCCGAAGGGCGTCGGCGGCTGGCGCGCCATCCCGTGGCGGGCGACCGCTTCCCCGAGCCGCAGACCGAATCCGCCCGCACCAGCGTGGAGCGCCAGTTCATGCAGTGGGTGCTGCACGGCGACCTGCGGCCGGGCCAGCTCATCCATTGCGCGGAGCTGGCGCGCAAGTTCAATACATCGACCACCGCCATCCGCGAATACTTGACCCACTTCAATCATTTCGGGTTGATCGAGCGGCGCCCCAACAGCGCGTGGGTGTTCAACGGCATCACCGCAGCATTCGCCACCGAGATCTATGAAATCCGGGAGATCTTCGAGCTGCGCTCGGCGCACCGGTTCGCCAGCCTGCCGGACGATGCGCCGGCGTGGCAGGAGCTGGCCGCCATCGAGCGGGAACACCACACGCTCATGGCCGAGATCGACACCCGCTACCGCGATTTCTCACGCCTCGACGAGCGGCTGCACCGGCTCATCCACGAAGCCTCGCTCAACCGCTTCATGCGCGATTTCTACGACGTGATTTCCATGATCTTCCACTACCATTACCAGTGGAACAAGGTAGACGAGAAGGAACGCAACACCGCCGCGATCCACGAGCATTTGGCCTATATCGCCGCCCTGCGCAGCCGCGACGTGCGCCTCATCGACCTGCGCTGCCGCGCCCATCTGCGCACCGCGCGCGCCACCCTGCTGCGCTCCATCGACGCTCGTCCGCCGGGCGCCGATGCCGACGCCAACGACGGCCTGCGCGCCGGCTGAACGCGGCTCGGCCTCAGCCCTTGCCGGCCCGCAGCAAAGCGAGGAGGCCGCTCAGGAGCGCCACCGGCGTCGGCGGGCAGCCGGGGATCCTCAGGTCCACCGGCACGATGGCCTCCACGCCGCCAGCGCAGGCAGAGCTGCCGGCGAAGATGCCGCCGTTGATGGCGCAATCGCCGGCCGCCACCACCCATTTCGGCGACGGCGTCGCGTCATAGGTGCGCTTCAGCGCCTCGGCCATGTTCTTCGCCACCGGCCCGGTCACCAGCAGCACGTCCGCATGGCGGGGCGAGGCGACCACATGCAGGCCGAAGCGCTCCAGGTCGTAGAAGGCATTGCCCAGCGCATGGATTTCCAGCTCGCAGCCGTTGCATGAGCCGGCATCCACCTCGCGGATGGACAGGCTGCGCCCGAGCCGCGCGCGCGCCGCCGCCTTCAGCTCGGCGGCGAGCTTTTCCACCGCCGCGTCCTCGGGGGCGGCCTCCGTGAGGGGGGCTTTCAAAAGCCCTTGGAGGAGAAGCTTGCGCATGGCCGCCCCTTAAAGATCCACGCCCGAATAGGAGCAGTTGAAGGATTTGTTGCAGAGGGGGAAGTCGGCGACGATGTTGCCCTCGATGGCGGTTTCCAGCAGCGGCCACTGGAACCAGGACGGGTCACGCAGATGCGCCCGCCGCACCCTCCCGTCCGCCTCCAGCGCCACGAAGGCCAGTACGTCGCCGCGGAAGCCTTCCACCACCGCGAGGCCCTCTCCGGGACCCGCCGGAACCTCCACCGCGACCGGACCGTCCGGCAGGGTGTCGAGCAGGCGCACGATGAGGCCAAGGCTCTGCTCCACCTCGCGGATGCGCACCCAGATGCGCGCGTTCACGTCGCCCTCGGACCGCACCACCACCTCGAACGGCAGGCGATCATACGGCGGATAGGCGAGCGCCCGCCGTGCGTCGAAGGGCCGGCCGGAGGCGCGGCCCACGAAGCCGCCGGCGCCGAATTGGCGTACATAATCCGGCCGGGTGAAGCCGGTGCCCACGGTGCGGTCCTGCAGCGAGGCGGTGTTGTCGTAAAGCTCCACCAGCGCCGGGAAGGCGGCGCGCACCTCGGACACCAGCACGCGGATGGCCGAGACACCGTCCCGCGCCAGATCCCCCGCCACCCCGCCGGGGATGACGCCATCCATCATCAGCCGATGGCCGAAGGCGCGGGCGCAGACCCGCAGCACCTTCTCGCGCAGCACGCCGCAATGGGCCAGCATCAGCGCGAAGGCGGCATCGTTGCAGATGGCGCCGATGTCGCCGAGATGGTTGGCAAGGCGCTCCAGCTCCGCCATCACCCCGCGCAAGGCATGAGCCCGCGCCGGCACCACGACGCCGCGCGCCGCCTCTACCGCGCGGCTGAAGGCCAGCGCATAGGCCACAGTGCTGTCGCCGGACTGGCGCCCGGCCAGCCGCGCCGCCTGCGCCACGTCCGCGCCGGCCATGAGGCGCTCGATGCCCTTGTGCACGTAGCCGAGGCGGGCTTCCAGCCGCACCACCGTCTCGCCGTAGCAGGAGAAGCGGAAATGGCCGGGCTCGATGATGCCCGCATGCACCGGCCCCACCGGGATCTGGTGCAGCCCCTCCCCTTCCGCCGCGAGGAAGAGATAGGCATCGCCCTCAGGCTCCGCCGGCAGGTTCGCCCCCAGCGGATGGCGGGTGCCCCAGCGGCCGTGATCGAGCCACGGGCGCTCGTCGGGTGCGCCCTCGGGCACGAGGCCGTAGAGGTCGCGCACGGTGCGCTCCAGCCGCGCCGCCGGCGGGTGATGGCGCGCCACCGAGGGGAAGGTGCCGCCAACACAGGCAAAGGTCGCCACGGCCAGCCGGCCGGATGCCTCGTCCAGCAGCGCCATATGCACGGCGCCCGCATCGCCCCACAGGCCCATGAGCACCAGCTCGCCCGCCGCCAGATGCCCGGCGAGGGCGGTCCACTGCTCTGCACTCAGCTCGGCGCGCGGAAAGGGCCGGCAGGGACCGGCGCGGCCGTTTTCCAGAAGCTGTGCGAAGGCTTGCATGGCGCGCCCCTAGCCCAGAAGCCCGGCCACGTGCCGGAACCACGCCACCAGCGGCGGCGGCAGATAGAGCCCGGCCACCAGCACCAGGGCGAGATGCACCGTCATGGGCAGGTGGCTCGCCTTCACCTTGTCGCTCCCCGGGCTGGGCGCGCCGAAGGCGATGCCGGAGAGCTTCAGCATCAGTGCGCCGAAGGCCAGCAGCAGCCCCGCTACCAGAGGCAGCGCGAGCCACGGCCGGTGCGCGAAGGTGGAGGTCACCAGCAGGAACTCGCTCATGAACACGCCGGCCGGCGGCAGGCCGGCAATAGCCGCCACCGCCACCACGAGGCCCCAGCCCAGCGCCGGATGGGAGGTGGTGAGACCGCGAATATCGGAAAGCTTCTGCGTGCCCTTCACCTGGCACACATGGCCCACCGCGAAGAAGATGGCCGACTTGGTCAGGCTGTGCATGGTCATATGCAGCAGCCCGGCGAAATTGGCGACCGGCCCGCCGAGCCCGAAGGCGAAGGCGATGAGGCCCATGTGCTCGATGGACGAATAGGCGAACAGCCGCTTGATGTCCCGTCGCCGGTACAGCATGAAGCCGGCGAGCAGCAGCGAGGCGAGGCCCATGGCCATCATCAGCGGCCCCGGCGCCAGCGTGCCGGGATGGGCCGCCAGCAGCAGCTTGAAGCGCAGCACCGCATAGAGCGCCACGTTGAGCAGCAGCCCCGACAGCACCGCCGAGATGGGGGTTGGGCCTTCCGAATGGGCATCGGGCAGCCAGGCATGGAGCGGGGCAAGGCCCACCTTGGTGCCATAGCCGAGCAGCAGGAAGACGAAGGCGACGTTGAGCAGCGCCGGGTCGAAATCCCGTGCGCGCTTCATCAGCACGCTCCAGATCATGCCGTCCGGTCCCTCGCCCACCACCGGCTGGGCCACCATGTAGACGAGGATGGTGCCGAACAGGGCCAGCGCGATGCCCACCGAGCCCAGCATGAAATACTTCCACGCCGCCTCGATGGCCGCCTCGGTGCGATAAAGCCCCACCATCAGCACGGTGGTCAGGGTCGCCACCTCGATGGCCACCCACATGACGCCGAGATTGTTGGAGACGAGCGCCAGGTTCATGGCCGCCAGCAACACCTGATACATGGCGTGGTAGAAGCGCAGGTGCAGCGGCGTCAGGCGCCCCGTCTCCAGCTCGTGGCCGATGTAGCTCGCCGAGAACACGCTGGTGGTGAAGGCCACGAAGGTGTTCAGCACCACGAACACGATGTTGAGGTCGTCCACGATGAGGAACGGCCCGGCGATGCGCGGCGCCACCAGCAGCGCCAGGGCGGTGAGGAACGTCAGGGCGCAGGCGCCCACATTGAGCGCTGCCGAGACGCGATAGGACGGGACCAGCGCCAACAGCACCGCCGCCACCGCCGGGATGGTGAGGATGACGGGCGCGGGATTGAACGCCAGCGCGGCGAGGGAGGCGATCATGCGCGCCCTCCCCGGAAGCGGTCGAGAGCGTCCACATCCACGGTGTCGAACCGCTCGCGGATGCGGAACAGGAAGATGCCGATGACAATGAAGGCGATGAGCACGGAGAAGGCCACCGAAATCTCCACCACCAGCGGCATGCCCTTGGCCCCCGTGGCGGCGAGGATCAGGCCGTTCTCCAGCGACATGAAGCCGACCACCTGGCTGACCGCGTTGCGCCGCGTCACCATCATCAACAGGCCCAGCAGCACCACCGAGAGGGCGAAGGCGAGGTCTTCCCGCGCCAGCGCGTCGGCGGCGGGGGTAGCCTTCAGCATCACCACCAGGGACAAGGCGACGAGGGCGATGCCGGCCAGCATGGTGGGGCCGATGGACACCACCGTCTCCACCTGCCGATGGATGCCGAGCCGCGCCACCATGCGATGCAGCGCCACCGGGATCACCAGCGCCTTGAACACCAGGGCGATGCCCGCCGTGACGTAGAGATGCGGCGCGTCCTGGGCGTAGGCCTGCCACGCCACCGCCAGCGCCAGAGCCACCGCCTGCAGGGCGAACACGTTCAGCAGCGCATAAAGCCGGTCCTGGTAGAGCATCAGGAAGGAGATGAGCACCAGCCCGCCCGCGAACATGTGGGACACGTCGAAGACGAGATTGGGGGTGATGGCGTGCTCGATCATCACAGGATCCCCGACACGAACAGCAGCAGCGTTCCCAACAGCCCGAGCATGAGCGCCGCGCCGAGGAAGTCCGGCACGCGGAACACCCGCATCTTGGCGATGGAGGTCTCGAACACCGCGAGGAGCAGCCCACCCACGGCGAGCTTGCCGGCATAGGTCGCCATCCCCAGCACCATTCCGGCGACACCCGCTCCCGCCGGGGCGAGGCCCCACGGCACGAACACGCAGGCCACAAGCGAAAGGAACAGCAGCAGCTTCAGCTGCGCGGCCAGCTCGATCAGCGCCAGGTGGCGGCCGGAATATTCCAGCACCATGGCTTCATGCACCATGGTGAGCTCCAGATGGGTGGAGGGATTGTCCACCGGGATGCGGCCGTTCTCGGCCACTGCCACCATCAGCAGCGCCACCAGCGCCAACGCCAGCGACACCCTGAGGCCCACGCCGGCCAGCATCACCGAGGCGATGGTGGAGAGCTGGGTGGAATGGGCGACGAGGGCCAGGGAGAACACGATCATGATCATGGCCGGCTCGGCCAGCGAGGAGATCATCACCTCCCGGCTCGATCCGAGGCCGCCGAAGCTGGTGCCCACATCCATGCCGGCCAGCGCCAGGAAGAAGCGCGCCGAGCCGATGAGGGCGGTGATGGCGATGAGGTCCGCCGACCAGGAAAAGATCAGCCCGGTGGCGAAGGTCGGCACCAGCGCCGCCGCCACCCAGGTGGCCGCGAACACGAGATAAGGCACCACGCGGAACAGCCAGGAGGCGTTCTGCGCCAGCACCGCCTCCTTGCGCAGCAGCCGGGCGAGGTCGCGGTAGGGCTGGAACACGGAGGCGCCGCGCCGGCGCTGGAGGCGCGCCTTCACCTTGCGCACCAGCCCGGTGAGGAGCGGGGCGAGGGCGAGCACGAGCAGCATCTGCGTGCCCTGCACCAGGATGTGCGCCATCAGGTCCATAGGGCGAGCACCAGAAGCAGCAGCACCAGGGCCGAAAAAACCAGGCCCAGATACTGGCGGATGGTGAGGTATTGCAGCCGGTTCGCCCGCTCGGCCACATAGTCCACCGCCGCCGTCAGGGGCAGGAACAGGAAGGCCCAGGCGGGATCGCGGGCACTGGAGGAGAGCCGTGCGGGCGTGAGCGCGCCGGGGGGCGGCATCTCCACCTTCTCGCGGGCCGCGAACAGGCCGCGCGCGAACACCCGGCGGATGGGCTGGGCGAAGGAGGCGGCGGAATACTGGCTCAGCGGGCTGGCATTGGGGAAGCCGCAATCCCACGGCGGCGCCCGCCGTACCGCGCCCGAGGCGAAGCGGTGGATGACGAAGGCCGCCAGCAGCGCCGACAGTGCCGTGAAGGCAAAGACCAGCAGCCCGTTGTAGGAGCTGCGGCTCTCCGCCACCGGGATGATGGAGAGCCACGCCACCGAGCCCTGCGCCGGCATGGTCTGGCCCACGAGGCCGCCCACCGCCGGCTGCAGCACATCGATGACAAAGCCGGGCAGCAGGCCGGCGCCCACGCACACGGCGGCAAGCGCTATCATGGCGGCACGGGAGAAGGCGTCCACCTCGTGGGCCTCGCTCGCCTTCGGGCTGCGCGGCCGGCCGAGGAAGGCGATGCCGTAGAGCCGCACGAAGCAGGCGGCGGCGAGCGCGGCGGCGAGCGCCATCAGCGCGCCCACGGCCGGCACCATCAGCTTCAGCCCCCAGACCGGAAGCTCCGGGCTCAGCAGCACCGCCTGGAACACCAGCCATTCGGAGGCAAAACCATTGAGCGGCGGCAGGGCCGAGATGGCGGCGCAGCCGATCAGCATCACCACGCTGGTGGTGGGCATGCGGTGGATGAGGCCGCCCAGTTCCTCCATCTGCCGGGTGCCGGTGGCGGTCAGCACAGCGCCGGCACCGAAGAACAGCAGGCTCTTCATGGCCGCATGGTTGAGCACATGGAACAGCGCCGCCGTAAGCGCCAGCGCGGCGGCGGTGGGAAATCCGTTGGCCGAGAAGGCGAGCGCCAGCCCGAGGCCGATGAAAATGAGGCCGATATTCTCGATGGTGGAATAGGCGAGCACGCGCTTGGTGTCGCCCTGCAACAGCGCCTGCAGCACGCCGATGACCGCCGCGACGCCGCCGGCACCCAGCACCGGGATGCCCCACCACCAGTCCGGCGGGCCGGAGAGATCAAACACGATGCGGATGAAGCCGTAGACCGCCACCTTGGTCATCACCCCGCTCATGAGGGCGGAGACGTGGCTGGGCGCGGCGGGATGGGCCAGCGGCAGCCAGACGTGCAGCGGCACCAGACCCGCCTTGGACCCCGCCCCCAGCAGCGCAAGCGCCAGCACCAGCGCGGCGAAGGCGCCCACGGGCGGCGCCTCGCGCATGGCATCGAAGGCATAGCCGCCCCCGGAGCCGGCGGCGAGCAGGCCAAAGGCCAGCATCAGCGCCAGCGTGCCGAACGAGGCCATGAGAATGTAGACGAGGCCGGCGCGCACATTGCCCGCCTCCTTGTCGTGGGCCACCACCAGCGCCCAGGACGCCAGCGACATGAATTCCCACGACAGGAGGAAGCTGTAGGCGTCGTCCGCCAGCAGCACCATGTTCATGCCGGCGAGGAAGGCCGGGAAGAAGGGCAGCACCCGTTCAGGCGCATGATCGTGCCGCCCGTAGCCGAGGCCATAGAGGCTCGCCGCCGCGCCGCCGAGATTGATCACCGCGAGGAAGACCGCCGACAACGCATCGAGCCGCAGGTGGGCGCCGATCCAGGGAATGCCAAGGGGCAGCACGATCCCAGCCGCCGGCGCCGCGATGGCGGTAAGGGCGGAGAGACCGGCCAAAAGTGTCACCGCCAGCGCGCCGCCATAGACGAGCGGCCGGCCCGCGGGACGCCGCGCCGTCGCCACACCGAGCCCGGCGAGAACCAGAAGCACCGCCACCGCGCCGAGGGCCACGAGGAGTTGTCCGCTGACGGGAAGCTGTGCGGCGAAGGCGGCATCGGGCATGGCCTACTCCTCCTCCGCCGGCCGCCGGGCGGCAAGGATCGATTGGGCAGGCACTTGCACCCGCAGGCGCACGCCCCGCCCGCCAGCGTCGCTGACGGCCCCTTCGGCGATGAGTTCGATGCCCGCCGCCTCCAGCCCGCCCACGAGCTTCATGAGCGAATCGACATTGCCACGGATGACGCCGTCGCTGGCTTCCATGCGCTGGATGGTGGGCAGGGAAAGGCCGCTCAAGGCCGCGAGCGCGCGCTGGTCGAGGCCGAGGAGGGCACGGGCAGCGCGGAGCTGGGCGGCTGTGATCATGACGACCAATGGAAGCGTGGAGCCTGATTTCTCCTGCTTACGCCTCTGTTATTCACTGTTCAAGCATGATTTATGATGTCTGAGACATCATAAAGTCGAAGCCGCTGCGCGATAGGGCGGATACGGCAGCGGGCAAGAGGAGGCGCCGCCCGGATGGCGCGGGCATGGCCACGGCTCAGGGAACCGCGACCATGCAGGGGTTGGCATCACGCCTCGCGGATGTCGTTGGCCGCGCGGGCGAGGATCTCGACAATCCGCGTCTCGGCACCGCGATTGGCGTCCAGCTTCTGCTGGGCCACGTCCCGCAGGTTCTCGAGGGCGGCTTCCACCAGGCGAGGCAGTTCCGCACCCTGGCTCGGGCCGTTCTCGCTCCACCCCATCCACTTGCGGACCCGTCCCATCTTGAGGCCGATCTCCGACAGGCGCCCGATGATGGCGTCAGCGAAGGCGCGGTTCTCGGCGAGATAGGCGGTGCCTTCCCCAGTGATGGCATAGCGCTTCTTCGCGCCATCGGGCTCGGAGGTCACATAGCCCGCCTCTTCGAGGAAGGTGAGGGTGGGATAGACCACGCCTGGGCTCGGCGAATACCAGCCGGCGGTCTTCTCCTCGATCACCTTGATGATCTCGTAGCCGTGCCGCGGCTGCTCGGCGATGAGCGACAGGGCCAGCAGCTTCAGGTCGCCTTGCGCCAGCATCCGGCCGATGCGGAACATGTCGCCGCCGCCCCGTCCGCCGCGCCCGCCACCGCGATGGCCGCCCCGATGGCCACCAAATTCGTCGCCACGATCGGGGCCGCCCGCGTGGCGCATCTCGTCCCAGTCACCCCGGTGGCGTTCGCCGCCATGGTGTCCGTCACGTCTGCATCCAAACATTTTTTCGTCTCCTAAGATATGTCGTACGATACAACGACCATGTTTATATCGTTCGATATATCTAAAATGCAAGGGGGCCGCCTCGGTTCCCGTTCAGGGTTTTTTGAAAGGGACGCATCCATAAAGGGAGGCGCCGTCATCCGGAGTCCTCCCATGGCCATGAGCGATGAGCAGAAAGCCGCCCGCGCCGCCCACGGCCTGCTCAGCGCCGTGGCGCCCGAGGTGGGCGCGGCCATCGAGGGCTGGCTTGCCCGCCTCGCCCACGAGCGGCGCCTGTCACCCAAGACGCTGGAAGCTTATGCCCGCGACCTCGCCGTCGTGCTGCTGCGCCTCACCGACCATCTCGGTGCGCGCCCCGGCCTCGGCGATCTGGCCGGCCTCACCCCCGCCGACGTGCGCGCGGTGCTCGCCGCCCGCCGGGCCGACGGGGTTGCCCCGCGCACGCTGGTGCGCCTGCTCGCCGCCGCGCGCTCCTTTGGCCGGCATCTGGAGCGGGAGGGGCTGGGCAAGGTCGGCGCGCTCACCGCCGTGCGCGCCCCCAAGGTGCCGCGCAGCCTGCCGAAGCCGGTTTCCATCGCCGCCGCCCGCGCCCTGTCCGATCCCACCACCCGGGCCGGGGAGGATCGCGAGGATTGGGTGCTGGTGCGCGATGCGGCGGTCATCGCCCTGCTCTACGGGGCGGGGCTGCGCATCTCGGAAGCCCTCAGCCTCACGCCCCGCGACGTGCCGGCGGATACCGAATCCATCACCGTCACCGGCAAGGGGCGCAAGACGCGCATGGTGCCGCTGATCACGCCGGTGCGCCGGTCCATCGCCGAATACCGGGCCATCTGCCCCCATGCCCTCGGGCCGGATGGGCCCCTGTTTCGCGGCACGCGGGGCGGTCCGCTCTCACCGCGCATCGTGCAATTGGCGGTGGAGCGCATGCGCGGCGCCCTCGGCCTGCCGCAGAGCGCCACGCCCCACGCCCTGCGCCACGCCTTCGCGACCCACCTGTTGTCGCGCGGCGGCGAGATCCGCGCCATCCAGGAACTATTGGGCCACGCCTCGCTCTCCACCACGCAGATCTATACCGAGGTCGATGCCACCGCCCTGATGGCCGCCTGGCGCTCGGCCCATCCGCGCTCCGGCGCGCTCGAATCGCCCCGCAAGGTCGCCCGCGAATCCACCGAGCCCACGTGACGGCCGGCATTGTCCACCCGGAAGGATTTCCCCACGCCAGTCCGCTCCGAGCGCGAGCCCTGCCATGACCTCTGCCACCAAGCCACCGACACCCGTACGCCCCGTCATCGAGCACCTGTCGGTGACCACCGTGGACCTCCCCCGCGCTATCCGCTTCTATGACGCGGTGCTGGCGCCGCTGGGCCTTGTGCGCGTGGCCGATTATGACGAGCCGGAAGGGGCGTCCGCCTGCTGGGGACCGCCGGGAACACTTCCGGCGCCGGAGGGCCGACCGGGCGAGGCACCGTTCTGGGTGCAACTGCGCGCGGGTCCCGTCCATCCCCCGGCCGGCACCCATATCGCATTCTGCGCGCCGGACCGGGCGGCCGTGGAGGCCTTCCATGCCGCCGGGCTTGCGACCGGCGGCGGCGACCACGGTGCGCCGGGGCTGCGGCCGCAGTACGGAGCCGGCTATTTCGCCGCCTTCCTGACCGATCCCGACGGCTGGCGGATCGAGGCCGTCACCTATCTCTGACCCTCCCCCGGCTCATCGGCGCCAGGCGATGGCCGTCGGAGCGTAATGGCGCATCTCCGCGATCTCGGGGATGAAGTCGCGGATGGCGGCGAGAAAGGGCGGGAAGTGGGGGCCACGCCGGAAGCCTTCCATGTGCGCCTGAGCCGAAACCCACTGGATGCGCAGGATGAAGCTGGTCGGATCCTCGTCGCACTGCGTAAGGTCATAGCCGAGGCATTCAGGCGCGGCCTGAAGATGGGGCGCGGCGAGGACGTATGCCGACGTCAGGGCCGCTCCGTCGTGGACGGTGAGGGCGTAGCGGATGTATTCGATCGCGCCTGCCACCGCCTGCTTGCGCATGAAGGCGAACGCATTGTCGGCAGGTGCCCCGCGGGACAGCGCCTGGTCGATCCAGAGCATCGCGTAGGGTTCCAGCAGCCGCGCGCGGTCGAGCGGCCCGGCATCGACCACCTCGAAACCGAGGTCCGCCACCAGTGCGAGCACCTGCGGCTTGCGCGCCGCGTCGTCACCGGCGACGAAGATCACCGGGCGGGCCGGATAACCGGCGGTGTCGGACATGACCGCGAAACCCACCTGGTTCATCGCCTTGAACACCGACGCGCCCGGCGCGAGGCGGGCCACCTCCTCCCCGCCCGAAGTGGAAAAGCCCAACGCCAGCTCCAGGCCTGAGGCGCCCATCCGCAGCGGATTGGTGGCATCAATGACGAGCCTGCCGGACAGGTCTCCCAGCGCGGCGATGGCGGCGGGGACCGCATCCCATGGCACGGCGAGCACGATGGCATCGGCATTCGCTTTCGCCTCCGCCACGGGCGCGAGCTCAGCCCCGCCCGCGGCGGCGGCCGGCGCCGCCAGACGCGGATCGGCAGGGTCGATGACGCCGAAGGTGATGGCATGGCCCGCCCGGGCCCACCCCTTGCCAAGCGATGCGCCCACATTGCCGGCGCCGATGATCGCCACTCTCATGACTTCTCCCTCGTGAAGCAATGAGCTAGCCTCTTCTGGGAGCGATGTCGCTTCAACGCACCAGATGGTGCGCGCGCCGGGTCCCCGCAGATGAAACGCTTGCGCAAGACCTACGGCTGCCCGGTCGAACTCTCCCTCGACTTCGTCGGCGGCAAGTGGAAGACGGTCATTCTCGCCTGGCTGAAGGAGGCACCGCACCGCTACAACGAGCTGCGCGCGCGCCTGCCCGACATCTCAGACAAGGTCCTGACCGAGCGGTTGAAGGATCTGGAAATGCTGGACCTTGTCACGAAGGCGCAGGCGCCCGGCCAGCCGGGGGTCCAGCTCTATCTCCTCACTGAACGAGGGGAGAGCCTGCGTCCGGTGCTGGATGCCCTTTATGCATGGGGCGCGGATATGGCGCACGAACTGAAGGTGAGCGTCGGCGCGCCCCGGCCACGCCAGCGGCGCAGATACCGGCAGGAGGAGCCGGAGCCGGCCTGAGGGGTGCACGCTCACGAATGGATACATGACCACATAGCGGCTGAGCCCGGACGAAAAAGCCCCGGACGACAGATGTCGGCCGAGGCTGCGGACGGCGTGGCGCCGCGTTCCAAAATGAAGAGACGCGGGGCGGCCGTCAGCCGGCCCCGCGCCGGCCATCACATGTGGATGGCGCGCTTCTCCACGGCCATCGCCGCTTCCTTCACCGCTTCCGAGCGGGTGGGGTGAGCATGGCAGGTGCGGGCCAGATCTTCCGACGAGCCGCCGAACTCCATCAGCACCGCGCATTCGTGGATCATCTCGCCGGCCTCGGGGCCGATGATGTGGGCGCCCAGCACCTTG
This sequence comes from Xanthobacter versatilis, assembly GCF_043193975.1. Taxonomy (NCBI): domain Bacteria; kingdom Pseudomonadati; phylum Pseudomonadota; class Alphaproteobacteria; order Hyphomicrobiales; family Xanthobacteraceae; genus Xanthobacter; species Xanthobacter versatilis. The sequence goes on along the minus strand of NZ_JBAFVB010000015.1, from coordinate 19,751 downwards.
TCGGTGGCGGCGTCGGCGATGATCTTCACGAAGCCGTCCGTGGTGTTGTTCACCTTGGTGCGGCCGTTGGCGGTGAAGGGGAACTTGCCCACCTTGTAGGCCACGCCCGCCGCCTTCAGGTCGTCCTCGGACTTGCCGACGGAGGCCACTTCCGGGAAGGTGTAGACGACGCCGGGGATCACGTCATAGTTCACGTGGCCGGCCTTGCCCGCCAGCAATTCCGCCAGCGCCACGCCTTCATCCTCGGCCTTGTGGGCGAGCATGGGGCCGACGATCACATCGCCGATGGCATAGATGCCCGGCACGTTGGTGGCGAAGTGGTGGTCGGTGACCACGCGGCCGCGGGCGTCCTTGGCAACGCCCGCCTCGTCGAGGCCGAGGCCCGCGGTGTAGGGAATGCGGCCGATGGCCACCAGCACCACGTCCGCCTCGATCACCTCGGCCGCGCCGCCGGCCGCCGGCTCCACCGACACCTTCAAGGTCTTGCCCGAGGTATCGACGCCGGTGACCTTGGTGCCGAGCTTGAAGGCAAAGCCCTGCTTGTCGAGGATGCGCTGGAAGCTCTTGGCCACGTCGCTGTCCATGCCGGGCAGGATGCGGTCGAGGAACTCCACCACGGTCACCTGCGCCCCGAGGCGGCGCCACACCGAGCCCAGCTCCAGGCCGATGACGCCGGCACCCACCACCAGCAGCTTGCCCGGCACCTTCGGCAGCGACAGCGCGCCGGTGGAGGAGACGATGCGCTGCTCGTCGATGGTCACGCCCGGCAGGGGTGCCACGTCCGAGCCGGTGGCGATGACGATGTTCTTGGTCTCCAGGACCTCGACCTTGCCATCGGCATTCAGCGTCACCTCGACCTTGCCGGTGCCGAGGATCTTGCCGGCGCCCATGTAGACGTCGACCTTGTTCTTCTTGAGCAGGAACTCGACGCCCTTGACGTTGCCGTCCACGCCCTTGTCCTTGAAGGCCAGCATCGCCTTCAGGTCGAGCTTGGGGGCCGGCACGCCGATGCCCATCTCGCCGAACTTGTGCCCGGCTTCCTCGAACAGCTCGGAAGCGTAGAGCAGCGCCTTGGACGGGATGCAGCCCACGTTGAGGCAGGTGCCGCCATGGGTGCCGCGCTTCTCCACCACGGCCACCTTGAGACCGAGCTGGGCCGCGCGAATGGCACACACATAGCCGCCGGGGCCGGTACCGATGATGGTGAGATCGTAGGACATGATTGGACTTTCAGTACCCTAGTTGTTGCCCGGACGGGCGAGCGGTTGCGTATCCCGGAACACGTGACCCCTCAGATAGCGCGACGACCAGTTTCTGCCGAGCCCGATAAAAGGCGAAAGACCCAGCCGGTTCGCGACGATCACGAGGATGATGGGACAGATCACGGCGACCATCGTGCCGAGAAGGATGTGCACGCCGATGGCGGTCACATGGACCTTCAGCAGGAGCGTGCGCGTCAGCGCGATGAAAATGCCGTGGGTGATGTAGATGCCGAGCGACGCCTCGCCGAGAAACGCCAGCGCGCGGCTCCCAGGCGCTGCGGGCGCCGGGAGAAGCAAGGCCAGAGAGACCACCGCAGCCACGCCTGCGAGCGCCGCCAGCGGCACGAACAGCCCGACACCATACAGGTAGCAGACGGTGGCCAACGCCGCCCAGGCCAGGATGCAGGCCGCTAGTGCCCCGACGCGCCGCAGGGCGTCCAGAAGCTCGGAGCGCCGTTCCAGCAGCGTGCCGAGGCCGAACATGGCGAGGCCCATATAGAATCGGGGATCGACCGCGTCCTGAATCCCCAGCGCCCAGTAGATCAGGTACCAGGCGGAGAAACCTGCGGCGAGCACGCCCAGGCCCCGGCTCCCGTCGATCCGCTCCGCGAACCAGTAGAGGAAACGGATCAGGAAAAGATAGGGCAGGAACCAGAAATGCTGGATGGGATGAAGGATGACTTTCGGAATGTCGCTGAGCGGCACCGCAACATGAACCGAGTCCGACGACAGGTTCTTGAGCAACGCGAACAGCACATTCCAGATCAGGTAGGGCAGAAAAAGATTGATCAGGCTTGAGCCGAGAAACCGGCCGAACGCCTTGTCCTTCGATATCGGGAAGACATAACCCGAGAGAAAGAAGAAGAGCGGCATATGAAAGGAATAAATATAAAATTCTGTCGTCTGCATCCACGGCGGAAACTGCGTGAATGCAGAAAAACGCATTCCGATGATCACATGACCGAAAACGACGAGCAGGATGCCGATCGCCTTCGCATAGTCGATCCAGTGAAATCGCTTGGGGGCAGCTGCGGTCATGGCGCACTCCGATCACCCGCCGGCCACCGAGCGTGACCTTGGGTGCAGTGCAGTATGCCTCAGCTCTAGATTGTGAAAAACCACAAATTCGCGGATAAGCCGCGTCGTTCGACCAATACAACCTGTTGCCGGCACAGGATTGGGACCGCGAACGGGTCCGGGTCAAGCGACCAGCGCTTGCCCGGCGTCCCGCTTGCGCTGGGGAGCTCGGAGTTACCGTCTGCTCCCGGCCGCTCATCACAGATCCAGCACGAGCCGCGCGGGATCTTCCAGGGTCTCCTTCACCCGCACCAGGAAGGTCACGGCCTCGCGGCCATCGACGATGCGGTGGTCGTAGGAGAGGGCGAGGTACATCATCGGGCGGATCACCACCTGGCCCTTGATGGCTACCGGGCGCTCCTCGATGCGGTGCATGCCGAGGATGCCCGACTGCGGCGCATTCAGGATCGGGGTGGACATCAGCGAGCCGTAGATGCCGCCGTTGGTGATGGTGAAGGTGCCGCCCTGCATGTCCTCGATGCCGAGCTTGCCGTCACGCGCCTTGCGGCCGAAGCCGGCGATGGCCTTCTCGATCTCCGCCACGGAGAGCTGGTCGGCGTCGCGCACCACCGGAACCACCAAGCCCTTCTCGGTGCCCACCGCGATACCGATGTTGTAGTAGTTCTTGTAGACGAGGTCCTGGCCGTCGATCTCGGCGTTCACCGCCGGCAGGTCCTTAAGGGCGGCGATGACCGCCTTGGTGAAGAAGCCCATGAAGCCGAGCTTGGTGCCGTGCTTCTTCTCGAACGCATCCTTGAACTGGGCGCGCAGGCTCATCACCGCGCTCATGTCCACGTCGTTGAACGTGGTGAGCATGGCCGCGGTGTTCTGGGCATCCTTCAGGCGCCGCGCGATGGTCTGGCGCAGCTTGGTCATCTTGACCCGCTCCTCGCGCACCGCATCGATGGGTGCCGAGGGGGCACGGACCGCGATCGGGGCCGCAGCGGGAGCCGCAGCGGGAGCCGCCGCAGCGCCGGCGGCGACGGCGGCCAGCATGTCACCCTTGGTGACGCGACCGTCCTTGCCGGAGCCGGCAACGCCCGAGGGATCAACACCGCTCTCGGCGGCGATGCGGCCCACGGCCGGGCCGTTGGCGCCGGACGCGGCAGCAGCCGCAGGCGCCGCGGCGGGAGCCGGGGCCGGCGCAGGGGCGGCAGCGGCGGGCGCGGGAGCAGCGGCAGCGGGAGCCGCGGCAGCAGCGCCGGAGCCGGCGCCGATGGAGCCGAGCAGGGCGCCGACGCCCACGGTGTCGCCGTCCTTGGCGACGATCTCGGCCAGCACGCCGGCAGCCGGCGCGGGAACCTCGACGGTGACCTTGTCGGTCTCCAGTTCCACCAGCGGCTCATCGGCCTTGACGGTATCGCCGGGCTTCTTGAACCACTTGCCGATGGTCGCTTCAGTAACAGACTCGCCCAGGGTCGGTACGCGGATCTCGGTGGTCATTGCGTTCGCCCCTGTGCGGGGCCTCCCTCAACTATCGGCAGGTGAAGATGCAACAGCCGCCGGGCCAGCCACCCGGCGCTGAATGAGCGACAGGATGGGCATCACCTCATAGGCGAAGCCCAGTCCTGCCACGATGACGGGGTCCTGCGCGGCGAGAGCGTCCGCCGCGTCCTGATCGTGAGCTTCCACCAGCGCCATGCCCCAGATGCCGGAAGGGTCCGCCACCGGTCCCACGGCGAGAGCGACGCCGCGATCGGCCTCGCTTTGCCAGAAGGCGCCGTGGGCGGCCATGGCATCCATCTCCGCCACGGTCGCGTCCGCCGGGAAGGCGGGACGCGGCGGTGAGAGGCGCAGGAGGAAGTGGGCCATGGCGCCGGCTCAGCCCAGGGCTTCGTCGAGGAAGGCCTTGAGCTGGGCCAGGTGCTTCGACATGAGGCCGGTGGCGGTCGCCGCCGAGGCGGGACGACCGGCATAGCGCGGACGCTTCGCGGCGCCGCCCACCTGCTCCAGCACCCATTCCAGATAGGGCTGCACGAACGCCCAGGAGCCCTGGTTCTTGGGCTCTTCCTGGCACCAGGACACCTCGGCGTTCTTGAAGCGCGAGAGTTCCTGCACCAGGGTCTTGAGCGGGAACGGGTAAAGCTGCTCCACGCGCATCAGGTAGACGTCCGACACGCCGCGCTTCTCGCGCTCCTCGAGCAGGTCGTAATAGACCTTGCCCGTGCACAGCACGACGCGACGGATCTTGTCGTCCGGCACCAGCTTGATGGCGTTGTCCTCCGGATGGGACTGGGCATCGTCCCAGAGCACCCGGTGGAAGGAGGTGCCGGTCACCATGTCGCTCAGCGAGGACACCGCCCGCTTGTGGCGCAGCAGCGACTTCGGCGTCATCAGGATCAGCGGCTTGCGGAACTCCCGCTTCATCTGCCGGCGCAGGATGTGGAAATAGTTGGCCGGGGTGGAGACGTTGGCCACCTGCATGTTGTCCTCGGCGCAGAGCTGCAGGTAGCGCTCGAGGCGGGCGGAGGAATGCTCCGGCCCCTGGCCCTCATAGCCGTGGGGCAGCAGGCAGACGAGGCCGGACATGCGCAGCCACTTGCGCTCGCCCGAGGAGATGAACTGGTCGAACAGCACCTGCGCGCCGTTGGCGAAGTCGCCGAACTGCGCTTCCCAGAGCACCAGGGTATTGGGCTCGGACAGGGTGTAGCCATACTCGAAGCCGAGCACCGCCTCCTCCGAGAGCATCGAGTTGATGACCTCGTACTTGGCCTGGGTCTCGGAGAGATGGTTGAAGGGCTTGAAGCGGGCCTCCGTCTCCTGGTCGGTCAGCACCGAATGGCGCTGGGAGAACGTGCCGCGCTCCACGTCCTGGCCGGAGAGGCGCACCGGGTTGCCTTCCAGCAGCAGGGACGAGAAGGCCAGCGCCTCGCCCGTCGCCCAGTCGATGCCCTTGCCGTCCTCGATGGACTTGCGGCGGTTATCGAGGAAGCGCTGGATGGTGCGGTGGACCTGGAAGCCCTCCGGCACGGTGGTGATCTTCTCGCCGATGGCCTTCAGCGTGTCCTCGGCGACGCCGGTGTTGCCGCGCCGCGGGTCATCGTCCTCATGGGTGGCCTTGAAGCCGGCCCAGCGGCCGTCGAGCCAGTCGGCCTTGTTGGGCTTGTAGGCCTGGCCGGCCTCGTGCTCGGCCTCCAGGCGCTCGCGCCACGCCGCGCGCATGGTGTCGACCTCGCCGGAGGTGACCACGCCCTCGGCTTCGAGCTTCTTGGTGTAGAGCTCCAGCACGCTCGGGTGCTGGCGGATCACCTTGTACATCTTCGGCTGGGTGAACGCCGGCTCGTCGCCCTCGTTGTGGCCGAAGCGGCGGTAGCAGAACATGTCGATGACGACAGGCTTGTGGAAGCGCTGGCGGAACTCGGTCGCCACCTTGGCGCAGAACACCACCGATTCCGGATCGTCGCCGTTGCAGTGGAAGATCGGCGCCTCGATCATCTTCGCCACGTCGGAGGGATAGGGCGAGGAGCGCGAATAGCGCGGATTGGTGGTGAAGCCGATCTGGTTATTGATGATGACGTGGATCGACCCGCCGGTGCGGTGGCCCTTCAGGCCGGAGAGGCCGAGGCACTCGGCCACCACGCCCTGGCCGGCGAAGGCGGCGTCGCCGTGCAGCAGCAGCGGCAGCACCTTGGTCCGCTCGGTGTCGCCCAGCTGGTCCTGCTTGGCGCGGGCCTTGCCCAGCACCACCGGATCCACGATCTCGAGATGGGACGGGTTGGCGGTCAGCGACAGGTGGACCTTGTTGTTGTCGAACTCGCGGTCGGACGAGGCACCCAGGTGGTACTTCACGTCGCCCGAGCCTTCCACGTCGTCGGGGGCCCAGGAGCCGCCCTTGAACTCGTGGAACAGGGCGCGGTGGGGCTTGCCCATCACCTGGGTGAGCACGTTCAGGCGGCCGCGATGGGCCATGCCGAACACGATGTCCTTCACGCCGAGGTTGCCGCCGCGCTTGATGATCTGTTCCAGCGCCGGGATCAGGCTCTCGCCGCCGTCGAGGCCGAAGCGCTTGGTGCCGGTGAACTTCACATCGAGGAACTTCTCGAAGCCCTCGGCTTCCACCAGCTTGTTGAGGATGGCGCGCTTGCCCTCGCGGGTGAAGGTCACCTCCTTGTCGGGACCCTCGATGCGCTCCTGGATCCAGGCCTTCTCCTCGGGCGAGGAGATGTGCATGAACTCGACGCCGATGCTGGAGCAATAGGTGCGGCGCAGGATCGCCACCATCTGGCGGACCGAGGCGAACTCGAGGCCCAGCACGTGGTCGATGAAGATCTTGCGGTCGAGGTCGGCCTCGTAGAAGCCGTAGGAGGCAGGATCAAGCTCCGGTGCCTCGCGCGGCGGGGTCAGGCCGAGCGGGTCGAGATTGGCGTGCAGGTGGCCGCGCATGCGATAGGCGCGGATCATCATCAGCGCCTTGACGCTGTCGCGGGTGGCCTGCTGCACCTCGGTGGCGGAGAATTCGACGCCCGCCTTCTGCGCCTTGGCCTTCACCTTGTCCGAGAGGGCCTTTTCCACCTCGATCCACTGGCCGTCCATGGCCGAGACCAGCTCGCCATTGGCGTGCACCGGCCAGTGCGGCTTCTTCCAGGAAGCGCCGCGAGCATTCTGGACCACCGCGTTCGGATCATCCTTCAGCGCTGCGAAGAAGCTCTGCCAGTCGGGGCTGACCGAATTCGGGTCGGCTTCGTAGCGGGCGTAGAGATCCTCGATCCAGGCGGCATTGGCGCCGTCGAGGAAGGAGGTGGAGAGGAAAACGTCGTTCTGTTCCGCGCGCGACATGGGCTTGTTCCCGGATGGTCGATGGCGCCTCGCATTCCTTCAGCGCATTTTGCACTGAAAATGAAGCCCCAAAGACCGCTCGTCTGCCACAAATCCGGCGTCCGGCTTGCGCCGGGCGCCCTTTCACCCCTGCGAGGCTCGTGGCGGCCTTCAGCAACGGTGCTCGACAACCTTTAGATGGGATGCGCCGCGGCCGGCCGTAAGACCGTCGCGGCGCATCCCCTAAAACCGCGCTCGCCAGTCGCCGAATTTCATGGCGATTGCGCGGCGTAACCGGCTTTACGGCGGGTTGCCCCCTCCATTTACGGGAGGGAGCGCCCGATCGCTCAGCCGGAGATACACAACCCGAGGTCGCTCAGCCCTTGAGCACCTCGACGAGGGTCTTGCCGAGGCGGGCCGGGGACGGCGACACGCGGATGCCCGCCGCCTCCATGGCCGCGATCTTGTCCTCGGCGCCGCCCTTGCCGCCGGAGATGATGGCGCCCGCATGGCCCATGCGGCGACCGGGAGGCGCCGTGCGGCCGGCGATGAAGCCGACCATCGGCTTCTTGCGGCCCTTCTTCGCCTCGTCGGCGATGAACTGCGCCGCCTCTTCCTCCGCCGAGCCGCCGATCTCGCCGATCATGATGATCGACTCGGTCTTGGGGTCAGCCAGGAACATCTCAAGCACGTCGATGAACTCGGTGCCCTTCACCGGGTCGCCGCCGATGCCCACCGCAGAGGTCTGGCCCAGGCCCTCCTGCGAGGTCTGGAACACCGCCTCGTAGGTCAGTGTGCCGGAGCGCGACACCACGCCCACCGAGCCGGTCTTGAAGATGTTGGCCGGCATGATGCCGATCTTCGACTGGCCGGCGGTCACGATGCCGGGGCAGTTGGGGCCCACCAGGCGCGACTTGGAGCCCGACAGCGCCCGCTTCACCTTCACCATGTCCAGTACCGGGATACCCTCGGTGATGCAGACGATGAGCGGGATCTCGGCGTCGATGGCCTCCAGGATGGCGTCGGCGGCGCCCGGAGGCGGCACGTAGATCACCGAGGCGTCGGCGCCGGTGGCTTCCTTGGCCTCGATCACGGTGTCGAACACCGGCAGGTTCAGGTGGGTGGTGCCACCCTTGCCCGGCGAGGTGCCGCCGACCATCTTGGTGCCGTAGGCAATGGCCTGCTGGGCGTGGAAGGTGCCGTTCTTGCCGGTGAAGCCCTGGGTGATGACACGGGTATTGGCGTCGATAAGCACGGACATCACGCAGCTTCCTTCTTCACGGCCGCGACAATCTTCTGCGCCGCGTCATCGAGGTCATCCGCCGGGATCACGTTCAGACCCGATTCCCGGATGATCTTCTTGCCTTCTTCCACGTTGGTGCCTTCGAGGCGCACCACCAGCGGAACCTCAAGGCCCACCGCCTTCACCGCCGCCAGCACGCCGCGCGCGATCACGTCGCACTGCATGATGCCGCCGAAGATGTTGACGAGGATGCCCTTCACGTTCGGATCGGCGGTGATGATCTTGAAGGCGGCCGTCACCTTCTCCTCATTGGCGCCACCGCCCACGTCCAGGAAGTTGGCCGGGCTTTCGCCGTAGAGCTGGATGATGTCGAGGGTCGCCATGGCGAGGCCGGCGCCATTCACCATGCAGCCGATGGTGCCATCAAGCGCGATATAGGCGAGGTCGTACTTGGAGGCCTCGATTTCCTTGGCGTCCTCTTCCGTCAGATCGCGCAGCTCGGCGAGCTCCGGATGGCGGAACATGGCGTTGGAATCGAAGGTGACCTTGGCGTCGAGCACGCGCAGCTGGGCATCCTTGGTGATGATCAGCGGGTTGATCTCGAGCATCGCCATGTCGGTATCGACGAAGGCCGTATAGAGCACCTCGGCGAGCTTGCCCGCCTGCTTGGCCAGGTCGCCCGTGAGGCCGAGGGCCTTGGCGATCTTGCGGCCGTGGAAGCCCTGCACGCCGGTAACCGGATCCACCGAGAAGGTGACGATCTTCTCCGGGTGGGAGTGGGCCACTTCCTCGATGTCCATGCCACCTTCGGTGGAGACCACGAAGGCCACGTGGGAGGTGGCGCGATCCACGAGCAGGGAGATGTAGAACTCCTTCTCGATGTCGGAGCCATCTTCCAGATACAGGCGGTTCACCTGCTTGCCGGCGGGGCCGGTCTGGATGGTGACGAGCGTGTTGCCCAGCATCTGCGAGACGAAGGTCTTCACCTCGTCGATCGACTTGGCGAGGCGCACGCCGCCCTTGTCGCCGGCCTCGGGCTCCTTGAACTTGCCCTTGCCACGGCCGCCCGCATGGATCTGGGACTTCACCACCCAGAGCGGACCGCCGAGCTCCTTGGCCGCCGCCTCGGCATCTTCCACCTTCAACACGGGCACGCCGCGCGAGACCGGCGCGCCGTACTTCTTCAGCAGCGCCTTGGCCTGGTACTCGTGAATATTCATCTCTGCGTCCCTCAGGGTTGCGAAACGCCCCTCCCCCGCCCCGGACGGACCGCGCCCCGCAAAATGCGGGGCCAGATGGTCCGCGCCGCTTCCACCGCAGAAGGAACCCTACCGAGACCGCCCTCAGGCTGCCGTGGGGGTCCCCGGAAGGGGAGCATTCGTCTCCTTCACCATACCGGTCGTTCCGCCGGCACGAAAACGGCGCACCCTTCGGCGCGCCGTCACTGTCGAGATCACTTCCCGAGTCCGGGTGCGATCTTCAGGCAGGCCTCCACCAGTCCTTCGACGGCAGCGACCGATCTGTCGAACATGGCGCGCTCGGAGCGGTCGAGCTCGACCTCAACGATGCGCTCCACGCCACGCGCGCCGATCACCGCCGGCACGCCCACATAGATGTCTCTGAGCCCGTATTCCCCGTCGAGCAGCGCTGCGACGGGGAGGACGCGCTTCTTGTCCCGCAGGTAGCTTTCTGCCATGGCGATGGCGGACGCCGCCGGCGCATAAAAGGCCGAGCCGCTCTTGAGCAGGTTGACGATCTCCGCCCCGCCGTCGCGGGTGCGCTGGACGATGGCGGCGATACGCTCCTCGCTGGTCCAGCCCATGCGGATGAGATCCGGCACCGGGATGCCACCCACGGTGGAGTAGCGCACCAACGGTACCATGGTGTCGCCGTGCCCGCCCATGACGAAGGCGGTCACGTCCTCCACCGAGACGCCGAACTCCTCGGCGAGGAAATAGCGCAGGCGCGCGGAATCCAGCACGCCGGCCATGCCCACCACCTTTTCCGGCGGCAGGCCGCTGGAGCGCTGGAGCGCCCACACCATGGCATCGAGCGGATTGGTGATGCAGATGACGAAAGCGTCAGGGGCATATTTGCGGATGCCGGCGCCCACCTGCTCCATCACCTTGAGGTTGATGGCGAGGAGGTCGTCGCGGCTCATGCCCGGCTTGCGCGCCACCCCGGCGGTGACGATCACCACGTCGGCACCGGAGATGGCATCATAGCTCGACGCGCCGGCATAGGCGGCATCAAAGCCTTCGACGGGGGTCAGTTCCGCAAGGTCGAGGGCCTTGCCCTCGGGCACGCCCTCGGCGACGTCGAACAGGACGATGTCGCCCAACGCCTTCATCCCGGCGAGAAGGGCGAGCGTACCGCCGATCTGGCCGGCCCCGATGAGGGCGATCTTGTTGCGGGCCATCCCTTGTCCCCGGAAACCGATCTGCCGGCGGGCGCATGAGACGAGCCGCCGCAGGAAACGAGCGGCGCTTGACTACTCCCATCCGCCCCGGGGTTCAAGCCGGCCGCACTGCACAAATAGTGTGAGAAGGCCCATTTCTGCTGCTGAAACAGGCCTTTTCGCCCCCAATCCCGCATCATTTGCACCATGCGGAAAACCATTCCGCATGATGGACCCATCGGCCTACCGCCACGGGCTGTCGATCGTCGCCGAAGGCCGCCAGGGACCGGACATGGCGGGACGTCGGCTTTCCGCCCAGGACACGACCTGAAGATGACGAGCCGATTCGATACACGCAAATCGGCCGATGTGACGGCGCCTTGAGATCAAGGGCACCGAACGTCGGGCGCGAAGGTACGGCCGCAATGGCGGCGCGCCCGGACGAAGGAGTGCGATGTTCGCGGGAAAGAGCGCAGGAGGGTCTGCCGCCCCGGGAAGCTGATCAAGAACGCGGGCGCCACACCAAAGAGCCTCGGAGGGCATGGCGCGCCACCGTATTCGCAGCAGGCGGCGAGCGCGGCATGGAAATCGGCGATTATGGGCGGGTAGCGCTTACCTCCGTCGCTCGTCGACCAAGCTTCCCACCAGGGCAAACATTCGGGAGGAGGCGAGCGGGAGTATGCGAGGCGGAGCGTGGCGGGCTGAAACAGCTCCCAGACCATCGGACATCGCCAAACCGGCCAAGGCATGCCGGCACATCGCTGCGCGACCGGATACACCGGCGCGTTGTTCAAAAAATCTGCCCTCTCCCCGCATGCGGCCGAGCGACCAGCCGGATGAATAACATAAACAAACGTCAGAAATTCAACAAACAAGGGGCGGGGAGAGGGCAGCCGTCCGGGGGCAGAAGCCTCCGGCGGGAGTGGTCAGGCCGCGGACGAAGGCCACCAAACGGTGAACCTCAGGGGGCGCCGCGACGTGAGGGCAAAAGCCTCAGCTTCCCGTTTTCAGGGAGGTCAGGGGCACGAAGGCGGGCTTCGGGCCAGGCTCGGGCGGGCGGCTCGGATCGTGCTCTTTCAGCACCTTGAACACGCGCTCCGCCATGGGATTGGACTTGATGAAATCTTCATAGGCCTGCGCCAGCATGGACTGGGCGGCGACGAAGATCTCATCCTCGCTCTTGCCTTCGAATTCGGCCGAGACGAGGTACTGGCCCATGCGCCGCAGAATGTGCAGGCGCAGAACCTGCAGCACTTCCGGCTGATAATCCACCTGCAGCAGCTCGAAGAACTCTTCCGCGCTGTGCAGGGACTTCAGCTTGTCGACAACCGACATCGCGACCTCCTTTTCGTCATTCTTGCCGAAGCTGCCAACCTTTACGCCGCCTCGTCCGCAGTGGCGCTGCGGCCGCGCGGACGTTCGCTCTGCAGGTGCGCGAGGCGCGCCTCCAGGAATTCGATGCGGTCGAGCAGCGAGACGATCGCCTCGCCCACCGGGTCCGGCATCAGGTGATGCTCCAGGTCGATGCGGCCGTCGCCGACGCGGCGGCGGTCGGCCATGGGCTTCACCACCCGGCCGGGAATGCCCACCACCGTCATGGCCGGGGGCACGTCCTCGATCACCACCGAATTGGCGCCGATGCGGCAGCCCGCCCCCACCGTGATGGGACCGAGGATCTTGGCGCCCGCCCCCACCAGCACGCCGTCGCGCAGGGTGGGGTGGCGCTTGCCGGAGGTCCAGGAGGTGCCGCCCAGGGTGACCCCGTGATAAAGCGTCACGTCATCGCCCACCTCGGCGGTCTCGCCGATCACCACGCACGCGCCGTGATCGATGAAGAAGCGCCGGCCGATGGTGGCGCCGGGATGGATGTCCACATTGGTCAGGAAGCGACCGAGCCAGGACAGGAAGCGGGCCGGGAACTTGATGCCGCGCCGCCACAGCCGGCTCGCCAGCCGATGCCAGATCACGGCATGCACGCCGGGATAAGTGAGCACGATCTCGACCGTGTTGCGTGCCGCCGGATCGCGCGACTTCACGCAGTCCACGTCCTCGCGGATGAGGCGCCACACCGAGAGGGCGGACGCTTTCTCAGCCTCCGCCGCGCCGGCGAGCGGAACGTCGGTCCCCTGCCATTTCGGGCTTCCCATGATCATGGGTCAGGCTCCCATCACTGCGGCGTGGCGGCGCTTGAGCGCCTCTTCGGTGAAGCTGTCTTCGTAGAAGCGCCTGAGCACGTCCGGGGAGACCGAGTTCTTCGAACGGATGGCGAAGTCGCGCACCCGGGCAAGGATGGCGCGGCCGCGCGCCTCGTCCACCGCAAGCCCCTGGTCCGACAGGGCCTTGAGGATGGCGGCGAGGCCAGAATGCTTGCCCAGCACCACCCGGTGCGAGCGGCCCAGCATCTCGGGGCTGAGCGCCTCGTAGGTGCCGCGGTCCTTCAGCAGGCCGGAGACGTGGATACCGGATTCGTGGGTGAAGATGTCTTCCCCCACGATGGCCTTGGTGCGGGGCATGGGGCGGCCGGCCGCCTCCATCACCTTCTGGGCCAAGGGCCGCAGGGCATGCGGGTCGATACCGGTTTCCGAGCGCGCGGTCTGGCGCAGGGCGATGGCCACTTCCTCCAGCGCCGCGTTGCCCGCCCGCTCGCCAAGGCCGGCCACCGTCACGCTGGCATGGCGGGCCCCACCGGTGACGGCGGCAAGCGTGTTCGCCGTGGCGAGGCCAAGGTCGTCGTGGGCGTGGAACTCGATCTCGAGGTCCGTCGCATTGGCCACGCGCCGCACCAGCGCATAGGCGGAGAAGGGATCAAGCACGCCCAGCGTATCGGCGAGGCGCAGGCGGAAGGCGCCCGCCTCCTTCGCCACCTCGGCCACCTTGCACAGGAAGTCGGGATCGGCGCGGGAGGCATCCTCGCAGCCCACGGCAGCGGTGAAGCCGAGCTTCGTCGCCAGCGTCACCACATGCCGCAGGGCCCCCAGCGCCCAGTCGCGGTCGCGGTTGAGCTTGCCCTTCAGCTGCCGGTCGGAGGTGGGGATAGACAGGTTCACATAGGTGACGCCGGCGGAGACCGCGGCAAAGAGATCTTCCTCGCTCATGCGGCACCAGGCGGCGACGCGCAGGGGCAGCTTGAGGGAGACGATGGAGCGGAGGGTCTCGATTTCCTCGTCGCCCATGGCCGGAGTGCCGGCCTCGATCTCGGGCACACCGGCCGCAGCCAGCGCCTCGGCGATCTCGATCTTCTCGCGGCGGGTGAAAGCGACGCCCGGCGCCTGCTCACCGTCCCGGAGGGTGGTGTCGTTCAGGAAAGCCGTCCGGGCCGGCACCGTCCCGGTGGTCGCGCCGCTGGCATCCACGGATGCCCGGCTGGAGCGCGCCAGAATGGCCGATGGTGACTTCGCGAGCATGGGTCCCTTCCGATCTACCCCCCGCCGCGCCGGCGAGGGATGAATGAACTCCACCGGGCTGGGCCCGGACCCTCGTCAGTTCCGCAAGCTGCCGCCTGCCATCATCATCAGCGCCGCCGGATCGTCCTCGAACACGAAGCCGCGCACCGTCTCCGACTCCACGAAATCAATGACGATGCCGCGCGCGACCGAACGGGATGGTGCATCAATGAAAACCTTGAGGCCGCCCTGCTCGAGGATGAGGTCACCGTCGCGTGCGCGGCTGTCGAGATGCATCAGGTAGTTCACGCAGTCGCCGGACCCGGCCTTCGCCACCACGCGCAGACCATCTGCCTGAGCGGAGCACGACAGGGCTGCCTTGATTGCCGACAGAGCATTGGTCGTGAGCGTGATCATCGGTCCGTCCACCTGCGCCTGAGCGCCCCCTGCCAAAGTTACTGGCAAGGCTCGTGCCACCTGTTCAAGCTATTGAAAACAGATGGGAAAGACGGACCGGCGAGGATGTCGCGAATGCGACAGCCCCATCCCTTGTGTGAGGTTCGACAGGTTCATGACAGAGAAGGCCCACGCTTTCGGAACGCAAACCTCCGTATAACTACGTAGTCATTGTCGGCCCGCTGCAGCGTTTTTCTTGTTCGCCTGGCTGAACAACCGTTTTCGAGCGGACAATGGCGCAGGAGCCGGTGTGGAAAACAAGTTTCCAGCACATCAACGACACCTGCCCGAACGCGGGTCAGGCCGGCGAGATCACCACCTTCACGTCAGCCGGCCTGGCCCAATAGGGAGCGGAAGTCACCAGCACATGGGCGCCCGCGGCGGCGTAGGCGGCGGCATTGGCGAGGTTCACGCCGCCGGCGGCAGCGACTTTCGTCTCCGGCGCGCGCGCCGCCACCCGGCGGGCCACCTCGGCGATGTCGCCGGGGGTCATCTTCTCGCACTGGAGCACGTCGGGATGGGCTGGCAGCACCGCGTCCACCTCGTCCAGCGTCTTCACCTCCACCACCACCTTCTTCTCCGGCGCGGCGCGGCGCAGGGCGGCAATGCCGACGGCGGGGTCGGTGAGGAAGGCCTGGTGCTCGGGAAACAGCAGGAGCGTTTCCGACAATCCGAGCCGGTGGGGAAACGCCCCGCCGGCGCGGATGGCGGCGATCATTTGCGCCTTGGCCCCAGGCAAGGTCTTGCGCGTTGTCACCACAGCGATGTCCGGCGAAACGGCGCGGGCGGCAGCCACGATGTCGGCGGTGAGCGTGGCGATGCCGGAGAGATATTCCACCAGCGTCTGCGCCACCTTCCACGCACGAAAGATGGGGCCGGCCGTGCCCTGCGCCATCAGGATGGTCTCGCCGGCCGGTGCCCGCGCGCCGGTGGCGGCGAGCACGTCGGCCTCCGCCCCGGCGGTCAGGAACAGGTCCCGCGCCAACTCGACGCCGCACAAGGTGGCGTCCGCTCGCATGGCCATGGTGAGGCGGGCCTTGCGTCCGGTCAGGGCCAGGGATTCGGTGGTGAGGTCGCCATAGGGCGCGTCCTCGGCGAGGAGGGCATCCACGCTCGCCTGCGTCCACCATTTGTAGGTCATGCGCCGCCCCCGCCTATGCCGGATCCGATACAGCTGGCAGGCTTATAACGCCCGGGCGGGACGGTCTACGGGACAAAGAAGCGCTTGCCGGGAAACCCGCGGCACCGCAGCACTTACGCCGGCGCCGCCTCGCGCCGTGTGGCGGCGCGCAGCAGCTTGAGGCATTCGAGATTGGCCGCCAGATCCAGCGCACAGAAGCCGTCCTGCGTCTCCAGGCGCGGATCGGCGCCACGGGCGAGCAGCTTTTCCAACGCCTCGGCCTTGCCGGCGGAGGCGGCATACATCAACGAACTGGCGCCGGTATCGTTGAGGCTGTCGATGGTGATGCCGGCATCCACCAGCGCGTCGATGATGTGCGGGTGATTGCCGACGCAGGCGAGCCACAGGGCTGTGTTGCCATCCCCATTGCGGGCGTCCAGCGTCGCGCCAGCGGCAATGAGGGCCGCCACCACGTCCGCGTGCCCCTCCTGGGAGGCCTTCATGAGCGGGGTCATCCCATTTTCCGCCGTCGCGTTCACGCCATCGGCGGGAAATCCGTGGCCATCCAGCCAGCTGGACAGGGCCGCATCGAGTGGCGCCGTTGGCGCGGGCACGCTTTCGAAGGCCCTCCACGCCTCATAGCCACCGTCCACGCTGAACACGGCGGCGAAGCCGAAGTCCGACAGGGTCTGGGCATATTCGCGGCTGGCATTGCCGTGGTAGCAATAAATCACCACCGGCTGCGCCTTCGGGGTCGTGCCGATCACGTCCGAGAGCGCGGAATAGGCAAGGTTGCGCGCACCCTCGACATGGCCGGCGGCATAGGCATTGGCGTCGCGCACGTCGAGCAGCAGGGCCCGGCCTTGGCCGACGATGGATGCCGCCTCCTCAACGCCGATGCAGCGGAAGGGAATGCGCTCTCTCATGGCGTGCTCCTGAAGGTCCCTCAGGCCGAGCGGCCCGGATAGGCCGGCTCGGTGGTGATACGGGTGTCGATGGCGGGACGCCCCACCGTGAAATGATAGAGGGACTGGAACTCGAGGCTTTCCAGCCCCACCAGCCGGTGCAGGTCATCGTCGAAGAAGCAGCCGATGCCGGTGCCCCGGAACCCGGCCGCCTCCGCTTCCAGATAGAGCACCTGGCCGACGAGCCCGGCTTCCCAATGCAGCTGGCGATAGCGCCACGGGTCCGCCGCCACGGTGGCTTCGAACTCACTGAGCATGGCCAGGGCGAAGCTGCTGTCGCTGGCGATGGCCTGATGGCAGCTGATGGTGCGGGCGATGCCGCGGCAGTCAGTCTCCACCAGCCGATACAGCGGCAGGTGGTCCGGGCAGGCCTCCGGCTTCACCCACTGGAAATCGTTGCGGAGCGCTGCCTTCAGCGCGCCGGTGATCCCCTCGCGCCGCGGCAGGGCGTAAAGGCCGGGGGCAAGGCCCTCCACCCGATGGACGAACAGAAGAGGGTGGATGCGCGGGGTGAAGCCCCAGGCATCGAAGGGCGCCGCATCCCGGGGCATGAGCGCATCCAGCATGCCGAAGAAGACATCCTGCGGCATGGTGCTGTTCTTGGCCTCAAAGCGCTGGGCGCTGCGGCGGCCGAGGATGACGGCGGACGCCTGTGCCCCGTTCGTCACCACGCGCGGCGGCAGCTCTGGGGCAGCGGCCGCCGCCGGATCGGACGCGCCCGTGCCACCATGGGTGGCAGCGCTCACCGCATCGATCACCGGCCAGCGATAGAGCTTGTGCCGGTCCAGCACGTTGGCCGTCCCGGTCCAGCCCCGGGTGTCGGGCTCGGGCGGCGCGACAGCGAGGGCAGGCCCCGGTGTGATCTGGATGAGGATGTCGGGATCCTCCCGCTCGGCCCCGGCAAAGTCCGCCTCACGGTCGAATCCGCCCAGGCGCGCGATCTCCGCGCTGCTGACGCCTTCCACCATGCGCGCACTCCAGCCAAGGCAGGCGGCGGCATAGCGCACGCCGGCAAGGGCGTGGCCGAGATCGAGCTGGCAATAGCGGAACGCCCGCTCGCCGTATTTCCACGCTTCACGCCAATGGACGGAGGACAATGCCAGATGCAGCCGCGCCGGCCCAGCCGGGGACCGCGCGAAGCTGCGCTGCATGGCGAAGCCCGAGGCGCTGGCAAAGGCGACCGAGGTCGAAGCCCGCGCGGCGTAGCGCTGCTCCAGCACATGGTCGCGGCTGACATAGTGATGAACCCCGTCGGGCAGGCCGGCGACGTTGGACGCCAGCACATAGGCCTCGGTGGGGTGCAGATTGCCGCTGGAGGGATTGCAGCGCACCGCCCAGCGATCCGGCCCGTACTGCTTCCAGCCGGCGAGGCCGAAGGAGAGCTCCAGCAGCAGCGCGACGCCGGCGAGGTCCAATGGCGCCGGTGGCACCGCACCTGGTGTGACCATCTCACCATAGGTGGCCGCCAGCCCTTCCGCCGCCAGCGGCAGGGCCAGGCGCGGGCAGCCCTCGAACTCCCGGAAAGGATTGGGCTGGGCATCCCAGTCCAGGGTTTCAGGCCCCGCCGCATAGGCCTTGAGGCTGTGCTTGGTGCGCGTGTGATAGGCGAGCGCCGTATCGGCCGGGCGGGCAACGGGCGGGGCAGCATTCATGGTTCAGGACGCCTTGCGTTCGGCCGGGTCCGGACACGGCGCGAGCGGGCTGGAGCAGCCTTCGAGAGGCCGCGCGCCCGGATCGGACGGCCCCAGCAGGGACAGGACCGGCTCCCGGTCGAAGCCGGCGCAGCGCCCGTTCTCCGTCTCCACCAGCGGGCGGCGGATGAGCAGCGGCTCGGCCAGCATCAGCGCGATGGCGGCCTCCGCATCGACGGCCGAGGGATCCACCGCGCCGGATTTCACCTTCGGCGCCGCCGGGTTGAACCAGGCGGCGACCGGGGTGTCACCGAAGAAGCCGCGCAGGCGCTCGGCGGTCCAGGGCTCGGTCAGCAGGCTGCGGACCTCCAGCGTGTGACCCGCATTGGCAAGG
This sequence comes from Xanthobacter versatilis, assembly GCF_043193975.1. Lineage (NCBI taxonomy): Bacteria > Pseudomonadati > Pseudomonadota > Alphaproteobacteria > Hyphomicrobiales > Xanthobacteraceae > Xanthobacter > Xanthobacter versatilis. The sequence goes on along the minus strand of NZ_JBAFVB010000015.1, from coordinate 1,067 downwards.
GCGAGCTTCTGCCGGGCATTGGTGCCGCAGCCCGGCTTCTCGTAGAAGGTGACAATGGCCACGAGCGGCTATTTCATCACAGTGAGCTGGACCAGCGGGGCGGCGCCGCCACGGCCGAGCACGGTGTCCACCTTCTTGCGCACGGCTTCCAGCGTCAGCGGCTTCACCACTGCGCCATGGGCGCCGGCCTTGAGGCCGCCCACCGCAACCGCCTCGTCCGACTTGTCGGTGACGATCAGGATGCGCACGTCCGGGAATTTCGCCTTCATCTCGGCGATAAGGCCGTCGCCGCGCGCCTTCAGCAGAGACACGCCGAGCAGGATGACGTGCGGCACCAGCCAGCCCGTTCCCTTCTCATAGGCTTCCTCCGGCGTGGCGAGCTCGTGGGTCTCGATCTCGTCGTGCAGCATGAACTGAAGCGCCGCGCGCGTGATCTCGTCCTCGTCCACCACGAAGACGCGCCGCTGGTCCACCGCCTTGGAAGTCTCAACGCCGATCTGCATCTTAACCCTCGCTCGTCTTCCCCTCGCCGGGGCTTTCACCCGTCCCCCGCCCGCATGCGAACAAGCGGGCCGGGCGCGCAAATTCCGCGTCAAGCAAGTTCCGTTCCCGAGCCGGCGGAGACGGCGGCCAGACGCAGCGCCGGGCGCCGTTCACCCTGTGTTTCAACGCCCGCGCACGCGTGATGCGCGCTCACATGCGCGAGCGCCCCCGACCGCCCGCGAGCCCGCGTCCGCATGCGCGCGAATGCTTTCAGACACGCGGGCGTCCGCATACGCACCAGTTGTTTTAATCCCGACACAGCAAAAAGGGGCTGTCGCGTTCGACACACCATGGTCCAGCCCGCCCTGACGCCCGGATTTTGATGCAAATCAAAGATTTGGGGGTGGCGAGGCCGAGTGGCACGGTGGTTGCTCTTTCCTTGGCGCAACAGCGAGTGAGGGCTGAGTGCACGCCTAGGCCACCTGCCAGCGTAGCGCTCCTTCCCGTAACCCGCGGGGCGTTTCCGACCGATATTGCTGACGAGAGAAACGGCCTCGCGCCACGCGCGCGGTGGTCTTCCGTAT
>NZ_JBAFVB010000014.1:0-107034 GCF_043193975.1 Xanthobacter versatilis | reverse complement strand
GCGCCCTGCTCGGATGGCCGCCCAACGTCAGATTTCAGTGCGCTCTGCCAGCAGCAGAGCGTCCTCCACGTCGACGCCAAGATATCGGACTGTATTCTCAATCTTGGAGTGACCGAGCAAGATCTGGATGGCGCGGATGTTGCCGGTCGCTTTATAGATCATGGACGCCTTCGTGCGACGGAGCGAGTGAGTGCCATATTCCTCTGGGCGTAGGCCGATCGCGGTGACCCACTCGTCGACCAGGCGAGCATACTGCCTTGTGCTCATGTGGCGCGCGTGATCGATGCGGCTCGGAAAGGCATAGTCCTCAACGGTGCCGCCGCGCCGCTCCAGCCAAGCCAGCATGCTCGCTCGTACATCGCTGGTGATCTCGAACTGGACTGGCCGCCCTGTCTTCTGCTGCACGACGATCGCGCGAGTCCTGATCTCCGGACCGGCGACCAAGTCACGGATCCTGATCTTCACCAGGTCGCAGCCGCGAAGCTTGCTGTCGATGGCCAGATCGAAAAGCGCGCGGTCACGAATGCGTCTTTCGCGATCAAGGAAAAACCGAATTGCCCATATCTGTTTCTGGGTGAGAGGGCGCTTGGTGCCGACCAGCTTTCCGCATTCCAAGCTGCACGCTCGCGACTGGCATCATCAAATTGAGAATGGCCCATGTGAGTTCTCCTTGGCCTTGATTGGCCGACGGAGAAACGTCGAGGCGCACTACCACACAGGGGCCGGGAGCGGAACGGCCGGTTTTGGAGAGCATTCGGGGGAAGCTGCCGTTCGGCCGCATATGTGAAAATGGCTTCGCATCCGTCCCGGGCAAGACTGCCTTTGGCGAGCAGACAGCTACGCTTACATCTGCCCTCACACCGAAAGCTTTATTGCCTGACTTCTCATCCACAGCGAAGTGCGAAAGAGCGCTTCGCCTCTTTAGGCTTAGAGGCCTCCCATCCCCATCACGAACCGGCCGAATTTGGTCTTCAAAAGGACAAGCAATTCGTCTGTTGAGGTAAGGGCCTCAATTTCATTGCGTGTTACGACTATGACAATAAGACCACAAAGAAGAAATTCTTCCCTCAGGTGCGCGTGGGCGGCCGTTTTGGCGGCAGCATCGCCTGTAATCCCGTTGGCGGCCACAAGCAGGCCAAATTTCATTCCAAAAGTCCTTAATTTTGATGTAAATGCACGGCAAGTCGCCGCATTCACTGGGGTCTCCCAATTCTTGCACTCGATAACGAGATAGGGTGGAAGAAACGGAAGTCCATCCGGATGACAGTTGTTAGACAGTAAAAGATCAATTTCACAAGATCCGGCCGCATCTTTGGCGTTCTTGTAGATAAGTGTAACGCCACTGAATAAGCAAAGAGTAGCGCGGACCACTTCTTCAAGTGCGTCACCCTTCTGGTCTGTGCTCCCTGCGTCACCCGTGGCGAGCTGCGCGATGATTTGTTGTTGTGGGATAGCGACCATCACATAAGCCCGTGCGCAGCGCGGTTGCGAAGATCACGCACATACCAACCCAGGCGGCCATCGGTTGTGAGCGCTACGAAATGATCGACTGAAAGCCAAAACACGTTCGGCGACTTGAACCTAAACGAGAGTGGCGGTTCTCGCTCGGTGAGCAAGAATCCGGACTTTATTCCGCTCACACTCATGAACTGACGTAGTTGAGCTTCGACTTTTCGTGCCTGAGCTGGCGAGGCGTCGCGCTTTATCTCAATTACGGCCGGGTCAAGAAGCTGTGGTTCCTGAGCGGCCAGCCAGATTAACAAATCCGGTCGCAGCTTGGTGTCCTGATTGGAAGGCTCCACTATGGCACTTCCCCCTGCTAACTCGATAACATCGAAGACCCGCTTCTCGAGATTGCTGTGAGGCTCAGACAAGATGGTTGGGGGGAATTCGGATCTAGGCAGCACAGATCTATGTTGGGGCGGCTTTAAATGCCCCCTCTCAAAGATATCCTCGTGTGGCGTCGCTAGAAAAGCGTCCAGCTGAAAGCCGAGCTTACCGCTTTCCCTAAGTCCAACTTCCACAACGAGAAACAACGATTGAACTGCGGGGTTGACCCGTTTGTTAGTCGCAAGCGCGAGAACCGGCTTTCTCAGGCCCTCCGCAATCCCGATCTCATACATGACACGGTAGTCACTTCGGCTCCCGTCGAAGATGGCGATCAAGAAATCGCACCGGTCGATTGCGATTGCAGGGCTCAAATCGCCAGGTGCGGCTGTTGCCGCCCAATTCCAGGCAATAGCTCGCTCGTCAAGCAGCACCGTCAGAGCGCCAAGGTCAATTCCGAACGGTGCCGAAATATAGCAGCGGTGATAATGCCGCGTAGGTCCAGTGAACATTCCAGTATACTCCGATGCCTCTATTCCGACCTTTTCCGCCGCGGGTCAATTTCGCTTGGTAGCGCGCGCCTGGTGCCAACGCTGCAGGGGCTAATGATGTCTCAGTGCACTACCAATGCGTCTGCAGTTGCGTGGATTCGTTTTAAAGCAGTTAGATCTCTTTCGGCTAGTCCCACTATCGCTATGCGACGAAGGACAGCTTTTTGGTACGCCGACCAGAAACAACCTTTCCGCTTTCCACCCCGAGCCGGTCGGTGCCGCGGGAGATCCCCTTCACCCGCGCAACGGCGCAATCGGGGCCGGGAGCGGACTGTCCGCTATTGGGTTACTTCAATCGAGAAGCGGACATGTCGCCGATAAATGTCTGTGGCGGAAACTGACCCGTTGCGGGCGCTCGTCAGCTCTGCTTTTGGGGGGCAACCCATAGAGCATGATAGCGCCGCGGCTCGCGGCGCCTGCAAGGTGCTACGATCAATCGCCGAAATCGCCTCGATCTGATTGCGTCCACGCCCCCTCAAATGCCTCCAAGGCGCCACGGCTGTCCACATCGAGATTCGCGTTCGCTAGGAGTTCAGCGATCCTGGCCCTAAAAGCGCTGGGATCGACCAACGCCTCGACGGTGCCGCGGTTGAGGTGCGTGATGCGCCGGGCCACGACGTCCCCGGCGGCATGGGTCCATCCGGTCGCCACAAACGAGCGCGCTAAAGCGACCACGACGGCATCATCGACAAGCTGCTCGGCCAGCCACCCGCGCACGCGCTCGACGCCCCCGTCTCCGATGAGGTCCCGCCAACGAAACAGCTTCGACACAAAGTCGGGAAGCTGAACGAAAGTGCCCTCGGCAGCAGCCACTTCGACCCGCGCGAGGGCCAAGGCCCGGAGCCGCTCCGCCGCCTCGGCACTGGTCAGAGGCTCATCGCGCTGACGTTCCCGTTCCTTAGGCTCATGCTGCCCAACGCAGCGAAGAGCAAAATTGACAAGCCAGCGGAGGGACGCATGCTTCGCCGCCTCTTCCAAGACCGCATCGCGCTCCGCGACCGCTAGGCGCTCCCCGACCAACCTGTTGAGCAGCGAATGGATGCGGATTTGGTTGTCGCCGATAGCTAAGGCCCCGGCCTGATCGGCTTGGACATCCAATTCGTCGGCGATGCTGAAGATCGCGGTTACCAGCGGACTGATATTCGCTTCGGGCACCTGTGACGCACGGAACGTCAGCTCGTCCAGGAGAATTGCCGCTCGGGTGCCCCTGCGGCGCCGCGGAGTGGCCAGCGCTTGACGTAAGGCTTCCCGAACGAATTTTCCGTCGCCCGAATGGGCGATGAAAGCTTCGATTTCGGTGGCCGGCGCGACTTGGTCTGACAAGGCGAAACGGAAATAGGGGTCGAAGTGGGCTTGCACACAGATGCGGCGCTGGAGGCGCCACTCTTGCCCGAAATCGGCGCCGTAAAAGCGGTTGCTCCAAGCGTTTTCCAGCGCAGGGAAAAGACGCATGAGAGCTTTGCGGAGGTCCGGCTGTTTGGCCTCCGGAACGCTAGCTAGCAGGCGTCGGTCGCACTCGTCCTTAGCCAGCGCATGCGGTTCGAAGCCGAGCTGGTGACCGCAAACCAACGCCTTGTTGTTATAGATTGCACGATGGACCTGCGGCCAAAACAGCCGGAACGTCTCGACGGCCAGGAAGTCCGCTTGGTCCACGTCACCCGCCACGGCCGGCCAAGTCACCTCCAGCGCGTTGGTCAAGCGCACCACATCCCGCGGCCGCGCGATATTCGGTGCGACGACGTCAAAGAAGATGTTCATGAACCGTGTCAGCCGGTCTTCTTCGACATCGCCCATGATGCGGCTGACATTGCCAAGCAGCAGATTGCGAAGGTCGTCCGCCTCCGGCGGCGGCAGTTCGAATGTCGCCTGGATGATCTTCTCCAGGAAGTGGGCGCCCTCGGACGGGAAGCGCTCCGCGACAGCTGCCTCGGTCAGCTCGCGGTCAAAGACCATCAGGTAGATGACGTTGGGCAGCCGGCCGACCGACTTCACCAGCTTGAAGATCAGAAGCGCGTCGTCGGCGCTCAAGCGGTCAAGGTCGTCGATAATGACGAGGTAGCGCTTATTGGATTCTCGCAACGCCTTGGCAAGCTCAGCATGCTCCTCCTGCACAGTACGGCCTCCGCCGAGCAGGTCACTGACGAATTTCGTTGCTCCTCCCGACAATCCACCGGCCACCCCGGCGGTGGCAAAGTTCATCGCTGCCTCGATCAGAGGGCTAGCGCTTCCCAGCTTGCGACCAAGGGCCTGGAACGCTTCCTTTGCCTTGTCCGGTAGCGACTTGCTGATCGCCGAGCCGAGTTCGCTGAAGAAGGCCAAAGCCAAGGTATCTGCGCCACTAAACCACCACGGATTGAATTCGAGGAGGGTAAGATCTCCCGCTCCCTTCAGGTCTGCCGACGCGAGGTGGTATTTGATGAGATTGACGGCACTACTCTTGCCCGATCCCCAAGGGCCATGTACCCCAATTACCAATCCCTCAGGCGAAACTAGTGCTGCGATGCTCTTAGCAATAGCACGGGCGAAAGGATCGAAACCGAACGCGTCTTGGTTCGGCCTGTCGATCGGGTGGTCGGCGCTCAGTGACATGGTAACAGGATGACCTTCGTTCGCGCTGATAGATGGCGCAGCACTTGCGGCCTTCGGATCGGCGTTTTGGGAGGCGCCTCGACCGAACCAGCGTCGCCAAATCATAATCTGCCCCCCCTCACTTCCTCGTTGTCAGGCGTAGCTTGGCACACGTGGGGACGTCGCGGTGTGGCCGCAAGTGAACCATCGGGAGGCGGCGCCCGTGACCATCCCGATGCGGCCAAACGAACGCTGGTCGCTCGACTTCGTATCGGACCAGCTCACCTGGGGTCGCCGCTTCCGCATGCTCACCGCGGTGGATGACCGGACCCGGGAAGGCCTCACCCTGCTGGCACACACGTCGCTCTCCAGCATCCGTCAAATCCGTTTCGTATCGAAGTCCCGCGCGACTATGCTGCCGGCGAGTGGCTGGGGTCCACATCGCTCGCTCCAAGATGGCCTGAACAACTCTCTGGAATCACGAGCGCGCCAGCAGCTCAACCCTTTCGGGACGGGCTCTTAGATAACGTGCGAAGTATAACGTGTTTTATTTGGGAATAAGCCAACTTATAATTCTTTGGCACTTGTTTGAAATAGTATACTTGTACCGAGGTGGAAACTGCCTTTTGGCTGGATGGAGGAAGAGCGCCCTCACCGCCTCCGAAATGTGGCTTCAAATGCTCAATTGCTCCGCACTTGCGAGGATGGAATTTCTAATTTGATAGACCGGCGTAAAATCGAACTGATTTCAGTATGCAATAATTTTCTCGCAAATAAAATGGTCATGATCTAAAAATTATTTAGCTATTATTGTCCGTCTGTGCGTAAATGCGTTCGGATAAGGCTATTTCTTGAGCAATTCTGGGTCGCGCGCCTGCGGCGTCGCACCCGCCCAACTAAGCGATGCAAAGAGGCTGTGCCTCGCGAGCGCCTCGGCATGACTTCTCATTCTGGTCCAGTCGTGACCAATCTTGTCGCTGGTTCCGTGAATCGCGCGACTGCGGCCGTCGCTGTAGATTGTGTCGACGACCACCTTCAGGGTTGGCCCGCCTGGGTAGATTGAATCAGCCCCCTTTGCACCGAGGCGGGCCTCGATTACCTCCAGGATGGCCCGCGCCTTCTTGCCCCCGCCGAGCGCGTCGAGTGACGCTGCGAAGTCGACTACCGCCAATAGGTCGTTGCGTTCTCTGCATCCTTCATGAAACCACAGCAGCGACTGCATAAGCGCGTTCATCAACTCGGGACGAGCGACGCCACCGTCCGAGCTGACGAAGTAGGCCAGCACCTCTCCCGCCGCGGAAAAGAAGTTCGCTTCCCTGGCGAGCGTCTTATTCAAATCAGACGCGCTGATCGAAGGACCGCTTGGCCTTCCGATCATGCGCGACCCCTGTAGAATGATCTTGCTGGGAACGAACCTGAGCATCCGTTCTTTTCGCATACCCTGGTCGATTCGCAGGTTCATGCCACTCAGTGCCTTCGCCGACTGCTCCCAGAGCATCGCCATGCAGGTCAACCCGAGACGCGCCGCCGACAGAGCGAACTCGCGGCTGGCCTCCCCCGACAGACCGTTGAGCTTGACGGAGCAGACGAAACAGGTATTCCCGAGGATATCCAGGATGTCGCGCTCCCGAATGTTGTCGACGTTTTTCCTGCGCGGGCGCAACTTGGCTCCGCCCCAGGCGCGCGCTATGCGGCGATGCATCGTCTCGCTGATGCCGCCGTCCGTGAGCTTTCGATCGAGCCACTTTTCCCTAGTCTCGAACGTGACGGGGCCGATGTTGAAAGTGGGGAGATCGCGTACGTCCAGGAACGTGGTGCCGAAAGCGAACTCCGACTGACCGAGGCCCGCGATCAACGAGGTGATCTCGACATTCAGCCCCGCCAGGACGCTAGCCGCGGACGTGCTCACGGGATCCGAAGTCTTGACATTCATTAGCAATGGTCCGATCGCGGAGCGCAACCAACTACGCCATTCCTCTTCGCGGACATTCTTTACGAGCTCCGGCTTCTCGGCCTTGAGAATGCTCGCGAGCTTCGTGATGTTGTCGTCGATGGCCTTGTCTATCTGAATCGTCTCCCCGTTTCCCGCCGGCAGCAGCCTTGGCAAGCCGAACGGGTCATTCTTCGTCAGATCCTCCAATGTCCGGGTTTGCGCGGCGATCAAGTCGGAAATGATCGCTTCGACCAATGTGGCTTTGTCCACCATTTTCCCCCCAGACTATGTGCCAGTTTCTGATGCTGTCACTGGAGCTTGCGTTGATATCGTAATCGGTAGGGACAGAAAATGTCTGGAATGGCCGCCCGGGGTTTGGGATCGAACGCTGGAGGTTGGCGGTGACGGAATAGAATCTGGAGCCACGGCTAGGCTCGATCCACCCGTCCAGATGCTCCGCAACGCATCGGTGCAGAGGTCCGCTTCTTGGCGATGAGCCCGAGTCCGCTCATGGCGCAAAGGTGCCGACGTGCCTCGACTGGCAATGTCCGCTTTTGGGCCGCGGAGGTTAACAGATCGATGGCCGAGATGGGGGCGCAAAGCGGACATCGCTGGAAGGGCAGTCGAGGTCGGCCAAGGGTCACTTTGAGTCTTCCAAACAGCGCTACCCTCTTCGGCCGATCGTTAGGGCTCGACAAATTCTGAAGCGCAGTCCCGTTAAAAGCGGCAGCAGGGACGGCGGTTGCGGTTGCTGTGCCCCATCATTTAGATCGGCAGGATGGCGCCCTCTCTCGCACGTCGCATCCGTCACGGAGATTGCTCAGATCGGCGAACAAGCAGCGAGAAGTGAGGGCGAGGGCTGGGCCGCAGGATGAAAGACGGAGGCTATCCTAGGGCTTTTAAACGAAGACTTGATCGTGGCGGAGGGACGACATCGACGTCTACCGACCTCATGACAAACCAGAGGCCCTGGCAGCACGGATTGCCAAGCCGAGCATCTCATAGACCATTGAATTTGGAGTAGACGGGATTCGGATGCAGGAACGACCCGCGCCACGTCCATGCCAAGGCGTGCCAATCAGCTTCCGGCACGAGGACAAAAACGGGGCGCCTGCCACGCAAACACCAAAGCAACTTTTAGTTGCAATGGCGCACCCGACACGATTCGAACGTGTGGCCTCCGCCTTCGGAGGGCGGCGCTCTATCCAGCTGAGCTACGGGTGCCTGCTGCTTACGCAGTGCTTACTCGGATTTGCTGCGAAAGTTAAGCTCCATGAGCTAACCCTCGCAAGTCATTGAACTCAAAAACGTTTTTCTTCACACTTTTCGCATCGGCCGGCTTGACACGTGCCTTCGGAGGGCAGCGCTCTATCCAGCTGAGCTACGGGTGCCTGCTGTTGATTCAGGGCTTACGTGGATTTTCCGCAAGAGAAAAGATCTCCCGGACCATCCCTGCACGGCACTGAACTTGGTAAGACACTGAACTTGTGAACTTTTGCCTTCTCGCCTGACACATCGGCCGGAGCGGCATCCGCCGGTGGAAGGCGATGCTCATCCGGATGGTGGACCGGCGGGTGACGCGGGCGTCACTTCGGCCTTCATACTGGAAGCCGTCGCGGGCGGCAACAGGCGTCGGGACCGGCGGTCGCGACATCCCCAATGGATCTGGCGGACCTCGGCTCGATCGCCCGCGCTTCCGGGCGAGAATCCCGCGGAATATCCGGCCGGAAGATTCTCTCCCCTGACCCGGCGCCGTCTCCGTCCCGAGTTTAGAGGGCGCTCGCCGACGAAGCCTCGGCTTGCGCCTGCAAGGCTGCGAGCAGAGCCATGAAGCGCTCGCCCTGGACCTGCACATGGGCGCGCATCCGCTCCGCAGCCCCGACGCCGTCGCCTTCACAAAGCGCCGCCATGATCGCCTCGTGCTCGGCGAAGGACGCTTCCAGGCGACGCGGGACGTCGAGCTGCAGCCGGTTATAGGGCTGCAGCGCACGCTGCAGGCGCGAGGCTTCGCCATGAATCACGCGATTGCCGGTGGCGGCATGAATAGCGGCGTGGAACGCGGCGTTGGCGCTGTAATATGTTGGAACATCTCCACCTGCGAGCGCAGCGCCGCAGGCGGCATGGGCGCTGGCCAGTGCGGCGCGATCGGCATCTCCCATGCGCTGGGCGGCCAGACGCGCGCAGGCGACTTCCAGCTCCTCCATCAGCTCGAAGGATTCCAGAAGCTCGCGCGGGCCGAGCAGCACCACGAAGGCGCCGCGGCGGGGGCGGATCTCGATCAGGCCCGAGGCGGACAGCTGGATCAAGGCCTCGCGGATCGGCGTCCGCGATACGCCGAAGCGCGCGGCCAGCCCCACCTCGTCGAGCCTCTGTCCCGGCCGCAGCCGGCCGGAGACGATGTCGTCCTCCAGCGCCTCCCTGAGCCTCGGGGTCCGCTCGCCACGCACGATCCCGCTCCGTCCGCTCCACCGTCACTGGCCGGCATCAGGGATGCAGTCAGCGAAATCTTGCATACAAGATTATTGACAAGGAATCCAATCTGCATTTCAAGTCATGCATGTCAGTCGCTGATGTCGCAGTGCCCCATCTTTCCGGGCGGGAGCGTCCACGCTGCACGGCGGCGGGACGCCCTCAGCCGAAAGAGAAGGGGCGTGCGGCGCACGCGCGCCTTGCCATTGCCGGCTTCCCGCTCTCCCATAGGCGCTCCGACAGCGGGCTCTGAGACCACGGCGGGGCGATGCGATGAGTTCCAACACTTCCTTCTTCGGCGACCTCCTCACCTCCATCGCGGAGCGCGGGCGCTCGCTGCTCGACCGGTCGAGCCGGGTGTCCGGCGCGACCAAGGCGGCGACGCTGGTGGAGCGCTGCGAGCAGCTTCTCTCTGGCCGGGGCGAGGCCTCCGGCGTGGCTTTGGCCTCTGACATCCTCGACCGCTATGCCCGCATGAAGACCGGCGAGCGCATCGCCTTCTTCGAAGCGCTGGCGGAGACCTTCGGGCCGGACCGGGCGCGGCTCGAAAAAGCCATCGAGAGCTATGGCCGCACCGGCTCCGACGCGGCCGCAGCGGAAATCCACCTCGCCAGCGAGCCGCGCCGGCAGGAGCTGTTCCGCCGGTTCAACCTCGGGCCCGGCGCCACCCTCTCCCTCGTGCGCATGCGCGAGAATCTGATGGACGCCCTGGTCCATCGCCGCGATCTTGCCACCGTGGACCGGGATTTCGGACACCTCTTCTCGTCCTGGTTCAACCGGGGGTTTCTCGTGCTGCGCCGCATCGACTGGTCGACGCCCGCCAACGTGCTGGAAAAGATCATCCGCTACGAGGCGGTGCATGCCATCCGCGACTGGAACGACCTGCGCGCCCGCGTGGATACGCCGGACCGGCGCTGCTACGCCTTCTTCCACCCCGCCCTGGTGGACGAGCCACTGATCTTCGTGGAAGTGGCGCTGATGAAGGACATTCCCGGCGGCATCGCCCCGGTGCTGGACCAGGCCCGCGAGCATCTGGAGCCGGAGAAGGCCACCACCGCGGTCTTCTATTCCATCTCCAACTGCCAGCGGGGGCTCGGCGGCGTTTCCTTCGGCAACTTCCTGATCAAGCAGGTGGTGGAGGAGATTTCCCGCGAAATCCCCTCGCTCTCCACCTTCGTCACGCTCTCCCCCGTGCCCGGCTTCCGCGCCTGGCTAGACGCCGAGCGCAAGGCGGAGAACTCCCCTGCCCTCACCGCCCTCGACCGAGAGGCTTTGGCGGCGCTCGATACCCCGGACTGGGCCGAGAAGCCGGAGACGCGCGAGGCGCTGGTGCCGGTGCTCTCGGCGGCTGCGGCCTATTATTTCCTTGTCGCCCGCACCACCAAGGGCAAGCCGGTGGACCCGGTGGCCCGCTTCCACCTCGGCAATGGCGCGCGGCTGGAGCGCATCAATCCCATGGGCGACCTCTCGCCCAAGGGCATCGCACAGGCCGCCGGGCTTATGGTGAACTACCGCTATGTGCTGGCGGACATCGAGAAGAACCACGAAGCCTTCCTCGGCAAGGGCGAGGTGGTGGCGAGCGGACCCGTGAAGAAGCTGCTGAAGGCCGAGGCCGCCAGCCGCGCGCTCGTTCCCACCTCCTGAGGCAGGACGGACCAAACCAGATCGGTTCCCGGAAGAAGGGGCCGATGGCACGAGAGAAACCATGAGCGACAACCATCTCTTCGGCGCCATCCGCGCCGCCATGCCCGCCCTCGACGCCCCGCTCGCCACCCTCATGGACGGACGGGTGGAGACCTATGGCGACGCGCTGGCGCTGTCCGCCCGCCTCGCCCACCTGCTGGTGGCGCGGGGCGTGAAGCCCGGCGACCGGGTGGCGGTGCAGGTGGAGAAGTCCTGGCCGGCCCTCGCCCTTTATCTCGCTACGGTTCGCGCCGGCGGCGTCTACCTGCCGCTCAACACCGCCTATACGCTGAACGAGGTGGAGTATTTCCTCTCGGACGCGGAGCCCACGCTCTTCGTCTGCCCGCCCCACATCGAGGCCGAGGCCCGCGCCCTGGCGACACGCCTCGGCGTGCCCTCCGTCGAGACCCTGGGCGCCGACGGCACCGGATCGCTGACGGACGGGGCGGCGCACCTGCCCACGGAGTTCGCCGATGTGCCGCGCGGGCCGGAAGACCTCGGCGGCATCCTCTACACCTCCGGCACCACGGGCCGCGCCAAGGGCGCCATGCTGAGCCACGACAACCTGCTCTCCAACGCCCTGACGCTGAAGGACGAATGGCGGTTCACGGGCGACGACGTTCTGCTCCACGCCCTGCCCATCTTCCACACCCACGGGCTGTTCGTGGCCTCCAACATCGTGCTTCTGGCCGGCGCCGCCATGGTCTTCCGCGCCAAGTTCGATCCGCGCGAGGCGCTGGAGCTGATGGCGGCAGGCACGGTGACCAGCCTGATGGGCGTGCCCACCTTCTACACCCGCCTCCTCGACCAGCCCGGCCTCACCAGGGAGGCGACGGCGAAGATGCGCCTGTTCGTCTCCGGCTCGGCGCCGCTTCTGGCGGAGACCCACCGCGCCTTCTTCGAGCGCACCGGCCACGCCATTCTCGAGCGCTACGGCATGACCGAGACCGGCATGAACACCTCCAACCCCTATGACGGCGAGCGCATCGCCGGCACGGTGGGCTTCCCCCTGCCCGGCATCGTGCTGCGCGTCACCGATCCGGAGACCGGGCGGGTGCTGCCCACCGATGACATCGGCATGATCGAGGTGAAGGGACCCAACGTCTTCAAGGGCTACTGGCGCATGCCGGAGAAGACGGCGGCGGAATTCCGCGACGGCTTCTTCATCACCGGCGACCTCGGCAAGATCGACGCCCGGGGCTATGTGCACATCGTCGGCCGGGGCAAAGACCTCGTCATCACCGGCGGGTTCAATGTCTATCCCAAGGAAGTGGAAGGCGAGATCGACGCCATTCCCGGCGTGGCCGAAAGCGCGGTGATCGGCGTGCCCCACCCCGATTTCGGCGAGGGGGTCACCGCCGTGGTGGTGAAGGTGGCGGGCGCCAGCCTGACCGAGGCCGACATCCACGCGGCGCTGGAGAGCCGGCTCGCCAAGTTCAAGCAGCCCAAGCGCGTGTTCTTCGTGCCGGAGCTGCCGCGCAACACCATGGGCAAGGTGCAGAAGAACGTGCTGCGCGAGACCTACAAGGACATCTTCCGCGCCGTGGCGTGATCGCCCTCATGCCACGGCGCCGGGGCTTTGACCGGCACCGGGAACGTTCAGGCGCCGAACGGGCGGGCGGCAACGCGTGCCGGCGTCACCGCACCACAGGAGCCACGTCCACGCCTACGGACAGGCGATGGTCGCCCGAGGTGACGATCACCCCGTCCACCGGGGCCACGTCGGCATAGTCGCGGCCAACCGCGAGGATGATGTGGTCGTCCCCCACCGGAATGGCATTGGTGGGGTCAAGGCCGATCCAGCCCGCCTCCGGCCCGCACCAGATCTCGACCCAGGCGTGGGTGGCGTCCGCCCCTTCGAGGCGCGGCTGGCCTTCCGGCGGGATGGTCCGCAGATAGCCCGACACATAGCGCGCCGGCAGGCCGAGGCCGCGCAGGCCGGCGATCATCACCTGGGCGAAGTCCTGGCATACGCCGGCCTTGGCGGCAAACGCCTCGTGGGGCGGGGTTGCCACATGGGTGGCGCCGGGCTGGTAGGTGAAATCCTCATATACCCGATGCATCAGCTCCAGCCCGCCCTCCAGCACCGGGCGGTCGCCTCGGAAGCTGGTGGCGGTCCACTCGGTGATTTCGGAATCGAGCGGCACGGCGCGGCTCGGGAACAGGCCGTGGGCCGCCGCATCCGGGCCGAGGTCCGCCTCCTCCAGCGCCGCCGCGCGCACATCGTCCACCAGCAGGGTCTCGGCCGGGTCGGGCAAAGCGGTGGAGGTCACGTCCACCCGGCTGCGCGTTGTGAGCGAGAGATGGCCGTGGGGCTGGTCGATGGTGAGCCAGGTGAGGCCGTTGCCGAAGAAGTCGATGCCGTGCTCCAGCTCCGCCGGATCGGGATCGATGTCGAGGATGTGGGCGATGACATGCTGGTGGCCGATGCGGTCCACCGGCGTCATGCGCAGCACCTGCCGCACCACCCGCACGGGCACCTGATAGCTGTAGGTGGTGGTCTGGCGGATGTCGTAGAGCATCTCTTCCTTCCTCGCGGATCCCTCGGACGGGGCGCATCCGTGACCCGTTTCGCTCGATCTCAGCGCGGGCCAGAGCGCTTTGCGCTCGCTCCGGCTCACGTCAATCGCTCTAGACTCTTGACCCAACGCGTTTTCTTCACGCGAACCGGTGCCCGCTTCGCTTGAAAGCGCTCCAGGCGCTCACATGGAAAGCGAGTGCGTCATCTCCGGGGCGTGGCCCTGGAGGAAGTAATGGGCGGCGATCTCGTCGGACAGCTCCATCAGCATCTTCTCCATGGCGTCGAACCAGGATGGCTCGAAGCTCTCCGCCGTGCTCGCGGCCAGCTCTGCCTGCATGCGGGCGACAAGGCGCTCCCACAGCGGCGGCGGCGCGTCCTGGTCGCGGCCCGGCAGCACCTTCAGGTGGTTGGCCATGCGATGCACCTGGAACGCCACCGAGCGCGGATTGTCCGGATCGAGCAGCACCAGGTCGAGCACCGGCCCGCGCGCTTCCATCATCACGTAGCGGGTGCGGTAGGTGATGAGGCTGTCCGCGACCTGCAGCAGCGCATCGAGGGAGCCGAGCGGCGCACCCGCCTCGCCGAAGGTGCGGGCGAAGCGCAGGGTGCCGATGGCCCGCTCCGTGCGCCGGCCCAGCTCCAGGAACCGCCAGCCGGTGAGCCGGTTCATGTTCTCCGAGGCGAGGCCGTAGAAGGCTGCGATGATGCGCAGGGCGGCATCCGCCCGCTCCGCCGCGTCCGCCTCGGACGGGGCATTGGGGATGGGCGCGTCGACGCAGGCCTCAAGGTCCACGAGCGCCCGCCAGGCGTCGGGCGAGAAGCGGTCGCGGATCACCGAGGCCGAGGCCCGCGCCGCCTGCACCAGTTGCGGCAGGGCGCCGGGCACGTCGCGGCGGGTGAGCACCGCCACCGCATAGCGGGCCGGAGTGGCGCGGGCGAGATCGCGCGGCATGGCGCCCCAGGCGCCCAGCAGTCCGAGCAGGCGCGTGACCAGCGGGCTGGTGCCGCTGTCGCCGCTTTCCGCCAGCCGCCCCACCAGCACCCGCGACAGGCGCAGCGTCGCCTCGGCGCGCTCCACGTAGCGCCCGAGCCAAAACAGATTGTCCGCCGCCCGGCTCGGCAGCGTGCCGGAGGAGCGCCGCACCTTCACATTGGTCGAGCTTGGCAGCAGGGTGGTGTCCGACACCGCCTCGTCAGCCAGCACCCAGACATCCGCCGAGCGGTCGCCCTTCTGCATGGAGACGGCGCGGGCGTCGGGCGCGGAGGAGATGCGGCAGAAGCCGCCGGGCATCACCGTCCAGCCCTTGTCGGTGGCGGCCAGGAAGACGCGCAGCATGAACGGGCGCGGCGTGAGCTTCTCGCCGGTCCACACCGGGGTGGTGGACAGGCGCGCGATGTCCTGGCCCACCACATCGCCGCCGCGCCGGGCAAGCAGGGTGGACAGGCGCCGACGATCGGTGGCGGTGAGGTCCGCGCCCAGCACCGAGCCGCCATCCGGCAGGCCCGGCAGGGCGCGGCCGAAGGCCGAGGAGATGACCAGCTCGTCCAGATGCTCCATCACCTGCGCCCGCTCGGCGGGCTGGCCGCACCACCAGGTGGCCACATGGGGCAGCTTGAGCGGCCGGCCGAAGACGCGGGTGGCGATGCGCGGCAGGAAGGCGAGCAGGGCCGGCGCCTCGATGAGACCGGTGCCCAGCGCATTGGCGAGCGACACCCCGCCCATGCGCACCGCCTGCACCAGGCCCGGCACGCCGAGCCGCGAGCCGGCATTCAGCTCCAGCGGATCGGCGAAGTCCGCATCCAGTCGGCGCAGCAGCACGTCGATGCGCCGCAGCCCCGCCACCGTGCGCACATGGAGCGTGTCGCCGCGCACGGTCAGGTCCTCGCCCTCCACCAGCAGGAAGCCAAGATAGCGGGCGAGCAGCGCGTGCTCGAAATAGGTTTCGTTGAGCGGGCCCGGGCTGAGCAGGCCAATGCGCCCCTCCCCGGTCCGGTCGAGCTTCATCAGCGAGGTGCGTAGCGCCTGGAAGAAGGATGCGACGCGCTGCATGTTGAGGTTGCGCGACACGTCCGGCAGGGCGCGGGTGGAGGCGAGGCGGTTCTCCAGCGCGTAGCCGGCGCCGGATGGCGCCTGGGTGCGATCCGCCAGCACCCACCAGCGGCCGTCTGGGCCGCGCCCCACATCGGCGGCATAGACCCGCAGGAAACGCCCGCCCTCGGGCTTGATGCCAACCAGAGGCCGCAGGAATTCAGGGCTGCCGGCCACGGCGGCGGCGGGCAAATCGCCATCGGCGACGAGATGGCCAGCGCCGTAGAGATCCTGCAGCACCACTTCGAGAAGTTCGGCGCGCTCGATGAGGCCGGCGGAGAGCGCCTGCCAGTCCGCATCCTCGATGAGCAGCGGCATGTGGCTGAGCGACCACGGCCGCTCGCCGCCGCCGGTATCGTCATAAACGCGGTAGAAGACCCCCGAATCGCGCAGATAGCGGTCGGCGGCGGAGAAGCGCCGGCGCAGCTCGTCGGAGCCGAGTTCCGCAAGGGCAGCAAGAAACGGCATCCAGTGGCGGCGCGGCTGGCCGTCCTGGTCCATCATCTCGTCGCGGATGCCGGGCAGGGTCCGGTAGCCCCCGATGAGGCTTTCCGCGGCCGCCCGTTCAAACACCTCGCTCCGCTGCTCCGCCCCCGACACGACTACCCCTTCCAGGGCCGGATTCGGTGTGGGCGGAATGTGCGCAGCGATCCCGTCCAAAATCTGAACCCGCCTCTAAGCCTAAGAGAAGAGAACGTTTTAGCCATCAGATTGCACCGCAATCCGATGGCAACGCGCTCCAGGTGCCCGGCGTTGCCGAGCGCCCCATTATGACCCGCCCGGCGCCGGATGCACTCTTCTTTGGAAGAGGTCGACGACGACCCCCGCGCGGGGCACCTCAGGCGGCCCCGCATCTGTCCCGCCTTTGCCGTGGCGATGGAGGCCAGTCTAAAGCGCAGTTCCCGTTCGTCCCAGGCTAACCCGGCTCAAGCGGCAACCCTACACCGGTCGTTTGTTTACTAACAGTTTTCAACCCGCCCGACAGCGCGTCCATCGCGATGCGCGCCTGATCCGGCCGAAACCGGACCGCACGCGTTGCCACGGCACACGCTGCCCCATCCCCGCCTGACGAGGGGATGGGGCAGCCGATGGCCGTCGGCGTCACGCGCCGATGGGACGGCGCAGGTCGAGGGTGGTGGGGAACTCGTCCGGCGCGTTCTCCTCCGGAACGGGGGTGGTGCCGGGCGTGTGGCCGTAATCCTGGAAGCGGGCGAGGCGACGGGCCTCGGCTTCATAGGAATTGACCGGGAAGGTCTCGTAGCTGCGACCGCCCGGATGCGACACGTAATACCGGCAGCCGCCCCGTGAGCGCTCGCTCCAGGTGTCCACCACGTCGAAAGTGAGGGGCGCCTGGACCGGGATGGTGGGGTGCAGGCCCGACCAGGGCTGCCACGCCTTGTACCGCACGCCGGCGACGAAGGTGCCGTTGCGGCCGGTGGGCGCCAGCGGCAGCCGCCGCCCGTTGCAGGTGACGATATGGCGGGCGGGGTTGAAGCCCTCCACCTTCACCTGCAGGCGTTCCACGGAGGAGTCCACGTAGCGGGCGGTGCCGCCGATGACGCCCTCTTCACCCAGCACGTGCCAGCATTCGAGAGCCTGGCGGATCTCCACGTCCACGCCGCCCCGCTGCACCTTGCCATAGTGCGGGAAGCGGAACTCGAACTGGGCGCGGAACCACTCCGGATCGAAGGTGTAGCCGGCGTCCGAGAGGTCCTCCAGCACGTCCACGAAGTCGGCCCACACATAGTGCGGCAGCATGAAGCGGTCGTTCAGGATGGTGCCCCAGCGCGCGCACTTGCCGGTGACCGGCTTGTGCCACAGCCGGGCGATGAGGGCGCGCAGCAGCAGTTGCTGGGCCAAGCTCATGCGCCAGTCCGGCGGCATCTCGAAGCAGCGGAACTCCACCAGGCCCAGGCGGCCGGTGGGGCCGTCCGGCGAATAGAGCTTGTCGATCGAGATTTCGGTGCGGTGGGTGTTGCCGGTCACGTCCACCAGCAGGTTGCGCAGCAGGCGGTCCACCAGCCACGGCGGGGTCGGCCCTTCGGCCGCGCCGGGCAGGCCGATCTTGGCCAGCGCGATCTCCAGCTCGTAGAGGCTGTCGTGCCGCGCCTCGTCCACCCGCGGATGCTGGGAGGTCGGGCCGATGAACAGGCCCGAGAACATGTAGGACAACGACGGGTGGCGCTGCCAGAACAGCAGCAGGCTCTTCAGCAGGTCGGGCCGGCGCAGGAACGGGCTGTCGGCCGGGGTGGAGCCGCCTACCACCACATGGTTGCCGCCGCCGGTGCCGGTGTGGCGGCCGTCCACCATGAACTTCTCGGTGCCGAGGCGGGCGAGACGCGCTTCCTCATAAAGGATGCGGGTGATCTCCACGCAGCCGGACCAAGTGTCGGACGGATGGACGTTCACTTCCAGCACGCCCGGATCGGGCGCGAGGCGGATGAGGTTGAGGCGGTAGTCGAAGGGCGGCGGATAGCCCTCCAGGTGCAGGGGGGTGTTCAGCTCGATCGCCACCTGCTCGACGGCGGCGATGAGGTCGACATAGTCCTCCAGCGTCTCCACCGGGGGCAGGAACACGCAGAGGCGGCCGTTGCGCGGCTCCACGCAGAGCGCGGTGCGGGTGTCGGCGGTGAACACCTGGGTGTCGTTCTGGGCCAGATACTGGCGCACCAGCTCCTGCGCCCGCTCGCCGGTGCCGTAGGCCTCCCGGCGCGGGGCGACGGAGTAGCGCTCGCGGGCATCGACCGGCGTGGCGCCATCGGTGCCCGCCAGGCCTTCACCGCCGGCGCGGTAGCGGGCGGCGAGCTCATCGGCGTCGGGCAGCGGCCCGCGCGGCTCGAACGGGTCGGTGGCCACCACATAGGGGTAGCGCGTGGGCGCGAGATACTGCAGCGATTCCAGCGGCAGGCGATAGCCCATGGGGCTTTCGCCGGGGATCAGGAACAGGAACTCGCGGCGGAAGGTCCACAGCTCGGAGCGCCAGGCAAAGCCTTCGGGCGTCCACACCCGGCGCAGGGGCAGCACCGAGCCGGTGGCATTGGCAAGGCCCTGGTTGAAAGTGCGCGCCAGCATGCGGCGCTGGACCTCGTCGGCCATGCGCTCGTCGCCGGGGGCGATGTTCTCGGGAAGGCACTGCTCCTTCCACATGTAATAGATGTTGTCCTCGTAGGCCGGCAGCACGAACTGCGAGCCCACCGCGAGCTTTTCGGCCACCGCCCGGCAGAAACGCTCGGCGTCGGCCGGGGTCGGGGCGTAGTTGGTCTGCTCGTCGGCGATCAGGTCCTCGCGCCGCCACATGGGCTGGCCGTCCTTGCGCCAGAACAGGTCGAAAGACCAGCGCGGCAGCGTCTCGCCGGGATACCACTTGCCCTGGCCGTAATGCAGCACGCCCTCGGTGGAGAAGCGCTTGCGCAGGCGGCGGATCAGGTCGTCGGCGCGCACCCGCTTCTGCGGGCCAAGGGCCTCGGTGTTCCACTCCGGGGATTCATAGTCGTCGATGGAGACGAAGGTGGGCTCGCCGCCCATGGTCAGGCGCACGTCGCCGGCCATGAGGTCCTCGTCCACCTTGTGGCCCAGCTCGTCGAGGGCGGCCCAGGTCTCGTCCGAGAACGGCAGGGTCACGCGGGGCGCCTCGGCCACGCGGGCGACGCTCATGTCGAAGCCGAACTCGGTCTCCGTCTTCTCCATCAGATAGCCGGTGATGGGAGCGGCGGAGCGATAGTGCGGCGTGGCGGCGAGCGGGATGTGGCCCTCGCCGCACAGCAGGCCCGAGGTGGGGTCGAGGCCGATCCAGCCCGCGCCCGGCACATAGACCTCGCACCAGGCGTGCAGGTCGGTGAAGTCCACGTCAGTGCCGGAGGGGCCGTCAAGGGCCGCCACGTCGGGCTTCAGCTGGATCAGGTAGCCGGAAACGAAGCGCGCGGCGAGGCCGAGATGGCGCAGCACCTGCACCAGCAGCCAGCCGGTGTCGCGGCAGGAGCCAAGCTTCTTGGTGAGCGTCTCGTCCGGGGTCTGGACGCCCGGCTCCATGCGGATGACGTAGCCGATCTCCTTCTGAAGGAGCTGGTTGATCTCCACCAGGAAGTCCACGATGCGGCGCGGCTCGCGGGAGACGCCGGCGACGAAGGCATCGAACGGGGCGCCCTCCTGCTCCAGCTCGAGATAGGGGGCGAGCTCGGCCTTCAGCTCGGGGGCGTAGGCGAAGGGGAAATTCTCGGCATAGTCCTCGACGAAGAAGTCGAACGGATTGAGCACGTCGAGCTTGGCGAGGAGGTCGACCTCGACCTTGAACTCCTCCACCTTCTCCGGGAACACGATGCGCGCCAGCCAGTTGCCGAACGGGTCCTGCTGCCAGTTGATGAAATGTTCGGCTGGTGAAATCTTGAGCGAATAGGCAGGTATCTCGGTACGGCTATGCGGCGCCGGGCGCAGCCGGATGGTCTGCGGCCCCATGGTGACCGGGCGCTCGTACTTGTAGCTCGTAACGTGATGCAGGCTCGCGAGGATCGACATATATGGCACCTGGTCCTGCGGGCATTGGCCCTACGGGCAGCCCAAGGGGTGGGGTGGACGGTTTCCAGCCAAGGTTAGACAAGGCCGTTATAGGGAGAAAGCGCGACTTTGCGGCGACATCTGCCCACGGAACGGGCAGATGTCACGGGTTTCGGCAGGGCTGGCGCGCCGCGATCAGGCAGATGCGGGCGCCGGTGGCACGCCGGCATCGGCCGCAGGGCTTTCCGGCGGCTCGGGCGGCGCATGGCCCGCGGGCTTCTTCCTGCCCTTCAGCTTCTCCTCGAACCGCTGCAGCACCGTATAGAACGACGGCACGAACAGCACCGCGAGGCAGGTCGACGCCAGCATTCCCGAGACCACCGCGATGCCGATGGACTTGCGGGAATTGGCACCGGCGCCGGTAGCGAACACCAGCGGCAGCACGCCCAGGATGAAGGCGAAGGAGGTCATGAGGATGGGGCGGAACCTGAGGCGCGAAGCCTCCACCGCCGCATCCATGATCTCCATCCCCTCCGCCCGTTTCTCGCGTGCATATTCCACGATGAGGATGGCGTTCTTCGAGGCAAGGGCGATCAGAAGCACTAGGCCGATCTGGGTGTAGAGGTTGTTGGAGATGCCAAGGCCCACCAGCGCCCCCACCGTGCCGAGCAGTGCCAGAGGCACCGCCAGGATCACCGCCATGGGCTGGATCCAGCTCTCATACTGGCCCGCCAGCACGAAATACACGAGCAGGATGGCGAGGCCGAACACGTAGTAGATCTGATTGCCGACCGCCTTCTCCTGGTAGGACATGGCGGTCCATTCGAAGCCCGTGCCCGGCGGCAGGGTGGCGGAGGCGATCTGTTCCATCAGGGAGAGCGCCTGTCCCGAGGAGAAGCCCTGGGCGGTGCCGCCCACCACGGTGGAGCTGGGGTACAGGTTGTAGAGCGAGATCAGTGGCGGCCCCTGCACCATCTTCACGGTGACGAGGGTGCCGAGCGGGATCATCTGCCCCTTGGGCGTGCGCACCTTCAGGTTGGTGAGGTCGGTCGGGGTGACGCGATAACCCGATTCGGCCTGCACATAGACCTGGAAGACGTTGCCGAACCTGTTGATCTGGTTGACGTAGGTCGAGCCCAGATAGGACGAGATGGTGTCGAACACCTGCCCCACCGTGACCCCCAGCGTCTCCGCCTTGACCCGGTTGACCTCCACCTCGATCTGCGGCGCCCCGGCGCGGAACGACGAGGAGACGTGCTGCAGGGCGGACTGGGCCGACGCCTTGTCCACCATGGAGGTGGTGATCTGCTCCAGCAGGCGGTAGTCGAAATTGCCGTTGCGCAGCTGCGGCTGCATGGTGAAGCCGGCGGCGTTGCCGATGCCCTGGATGGCCGGCGGCAACAGGATCAGCACCTCCGCCTGCACCACGTCCGCCACCGCCTTGTTGAGGTTGATGTAGAGCGAGAGCAGGTCCTGTCCGGTGGTGGCGTAGCGCTCCGACCACGGCTTCAGGGTGATGTAGGTGACGCCCGCATTGGCGAGGGTGGATGAATTGTCCAGCACCGAGATGCCGGAGATGGCCAGCACGGTCTCGACCCCCGGCACCTTGCGGATGCGCTCGCTGACATCCGCCATCACCTTCTTGGTGCGGTTGAGGTTCGAGGCGTCCGGCAATTGCACGTGGGCGAGGAAATAGCCCTGGTCCTCGATCGGGAGGAAGGATGTGGGCACGCGGGTGAGGCCGTAGGCGGCGACGCCCATGAGCGCCAGGGCGATGATCACCATGACCTTGGAGTGGTGCACCATTCGGGAGATGACGCCCGTATAGCCATGCTCCGCCTTGGCGTAGATCTTGTTGAAGCCGCGGAAGATGAAGTTGCGCTTTTCCGGCGGCACTGGCTGGCGCAGCCACAGGGCGCACTGGGTGGGCTTCAGCGTCGCCGCATTGATGGCCGAGATGAAGGCCGTGGCGGCGATGACCAGCGCGAACTGCTTGAACATCTGCCCGGTCAGGCCGGGAATGAAGGAGGCCGGCAGGAACACGCTCATGAGCACCAGCGTGATGCCCACCACCGGGCCGAACAGCTCGTCCATGGCCTTCTCGGCCGCCGGCTGACCCGCCATGCCCTCCTCGATGTGACGGGCCACGCCCTCCACGATGACGATGGCGTCGTCCACCACGATGCCGATGGCCAGGATGATGGCGAACAGCGTGGACAGGTTGATGGTGAAGCCCATGGCGTCCATGGCCGCGAACGCGCCGATGATGGTCACCGGCACGGTGGTGGCCGGCACCAGGGTCGCCCGCCAGTCCTGGAGGAACAGAAGGATCACCACCAGCACCAGGATCGCCGCCTCGAACAGGGTCTTCCAGACCTCGTCGATGGAGGCGGACACGAACAGGGTGGTGTTGAACGGGATGCTGTATTCGAGGCCTTCGGGGAAGTCCTTCTTCAGCTCCTCCATTTTCTTGGAGACCCGCGCCGCCACGTCGAGGGCGTTGGCGGCGGGCAGCTGGAAGATGCCGATGCCGGCAGCAGGCTTGTTGTCCTGCATGAAATCCTTGGAATAGCTCTGCGCGCCCAGCTCCACCCGGCCGATATCGCGGATGCGGACGATGCGGCCACCGTCCGAATTGTCCACCTTGACGATGATGTTCTCATAGTCCTTGGCGTCGTCGAGGCGGCCGGCGATGTTCACCGTATATTGGAAAGCGGCATTGTCCGGCGCCGGCGGAATGCCGAGCTGGCCGGGGGTGACGATCTGGCTCTGCTTCTGGATGGCGTTGGAGATGTCCTGGGGCGTCAGGCCGAAGGCCTGCATGCGGTCCGGGTCCATCCAGATGCGCAGGGCGTAGGTGCCGGCGCCGAAGATGCCCACGTTGGCGACGCCGGCCACGCGCTCCAGCTCGTTCTGGATGTTGATGATGGCGTAGTTGTTGAGGAACAGCCCGTCATAGCGCCCGTCCGGCGAGATCAGGGTGACGAACTCGAGGATCGAGGTGCCCTTCTGCAGGATGGTGACGCCCTGCGCCTGCACCGCAGTGGGCAGCGAGGCGAGGGCGATGTTGACGCGGTTCTGCACCAGCACCTGCGCCATGTTGGGATCGGCGCCGATGTCGAAGGTCACGATCAGCGTGTAGGTGCCGTCGGAGGCCGACCAGGACTGCATGTAAAGCATGCCCTCGACGCCGTTCACCTGCTGCTCGATGGGCAGGGCGACGGTGTCGATCATGGTCTTGGCGGAAGCGCCCGGATAGGAGGTCGAGACCGAGACCGTGGGCGGCACGATGTTGGGATATTGCGACACCGGCAGCCGGGTCAACGAGACCAGGCCGATCAGCACGAAGACAAGTGCGAGTACGTTCGAGAGGACCGGCCGCTCGATGAAAAAGCGCGATATCATGGGCGCTGCCTCTTTCTTCGAGTGCGGGTCAGTTCTTCTGTGTCGCGGGAGCCTGCGACGGTGCCGCGGACGGCGCCACCGAGGGCGCGGCCTTGGCGGGTGCATCGGCGGGCGCGACGCCCGCGGGCTTGGGCAGCGGCTTGTTGCCCTGGTCGACGGCGGGCGGCGCGATGCCGACGATCGTGCCCTCGTCCACCTTGACCTTGGAGCCCGGCACCGCGCGCTGGATGCCGCTGATGATGATGCGGTCGCCGGCCTTCAGCCCGGTCTGGATGGCGCGCAGCCCGTCGGCCTGGAGTTGGCCAAGGGTCACCTGGGTCTGCGAGACCACGTTGTCCGTGCTCACGGTCAGGACGTAGGGACCAAGCTGGTTGGAATTGATGGCGGAATCCGGCACCAGCACGGTGGTCTGAGCAGCGCCCAGCGGCACCCTCACCCGCGCGAACAGGCCCGGCAGCAGCGCGAAATCGTCATTCTGGAAGATGCCGCGGACGGTCAGGGTGCCGAGGTTGGGGTCCACCTGCGGCGCCACGTAGTCGATCTTGCCCTGGTGGGGGTAGCCGGTCTCGGTCTGGAGGCCGATCTCGATGGCAAGGTCCGGCACGTCGCGGGTCAGGGAGACCAGCGAGCGCCCCTGCCTGGCGAGGTGCTCCTTGATCCGCAGCACCTCCTGCTCGCTCAGGGTGAACCAGACCCAGATGGGGTTGATCTGCACCACGGTGGCGAGCTTGGTGGGTCCGCTGTAACCCACCAGCGCCCCCACGTCCTGGAGATGGGCGGTGACGGCGCCGTCGAAGGGGGCAGTGACCTGGGTGTAGCCGAGATTGATCTGCGCCAGCACCAGGGAGGCCTGGGCGTTCGCCACCTCGGCGACAGCCGAATCGCGCTTGGCGCGGGCCTGGTCGAGGGTGGCCTGCGAGGCGAAGTCCTGCTTGGCGAGCTGGGCCTGGCGGTTGTACTCGGCCTCGGCCTGCACCTGCGATGCCTGGTTGGCAGCGAGCTGGGCCTTGGCCTGGTCCACCTGGGCCTTGTACTGGTCCTGCTCGATCACAAACAGGACGGTGCCCTTCTTGGCGAACTGGCCGTCCTTGTAGTTGATCTGAGTGAGGAAGCCCTGGACGCGGGCTTCCAGGTCCACCGAATTGATGGCGGCGGTGTTGCCGGTCAGCTCGAGGAAGCGGGTGACCGGCTTCTCAAGAACGGGGGCTACGGTGACGGCGGCAGGGGGCGGCGGTACGTAGGTGTTCTTTTCCTCACAGGCCGAGAGCAGAAAAGCCGCGCAAAGCGCCACCATGCCGTGGCGCAGCCCGCCGGACACCCCGATCCCCCCCACCATACCGCATTCCCCCATATCGCAGTTGCGCCGGATACTAAGCACCGGGTCATGACGTGTCCATGAGAGGAATGGGCCGAACGGCGCCAGCGGCCCCGACGACGCAACGGCAACGTCTCTGCCCTCCCCGCTCGCATTGACATTGCCCTGACCCGTTCATAAGTGTCCGCGTGGCACGCTGCCCGAGAAAGGGAAGCGGGACTTGAGGAGCAGGATCTGGCTGCGCGCTTTGCCGCTGCGCCCGACCCGTCCCTTCGGACTTGCTGACGCCGCATTGAAGGTGTCCAACGGCGCATCATTTCCCGGAGGGTCCGGCGGCTCGTCTCCGCCCTCCTTGTGACCTGACGGATCGGAACAGAGACACAACCCATGTTAGGTGGACTTGCCCGCAAGCTCTTCGGCTCCGCGAACGATCGCCGGGTCAAGGGATACCGTCCCCGCGTTCAGGCCATCAATGCGCTGGAGCCGGAGCTGGAAGCCCTCTCCGACGAGGCGCTCCGGGCCCGAACCGAAGATTTCCGTCGCCAGCTGGCCGAGGGCAAGACCCTCGACGACCTGCTGGTGCCGGCCTTCGCCACCGTGCGCGAGGGCGCCAAGCGGGCCCTGGGCATGCGCCCGTTCGACGTGCAGCTCATCGGCGGCATGGTGATGCACGAGGCCGGCATCGCCGAGATGAAGACCGGCGAAGGCAAGACCCTGGTCGCCACCCTCCCGGTCTATCTCAACGCGCTCGCCGGCAAGGGCGTGCACGTGGTGACGGTGAACGACTACCTCGCCAAGCGCGACGCCGAATGGATGGGGCGGCTGTACCGCTTCCTCGGCCTGACCACCGGCATCATCGTCCACGGCCTCGACGACGATGAGCGGCGCGTGGCCTATGCCAGCGATGTAACCTACGCCACCAACAACGAGCTGGGCTTCGACTATCTGCGCGACAACATGAAGTACGAGCGCGGCCAGATGGTCCAGCGCCCGCACTTCTACGCCATCGTCGACGAGGTGGACTCCATCCTCATCGACGAGGCGCGCACGCCCCTCATCATCTCCGGCCCGCTCGACGACCGCTCCGATTTCTACAACACCATCGACACCTACATTCCGCGCCTCGGCAAGGAAGACTACGAGGTGGACGAGAAGCAGCGCTCCGTCTCCATGACCGAAGCCGGCATGGAGAAGATGGAGCAGATGCTCAGCGCCGCCGGGGTGCTGAAGTCGGCCTCCCTCTACGACATCGAGAACGTCTCGGTGGTTCACCACGTGAACCAGGCCCTGCGCGCCCACACCCTGTTCCAGCGCGACAAGGACTACATCGTCCGCAACGACGAAGTGGTCATCATCGACGAGTTCACCGGCCGCATGATGCCGGGCCGGCGCTATTCGGAAGGCCTGCACCAGGCACTGGAGGCCAAGGAGCGCGTCCAGGTCCAGCCTGAGAACCAGACGCTGGCCTCCATCACCTTCCAGAATTATTTCCGCCTCTACGAGAAGCTGTCCGGCATGACCGGCACCGCCAACACCGAGGCGGCGGAATTCGCCGACATCTACAAGCTCGAGGTGGTGGAGATTCCCACCAACGTGCAGATCTCCCGCATCGACGACGATGACGAGGTCTATCGCACCGCCGGCGAGAAGTACGCCGCCATCATCGAGCTGATCAAGGAGTGCGCGGAGCGCAGCCAGCCGGTGCTGGTGGGCACCACCTCCATCGAGAAGTCCGAGCTTCTGGCCGAGCTGCTGAAGCAGGCCGGCTTCCGCCAGAAGGACTTCTCCGACCCGACCGCCTTCAACGGCCGCGAGCTTCTCGTCAACGACCGCTCGGGCAAGAGCTTCGCGGTGCTGAACGCGCGCTACCACGAGCAGGAGGCCTATATCGTCTCCCAGGCGGGCGTGCCGGGGGCGATCACCATCGCCACCAACATGGCCGGACGCGGCACCGACATCAAGCTCGGCGGCTCGGCGGACATGCGCATCGAGATCGAGCTGAAGGACCTGCCCGAGGGCGCCGAGCGCGCCGCGGCGGAGGCCAAGATCCGCGCCGAGGTGGAAGAGCTGAAGCAGAAGGCGCTGGAGGCCGGCGGCCTCTACGTGCTCGGCACCGAGCGCCACGAGAGCCGGCGCATCGACAACCAGCTGCGCGGCCGCTCCGGCCGCCAGGGCGACCCCGGCCACTCCAAGTTCTTCCTGTCGCTGGACGACGACCTGATGCGCATCTTCGGGTCGGACCGGCTCGATGGCATGCTGCAGCGCCTCGGCCTGAAAGAAGGCGAGGCCATCATCCATCCCTGGATCAACAAGGCCCTGGAGAAGGCGCAGCAGAAGGTCGAAGCGCGCAACTACGACATGCGCAAGAACGTCCTCAAGTATGACGACGTGCTCAACGACCAGCGCAAGGTGGTGTTCGAGCAGCGCGTGGAGCTGATGAACGACGAGGACGTGGCCGAGACGGTGGAGGACATGCGCCATGCCCTCATCACCGAGACCGTGGCCAAGTTCATCCCGGAGAACGCCTATCCCGAGCAGTGGGACGTGGACGGCC
The DNA here is from genome assembly GCF_043193975.1 of Xanthobacter versatilis. NCBI lineage: Bacteria > Pseudomonadati > Pseudomonadota > Alphaproteobacteria > Hyphomicrobiales > Xanthobacteraceae > Xanthobacter > Xanthobacter versatilis. Next base: position 79,628 of record NZ_JBAFVB010000014.1, on the reverse strand, counting down.
TCGACACCGCGCTGAGGGAAATGCTCGCCCTCGACCTTCCGGTGAAGGACTGGGCCAAGGAAGAGGGCATCGCCGGTCCCGAGGTTACCGAGCGCATCATCCGCCGCGCCGACGAGCTGATGGCCGCCAAGACCGCCCAGTATGGGCCGGACATCATGCGCTATGTGGAGAAGTCCATCCTTCTCCAGACCCTCGACCATCTCTGGCGCGAGCATATCGGCATGCTGGACCACCTGCGCCAGGTGGTGGGCCTGCGCGGCTATGCCCAGCGCGATCCGCTCAACGAATACAAGTCGGAAGCCTTCAACCTGTTCTCCGCACTGCTGAACCGGCTGCGGGAGGTGGTCACCGCCCAGCTCATGCGGGTGGAGATCGTGACCCAGCAGCCGCCGCCGGAAGAGCTGCCGCCCATGGAAGCCCACCACGCCGACCCCTTCACCGGGGAAGACGAGCTGGCCTTTGCCGGCGCGGCGCTGGGCAGCCGGCCGCAACCGCTCCTGTCCGGCGACCTCGCCGTGGCCGAACGCGATCCCAACGATCCCGAGAGCTGGGGCAAGGTGGGCCGAAACGAGGCCTGCCCCTGCGGCTCCGGCAAGAAGTACAAGCACTGCCACGGCCGCTTCGCCTGAGGCAGGATACCAGTGGTCGCCCTACACGGGGCGGGCCATAGGGCGGACCTTTGGGCGGCTTGGGCGCCGCGCTCATGTGCCGTCCTCTGGCCCGCGCCGGATAGGCTGCCCCGCAAGCCTCGGTCCCAGCCATAGGGTTCAGGACGTGCGGCGCGCCAGGAGCCGGTGGAGCCCCAGGAAAATCAGCGCCGTCGCCAGGAAGACCGCCGCCAGCAGGACGGTGTTGAGCGCCATGCGCCCCTCCCCCAGCTTGGCCGGATCCAGAAACCAGTAGGCATACCAGCCGTCCGCCTCGCCCCGCGCCAGCGCATAGGTGAGGTACAGCACCGGCGGCGCCATGGCCCAGGCGGCATCGCTGAAGCCGAGACCGCTCTCCCCGACAGCGCCACGCGCCGCCAGCACCCAGGTGGCCAGGAAGAGCACCGGCGTGACCTGATGCAGCAAGCGGTCGGCGATCAGTTGCCAGCCTTCCGGCTTCCACACATTGCGCAGCAGCAGGGCATAGATGATGCCCACGAGCACGATGGACACCACCGCCGCGAGCCGCACCCTCGGACCGGCCATGGCGCTGCCGGGACGAAGCGCATAGGCACTCGCCACCACGGCCACGAACAGGTTGGTGAGAACTGTGAAATAGCCGAGGAAGCGCCATAGGGCGGGCCCGAAGCCGTCGCCGACGGCGGCCATCTTCTCCACCACGATGCCGAGCTGAAGCGCCAGCGCCACCCAGGCCACCAGGGCCGTAGCGGCGCTTAGCCGCCGCGTCCAGATGGCTCCGCTCTCCTGTCCCATTCCCCTGCCCTCCCCCGGGGCCAAGGCGCGGCTACGGACTGGGCAGACGCGCCCCATGCGCAAGCCTAGCTGCGGCCAGGCGGCCGCCACAAGGGGACCAGGGCCGCAACCAGGCTGATGCCGGAGGCAGGAGGCTTATTGCGAGAACGTCCCGGTGGACATGATGGCCGAGCCACCCGACACCGAGGCCGGCGGCGTCAGCGTGCCGACAGAGGCGACCGTGGCGGGCTTGTAGGCCTGCGCAGCCGGCTTGTCCGAGCTGGAATTCGCCGGCTTCGCCGCAGACGCCGTGGTAGCAGGCTTGGCCGTTGCGGAAGCCGCCACCGGCTTGGCCGCCGGGGTCACCACCCGCGCCGCCGCGGCAGGCTTGGCGGTCGGTAGCGGAGCCGGCGCGCCCGCGGCTCCTGCCGCCGCCGCGGCGGGGGCCACCGGCGTCTCGGTGTCCAGTGCCACCTTCTCCGGGGTCATCTTGGGCGGGTTCACATATTCGGGCAGGGACCCGGGCGCCGCCGCGAAGGACATCTGGCCGCTCTCGCGCTCCTTGAGCTTGGCGAGGAACACCGGGTGCATGCCGCCGTCCGCATTGGTGCGCACCGGCGCCAGCGGTGCCGACGGGGCGAGCGCCGCCACCTGGGCATCGTCGCTGCGCTGCTTCTCGGCCACCGCCGAGGCCACCTGGGGCGGCACCTGGTAGGGCGGGCAGGACACGTTGGCGTCGAAGGTCCGGCCGGGCACGGGCTCGGCGTCGAACACATAGGAGCGCCCGCAGACATTGACCTTGGGCACCTGTTTGGTGACCTCGAAATGGTCGTAGCCCTGCTTCAGGTTACGCCAGAACGCCATGTTCGGGTTGTTGCGGTGCCGAGCGAGGTTCTTCGGCGTCATGCGGAAGGGATAGGCCTGCACCTGGAAGGCGCGCTGGCCGCCGGCAAAGCTCTCCCGCGCCAGCGAGAAGATCTCGGAAATCTGCTCGTCCGTCATGGCGTAGCAGCCGGCCGACGAGCAGTCGCCGTGCACCATGAGGAATTCGCCGGTCCGCCCGTAGGAGCGGTCGAAGGCGTTGGGGAATCCGAGGTTGAAGGACAGATAGTAGCTGGAGTTCGGGTTCATCTGCCCCGGGGTGATGGTGTAGAAGCCCTCCGGCGCCTGCCGGTCACCCATGCTCACCTTGGGGCCCAGCTCACCCGACCAGCGGCAGATGGGATAGGTCTTGAGCAGGGCGAACGAGCCGTCGGAGGTGGCCTTCCACACCTCAAGCTCGGCCTCCTGCTTGAAGATGCGCACGAGGATCGGGCTCGCGGGCGACATGTCCTTCTGCGCGATCAAGGACACCATCTCTGGTGTCAACGGCTTGTTGGCCCTGCGGGAGGCTTCGGAATCGGTCTGGTTGCAGGCGGCGAGCGCGAGCGCTGCGGTGGCGGCCAAAGCCACCATGCGGATGCGGGACGACACCATCGTCCACGGACGGTTCGACGCGAAACGGTTCACCGCGCAACTCCTGGGTCCGTATCGGCCACATGGACCGACAGGGTTAGCCCCTTCCCCTTGACGATGCGTTAGCGTCATCGCCAGCTGTGCGGAGCGTTGGTGCTACCGCCTGAACAGGCTTCGAGAAAATAAGGCAAATGCGGCCAAGATGAGATGCCGGGCCGGCGGGGGCCGCCGGCCCTGCGCTCATGGTTAAAGCGAGCGGCCGATTGCGAGAAATTTGTCACGCCGCGCCTTGCGCACGGCCGGCCCGTCGAGGCCGGCGAGCTGCGACAGCGCATCAGCAATGGCATCCCCGGCGGCGCCGATGGTGGCTTCCGGATCGCGATGGGCGCCGCCGGGCGGCTCCTTCACGATGGCATCGATGATACCGAACTTCAGCAGGTCCTGCGCCGTGATCTTCATGTTGGTGGCGGCTTCCTGCGCCTTCGCCGTATCGCGCCACAGGATGGAGGCCGCACCTTCCGGCGAGATCACGCTGTAGATGGCATGCTCCATCATCAGCACCTTGTTGGCGGTGGCGATGGCGATGGCGCCGCCCGAGCCGCCCTCGCCGATCACCAGCGCCACATTGGGCGCGCCCAGGGCGAGGCAGGCGTCGGTGGAGCGGGCGATGGCCTCGGCCTGGCCGCGCTCCTCGGCGCCGATGCCGGGATAGGCGCCGGCGGTGTCCACCAGCGAGATCAGGGGAATGCCGAAGCGGTCGGCGAGTTCCATGATGCGGACCGCCTTGCGGTAGCCCTCGGGGCGCGCCATGCCGAAATTGTGCCGGATGCGGGTTTCGGTGGTGGAGCCCTTCTCATGGCCCAGCACGCACACCGCCTCGCCGCGGAAGCGGGCGAAGCCGCCGATGATGGCCTCGTCCTCGCCGAACTTGCGGTCACCGGCGAGCGGGGTGAAATCCTCGAACAGGCCCTTGGCGAAATCGGCGAAATGGGGCCGCTGCGGATGCCGCGCGACCAGCGTCTTCTGCCAGGGGGTGAGATTGGCGTAGAGGGCGAGGAGCGCCTCGCGGGCCTTGGTCTCGAGCCGCTGCACCTCGTCGGTGATGGTCACGCCATCGCCGGCAGAGGCAAGCGCGCGCAGCTCTTCCACCTTGGCCTCGAGTTCGGCGACCGGCTTCTCGAAGTCCAGATAGCTGCGCATGAGGGTCCGTAAAGGTTGGAGGAGGCCCGTTGCCGGCGCCGCCCACGGGGCCGGAAGCTGCCTGCGCCGGGTCGGCAAGTCAAGGTCGGCAAGTCGAGGCTGGCGCGTTGATCCCGGTGCGCCAGACTGGTGCAGCGGAACTCTACCGGTCAAGGCCACTCTGAAACGTGAATGGCGGGCCGCCCCTTTCGCATTCGCCGCTGCAACGGAAGGGGCGGCGAGAGCGTTGTTCCCCAATCATGGTCACATCATGGAGGCAGCCATGGCCGCCCATAAACCAACCCTTCCCCGGCAGAACGCTCCGAAGGCCACAAAGCCGGTCCGCGCGCCGACCGCACGCGGCTCAGCCGCCCCGGCTCCGGCACCGGAGTATGACTTTCCAGCCGCCGGCCCCCATGCCCGGCCCGAGCTGATGGATCCCGAGCGCACCCCTGGCACCGGCGCCCTATCGGAGCCGGGCCGCTCGCGGGATGGCGACGCGACAGGCTGAGACGCGACGGGCTGACGCAGCCGCCGCAGGAAACCTGCATCGGACCTGCCACGAGCGGCCTGCGGCCTTGTTCAGAACCACTTCGGGGGGCTATTGCTGACGCGCAACTCCCCGGGGGCCCTTCCTGCGATGCGCGCGCTGCTCGACGTCATCCTTCTCGTTCTTCAGCTTTATGTCTGGCTGCTCATCGCCTCGGCGGTGCTGTCCTGGCTCGTGGCGTTCAACGTGGTGAACGCCCACAACTCATTCGTCCGCAGCGTGGGCGAGTTCCTCTACCGCATCACCGAGCCGGTGCTCGCGCCCATCCGCTCCGTGCTGCCCAACCTCGGCGGCCTCGACCTGTCGCCCATGGTGCTGATCCTGATCATCTTCTTCATCCAGCAGGTCATCGGCTACTACATCTACCCGAACGTCTTCTGACCGGCGGGGCGGGCCTGTTGTCGTTCCTGAAGCTGCTGCCCGACGGGGTGGAGGTGACCGTGCGCGCCACCCCGCGAGGTGGGCGGGACGCTCTTGATGGCGTGGCGGAACTGTCTGATGGCCGAGCGGTCCTGAAGATCAGGGTCAAGGTCGCGCCGGAGGATGGCGCGGCGACGGCGGCTGTCGCCCGCGTGCTGGCGCAGGCGGCGGGGGTGGCCGCATCCCAGGTCAGGCTCGCCTCGGGGGCCACCGCGCGGGTGAAGACGTTTCGCATTGCCGGCGATGCAGCCAAGCTGACCGCCGCCCTCACCCAGTCCGCCTCGGCGCCCGCCGGCAAGGGACGGAAATAACGCGAAGGGCTGGCGGGTCCTGATCATAGGCGATTTGGCGATCCCGAGCGGCGCTTGAAAGCGCTCGTTGGTGTGTCGGCCTCGCCCGGGACAGATCGCCCCAAAGGGCCGGCAGGGGAACCAGCTCGCCGTCAAACCATCGGGCTTGGTCGTTGACCGATCGCAGGTGGGAACGCTCAAGCGTCGCGCGGGCTGGAGCAATGGCCCATGAGTCAAGCTCATAGGTCCATACAATAGCCCCCTGCCACTGCGATCCCGAAGCACGAGCGCCGGGAGCCGGCCACCCGTTCCTTCCCCGAACTGCCGATCCGCTCCTCCAGCGCGCTCATGCGCCATGGGAAACGGCGCCCAGATCTCGTGCGCCCCCATGCACCCAGCTGCATGCATTCTGGCGGATGCATCCCCGGCAGAGCCCGAGGCCAGCGACACGCATCAGGATCAGCCACCCGTTTGCGCACCTGCGACGCTGGCGCGCTGACATCTGGCGCGCCGTGCTCCGTGCCGCCCGCTCCGGCCAGCCAACCCCTGCCACAAAGAAAAAGGCGCCGCGCGGGAAGCGCGGCGCCTTCTGGCGTCAGGGACGCCGGTTCAGATCACTTGAGGGCGTTCAGCGAAGTCGCGAACGACAGGGTCGCGAGGAACTTGTTGCCGCAAGCGTTGGTGTTGCTGATCATGAAGCCGCAATCGGCGTCGCTCAGGTCGGTGCCGGAATAGCGCAGGTCGAGGGTGGCGGCCTTGTAGGTGAAGGCGACGCCCACGTTCCACCAGTTGTAGCCGGGGATCGTCTGGATGTAGGTCAGGTCGGTGAAGGCGTAGTTGACTTCATAGTTGTAGGCGCTGGTGGACAGCCACTGATGGCCGAACTCGCCAGACGCATACCAGCCGAAGGCTTCGCCGGGACCGAAGGAGGGGAGCGGAACCTTGGCGGTCACCGACAGGGCGGTGCCGTCCGTGCCGGTGGAAGCGAAGTCGCTGGTCCAGTAGAGGTTCAGGCCGAGGGTCAGCCAGGGCGCGACGGTGTAGGTCGGCTTGGCATAGATTTCCCAGTAGTTGTAGTCGCTGGAGCCCGGTCCGATGTTCAGGCCGGTGATCGGGTCCTTGCTGGAGCCGCTGCCGGGATAGGTGTAGTAGACCGCGCCGACGTCGAGGGCGAAGTTGCCCCAAGTGTGACGCAGGCCGCCCGAGAAGTCGACTTCCAGCGAGCTGTTGCCGTTGGTGTAGCCGAGGCCGTCAATGGTGGTGTTCACCCAGTTCTGGTTGGACGCCCACACGTTGAAATACACCCAGTCGAACAGCTGCAGCTCGACGAAGCCCTGGATGGCGGGGTTGTTGTTGGTCTGGCTGATACCGCGGAAGAGGTAGTCCGACGTGCCGGTCACGCCGAAGGCCAGATCCCAAAGGGGAGCCTCGGGAGCCGGAACAGCCTTCACCGGCATCGGCGCGCTGAGGTCGGCCGCATTGGCGGCTCCGGCCAGGAGCAAGGAAGCGGCGACGACTGCGATCTTTTTCATAAGGAGGTACCCCGGCTGCGATTTAGATTGATAAAAATCAGGTCCCGGCCTCATGTCCAATGGGAAAATTAAGGCAGCAATTGCTACCGAATTGGGCAAACCCGCATGGATGCTGGATTCCTGTGTTGCGAAGATGCAACGCACTCTGGCGAAACGGTGACAACGGCCGTTCCTGACACGAAAAACATATGACGTAGGAGGAGTTGATATACCTCTTACAAGGTATCTGATTAAGGTTCCCGGCCGCAGGTGCCGCTTCTGCGCCACAGCGACTCGACCCATCCCGGTACGATGTCCCGTCCGCGCGGCACCGGCCCGGAGCAGCACGCAGCCCCCGTCGTGCCATGCAAGACCTGCGTCCGGATGGCAGGCTCAAGCCGGATATAGGTGTCTAAGGCCGGTTCATGAGCAGCGGGCGGCCACGCTCCGGGGTTCGCGCCCAGCCACCATCCTCCTGCCGCGCAAAGCGGATCACGGCGGTGTCGGTGTCGCCCCGCACCAGGATATTGCCGCCCTCAATGTCCCATGCCACGGGGCCGAAGCGCAGCAGGGCCGGATCGCAGCCGGAGGCGATGGCAAGCGCCTTCCCCTTACCGTTGCCGGCCGGCTGGTCGAGCAGGGTCACGCGGCACACCGGCGTTCCCGCCTGTCGGGCGAGGTCCCATTCGCCCACGACCTCTTCCACCTTGATCTCGGTGTCTTCGTCGGTCGCAGCGGGATTGCCGAGGAAATAGACCCCGTCGCCCTCCCGGAGCGCCTCATAGCTGCCGTTGGCCCCTTCCGTGAACTCGGCCACGGTGCGGCCCTGGGCGTTGAGCAGGCGCACGGAGCCGGACGGGTCCGGCAGCCAGGCCACCACCTGCGCCGAAAACGCGATGACGGCGCAGCCCTGCCGGTCGAACTCCACCGCGAGCCCCGGCCCGGCGGGCTCCGCCTTCAATGTAAAGGGACACGCCCGCGAACCGTCGGCATTGGCCAGACGGAACGGCGCGGCGAGCCGCGCCCCCGCTTCCCGCACCGCGGGATCAAGCCGCGGAGGGGCCTGCGGCCGCGGGGTTGCGGTGGGCGCAACAGGGCCGGACGGCGCATCACCGCGCTGCGCCAGATGGACCCCCGCAGTGAGCCCCGCCATGATGGCGGCGCCGGCCGCATCAGAGCCCACCTGGGCGGCACCCAGTTGCGTCACGCCCATCTGCGCGCCCAGCACCAGAGCTGCCGCAAGTGCCATATGCCGTGGAGCCATCCTGCCCTCGAAGCCGAACACGGGCACAAACGCTACCACCTTCCGCAAGCCTGTTCACCCCCGGCGCGCGCGAGCGCGGTTCGGCGCGCCGCTCCCGGCTGGCCGATGGTGTGGCCTTACGCCAGGGGGAGCGACGCCGCGAGGGGTCAGCGAGTGCGCCTCACGCCTTCGGCCAGGGGGTCTCCGCGACCGGGGTCAACGGACCCTTGCCGTCCAGGAAGGCGACGATGTTGTCCACCACCAGTTGGCCCATGGCCGCGCGGGTATGGTGCGTCGACGAGCCCACGTGGGGCAGCAGCACTACATTGTCGAGGCAGAGGAAGGCCTCCGGCACATGGGGCTCCTTCTCGAACACATCGAGCCCGGCGGCGAGAATGGTGCGCGATTGCAGCGCCTTGAGCAGCGCCGCCTCGTCCACCACGGTGCCGCGGGCGACGTTGATGAGGATGCCGTCCGGCCCCAGAGCGGCGAGCACGTCGGCATTCACCAGATGGCGGGTAGCCGCCCCGCCGGGGACGATGACCACCAGCACGTTCACCGCCCGCGCCAGGTCGAGCAGGCTTGCGAAATAGGGCAGGTCCACGTCCGGCTGCTGGCGCCGGCTGTGGTAGGCGACCGGCACCGCGAAGGCCTCCAGCCGCCGGGCGATGGCCTTGCCGATGCGGCCCATGCCGACGATGCCTACCGTCCGCTCGCGCAGCGTCGGCCCCAGAGGATAGGCGCCCTTCAGCCACTTGCCGTCGCGCACGAAGCGGTCGGCCTGGGGGATCTGCCGCACGGTGGCGAGCAGCAAGCCGAGGGTGAGATCGGCCACCTCCTCGTTCAGCACGTCCGGCGTGTTGGTGACGATCACGCCGCGCCGGGCGGCGGCGGCGGCATCCACCGTGTCGTAGCCGACGCCGAAATTGGCGACGATCTTCAGAGCGGGCAGGCGCGCCATCAGTGCCTCGTCCACCCGCTCCTTGCCGCGTGTGGCGATGGCGCGCACCGCGGCGGCAGTGGCGTCGGACAGGGCATCCAGGGGCAGAAGATCGAAGCGGGAGGCGAGCTGGCGCTCCACCACCTCCTCCATCACTGGTCCGGTCAGAAGGACGGCCGGGCGGGCTTGATCGGTTGCTTGATCGGTCATGGCGGGCTTTCGGTTCCGACGGTCAAATCTGGCCCAGGACCAAAGCCGAGGGCAAGCAAACGGTAGTTTGGTATCCCGGCGCAGCTGGGATCGCCCCCTGTCTAGCGCCATCGCAGGGGCCGGTTCAATGAAAGTTCAATCGTTTTAAATTCCCTCTTGATCCCGGCTTCCGCTTTCACCATGATCGCGCCGCGTCACAACGAGGGCGTAAGGTTCCCCAAAGGGACCCAAGAAACAGAATGAAGATCACGCGCGACGTTGAAGGCGGACGGATATCCGCCCGGCGCGCTGGCGAACACGAGGGAGAGGACGCTTCATGGCGACCGTGGACATTCGCGGTGTGAAGAAGGCCTATGGCGCGACGGCCGTCATCCATGGGGTGGATGTCAGCATTCGCGACGGCGAATTCGTGGTGCTCGTGGGGCCTTCCGGCTGCGGAAAATCCACCCTGCTGCGAATGATCGCGGGGCTCGAGAACATTACCGGCGGCCAGATCCTCATCGGCAACCGCGTGATCAACGAAATGCCGCCGAAGGAACGGGACATCGCGATGGTGTTCCAGAACTACGCGCTCTACCCCCACATGACGGTGGGGGCGAACATGGGCTTCTCGCTGAAGCTGCGCAAAGCGCCCCAGGAAGAGATCGATTCGCGGGTCAAACGCGCGGCGGAGATCCTCAACCTCACCAAGCTGCTCGACCGCTACCCCCGGCAGCTCTCCGGCGGCCAGCGCCAGCGTGTCGCCATGGGCCGCGCCATCGTGCGCGACCCGCAGGTGTTCCTGTTCGACGAGCCGCTCTCCAACCTCGACGCCCAGCTGCGCGTGCAGATGCGCACCGAGATCAAGGAGCTGCATCAGCGGCTGAAGACCACCACGGTCTACGTCACCCACGACCAGATCGAGGCCATGACCATGGCCGACAAGATCGTGGTGATGCACGACGGCATCGTCGAGCAGATCGGCGCACCGCTCGACCTCTACGACAAGCCTGCGAACCAGTTCGTCGCCGGCTTCATCGGCTCGCCCTCCATGAACTTCGTCAAGGGCAAGGTGCGCCTTGGCGCCGATCCGCGGCTGGTGACCGACAGCGGCGTCGAGATGCCCCTGCCGGCAGCGCCCGGCCTCACCGACGGCCAGGCGGTGGTCTACGGCCTGCGGCCCGAGCACATCCGGCTCGACCCCAACGGCGTGCCGGCCACCGTGGTGGTGACCGAGCCCACCGGCTCGGAAATCCTGGTGGTGGCCCGCCTCGGCGAGGCCGGCCAGAAGGGGCAGGAGATCACCTGCCTGTTCCGCGAGCGCCTGTCGTTTGCCCCAGGCGAGGTGATCCACATCGCGCCGCAACCCGGCCTCACACACCTTTTTGAGGAGGCGACGGGCAACCGTCTCTGACACACTCCAGACGGCAGCAAAGACGGCCCGGCAACGCCAATCCACAACGCCAGGGCCGCACCAGAACTGCACGCATGCCAAAACAAACATATCTTCACGGGAGGAAGACGAATGACCCTTTCCAGACGCGACGTGCTGATGGGCGGCGCCGGTCTCGCTGCAGGCAGCATGGCCCTGCCCTTCCTGGGCGGCACGGCGGCCCTCGGCCAGTCCGTTCCCAAGTTCGAGCCGGAGCCCGGCGCCTCCCTGCGCCTGCTGCGCTGGTCGCCCTTCGTGAAGGGCGAGGAGGATGCCTGGCTCGCCAACACCAAGAAGTTCACCGAGGCCACCGGCATTGAGGTGCGCATCGACAAGGAAAGCTGGGAGGACATCCGTCCCAAAGCCGCCGTGGCCGCCAACGTAGGCTCCGGCCCCGACATGGTCTGGGTCTGGTTCGACGACGCCCAGCAATATCCCGACAAGCTGCTGGACGTGACCGACCTCGCCAAGGGCCTCAGCGCCACCTACGGCGGCTATTATCCGGGCAACGAGGTTTACGCGAAGGTCAAGGACCGCTTCGTGGCGCTGCCGCTGGCCACCATCGGCAATGCGGTGGTCTATCGCGACAGCTGGGTGAAGCAGGCCGGCTTCAGCGAATTCCCCAAGGACACCAAGGGCCTGCTGGAACTGGGCAAGGCGCTCAAGGCCATCAACCACCCCATGGGCTTCACGCTGGGCCACGGCGTGGGCGACGGCAACAATTACTGCCACTGGATCCTGTGGAGCCACGGCGGCCGGATGGTCGACGAGAACGGCAAGGTGGTGATCAACTCGCCGGAGACCGTCGCCGGCCTGCGCTACGCCGCCGAGCTGTACAAGACCTTCATCCCCGGCACCGAGAGCTGGCTCGACGTCAACAACAACCGCGCCTTCATCGCCGGCGACCTGTCGGTGACGGCCAACGGCGTGTCCATCTATTACGCGGCGGCGAACGACCCCAAGCTCGCCGACATGGCGGCGGACATGAAGTCCACCAACTTCCCCATCGGCCCCGTCGGCAAGAAGGTGGAACTGCACCAGACCACGCAGGCCTGCATCTTCAAGTACACCAAGTACCCGAAGGCGGCGCAGGCCTACCTCGCCTTCATGTTCGACGCGCCGCAGTACAATGCCTGGCTCACCGGCGCGAGCGCCTATTGCTGCCAGACGCTGAAAGCCTTCTCCAACAATCCGGTGTGGACCTCCAAGCCCATCCACGCCGCCTATTCGGTTGCCTCCGAGACCCTGCAGCCCAACGGCTATGCGGGGCCCCTCGGCCCCAAGTCGGCGGCTGCCATGGCCGACTGGATCGTGGTGGACATGGTGGCGGAAGCCGCCACCGGCCAGCGCACCCCGGAAGAGGCCGCCAAGCGCGCCCAGCAGCGCGCCGAGCGCATCTACCGCTGATGTAACACCGGCTCCGGCGCCGACGCGCCCGAGCCGGTCACACCGTCGGCCTCGGACGGTGCCGAGGCCGCGTGGGTCCGCCCAAGCTCCTCCCCCCTTCCCCTCCCCCGCACGCGGGAGAGGGCCTTTTCCGACAGCGGCGGCACCGGCTTCAGGCCGGCCGCCCCCTCCCCCTCGGGGAGAACGGCACGTCAGATTTCCCGGAGATTGCTTCCATGGCCAACGTCACTGCGACCGAGCCGTCCCCCTCGCGGTCCTTCTGGGCCGGCATCGGCCAGGGCCGGCATGTGATCGGCATCCTCTTCATGCTGCCGGCCGCCGTGTTCCTGCTGTTCTTCCTCACCTATCCGCTGGGGCTCGGCGTCTGGCTCGGCTTCACCGACACCAAGATCGGCCGTCCCGGCGTCTTCATCGGCCTGGAGAACTACCAGTCGCTCATGGGCGACAGCCTGTTCTGGCTGGTGGTGTTCAACACCATTCTCTACACGGTGGCCGCCTCGATCCTGAAGTTCGCCCTCGGCCTGTGGCTGGCGCTGCTCTTGAACGAGAACCTGCCGTTCAAGGCCTTCTTCCGCGCCGTGGTGCTGCTGCCCTGGGTGGTGCCCACCGTGCTCTCAGCCATCGCCTTCTGGTGGATCTTCGACAGCCAGTATTCGATCATCTCCTGGGCGCTCATCAAGATGGGGCTGATCTCGGCGCCCATCAACTTCCTCGGCGACGTGGCCAACGCCCGCGCCTCGGTGATCGCCGCCAATGTGTGGCGCGGTATTCCCTTCGTCGCCATCTCGCTGCTGGCTGGCCTGCAGACCATCTCGCCCTCGCTGCACGAGGCTGCGACGCTCGACGGCGCCACCAATTGGCAGCGCTTCCGCTACATCACGCTGCCCATGCTCTCGCCCATCATCGCGGTGGTGATGACCTTCTCGGTGCTGTTCACCTTCACCGACTTCCAGCTCATCTATGTGCTGACCCGCGGCGGGCCGCTGAACTCCACCCATTTGATGGCGACCCTGTCGTTCCAGCGCGCCATTCCCGGCGGCTCGCTGGGCGAGGGCGCGGCCATCGCGGTGGCCATGATCCCGTTCCTGCTGGCCGCCATCCTGTTCAGCTATTTCGGCCTGCAGCGCCGCAAGTGGCAGCAGGGTGGAGCCGACTGATGGCAACGCCCCGCCCGGCCGGCACCGGCCCCTCCCGCCCGTTCCATTCCCCGACCCTCTCCGGCATGCGGATGAGGGAAAGCGCCGCGCCCGCGTCGAGGACCCGCCCATGACCCAAGCTTCCGAACAGATGACCGACAACTCCACGGGCATGAGCTATCTCGACAGCCTGCCCAGGCGGCTGGTCACGGTCATCCTGCCGCTGCTGGTGTTCGTCTTCGTGCTGCTGTTCCCGTTCTACTGGATGGCGATCACGGCCATCAAACCGAACTACCAGCTCACGGACTACAACAACTATTCGCCGCTCTGGGTGGTGGAGCCGACGCTGGAGCACATCAAGTACCTGCTGTTCGAGACCTCCTATCCGCACTGGCTGTGGAACACCATCTACATCTCGGTGGCGGCCACATTCATCTCGCTGGTCACCTCGGTGTTCGCCGCCTACGCCATCGAGCGGCTGCGGTTCAACGGCTCGCGCTGGGTCGGCCTCGGCATCTTCCTCGCCTATCTGGTGCCGCCCTCAATCCTGTTCATCCCGCTCGCCATCATGGTGTTCGGGCTCGGCATCTACGACACCAAGCTCGCCCTCATCCTCACCTACCCCACCTTCCTGGTGCCCTTCTCCACCTGGCTGCTGATGGGCTATTTCCGCTCCATCCCGTTCGAGCTGGAGGAATGCGCGCTGGTGGACGGCGCCTCGCGCTGGCAGATCCTCATCAAGGTGCTGCTGCCGCTCTCGGTGCCGGGGCTGATCTCGGCGGGCATCTTCTCGTTCACCCTGTCGTGGAACGAGTTCATCTACGCGCTCACCTTCATCCAGTCGTCGGAGAACAAGACCGTGCCGGTGGGCGTGCTCACCGAGCTGGTGCGCTCGGACGTGTATGAGTGGGGCTCGCTGATGGCCGGCGCGCTGCTGGGCTCGCTGCCGGTGGTGATCCTCTACTCCTTCTTCGTGGACTACTACGTGTCGTCCATGACCGGAGCGGTGAAGGAATAGGCCTCCCCGCCCAGGCGGGATTTTCCCAAGCGGGCAAAGCTTCCCCTGCGAAGCTTTGCCCGCTTGCCCTTCGGCCGCGACCGTGGCACCCCTTTGCGGCTTCGCTGCAGCGCGGCAGGGGTGGCCCGCAGGGTCGATATGGAGGGGATGGGACGATGCTGGAACGTGCGATCGAGTCGGTGCTCTTCCGCAGCCGCTGGATCATGGCGCCGTTCTATCTCGGCCTCGTCATCTCGCTGCTGGTGCTGCTGTTCAAGTTCGGCAGCGAACTGCTGCACTTTGTTCTGCATGCCACCGGCGCCACCGAGAGCGACACCATCCTCGGCATTCTCGCATTGGTGGACCTGACGCTCACCGGCAATCTGGTGCTCATCGTCATCTTCTCGGGCTACGAGAACTTCGTCTCCAAGATCGACCCCGACGGCCATCCCGACTGGCCGGAATGGATGACGCGGGTGGATTTCACCGGCCTGAAGCAGAAGCTGCTCGCCTCCATCGTCGCCATCTCCGCGATCCAGCTGCTCAAGGCCTTCATGAACATCGACAAGGGGATGAACGAGAACACGCTGATGTGGCTCGTGATCATCCATGTGGTGTTCGTCGGCTCCAGCCTCATCCTCGCCTGGTCCGACAAGCTCTCCAACAACAAGCACTAGGCTGACGCTCCTGCCGGGACTATCGCCCCGGCAGCACCAGCACGGTCGGCGCCTTCGGCAGGGTCTCGCGTGACAGCATCACGCTGGCCTCGGCGGAGCGCTCCACCTGCCACTCCCGGCCCAGGCGCGACAGGAAGCGCTCCAGCCCCCAAGCGCTGAAATAGTGCATGGGGACGACCAAGGGGGCGTTGATGGCCTTCAACGTCTCCACCATGCCCTCGATGTCGAGAGTGTAGGAGCCGTCCACCGGCGCCAGCACCACGTCAATGCGCCCCAGCGCCTCCAGGTGGGCGGGTGTCAGAAGGTGATGCAGGTGGCCGAGATGGGCGATGCACAGGCCCGCCACCTCGAACACGAACATGGAATTGCCGTCATACTCGGTGCCCGCGCCCCGCCGGATATTGGTGGGCACGTTGCGGATCCATACATCGTCGAGGGTCAGTTCGTGGTGCGCCGGGCCCCCGTCCGGGCTCCAGCCCCGCAGCACAAATTCGATCCCGGCCTCGGGCATGTCTGTGAAATGGGTGTCGTGGGCGCGGTTCATGGTGACTACCCGCGGCACCAGGGGCGGGCGGATATAGTCATTGTAGTCGGTAACGATGGTCACGCCGGCCGGACTTTCGATGAGAAAGCTCGCATGGCCGAGGAAGGTCAGCCGGACGAGGCCCGCCGCAGCAGCCAGCGGCGCCCCATCCAGCGCCGCGAGGCGGACCGGCGCGCGGTCGGCCACCATGCGGGGACATTTCTCCGGCTGCGCTGCGGCGAGGCCCGGCACCAGAACCAGTGCGGCGAGCGCGGCCAGCGCGGCTCGCCGCAAATTTTGCACCGCAGCATAAATGGACAGCGCCAACCTGGGGCAGGCAAAGGCGTCCATGGAGCCTCTCTCGGATCAGAGCCTCACGCGGACCGTGCCGGCGCATGGTCCGCGGACCGGCGCCAGAGGCGGGGAGCAAAGCCGGAATACCTTCGATTGTCGCCCGTTACCGCGCCTGCGCAATGGCACCCCATGTAACGCCGGCGTGAGCGGCACCCAAGCAAAGCGGGCGAGCGACGGCACCGCCCCCGCAGTGCAGCATGGACGAAAGACCAGCCCCATCCGCCCCGGCAAACACAGTCCGGGCCCGGATTTCGCTTTCCCCGCATGCGGGTAAAGGGCGATTCCCCGCGCGCACCAGCTCTCCAGCGCTTCCGCGCCAAGGGACCATTCTCTAGCATTGGCAGGGGATGACTATAAATCACGCGGCATGAGGAAATTTCACAATGTCTTTCAACCTCGTCATCATTCAGCCTTGGGTCGCCCTGGCGGCAGGCGTGCTGATCCTTGCGTTTCCGCGCCTTCTCAACGTTCTGGTGGCGATCTACCTCATCATCATCGGCCTCACGGGCCTCGCCGGCCACTGAGGCGCCCCCTCGGGCAGGCAGGGGCTGCGGCGATGGCCCCTGTTGATGCTTTGTGCGCTGCACGCTAAGCATCTGCCCATTCCGCACATCCCAGCTACAGGGATCAGCTACATGACGAAATGGGTCTACACCTTCGGCGACGGGAAGGCCGAGGGCAAAGCCGACATGAAGAACCTGCTCGGCGGCAAGGGCGCGAACCTCGCCGAGATGTCCAATCTCGGCTTGCCAGTCCCTCCCGGGTTCACCATTCCTACCGAGGTGTGTACCTATTATTACGCACACGGCCAGACCTATCCGGCCGAGCTGAAGGGCGACGTTGAAGCCGCCCTGGCCCAGGTCGGCCAGCTCACCGGCAAGTCGTTCGGCGATGCCGCCAACCCGCTGCTGGTCTCGGTGCGCTCCGGCGCCCGCGCCTCCATGCCGGGCATGATGGACACCGTGCTCAACCTCGGCCTCAACGACGAGACTGTGGAAGCCGTGGCCAGGCTCGCCGGCGACCGGCGCTTCGCCTATGACAGCTACCGCCGCTTCATCACCATGTACTCGGACGTGGTGCTGGGCGTGAGCCACCACCACTTCGAGGAGATCCTGGAGCACTACAAGCTCCAGAAGGGCTTCAACCTCGACACCGAGCTGTCCGCCGACGACTGGGCGGCGCTGGTGGTGAAGTACAAGGAGAAGGTCGCGGCCGAGCTCGGCAAGCCCTTCCCGCAGGATCCCCACGAGCAGCTGTGGGGCGCCATCGGCGCCGTGTTCAGCTCGTGGATGAACGCCCGCGCCATCACCTACCGCCGCCTGCACTCCATTCCGGAGAGCTGGGGCACCGCGGTGAACGTGCAGTCCATGGTGTTCGGCAACATGGGCGAGACCTCGGCCACCGGCGTCGCCTTCACCCGCAACCCGTCCACCGGCGAGAACGCCCTTTACGGCGAGTTCCTGGTGAACGCCCAGGGCGAGGACGTGGTGGCGGGCATCCGCACCCCGCAGGACCTGACCGAGAAGGCCCGCAAGACCGCCGGCTCGGACAAGCCCTCCATGGAGCTGGCGCTTCCCGAGGCCTTCAAGGAATTCGAGCGCATCTCCCACGTGCTCGAAAACCACTACCGTGACATGCAGGACCTTGAGTTCACGGTGGAGAAGGGCAAGCTCTGGATGCTCCAGACCCGTTCCGGCAAGCGCACCGCCAAGGCGGCCCTGCGCATCGCCGTGGAGCTGGCCGCCGAGGGCCTCATCACCGAGGAGGAGGCGATCGGCCGTGTCGATCCCGCCGCCCTCGACCAGCTGCTGCATCCGGCCATCGACCCCAAGGCCGAGCGCAAAGTGATCGCCACCGGCCTGCCGGCCTCCCCCGGCGCGGCGGCGGGCGCCATCGTGTTCACCGCCGACGAGGCGGAAGCGGCCAAGGAAAAGGGCCAGAAGGTCATCCTGGTGCGCGTGGAGACCTCGCCTGAGGACATCCACGGCATGCATGCGGCCCAGGGCATCCTCACCGCCCGCGGCGGCATGACCTCCCACGCGGCCGTGGTGGCCCGCGGCATGGGCAAGCCCTGCGTCTCCGGCGCCGGCTCCCTGCGCATCGATGCCGCCGCCCAGACCCTGACCGTGAACGGCCAGGTGTTCAAGAAGGGCGACCACATCACCATCGACGGCGGCACCGGACAGGTGCTCTCCGGCGAGGTCGCCATGCTCCAGCCGGAGCTGTCGGGCGAGTTCGCAACCCTGATGGGCTGGGCCGACAAGGTGCGCAAGCTGAAGGTGCGTGCCAATGCCGAGACCCCGGCGGATGCCCGCATGGCCCGCTCGTTCGGCGCCGAGGGCATCGGCCTCAGCCGCACCGAGCACATGTTCTTCGACGCCGGCCGCATCCTGGCCGTGCGCGAGATGATCCTCGCGGACGACGAGGCCGGCCGCCGCGCAGCGTTGGCCAAGCTGCTGCCCATGCAGCGCGACGACTTCGTCGAGCTGTTCGAGATCATGAAGGGCCTGCCGGTCACCATCCGCCTGCTCGACCCGCCGCTCCACGAGTTCCTGCCGCACACCGCGGAGGAAACCGAGGAGGTGGCCAAGAGCCTCGGCGTGGAAGTGGAGCGCATCGAGCGGCGCAACAAGGAGCTGCACGAGGTCAACCCGATGCTCGGGTTCCGCGGCTGCCGCATCGCCATCGCCTTCCCGGAGATTGCGGAAATGCAGGCCCGCGCCATCTTCGAGGCGGCCATCATCGCCGCCAAGAAGACCGGCGAGGCCGTGGTACCCGAGATCATGGTGCCGCTCATCGCCACCAAGGCGGAGTTCGACATTGTGGACGCTGTGATCCGCAAGACCGCCGATGCGGTCGAGAAGGAGACCGGCGCGAAGCTCACCTTCCAGGTGGGCACCATGATCGAGCTGCCCCGCGCCGCCCTGCGCGCGGAAGAGATCGCCAAGGGCGCCGAATTCTTCTCCTTCGGCACCAACGATCTCACCCAGACCACCTTCGGCGTCTCGCGCGACGACGCGGGCACCTTCCTCGGCCCCTACGTGCAGAAGGGCATCATCGAGGTGGACCCGTTCGTCTCCATCGACGTGGACGGCGTGGGCGAGCTGGTGAAGATCGGCGTGGAACGCGGCCGCAAGTCGCGTCCCGACATCAAGCTTGGCATCTGCGGCGAGCACGGCGGTGATCCCGCCTCGGTGGCCTTCTGCCACGAGGTGGGGCTCAACTACGTGTCCTGCTCGCCCTTCCGCGTGCCGATCGCCCGCCTCGCGGCGGCGCAGGCGGCGCTGAAGAAGTAGGAACAAGGTCCGGAGGGGCGCGCTCCGCCCCACCTCAATAAAAGAGGCCGCCCGGACGACATGTCCGGGCGGCCTCTTCGTTTTCATGCCGACGCGACCTGGGGCCGGAACCAGCCGCGCGGGTTTTTCGTTCTGAAGAGCGTCACCGCTACGGTGAAAACAACGCTCGAGGCGCATCATGGAACAAGCACAGATCGGCTGGATCGCCGCGATCATCATCGGCGGCTTCGCCGGCTGGATCGCGTCCAGCTTCATGAAAAGCGACACCGGCCTGTTCATGAACATCCTGCTCGGCATCATCGGCGCCGCCATCGCCAGCTTTCTCTTCGGCCTTCTGGGCGTGAGCTTCGGCGGCTGGCTGGGCTATCTCATCGCCGGCGTGATCGGCGCGTGCCTCCTCATCGGCGGCGCGCGGGCGATCCGGACGTAGGCGCAGCCTCAAGGCCTGGCAGGACGGCTCGACGGGAGCGGGCAGGCGAACCGACGCCCGCCCGCTCACTGCACGCGCCCTTTCACTGCACGAAGGTGTTGCGCAGCGTGCCGATGCCCTCGATCTCGATGGCGATGTCGTTGGACGGCTCCTTCATGACACCTACACCGATGGAGGTGCCGCAGGCGATCAGGTCGCCGGGGTTCAGCGTCATGTCCTGCGACAGCAGCGAGACGAGGCGCGCCGGCGGGAAGATCATGTCGGCCAGCGGATAATTCTGCCGTTCCACCCCGTTCAGGATGGTGCGCACATGGGCCGTCGCCGGATCGAAATCGGTGACGATCCACGGACCGAACGGGCCGTAGCCGTCGATGCCCTTGGCCCGCGCCCACTGGGGAAAGGTGGGGTCGCGGTTGAGAATGTCGGCGGCGGTGATGTCGTTGACCACCGTGTAGCCGAAGATATGGGCGGCGGCCTCTTGTTCGGACACATTGGTGGTGGGCTTGCCGATGACGATGCCCAGCTCGCCCTCATAGACCGTCTTGCCGCTATAGGCCGCCGGGCGCCGCACGGTGGCGCCGGGAGCGGCCACCGAGGTCACCGCCTTCAGCAGATAGAGCGGCTCGGCCGGCTCGGCCACGTTCAGCTTGGCGGCCAGCTGGTGGAAGTTGTTCCACAGGGCGACGATCTTGGTGGGAGCGCAGGGCGCTTCCAGCGTCACCTCGGCGAGTGGAATGCGCGCGCCCGTGGGGCTGGCGCCGGAGAACAGGCAGCCCTCGTGGACAAGGATGGTTTCGCCTTCAAGGGTGCCGAAGCCAGCGGTGCCGTTGGCGCTGAAGCGCAGCCAGGTGGTCATGGGTGTTTCCTCGTTGGAATTGTTTGGCGGATGCAAATCCCGCGGACCGGTAGAGCCCTCTCCCGCGCCGTAGCCGGACGGTTTCGGCGTCGGCCACCTTTGAACCCGACCCGGCAACAGCCGCGTGCGGGCGGGGGAGGGTCGGGAGCGGGCGGGACGTTGGGTCCGGGCCAGCGCCTGAAATGTGGAGAGCGTTTATCCTCTCCCCCCTCCCCCACACGCGGGCAAGGGAGTTTGCCGGCGCACCGTCTCAGCTACTCAACCCGAGGCCGCTCAGCCCTTGAGCACCTCGACGAGGGTCTTGCCGAGGCGGGCCGGGGACGGCGACACGCGGATGCCCGCCGCCTCCATGGCCGCGATCTTGTCCTCGGCGCCGCCCTTGCCGCCGGAGATGATGGCGCCCGCATGGCCCATGCGGCGGCCGGGAGGCGCCGTGCGGCCGGCGATGAAGCCGACCATCGGCTTCTTGCGGCCCTTCTTCGCCTCGTCGGCGATGAACTGCGCCGCCTCTTCCTCCGCCGAGCCGCCGATCTCGCCGATCATGATGATCGACTCCGTCTTGGGGTCAGCCAGGAACATCTCAAGCACGTCGATGAACTCGGTGCCCTTCACCGGGTCGCCGCCGATGCCCACCGCCGAGGTCTGGCCCAGGCCCTCCTGCGAGGTCTGGAACACTGCCTCGTAGGTCAGCGTGCCGGAGCGCGACACCACGCCCACCGAGCCGGTCTTGAAGATGTTGGCCGGCATGATGCCGATCTTCGACTGGCCGGCGGTGACGATGCCGGGGCAGTTGGGCCCCACCAGGCGCGACTTGGAGCCCGACAGCGCCCGCTTCACCTTCACCATGTCCAGCACCGGGATACCCTCGGTGATGCAGACGATGAGCGGGATCTCGGCGTCGATGGCCTCCAGGATGGCGTCGGCCGCGCCGGGCGGCGGCACGTAGATCACCGAGGCGTCGGCGCCGGTGGCTTCCTTGGCCTCGATCACGGTGTCGAACACCGGCAGGTTCAGGTGGGTGGTGCCACCCTTGCCCGGCGAGGTGCCGCCGACCATCTTGGTGCCATAGGCAATGGCCTGCTGGGCGTGGAAGGTGCCGTTCTTGCCGGTGAAGCCCTGGGTGATGACACGGGTATTGGCGTCGATAAGCACGGACATCACGCAGCTTCCTTCTTCACGGCCGCGACAATCTTCTGCGCCGCGTCATCGAGGTCATCCGCCGGGATCACGTTCAGACCACTCTCACGGATGATCTTCTTGCCCTCGTCCACGTTGGTGCCGGCAAGCCGCACCACGAGGGGCACATTCAGCCCCATCTGGCGCACGGCGGCGATAACGCCCTCCGCGATCACGTCGCAGCGCATGATGCCGCCGAAGATGTTCACCAGGATTCCCTCGACATTGGGATCGGCGGTGATGATCTTGAAGGCGGCCGTCACCTTCTCCTTGGTGGCGCCGCCACCCACGTCCAGGAAGTTCGCCGGCTCGCGGCCGTAGAGCTTGATGATGTCCATGGTCGCCATGGCGAGGCCCGCGCCGTTGACCATGCAGCCAATGGTGCCATCAAGGGCGATGTAGGACAGGTCGTAGCGCGAGGCTTCGATCTCCTTGAAGTCCTCCTCGCTCTCGTCGCGCAGCTGCACCACCTCCGGATGGCGGAACAGGGCGTTGGAATCAAACCCCACTTTCGCGTCGAGGCAGACGAGGCGATCGTCCCGCGTCAGCACCAGGGGGTTGATCTCCAGAAGGCTCATGTCCTTTTCGGTGAAGGCGCGATAGAGGTTTGCCGTCAGCGCCACCGCCTGCTTGGCGAGGTCGCCGGACAGGCCCAGCGCCTGCGCCACCTTGCGGCCGTGCAGGGGCTGCACGCCGGTGGCCGGGTCCACGGAGAAGGTGACGATGCGCTCGGGGGTGGCATGGGCCACCTCCTCGATGTCCATGCCGCCCTCGGTGGAGACCACGAAGGCGACGCGCGCGGTGGCGCGGTCCACCAGCATGGACAGGTAGAATTCCTTGTCGATGGAGGCGCCTTCCTCAATATAGAGGCGGTTCACCTGCTTGCCGTCCGGCCCGGTCTGGATGGTCACCAGAGTATTACCGAGCATCTCCGCGGCATTCGCCTTCACGTCGGCGGCGGTCTTCACCACCCGCACACCGCCCTTGGCCTCTGCGGGCAGTTCCTTGAACTTGCCCTTGCCGCGCCCGCCCGCATGGATCTGCGCCTTCACCACGAAGGCGATGCCGCCCAGCTTCGCGGCGGCGGCTTCCGCGTCCTGTGGCGTGAAGGCGGCAAGGCCGCGCGACACCGGCACGCCGAATTCCTTGAGAAGGGCTTTCGCCTGGTACTCGTGAATGTTCATGGGGTTCCTCCCTCGACGAGGGCCGCGCATGCGGCGACCTCGGGCGCGGCTCTTCCGGCTGCGTCCTGCATCCTCGGCCTTGCGACCAAAGTCGGAGTGTGCACGCATTCCGGGCCGTGCACCAATGCGACACGACGCCAGTTCACGACGCCAATCGGGGCCGCAGGCGTGACGCGCTCGGCGGGGTTCCTGAATGAAATCGCCTGCCCCTCAGGGGCGGCGCGGGATCGGCGACAGGCGCTCAGCGCCAAGGTGCCGGCAGGACATTACGTTCGGCAGCGCCACCCTGCGACAGGGGCAGGCGGGCTTCATGCACGGCGGCCTGCCCTGCCGGGCCGCCCGTTCGAATGCCGGAGCGAAGACTGATTACTGGGCGCGGACGGTTGGAACCCGGAGTCTTCCGGATTCCAATTTTGGAAAACGGAAGCCGGCGATCGCCGGCTTCCGGACTTGCCGAATGCGAGATCAGACCACGCGGCCCTCGTGCATGGACTTGATCTGGTCCGCCGAATAGCCGAGCTCGGACAGGACCTCGTCGGTGTGCTCGCCGAGCAGCGGGGAGCCGGTGATCTCCACGCTCAGGTCGGAGAACTTGATGGGGCTGCCCACGGTGAGATACTTGCCGCGCTGCTTGTGATCCACCTCGACGATGGTGCCGCTCTTGCGCAGCGACTCGTCCTCGGCGATCTCTTTCATGGTGAGCACCGGCGCGCAGGGGATGTCGAACTTGCGCAGGATGTCCACCGCCTCGAACTTGGTCTTGTCCGCCAGCCACGCCTCGATGGTGGCAAAGATGTCGAAGATCTTGTCCTGGCGGGCGCGGGCGGTGGAATAGGCCGGGTCGTTGATCCATTCCGGCTTGCCGATGGCTTCCGCCACCTTGCCCCAGGCCTGCTCCTGCACGGTGAAGTAGATGTAGGCGTTGGGATCGGTCTCCCAGCCCTTGCACTTCAGCACCCAGCCCGGCTGGCCGCCGCCGCCGGCATTGCCGCCGCGCGGAACCACGTCCGAGAAAGTGCCGTGCGGGTACTGGGGATATTCCTCCAGGTAGCCCACGCGGTCGAGGCGCTGCTGGTCGCGCAGCTTCACGCGGCACAGGTTGATCACGGCGTCCTGCATGGACACGGCGACCTTCTGGCCCTTGCCGGTCTTGTTGCGGGCGTGCAGCGCGGTGAGGATGCCGATGGCGAGGTGCATGCCGGTGTTGCTGTCGCCGAGGGCGGCTGCCGACACGGTGGGCGGGCCATCCCAGAAGCCAGTGGTGGAGGCGGCGCCGCCAGCGCACTGGGCGACGTTCTCGTACACCTTCAGGTCTTCATAGTGGTGGCCATCGGAGAAGCCCTTCACCGAGGCGACGATCAGGCCCGGGTTCAGCTCGTTGATGTGCTCCCAGGTGAAGCCCATGCGGTCGAGCGCGCCGGGGCCGAAATTCTCCACCAGGACGTCGCTCTCCTTGATGAGCTTCGTCAGCACTTCCTTGCCCGCCGGGGTCTTGGTGTCGAGGGTCAGGGAGCGCTTGTTGGAGTTCAGCATGGTGAAGTAGAGCGCGTCGGCATTGGAGATGTCGCGCAGCTGGTTGCGCGTCACGTCGCCGGAGCCGGGGCGCTCCACCTTGATCACGTCCGCGCCGAACCAGGCGAGGAGCTGGGTGCAGGCGGGGCCGGCCTGGACGTGGGTGAAATCGATGATCTTGATGCCTTCCAACGGCTTGGTCGTCATGGTCGCGTTCCCTTATCAAGCGTTGCCTTAAGACCGGGAGGAGACGGGCAGTGGCGCCCTCTCGTCCCGAAAACCTCCGGTCGCGGCGGCCGGGCCGCCATCAACCGATCCATGCCGGTTGATCCGGCTATTGTGCTTGTTCCGTCGCCTTCAGCTTCGCCTCGAGCTCGGCGACGCGCTTCTGAAGGTTGCGTTCTTCCTTCCAGCGCTCCGTCTCGTCGCGAATGACCGCGGCGACGTGCGTCGGCTTTCCGTCGGCCGAATGGACGAGGGCGACGGTGAAGGCGATGGACAGGGCGTGGCCGTCCTTGTGGACGGCCGGGACGCGCAGCAGGCTGGTCCCGTAGCGGGTGACGCCGGTGCGCATGGTCACGTCGTAGCCATCCCAGTGCCGCTTGCGCTGGCGCTCGGGGATGATGATGTCGAGCGACTGGCCCAGGGCCTCGGCGGGCGCGAAGCCGAACATGCGCTCGGCGCCCGTGTTCCAGAGCGTGATGGCGCCGGCCTGGTCGCAGACGACGATGGCGTCTCCGACGGCATCTAGCAGCTGAGCAAGATCTAGGGCCGCAGTCATGACTTCCGTTCCTTCCTGCCTTTTGCTCCCCGCCGGCATGCGGCCGGCGGCAAGGGGCGGCCCCTCAGGGTGCCGCCCGGAGGCGCGATGCCCTACTCCGCCGCCATCCGGCGCGGCGCGCCGAGCGCACCCGACTGGCGCAGGGCGTCGATGCGGTCAGGGGCAAGGCCCAGCACCTGGGAGAGCACCTCATCCGTGTGCTCCCCAAGCAGCGGCGAGCGCTCCACATCCACCTGGTTGTCCGAGAGCTTGATGGGGTTGCCGACCGTGAGGTAGGTGCCGCGCACCGGGTGCTCCACCTCCACCAGCGTGCCGGTGGCGTAGAGCGAGCGGTCCTCGGCGATCTCCTTCATGGACAGGATCGGCCCGCAGGGGATGTCGTACTGGTTGAGGATCTCCATGGCCTCGAACTTGGTGTGGGCCATGGTCCACGCCTCGATGCGGGTGAAGATCTCGTTGAGATGCGGCAGGCGGGCGGCCGGGCTCGCATAGTCCGGCTTGGTCTTCCACTCCGGCTCGCCGATGACGTCGCAGATCTTCGCCCACACCGGGCCCTGGGTGATGAAGTAGATGTATGCGTTGGGGTCCTGCTCCCAGCCCTTGCAGCGCAGGATGCGGCCGGGCTGGCCGCCACCGGAATCGTTGCCGGCGCGCGGCACGGTCTCGCCGAACGGGACGCCCTCGCCGAACTGGCTGTATTCCTTGAGCGGGCCGTGGCCGAGGCGCTGCTGGTCGCGCAGCTTCACCCGGCACAGGTTCAGCACCGCGTCCTGCATGGCGCACAGCACCTTCTGGCCGCGTCCGGTGTGCTCGCGCTGGAACAGCGCGGTGACGATGCCCAGCGCCAGGTGCAGGCCGGTGCCGCTGTCGCCGATCTGGGCGGCGCTGACCACGGGCGGCCCATCGCGGAAGCCGGTGGTGGAGGCCGCGCCGCCGGCGCACTGGGCCACGTTCTCATAGACCTTGCAGTCCTCGAACGGGCCGGGGCCGAAGCCCTTCACCGAGGCCAGGATGAGGCGCGGATTGATGGCGGACAGGCGCTCCCACGTCAGCCCCATGCGATCCAGCGCACCGGGGGCGAAATTCTCCACCAGCACGTCGCAGCGCCGCACCAGGTCCTCCAGCACGGCCTTGCCGTCCGCGGTCTTGGTGTCGAGCGTGATGGAGCGCTTGTTGGAGTTGAGCATGGTGAAATAGAGGCTGTCCGCGTCGTCGACATCGCGCAGCTGGCCGCGCGTCACGTCGCCTTCGCCCGGCCGCTCCACCTTGATCACGTCGGCGCCGAACCATGCGAGCAGCTGGGTGCAGCTCGGGCCGGATTGAACGTGGGTGAAGTCCAGGATGCGGACCCCCTCTAGTGCCTTGCCCATCTTGTCCTCGCTCCGGCTGGTCTTGCGACGCTGCGCCGCTTCTAGTGTCTCGTTCCCGGTTTACTGTTTTTGTTATTTGGTCTTCGGGTTTGACAGGCGGGACTTGTCCCGCCTGTCAGTCTCATGGGATCGAAAAGCTCACTTCTTCTTTTTGACCACGCTCTGCGGGTTGAGCGAGCCGATGTTGCCGCTCTCGGAGCCGGCCGCCGGGTCGATCACCGCGTTGATCAGGGTGGGCTTGCCGCTGTCCATGGCGGCGCTCACGGCGCGATAGAGCTCGTCGGGGGAGGTGACATGCACGCCCACGCCGCCGAAGGCTTCCATCATCTTGTCGTAGCGGGCGCCGGGCACGAACACCGTGGTGCCGGGATCACGCCCGGTGGGGTCAGTGTCGGTGCCGCGATAGATGCCGTTGTTGTTGAAGATGACGATGGTGACCGGCAGGTCGTAGCGGCAGATGGTCTCCACCTCCATGCCTGAGAAGCCAAAGGCGCTGTCGCCTTCCACCGCGAGCACCGGCTTGCCGGTCTCCACGGCCGCGCCCACCGCGAAGCCCATGCCGATGCCCATCACGCCCCAGGTGCCCACATCCAGGCGCTTGCGCGGCTGGTGCATGTCGATGATGCCGCGGGCAAGATCGAGCGTGTTGGCGCCCTCGTTGACGAGGATGGCGTCGGGCCGCTCCTTGATGACGTTCTTCAGCGCGCCGAGCGCCGAGTGGAAGTCCATGGGCACCGAATTCTTGAGCAGCTTCGGCGCCATCTTGGCGATGTTGGCTTCCTTCTTGGAGCGGATGGTCTCCACCCACTCGGCGGGCGGAGCCTGCCAGCTGCCGTCGATGCGGGCGTTCAGCGCCGCGATGACAGAGCCGATGTCACCCACCAGCGGCGCCTTGATCTCCACGTTGGAGTCCATCTCGCGGGGCTCGATGTCCACCTGGATGAACTGCTTGGGCTTGTCGCCCCAGGTCTTGCCCTTGCCGTGCGACAGCAGCCAGTTGAGGCGGGCGCCGACGAGGAGCACCACGTCGGCATCCTTCAGCGCGGTGGAGCGCGCGGCGCCGGCGGACTGGGGATGGGTGTCGGGCAGGAGGCCCTTGGCCATGCTCATGGGCAGGAAGGGAATGCCGCTGTTCTCGACGAACGCGCGGATCTCTTCATCCGCCTGGGCATAGGCCGCGCCCTTGCCGAGGATGATGAGGGGCTTCTTGGCGCCCTTCAGCAGGTCGATGGCGCGGTCCACGGCGGCGGGCGAGGGGATCTGCGCGGGAGCGGCATCGATCACCTTCACCAGCGATTTCGCACCGGCTTCGGCATCCATCGCCTGGGAGAAGAGCTTCGCCGGCAGGTCGAGATAGACGCCCCCGGGACGGCCCGACACCGCCGCGCGGATGGCCCGCGCCACGCCGATGCCGATGTCCGCCGCGTGCAGCACGCGGAAGGCCGCCTTGCACAGGGGCTTGGCGATGGCGAGCTGGTCCATCTCCTCGTAGTCGCCCTGCTGGAGATCCACGATCTCGCGCTCGGACGAGCCGGAGATGAGGATCATCGGGAAGCAGTTGGTGGTGGCGTTCGCCAGCGCGGTCAGGCCGTTGAGGAAGCCCGGCGCGGAGACGGTGAGGCACACGCCCGGCTTCTTGGTGAGGAAGCCGGCGATGGCCGCCGCGTTGCCGGCATTCTGCTCATGACGGAAAGAGATGACGCGGATCCCCTCCTCCTGGGCCATGCGGCCGAGGTCGGTGATCGGGATGCCGGGGACGCCGTAGATGGTCTCGATGCCGTTCAGCTTCAGGGCATCAATGACGAGGTGGAAGCCGTCGGTAAGCTCCTGCTCGGCCGCGGGGTCGAGATGCACCACGTTGTCTTCGATCTTGGTCTTTTCCGCCGTTGCCATGAGGCGTCTCCTTCAGCGCGTCGTCCCGGTTTGGCTTGTTTTCGGCCTATTCGGGAAAGACACCGTGCCGCTCCACATGGGCCGCAAGACCCATGGTGTGTTCCCGCACCAGGCGCTCGGCGAGATCTGGGTCCCTTTGCTCGAGCGCGTCGATGATCGCCATGTGTTCCCGCATGGAGATTTCAAACCGGTTCTCCTGCCGCACCGACACCGCGCGGATGGCGCGCATGTGCAGGAACAGGTTCCCGGTCATGTCCACGATCAGGCGGCAGCCTCCCATGCGGATGACCGCCTGGTGGAAGGCGATGTTCGCCTGCGAATATTCATGCATGGGGCTCGCCGGCGGCGTGGCCTCGAATTCGTTGAACAGCCGGCGCAGGCTGTCGATCTCGTCGTCGGAGGCATTGGTCGCGGCAAGCCGCGCCGCCATGCCTTCCAGCGCCGCCCAGACCACGATGAGGTCGAGGATCTCGCGCTTGGTCTTGCGCACCACGAAGATGCCCCGGCGCGGCACCGAACGCACGAAACCTTCCTGCTCCAGCACCGTCATCGCCTCGCGGATCGGCGTCCGCGACACCCCGAGCGTCTCGGAGAGTTGGCGCTCGTCGAGGCGGAACTCGGCGGCACTGCCGTAGATGTCCATTTGGGTGATGGCTCGCTTGAGCGCATCGTAAGCAAGCATGCGCAGGCTCGAGGCAGCCTCCAGCGGCTCGACGTTGAGCTTCGGAGCGTCCGTGACCGGCGCGGGGGTCTGATGCACTGGCAGTTGATGCACGACCTTGGCTTCCTCTCCCTGGAACGGCCACCTTCTGGCGAGGCGGTCCAACTCCGTGAAATACTGTATACGGTCTTCATAACGCCAACGCAATCCCGATGCCCGGAGATTCGATTGCGCACCGCAGCATTGCTGGGCTTGCGCGGGCTCGGAGCAGGTGTCGGGCGGCTCCGCGAAGGCCTGCCCACCGCGTTGAAATCGGGGCGACGACCCACCGCCGCCCCGAGGGCTTCCGCTCAGCCTCCCGTCACTCGGCGGCGGCGGGCTTCGAGCCGGGTCCCTTGAGCCGGGCAAGGACGATGGAGATCAGCGGCCAGATCAGCATGACCAGGGCCAGCGTCACGATTGAGCCCACCAGCGGGTTGGACCAGAAGATAGACAGGTGGCCCTGGGACACCAGCATGGCCTGCCGGAACGAGGATTCCGCCATGTCGCCCAGCACCAGGGCCAGCACCAGCGGCGCCAGCGGATATTGCAGCTTCTTGAACAGGTAGCCGATGACGCCGAACACCAGCATCACGGCGATGTCCAGCCCCGCATTGTGCACCGTGTAGGCCCCCACCGCGCAGATCACGAGGATGACGGGCGCGATGACGCTGAACGGAATGCGCAGGATGGCCGCGAAGATCGGCACGGTGGTCAGCACCACGATGAGGCCCGCGATGTTGCCGAGATAGATGGAGGCGATGAGGCCCCACACGAAGTCCTTCTGCTCCACAAAGAGGAGCGGTCCCGGCTGGAGGCCCCAGATGAGCAGGCCGCCCAGGAGCACCGCCGCCGTGGGCGAGCCGGGGATGCCGAGCGTCAGCATGGGCAGGAGCGCCGAAGTGCCGGCGGCGTGGGCCGCCACTTCCGGCATCACCACACCCTCCAGTTCTCCCTTGCCGAAGTTGCGCCCGTTCCGGGAGAACTTCTTGGCGAGGCCATAGCTCATGAAGGAGGCCGGGGTAGCGCCGCCGGGGGTGACACCCATCCAGCAGCCGACGATGGCCGAGCGCAGGCAGCCCACCCAGTATTGCGGCAGCTTCTTCCAGGTCTCCCACACCACCTTGGCGTTGATGGCCGCGCTCTTGCCCTTGAAGGCGAGGCCCTCTTCCATGGTGAGCAGGATTTCGCCCACGCCGAACAGGCCGATGACCGCCACCAGGAAGTCGAAGCCGCGCAGCAGCTCCACCGAGCCGAAGGTCATGCGCAACTGGCCGGTCACCGTATCGATGCCCACGGCCGCCAGTGCGAAGCCCAGCATCATGGCCGCGATGACCTTCGCCGCCGGCTCCCGCCCCATGCCCACGAAGGCGCAGAAGGTGAGGAGATAGACCGCGAAGAATTCCGCCGGCCCGAACTGCAGCGCGAACTTCGCGATGACCGGCGCCAGGAAGGTGATGAGCAGCACGGCGAAGAAGGCGCCGATGAAGGAGCCGGTGAAGGCCCCCGTCAGGGCCTCGCCGGCTTTCCCCTTCTGGGCCATGGGGTGCCCGTCGAAGGTGGTGGCGACGCTCCACGGCTCGCCGGGAATGTTGAACAGGATGGAGGTGATGGCGCCACCGAACAGCGCCCCCCAATAGATGGAGGACAGCATGATGATGGCGGAGACCGGCGTCATGGAGAAGGTGAGCGGCAACAGGATGGCGACACCGTTCGCGCCCCCCAGCCCCGGCAGCACCCCGATGAGCACGCCGAGCGTGATGCCGACGAACATGTAGACGATGTTCATGGGGTCGGCGAGGACACCGAACCCTCCGATGAGTGAGGTGAGCGCTTCCACGGGGGCCTCCGTTGCACCGCCTCACGCCGCGTCTGGCGGCGGCCTTGAGGGGCGGGCGCGTTGTCTTGTCAGGGTTGGGCCGTGTTGCGGCATCGCGGCTGAGCCGGCGCGCCGGGCTTGTCTTCGCGGGGCGCCCGCTGATCCGTCCGGCGGACGGGGGATGCGGGTGCAGCGCCACAACGCACGGGACGTGCCGCGCGCGGCTCGATCATCTTCGCGTTTCATCGAACGGTGAAAATGATCGCGTTATTTTTCTGCGACTACTTTTCTTGGCGCGACCTGGTCTTGCGCGCTCTTCCTGCGCGCCGGCAACCGGATCAGTAGCCGAGCGCGGTTTCCAGCGGCCCCTTGGGCAGGGGCACCAGGAACCAGATCTCGAACATCACGAACAGCGCGAGGGGCACGCCCACCGCGACCGGGATGATCTTCGCCGGCGAATACTTGCCCAGCCACCACATGAAGAAGGCGATGAACACGGCGGAGGCGAGATAGATCCCCAGAAGGAAGATCAGCCCCACATAGAGCGTGGTCGGGATCAGCACCTGCATCACCGAGACCAGCTGGGTGCGGTCGACGAAATTGGTGAGGTCGGGATGGCGGGTGACGATGTTCTGCACCAGCGTGACCGTGCTGGCGACGAACATGATCAGCCCCACGTAGAACGGGAAATATCCCGCCTGCGGCCCGTCCGCCGCCCAGCTTGCGCCGACGCGCCAGCTGTCGCTCATCACCAGCGCCGAGACGCCCATGAAGACGAGGGCCACCACCATGTCCATGGTGCGGTTGGTGACGGTTTTCTCATTTTGGCCGGTATGGCCGGTTTCGCTGCTCATGACCCATCCTCCCGTTGCCGAAGACCTGCCTGTCGCGTCGGGAACGGCTCCGCCGGACACCCGGCGGAGCCGTGCCCGCTACTTCGCGACGAAGCCGGCCTTCTCCATCAGGTCCTTGTGGGTCCCGGCGGCCTTCTCAAGCCAGGCGGCATAGTCCGTGCCGGTGAGGGCGGTGGTGTTGAAGGCGCCCTTCTGCATGAAGTCCTGCCACTCGGGCGTGGCGCGCACCCGCTTGAACAGATCGACGAAATACTCGACCTGTTCCTTCGAGGCGCCCGGCGGCATGAAGATGCCGCGCAGCATCAAATATTCGATGTCGAGCCCGGCTTCCTTGCAGGTAGGAATGTCTGCCCACGACTTGCCGTTGGCGATGGGCTCCTTGTAGGGCAAGCGTTGGTCGTCGAACACGCACAGCGGCTTCAGCTCGCCGGCGCGCCACTGGGAGACCGCCTCGATGGGATTGTTCACCGACGAGGTGACATGCCCGCCCACAAGCTGCGCAGCCACGTCACCGCCGCCCTTGTAGGGCACGTAGATGAACTTGGCGCCGGTCTTCTGCTCGATGGCGGCGGTGATGATCTGGTCTTCCTGCTTGGAGCCGGTGCCGCCCATCTTGAAGACTTGGTCTCCCGACGCCGCCTTCAGCGCATCGAGATAGCCCTTCACATCGTCATAAGGCGCCTTCGCGTTCACCCACAGGACGAATTCATCCAGGGCCAGCATGGAAACCGGCGTCATGTCCTTCCAGGAGAAGGGCACGCCGGTGGCGAGCGGCGTGGTGAAGAGGTTGGACAGGGAAATGATGATCTTGTGCGGGTTCCTGTTGGAGCCCTTCACATCGAGAAAGCCTTCGGCACCCGCGCCGCCTGACTTGTTGATGACGACGAGGGGTTGGGTCATCAGGTTGTTCTTCTGAACAATGCCCTGAATCATGCGCGCCATCTGGTCGGCGCCCCCGCCCGTACCCGCCGGCACGATGAATTCCACGGTCTTGGTCGGTTCCCAGGCGTGCGCCGCCAGGGGGGAAAAAGCTGCGGCCACGGCGAGCGCGGCTGCACCTCGCCGGATGGTTCTGGCGATTGCCGAATTCATGATGGTTTTCCTCCCGGATCGTCCGCGTTTTTGTTGTGCGGATCGAGACTTGTGCCGATCGATATCGGAGCCGCGTGCCCATGGGCCGGCCGGCCCGCAAACAGGTTCCGTCCCTCTCTGTTTCAGGTGAGACGCGCTTTGGCGACCCAATGACGATGTGAATCGGGCCGAAACGGGCGCTCACGTCTTGTTCGAGCTGGCACTCTATTTGGCGTTACCACCGCTTACGTTAGGGCGGCCGGGGAAGAGTATAATGAGCTTCCCTTGTGTCAATTGGAATTTTCAATTCCGAATTTGGTACTCCGTATTCCAATATTTGGAATACTGTATGCCAATTCAGTCAACAAGCCTTACCGATACGTAGCGTAATCCTGCGACACGCTTTCATCGACGCCGGAATAAAGCCGCGTCATCTGCTCGGCGGCAGCGGCCACGCGCCGGCCGAGGCGCAGGATGCGGTCCTCGCTCATGCGCACCGCGGGCGCGGAGACCGAGACCGCACCGATGGGGTCGCGCCATTCGTTGAGAATCGCTGCGGCCACCGCTCGCATGCCGGGGGCATGCTCTTCCCGGTCCACGGCGAAGCCACGTTCCAGAATCTCAGCCACATCGTCCATCAGCTCCCGCTCCTCGCGGTGGGTGGCGGTGGTGAAGGGCTCGTAGCGGATCTGGCCAAGGCAGGCGCCGCGGAAGGCGGGCGTGGCGGCGGCCAGCACGGCCTTGCCGGCGGCGGTGGCATGCAGCGGCAGCCGCGCTCCGAGGCGGAAGAAGGCGCGCACCGGGGCATGCGCCTCCGCCTGGGCCACCACCACCAGCTCCATGGCGTCGAACATGGCGAGGTTCACGGTCTCGTCGGTCTCGTGCAGCAGCCGGCGGATCACCGGGCGGCCGATGTCCGGCAGCTTGCGGATGCGCAGGTAGGCCGAGCCGATGCGGAACAGTCCGAGCCCCACGGTCCACAGCCCGGTGGACAGGTCGTGATTCACCAGCTGGCGCTTCTCCAGCGTGGTGAGCAGCCGATGCACGGTGGACACCGGCAGTTCCGCCCGGCGGGCGATCTCGGCCAGCGCCATGCCATCCTGGTCCGCCACCACCCGCAGCAGGGCGATGGCGCGATCCAGCGACTGGACCTCGGCCCCACCCTCGGCGGCGGTGCCCGAGGCGGGGCGACCCCTGCGGCGTGGCGCGACCTCGGTCTCCGGCATCCCAATACTCCCTACCTGCTTGGTGCGGCTCAGCGCGTCGGCCCCCAAAGTAGCTGGACGGCGGCCGGCGTCCACCCTGTGACAAATTTTCCATCTTCCGGAATTAATTTCCACTGCTATCGTGGGGACCATGGTTGCCAAGGGCGGAGCGTGCGCTCTAATCTGGCATACATAATACGCAATGAACGATCGGGAGGGATCTGCCATGAAGGTGTGCATCTACGGAGCCGGAGCCATCGGCGGATATCTGGGCGCCCAGCTCGCCAGCGCCGGCGCCGAGGTGAGCCTGGTGGCCCGCGGTGGCCATCTGGAAGCCATGCAGACCAACGGCCTGAAGCTGCTGATCAACGGCGAGGAGCGCGTGAGCCATGTCCGCGCCACCGACGATCCCCGCGAGCTCGGCCCGCAGGATTACGTCATCATCGCCCTCAAGGGACATTCGGTGCCGGGCGTGGTGGACCGGCTGCGCCCCCTCATGGGCAACGACACCGCCATCGTCACCGCCGTGAACGGTGTGCCCTACTGGTATTTCTACAAGCATGGCGGCGCGCTGGAGAACCGGACCCTGTCCACCATCGATCCCGGCGCCCGCCAGTGGGAGGTGCTGGGGCCTGAGCGCGCGCTCGGCTGCATCGTCTATCCGGCCACCGAGGTGGTGGCGCCGGGCGTGATCCAGCACATCTACGGCGACAAGTTCCCCCTCGGCGAGCCCTCGGGCGAGATCACGCCGCGGGTCACCGCCCTCAGCCAGATGATGGAGAAGGGCGGCCTGCGCGCGCCGGTTTTGACCAACATCCGCGACGAGCTGTGGCTGAAGCTGTGGGGCAATCTCTGCTTCAACCCCATCAGCGCCCTCACCCACGCCACCCTCGACATCATCGCCGCAGATCCCGGCACCCGCGCCGTGGCCCGCTCCATGATGCTGGAGGCCAAGGCCGTCGCCGAGAAGCTGGGCATCAACTTCCGGGTGGATGTGGAGCGGCGCATCAACGGCGCCGGCGCGGTGGGGGCCCACAAGACCTCCATGCTGCAGGACCTCGAGCGCGATCGCCCCATGGAGATCGACCCGCTGGTGAGCGTGGTCCAGGAAATGGCGCAGATGCTCGAACTTCCCACCCCCACCCTCGACGTGGTGCTGGCTCTGGTGCGCCAGCGCGCGGCCATGGCGGGTCTGGGCGACATCCTCGCCGTGCCGCCGGTCACCGCCGCCGATCTCGTGCCCGCCAAGAAGGCCGCCGCGCACTGAGCCGGGCGAGGCTCCGGCCGGCGGCAACGCCCCGGAGCCTCTGCCCCAAGGTCATGACACACGCAAAAGAAAAGGCCGGGTCTCGCCCGGCCTTTTTCGTTTCAGTGGCTGAATGTCCGGATCAGGCCCGGCCCCGTACGCTGCGCTGGCACTTTGCCAGCGCCGCGGGTGCGATCACTCGCTCTCCGTCATCGTGGCGGCGAGGGGGGTGCCCGGGTTCGGCTGGCTGGCGTTCAGCGCCATTCCCGTCAGGACATAGCCGAGCACGAGAGCGGCAAACACGGCGATTCGCTTGAACATCCTCATCCCTCAACTTGGTCGCGGCCAGACCGAGCCGAAATTGTGCATCGCCCTGGCGTCGCATGCTTAGTCGCCATGCGCCGCACAAGAGCTGAACACCTACTTCAGCTGCAGTTCATAAAGCCTGAACAAGCTGGCCCCACCTGGGTTCCGGAACTTCTCCCGGACAGCGGCACCATGCCCGTCGGCACCGAAACCGGGGCTCGCCCCGCGCGACTCAGGCTTCGGTGCCTGAGGTCTTACACCGCACGAAACGCGCTGTCTGTGTCCGCCCGGTCACAGCCCGCCATCGCGTGGGGATCACAGTAAAGCAATGGTTTACGTGTCGTGAGGGGGGCTGACGGGATGTCGCGGGGGCGTTTCACAGCCTCCCGGCGCTTTACTCGACCGGTGGGACGCTCTAAGCCGAGGGACCTTTTATACTGCACCGCACAAGGCGCCCATGCTCCGCAAGCTCTACGACTGGATCATCGCCTACTCCGCGAAGCCGTCGGCGCCTTGGGCGCTCGCTTTGGTTGCGTTTGCGGAAAGCTCCGTCTTCCCGGTGCCGCCGGATGTGCTGCAGGTGCCCATGACCCTGGCGCGCCCGGATCGCGCCTGGCGCTATGCGCTCATCGCCACAGTCGCGTCGGTTCTCGGGGGGCTGGTGGGCTATGCCATCGGCGCCTTGCTCTATGACAGCGTCGGCAAGTTCCTGATCGACCTTTATGGCTACGGCTCCAAGGTGGACCAGTTCCGCGCCGCCTACGCCCATTACGGCCATTGGGTGATCCTGCTGAAGGGGCTGACGCCGATCCCCTTCAAGCTGGTGACCATCACCTCGGGCTTCGCCGACTACAATCTGTTCTGGTTCGTGGTGCTGTCGATCATCACCCGCGGCGCGCGCTTCTTCATCCTCGCGGCGATCCTGCATTATTTCGGGCCGTCGGCGCGGGAATTCATCGAGAAGCGGCTCGGGCTCGTCACCCTCGGCTTCCTCGGCGTGCTGGTGATCGGCCTCGTGGCGGCCGCCTACTTCGCCTGACGAAAGGCCTGGTCGCTCGCGGCCGGGGCTGAGGCGCGGGCAGCGCCCTGATATCATAAGGACGACATGGTCCGGACCAACGGCCGGTGAGCCTGCTCACCGGCCGTTTTCGTTACTGCGCCTTCGGCCGCGACAGCACCGAGGCGGAACCGGCGGTGGCGCTATCCGTGGTCGCGGTGCCCGCCCCGGCCTTGCGCTTTTGCGGTGCGGCCGATGCCGACTGCGCGGCGGACCGTCCTGCCTCCGGGTTCGCCGGGGTTGCCCCCGGATTGGCCGGCGCGGCCTGCGGAGCGGCGGATTGCGCAGGCGGTGACGGTGTCGCGGCGGCCGGCTGAGGCGCAGCAGGAGCTTGGGGCGCGGCGGCTTTGGCTGCATCTGGCGCCGGGGCGATCTGAGGCACGGCCGGGGCCGGTGTCACCGTGGCCACGGCCGGCTCAGGCGGACGCGACGGCGGCAGCGGCTTGGCCGGCGATGACGGTGCGGCAGCCACCGGCGGCTGGGACCGCGGCGGGGCCGAGGGCGGCGGGGGGCGGCGGGGGCCAGGCCCGGGCGGTGTCGGCACGGCGATGGTCGGCCCGCCATAGACGCTGCGCGCGCTCACTACCCGGCCGGTGAAGGCATCGAGCCGCAGCACAGCCGGCCCGTCCTCATCCACCGCCGTCACCACATAGGTGCGCCCGGCCAGACGCGGCCGCGACACCTGCCGATAGCCCATGCCGACCACGATGGCGCGCACTTCGCCCGGCGGCAGCATGCCATAGCCGCGGGGCGGCGCGGGCACATAGGCACGAGGCGGCGGTCCATAGGGTCGCGCATAGCCATAGGGCCCCTCATAGATGAGCACCTGTGCCGCTATGGGGGCAGATGGCATAATCGCGGCGCTCAAAATTAAGGCACCGATCCCGAAGCGCACGGGGCCTGTGAGGGTTCGCGGCATGGCGCGCCTCTCCATTCTTGAACCTCATTTATCCCAACACGCCAGCCGGCGCGCCGAAGTCTGAACACCCGCCCTGCCGACGACCGGCGCCTGCGCGTGAGTCCCGCGAAACTTAAGGCGCCCAATGCGGCAGCCTTTGGACGCGCCCGCGGTGTCACGGCGACGGCCGGCAATGGGTCTCCTGAAACTCCGTTGCGTCGCGGCGCCGCGCGCCGTACCGTTCTTTCGTCCTGACGGTATTAAGCGCAACTTTTCGCCGATCCGGCTGCTTTTGCGCCATTGAGGCGCTTGTAGGCGTGCCGCTTTTCTGGCATGTTCCATGAGATAGGGAAACCATGCTTCCCTATCTCCCGTGTCGATGGTTCAGATTGTCTCAAGCTCGCGTTCAGACGAACGGGGGGCCTTCTGTGCGGCGCGGCAGTGGTGCAAAAGTTGCAGCGTAGCCGTAGGACATCATCGGGCAGGCCCGGACCGATGGGGGCTGCGGCCCGATCCGCGGGGAACCCGGATCGCGGCGCAAGGGCAAAGGTTGGGGAAGGACGGCGGGGCGCATCTGCCCGGCCGCCAGCACAGAAGGAACGACGAGATGGCAGCGACGGATCGCACGGATGGCTTGAACGGAAGCGTGGCTCGGACGGCCGCCGCCGTGAAAGACACGGCGATCGTCGGGCGCCCGGAACCCTTCGGCCTGTTTGACCCGGCCCATGAACGGGATGCGTGCGGCGTCGGCTTCATCGCCGACATCAAGGGCCGCAAGTCCCACCGCATCATCCAGGACGGCATCAACATCCTGCTCAACCTGGAGCATCGCGGCGCCGTGGGCGCCGACCCGCGCGCCGGCGACGGCGCGGGCATGCTGGTGCAGATCCCGCACAAGTTCTTCCTGAAGGAAGCGGCCCGGCTCGGCTTCTCCCTGCCGGAGCCCGGCCTCTATGCGGTCGGCCACATCTTCCTGCCCCGCGATCCCGAGGGCGAGCAGATCGTGCGCGCCACTTATGAGCGGGCGGTGGCGGAGGAAGGCCTTGTCATCCTCGGCTGGCGCGACGTGCCCACCGACAATTCCTCCCTTGGCTGGAGCGTGTTGCCCACCGAGCCCAAGCACGCCCAGGTGTTCATCGGCCGCGGCGAGTTCGCCGGCGACGAGGACGGCTTCGAGCGCCGGCTGTTCGTGCTGCGCAAGGTGATCTCCAACACCGTCTACGGCGCCAAGGACCCCCGCACCGCGGGCTATTATCCGGTGTCGCTGTCCTGCCGCACCCTGGTCTACAAGGGCATGTTCCTTGCCGACCAGCTGGGCGCCTATTACGCCGACCTGCACGACCCGGACTTCGAGAGCGCGCTCGCCCTCGTGCACCAGCGCTTCTCCACCAACACCTTCCCGGCCTGGCCGCTGGCCCACCCCTACCGGATGGTGGCCCACAACGGCGAGATCAACACCCTGCGCGGCAACGTCAACTGGATGGCGGCGCGTCAGGCTTCCGTGGACACCGAGCTGTTCGGTGCCGACATCTCCAAGCTGTGGCCCATCTCCTATGAAGGCCAGTCGGACACCGCCTGCTTCGACAACGCGCTCGAATTCCTGACCCAGGGCGGCTATTCCCTGCCCCACGCGGCCATGATGCTGGTGCCCGAGGCCTGGGCGGGCAATCCGCTCATGGACGAGGAGCGCCGCGCCTTCTACGAATACCACGCTGCCCTCATGGAGCCGTGGGACGGCCCGGCCGCCATCGTCGCCACCGACGGCCGCCAGATCGTCGCGACCCTCGACCGCAACGGCCTGCGCCCCGCCCGTTACATGGTGACGAGCGACGACACCATCGTGCTCGCCTCCGAAATGGGCGTCTTGACCCTGCCCGAGGAAAAGATCGTCACCAAGTGGCGCCTCCAGCCGGGCAAGATGCTGCTGGTGGACCTCGTGGAAGGCCGCCTCGTTCCCGACGAGGAGATCAAGACCCAGCTCGCCCGCGCCAATCCCTACAAGGAGTGGCTGAAGCACACCCAGCTGGTGCTGGAGGACCTGCGCCCCGTGGAGGCGCGCGAGGTGCGCACCGACGTGGCCCTGCTCGATCGCCAGCAGGCGTTCGGCTACACCCAGGAAGACCTCAAGCTGCTCATGGCGCCCATGGCCATCACCGGCCAGGAGGCGGTGGGCTCCATGGGCACCGACACGCCCATCAGCGTGCTCTCCAACAAGTCGAAGCTGCTCTACACCTATTTCCAGCAGAACTTCGCCCAGGTGACGAACCCGCCCATCGACCCGATCCGCGAGGAGCTGGTGATGAGCCTTGTCTCCTTCATCGGGCCGCGGCCGAATATCTTCGACCTGGAAGGCACTGCCCGCCGCAAGCGGCTGGAAGTGCGCCAGCCTATCCTCACCAATGAGGACCTGGAGAAGATCCGCTCCATCGGCTTCATGGAAGAGCGGTTCGACACCCGCACCCTCGACATCACCTACCCGTCCGACAAGGGCGCGGCGGGTATGAGCGACGCGGTCGAGCGGCTGTGCGAGCGCGCCGAGGCGGCGGTCCACGGCGGCTACAACATCATCATCCTGTCCGATCGCCTGGTCGGCCCGGACCGCATCCCGATCCCGGCGCTGCTCGCCACCGCCGCCGTGCACCATCACCTGATCCGCAAGGGCCTGCGCACCTCCGTGGGCCTGGTGGTGGAGACGGGCGAGGCGCGCGAGGTGCACCATTTCGCCTGCCTCGCCGGCTACGGCGCCGAGGCCATCAACCCCTATCTCGCCTTCGAGACCCTGCTCTCCATGAAGGACGAGATCCCGGAGGAGGTGGACGACAAGGAGATCGTCAAGCGCTTCATCAAGTCCATCGACAAGGGGCTCTTGAAGGTGATGTCCAAGATGGGCATCTCCACCTACCAGTCCTATTGCGGCGCGCAGATCTTCGACGCGGTGGGCCTCTCCTCCGAGCTGGTGAATAAGTATTTCTTCGGCACCGCCACCACCATCGAGGGCGTGGGCCTCGCCGAGATCGCCGAGGAAAGCGAGCGCCGCCACACCCTCGCCTTCTCCGACGCCCCGATCTTCCGCATGGCGCTGGATGTGGGCGGCGAATATGCCTACCGCATCCGCGGCGAGGATCACGCCTGGTCGCCGGAATCGGTGGCCGAGCTGCAGCACGCCGTGCGCGGCAATGCGCGGGACAAGTTCCGCGCCTTCTCCACCATGATCAACGATCATGACTCCCGCCTGCTTACCGTGCGCTCCCTGTTCCGCATCAAGAGCGCGGAAGAGCTGGGCCAGGCGCCGGTGGACCTGTCGGAGGTGGAGCCCGCCGCCGACATCGTGAAGCGCTTCGTCACCGGGGCCATGTCGTTCGGCTCCATCTCCCGCGAGGCGCACACCACGCTGGCCATCGCCATGAACCGGATCGGCGGCAAGTCGAACACCGGCGAGGGCGGCGAGGAGCCCGAGCGCTTCAAGCCCCTGCCCAACGGCGACAGCATGCGCTCCGCCATCAAGCAGGTGGCCTCCGGCCGCTTCGGCGTGACGGCGGAATATCTCGTCAATTCCGACGTGATGCAGATCAAGGTCGCGCAGGGCGCCAAGCCCGGCGAAGGTGGCCAGTTGCCCGGCCACAAGGTGGACGCGGTGATCGCCAAGGTGCGCCACTCCACCCCCGGCGTCGGCCTCATCTCGCCGCCGCCGCACCACGACATCTATTCCATCGAGGACCTCGCCCAGCTCATCTACGACCTGAAGAACGTGAATCCCGACGCGGACGTGTCGGTGAAGCTCGTGTCGGAGGTGGGCGTGGGCACGGTGGCGGCGGGCGTCGCCAAGGCCCGCGCCGACCACATCACCATCTCCGGCTTCGAGGGCGGCACGGGCGCATCGCCGCTCACCTCCATCAAGCATGCCGGCTCGCCGTGGGAGATGGGCCTCGCCGAGACCCAGCAGACCCTGGTGGCCAACCGACTGCGCTCGCGCGTCGCGCTGCAGGTGGACGGCGGCCTGCGCACCGGCCGCGACGTGATCATCGGTGCCCTGCTCGGTGCCGACGAGTTCGCCTTCTCCACCGCCCCGCTCATCGCGGCGGGCTGCATCATGATGCGCAAGTGCCACCTGAACACCTGCCCGGTGGGCGTGGCGACCCAGGACCCGGTGCTGCGCAAGCGCTTCAAGGGCACACCCGAGCACGTGATCAACTACTTCTTCTTCGTCGCCGAGGAAGTGCGGGAGATCATGGCTTCCCTCGGCTTCCGCAAGATGGATGAGATGGTGGGCCGCTCCGAGGTGCTCGACCAGAACGCCGCCATCAACCACTGGAAGGCGAAGGGCCTCGACTTCTCGCGCATCTTCGCCAAGCCCGACATGCCGCCCGAGGTGGGCATCCGCCACACCGAGCGCCAGCACCATCCCATCGAGAGGGTGCTGGACCGCACCCTCATCGCCCAGGCCGCTCCGGCCCTGGAACGGGGCGAGCGCGTCGAGATCAAGACGCCGATCCGCTCGGTGGACCGTTCAGCCGGCGCCATGCTGTCGGGTGCCGTGGCCAAGGCCTATGGCGGCCAGGGCCTGCCGGACGACACCATCCATGTGGAGCTGAGCGGCACCGCGGGCCAGGCGTTCGCCGCCTTCCTCGCCGCCGGCGTCACCTTCGACCTGATCGGCGAGGCCAACGACTATGTGGGCAAGGGCTTGTCGGGCGGGCGCATCATCGTCCGGCCGCCGGCCAATGCCGCCATCGTGCCGGAGGACTCCATCATCGTCGGCAATACGGTGATGTACGGCGCCACCGAGGGCGAGT
Organism: Xanthobacter versatilis; assembly: GCF_043193975.1. Taxonomy (NCBI): domain Bacteria; kingdom Pseudomonadati; phylum Pseudomonadota; class Alphaproteobacteria; order Hyphomicrobiales; family Xanthobacteraceae; genus Xanthobacter; species Xanthobacter versatilis. The sequence goes on along the minus strand of NZ_JBAFVB010000014.1, from coordinate 37,478 downwards.
GCTACTTCCGCGGCATCGCCGGCGAGCGCTTCGCGGTGCGCAATTCCGGTGCAATCGCCGTCGTTGAAGGCACCGGCGACCACGGCTGCGAGTACATGACCGGCGGCATCGTGGTGGTGATCGGCCAGACCGGGCGCAACTTCGCGGCCGGCATGTCCGGCGGCGTCGCCTATGTGCTGGACGAGGACAAGAGCTTCGCCAAGCGCTGCAACCTCTCCATGGTGGACCTCGAGCCGGTGGAGGAGGAGGAGGACCTGCTGGAACGCCTCCACCACCACGGCGGCGACCTGGAGTTCAAGGGCCGTATCGACGTGCAGGGCGACATGTCCCGCCACGACGAGGAACGCCTGCACCAGCTCATCGCCAAGCACCTGCATTACACGGGCTCGGCCCGGGCGCAGGCGATCCTCGACAACTGGGCCGAGTACCGCTCCAAGTTCGTCAAGGTGATGCCGGTGGAATACCGCCGCGCCCTGCGCGACATGGAAAAGCGCCGCGGCCTGGCGGCGGCGGAATAGCGCGAGTTCCTTCTCGCCCGCCCCGCTGCGGGGCGGGTCGGGGAGCGCCGCCCCGGCGGCTCACCATCGCCGGATACGGCGCTCAACGGAACGGGCCAGCCCCTCCCCATCCTCTCCCGCAAGCGGGAGAGAACGTTCGCCCGGTGTGCTGGACTTGAACGGGCGCGCGGATCGCGCGTGCGAATTCCGAGTCCTCAAGCTGGAACAATTCTTGTATTTGGACACGTGGTGCGGCACCCGGATCGATGGGGTGCGCGCGGCGGTTCCCTCAACGAGGTTCGCCTAAGGGGTTCTGATGGGCAAGGTCACGGGTTTTCTGGAGATCGACCGGCGGGAGCAGAAGTATCAGCCCGCTTCCGACCGCATCCGCCATTTCCGCGAGTTCACGCTGCCATTGCCGGACGCGGAGGTGGCTAACCAGGCCTCGCGCTGCATGGATTGCGGCGTGCCCTTCTGCCACGGGCCCAACGGCTGCCCCGTGCACAACCAGATTCCAGACTGGAACGACCTCGTCTATCGCGACGAGTGGGAGGAAGCCGCGCGCAACCTCCACACCACGAACAACTTTCCCGAGTTCACCGGCCGCATCTGCCCCGCCCCGTGCGAGGAAGCCTGCACCCTGAACCTCGAGGACATGCCCGTCACCATCAAGACGGTGGAGCAGGCCATCGCCGACAAGGCGTGGAAGAAGGGCTGGATCAAGCCCGAGCCCGCCCTGGTGAAGACCGGCAAGAAGGTGGCCATCGTCGGCTCCGGCCCGGCGGGCCTTGCCGCCGCCCAGCAGCTCGCCCGCGCCGGCCATGACGTGCATGTCTTTGAGCGCGAGCCCAAGGCCGGTGGCCTGCTGCGCTACGGCATCCCCGACTTCAAGATGGAAAAGCACCACATCGACCGTCGCGTGAAGCAGATGGAAGCGGAAGGTGTGACGTTCCACTACAACGAGAACATCGGCATCGTGCGCCCGTTCCAGGAGCTGCTCGATACCCACGATGCGGTGCTCCTCGCCGGTGGCTCCGAAGCCCCGCGCGATCCCAAGCTGCCGGGCCAGGAGATGGAGGGCGTGCACTTCGCCATGCCCTATCTCGTGCAGTCGAACCGCCGCGAAGGCGACGAGCCGGTCAACGAGATCCCGATCGTCGCCGGCGGCAAGCATGTGGTGGTGGTGGGCGGCGGCGACACCGCTTCCGACTGCGTGGGCACCGCCTTCCGGCAGGGGGCGCTCTCGGTCACCCAGCTCGACATCCGCGCCGTGCCTCCCATGAAGGAGGACAAGCTGGCGGTGTGGCCCTATTGGCCCACCAAGTTTCGCACCTCCTCCTCCCAGGCCGAGGGCGCCGAGCGTGAGTTCGCCTGCGCCACCCTGGGCATCGAGGGGCGCAACGGCCGCGTCACCGGCGTGAAGTGCGCCCGCGTGGACCAGAAGCGCCAGCCCATTCCCGGCACCGAGTTCGTGCTGCGCGCGGACCTGGTGTTCCTCGCCATCGGCTTTGCCCATGCGGCCCATCCCGGCCTCATCGAGCAGTCCGGCGTGGTGCTGGACAAGCGCGGCAACGTGCAGGCCGACGATCTCGCCTATGCCACGTCCGTGCCCAAGCTGTTCGCGGCGGGCGACATGCGGCGCGGCCAGTCGCTGGTGGTGTGGGCCATCCGGGAAGGCCGCCAGGCCGCCCACGCCATCGACAAGGAACTCATGGGCGCGACCACCCTGCCGCGCTGAGCCGGCAGGGGACGGAGTGATCCCTCAGGACCGCTCACGCTATCCCCGCACACGGGGCCGAAATCGGCACCGTGTGCGGGCGGGTCTTCAGAACTTATAATTCACGCCCAGCCGCGCCACATTCAGCTTGGTCGAACTGGTCCAGGTGACGAATTCATCACCGCCAATTGCCTCGGGAATCCGGTAGTCGTTGCTCCCGAGATCGACGTAGAGATATTCGCCCTTTACCGTGATGTTGTCGGTGATGGCGTATTCAAGCCCGCCGCCCGCCGTCCAGCCCCAACGTACCGAGCTATCGGAGCCGCCGAATCCGCCGCTGCGGTCAAAGGCGTGGTCGCCCGGGCCGCCCCACCAGAAGCCGTATTCACGCCACGAATAGCTACCGCTGCCGCTCACCTTGCCATAGGCGGCGCCACCCGTCGCATAGACCAGAAGGCGGTCGAGCGCAGTGACGCCCAGGCGAGCACGGATGGTCCCGAACCACTCCACCGATGCGCTCGCGTCAAGCTGCTCTCTCAGGTGGTAATTGTAATCGGGCCTATCGACGGGATAAGGGTAAAGATCATAAGTGCTGCTTGCGGCATAAGTTTGGCTCACATCAGCATAGTTTATATCCGCCTCGAACCCTAAAACAGCTCGCCCAATCTGGTAATTATAACCGGCTTGCGCACCTCCGGTGAAAGAGTTGCTTTCGGATGATCTCTGCCCATTGAACCAGCCATTGCTGTAGGAGCCGTAATCGCTCCCATAGATATAGCCGACGCCATCCAACGCTCCGGAGTTCCAGGCATAGCCGGCATTGCCGCCGATATAGAAGCCCGTCCAGTTGAAGGATGCAGGTGCAGGCGGCGCCTTGGTGACGGCGACCGCCAAATCCGCCGCGCATGCGGCTCCACTCATCACTGAAGCAGCAAAAACCGCGACGAAGTAGGAGCGCATCGATCTCTCCCGGAGGTAAATAAATCCTTTACCCGCACGGCAAAATTGCGTCAATGCGCCCATTCAAAAGCGCTGGGTACCAGCCCGCGCGGCGGGCCACGTGGCTTCAGGTTTCCACCAGGCCCGTGGTGTCCCCCGACGCGGCCGAATCCGGGCGGCCGTGGGGCTTCGCCAGATATTCGCCCGAGCGCATCTCGTGGATGCGCGACACCGTGCGCGCGAACTCGAACGCCTCAGCCCCCTCGGTGCCGAGATAAAGCGCATCTGGCTCCGCCGCCGCCGAGGCGATGAGCTTCACGTTGGAATCGTACAGCGTGTCGATCAGCGAGATGAAGCGCTTGGCCTCGTTGCGCTGGTCCGGTCCCAGGATGGGGATGTGCTCCAGCACGACGGTGTGGAACATGCGCGCGAGGCGCAGGTAATCGGGGTTGGGGCCCAGCGCCGCCTCGCACAGGTTGGCGAAGGTGAAGCGCGCCGCGCCGTTGGCCATGGCCGGGATGGCGACGCGCCGGCCCTTCAACAGGATCTCGCCGGGCACGCCGCCGCCAGGACCGGCGAGCCGGCGCCAGGCCTGCGCCACCGCTCCATCCGCCACCGGTCCGAGGGGCGTGTACCAGGTGGACACCCCTTCCAGCTTCTCCATGCGGTAGTCGGTGCGCGAATCCAGCGTCATCACCTGCATGCGCTCCTCGATCATGCCGATGAACGGCAGGAACAGCGCGCGGTTGAGGCCGCCGGAATACAGGTCCTGCGGCGCCACGTTGGAGGTGGCCACCACCACCACGCCGTCGGCGAACAGCTTCTCGAACAGCCGGCCGAGGATCATGGCATCGGCGATGTCGGTGACGTGGAATTCGTCGAAGCACAGGATCTTCGCCTCGTCGGCCAGCGCCGCCGCCACCGCGATGATGGGATCGCCCACCTTGCGGTCGCCCTGCTTCTGGGCCTGGCGCTCGCGGAAGATGCGCTCGTGCACGTCGCCCATGAATTCGTGGAAATGGGCCCGCCTTTTGGCCCGGGGCGGCAGGGCGTCGAAGAAGAGGTCCATGAGCATGGTCTTGCCGCGGCCGACCTTGCCGTAGACATACATGCCCTTGGGCGTCACCGGGGCGCGGCGCTGGAACAGCCAGCCCAGCGCCGAAGACTTCTGCGCCATGGCCCGCTCGCGCAGCTCCAGCTCCAGGCGGGCGAATTCCTGCACCACCATGGCCTGCGCCGGATCGTCCGAAATATCGCCCGCGGCCAGCTTCGCCGCATACAACTCCCGTACCCGCGCCTTCGTTTCCGCTGTCATTGAGCCCATTCCCGTTCGCCGCAAGGAAGTCTCGGCGCCGTGCTTCGCCGAAGGCAGGGCTGGCTATAGAGCAGATGCGGGAAAAGTTGAATGCATGCCGGCGCAGCTCTTGCCGCACTGGACAGGCCCGGCGAACCGTGAATTCCTCCGCCCATGCCCGAGACGTCGCGCCGCCCCGGACCCGACCCCATGTCGCCCCCACTGTCATCTCCAGTTCCATTATTCCCGCCCCACCCCCGCAAGCCGCTCCTCGACCGGCTGAAGGGGTGGCTCGCCGACCATGATCCCGGCGGGGTCGATCTCACGCGGGCGTTCCATCTCGGTGTTTCGTTCGTGATCGTCATCCTGGTGGGCTACGCGACCTCCACCGGGTTCCGGCTGAACATGGATGTCACCTTTCCCATGATGGCCGGCTGTGCCGCGCTGGTGATGATCAGCTTCAATCCGGCGGCGAGCGTCGCTGCCGAGGCGCGCACCATGGCGCGCCTGTTCGCCCTCGGCTTCGTCTTCCTGCTGGCGGTGACGCTGGTGGGCCCCGGCGAGGGGCCGGGCAACGACATCGTCCAGAAGCTGCTGCTCATCCCCCTCGCCTTCTTCGCCCTGGCGCTGCGGCGCTATGGCATGGACGGGCAGAGGCTCGGCCTCGCTCTCATCGTCGTCGCCACGGTGGGCACCATCCTCAGGCCGACGCGGTTCGAGGGGGCGCTGCTGCTCGCCGCCTTCTGCCAGGGCGCGCTGGTGGCGGCGGCGGTGCGCCTGTCCCCCTGGCGCCCCTCCGCCGTCAATGCCTTCGTCGAAACCACGCTCGACATGCAAGGCGCGGTGGCGACCTATCTGCGCGAACTGTCCGAGGCGGTGCGCCACGGCCGGCATTTCCCGGAAGAGGCCAATGACGCGCTGGAGAACCTGCGCGGCCGGGTCTGGAACGCGCTGGCCTCGGCCATTGCCGAGGACCCCTCCGCCCAGCCGGATTTCGAGCGCCTGCGTGTCCGCTTCTACCGGCTGCGGGTGGCGGTAGAGCTGCTTGCCAGCTGCGTGCCCGAGAAGGCACCGAACACGCCGGACTGGCGCCACCCCTTCGCCGCCGCAGCCGACCACATCGCCCGGCGGCTGGAGGCAGTCGAGGTCTCCGACGTACACGCGGAGGAGCGCTTCGAGCGCGCGGTGGCGTCCCTGCGCCGCCTCGCCTTCGCTCCGGAACTGCCGCCGGATGCCCGCTTCGCCCTGCTGCGGGCTCTGACCGCGTTCGACCGGCTGTCCCTCGTGGTCACCGGCATCGCCGCCGCCGAGACCGCGCCCTTCCCGCCGCCCCACGACGACGCGGCGCCCACCCCGCCGGCGCCGCGCGTCATCCCCGCGCTGGTGAAGGGGCCGGACGGCCGGCGCACCCTGTCCGCGCCCATGCGCGTCGCCTGCCAGGGCGCCATCGCCACGGCCGTCACCACCGCCCTCGACCTCGGGGTGCATCTCGACCACGCCTATTGGGCGACCATGACGGTCATGTTCGTCATCGGCAACAGCGTGGGCGAGACCTATATGCGGGTGCGCTACCGCACCGTGGGCACCCTCATCGGCGTGGTGGTGGGCATGGCGCTGTTCCTGGGCCTTGGCCCGCACATCTGGATTCTCGCCGCCTTCTGCATGGCGGCCCAGATGATCGCGCTCGTCACCCAGAAGGACCGCTACGACGTGGCATCCGCCGCCGTGGGCCTGTCGGTGGTTCTGGGACTGCACATCATTTCCGGCCTTGGCACCGAGGGCATGCTGGCCCGCATCTACGAGACCGCCATCGGCGCCGCCATCGCCCTGGTGGTGTCCTATCTGGTGCTGCCGGTCTATCTCGCCGAGCAGTTGCGGCCCGAGGTGAAGGCGCTGGTGCGCCGCGCCCGCGTCGCCTTCGCCTCCTGGTGGCCCCACCCGGGGGAGAAGGCGAGCGTCTCCGCCCTCGCCCAGGACGTGCGGGCCATGGGCACGCGCCTGCCCAATCTCGGCGCCGAGCAGGTGTTCGGCCATTCGACGGGGGACGCGGCCAACATCGTCTCCACCCTCGACGTGCTCATCACCTATCTCGCGCTGATGGAGGACGTGGCGCTGCGCCTGTGCGCCATGGGCGCCGATGCGCGCGAGGAGGTCGTGGCCGTGATCGAGGCGGCGCGCTCGCGCATCCTCACCGGCTTCGAGGTGGTGCTGGGCGAGGCCGGCAGCGGCAGCGCCGATGCGGCGACCCCGGCGGTGGATGCCGCGGTCTCCACCGTGCTGGGCATGGCGGACGACCCCGCCGTGATGGAGGTGCTGCCGCTGGTGGCGGACTATCTCGCCTATTCCGACGCGGTGCTGCGCCCGCTGCGCGAACTCAATGCCGCGCTCAACGACGCCGTGCCGTGGCGCAAGGAGGAGATGATCGCCGCCGGCCGCGCGGCCGCCACCTCTACCATCGGCAAGGGGTAAGGCGCCGGAGTGCTCAGCTCCCCACGGGCTTGAAATGCTTGGAGAGCTTCAGCCCCTGCCCCTGGTAGTGGGAACGCATGTCGGCGCCGTAGAGCGTGCCTGGGCGGCCCGCCATGCGCTCATAGACGAGGCGGCCCACGGTCTGGCCATGCTCCAGAATGAAGGGCACCTCCCGCGAGCGCACCTCCAGCACCGCGCGGGCGCCGCGCCCGCCGGCCGCCGGATTGCCGAAGCCGGGATCGAAGAAGCCGGCATAGTGCACCCGGAATTCGCCCACCAGGGGATCGAACGGCACCATCTCCGCCGCATAGTCCGGCGGCACGTGCACCGCCTCCCGCGAGGCGAGGATGTAGAAGGCGTCGGGGTCCAGCACCAGCCCCGCCGTGCGGCCCGGCCGCAGCCGGATGGGCTCCCAGAAATCCTCCACGTCGAGCACGCCGGCCTCGTCCACGTCTATGACGCCGGTATGCTTCTTCGCGCGGAAGCCCTGCAGGCCGGGGATCACCTCGCCGGCGAGATCGACGCCCAGCGCGATGCCGCCCGCCGCCACGTCCGGCTGGGGGGCATCCACCAGGCATTCGGCGGATTGCAGGCTCAGCAATTCGAGATCCGACAGCCGCGACACGCCGCGACGGAAGCGCACCTGCGACAGGCGCGAGCCGGTGCGCACCAGGATGGGGAAGGTGCGCGGAGAGATTTCCAGATAGAGCGGGCCGTTGTAGCCGGCGGGAATGGTGTCGAAGGCCCGCGCGCCGTCGGTGATGACGCGCACGAACACGTCGAGCCGGCCGGTGGAGCTCTTGGGGTTCGCCGCCGCCGCCAGATCAAAGGGCAGCTTCAGGCGCTCGAACAATTCCACCAGATAGACGCACCCGGTCTCCAGCACCGCACCCTTGGCGAGGTCGAAATCGTGCAGGGCGAGATCGGCGAGGCGCTCCTTCACCGAGACGCCGGCCCCCGGCAGGAAGCTCGCGCGCACTCGCCACGCCGTGCGGCCGAGCCGCAGGTCCAGGCTCGCCGGCTGGATCTGGTCCGCATCGAGCGGCCGGCGGCAGGAGATGGCGCCCGTCGCCTTCAGCGCCGAAATGGCCTCGGCGGGCAGGATGCCGGGCTTCTGGTGCTCCGTCGCTCGCACGGTCATATCCGCTTTCCCGTCCTTTTTGTTCGCTTTACCGGACGAAACCCTTGACGCCAAGGGGAGGCCGGGCGTTTACTGGCGCTCACTCGTGGTGAATTTGAGCCGGCCCGCTTGCAGCCACGTTAAACAACCTTGCTAAAAGGCCGGGGACGAACAGACGGGCAAGCCGCGCGCGCCGCACACCGGCCACCGCGGCGGCGAACCGCGCCTGATCCCCTCGGCCTCCCCCGGAGACCGTCATGTCCGTGGCGCAAAAGCCAGCCCCCAAATTCATCCCCAAAGATCCCCTTACACTCCACCCGGAGACGCGCCTAGTCCATGGCGGTACCACGCGCTCGCCCTATGGGGAGACCTCCGAGGCGCTGTTCCTGACCCAGGGCTTCGTCTACGACAATGCCGAGTCCTGCGAGGCCCGCTTCAAGGGCGAGGATCCGGGCTTCGTCTATTCCCGCTACGGCAATCCCACCACCGCCATGTTCGAGGAACGCATGGCGCTGCTGGAGGGCGCGGAGGCGGCCCGGGCCACGGCTTCCGGCATGGCGGCGGTGAACGCGGCGCTGCTGTGCCAGCTCTCGGCCGGCGACCATGTGGTGGCGGCGCGCGCGCTGTTCGGCTCGTGTCGCTGGATCCTGGAGGATTTCCTGCCGCGCTTCGGCATCGAGACCACCCTGGTGGACGGCACCGACCTTGCCGCCTGGCAGGCGGCGGCGCGGCCGAGCACCAAGGTGTTCTTCCTGGAAAGCCCCACCAATCCCACCCTGGAGCTGATCGACATCGCGGCGGTGGCGCAGATCGCCCACGCCGCCGGCGCCCGGCTGGTGGTGGACAATGTGTTCGCCACTCCCCTGCTCCAGCACCCGTTCGAGCTGGGCGCGGACATCGTGGTCTATTCCACCACCAAGCATGTGGACGGCCAGGGCCGCTGCCTCGGCGGCGTCATCCTCTCCTCCCAGCAGTTCGTCACTGACCACCTGCAGACCTTCCTGCGCCAGACCGGCCCCTCCATCTCCCCCTTCAACGCCTGGATCATGCTGAAGGGCCTGGAGACGCTGGCGCTGCGGGTGGAGCGCATGCAGGCGAGCGCCGGCCGCATCGCCGATGCTCTGGCCGGCCTGCCCAAGATCGAGACCGTGCTCTATCCCGGCCGCGCCGACCATCCGCAGGCCGAGCTGGCCCGCCGGCAGATGAAGGGCGGCGGCACCCTCGTCACCTTCGTGGTGGAGGGCGGCAAGGAGGGCGCCTTCCGTTTCGCCAACGCCCTCGGGCTGATCCGCATCTCCAACAACCTCGGCGATGCCAAGAGCCTGATCACCCATCCGGCCACCACCACCCACCAGCGCTTCACGCCGGAGGCCCGCGCCGAGATGGGGATTTCCGACGGCCTGCTTCGCCTGTCCGTGGGGCTCGAGCATCCCGACGACCTGATCGCCGATCTCGCCACCGCCGCCGGAGCCTTGTAACGGCTCCATTCCGGCGGCGTGACGGAGCGGACTGTTGCGCCCGGACGGCAACGCGGGTTCACTGTGGCCCGCGGGGGCATTTTCTCCCGCGGTGAGGGGAGCTCGAGCGGGTATGTACCGCGCCATCACTCGGAATATTCAGGTGACCGCGACGCCGCGTTATGTGGCGGAGCGATCGGAGCCCGACCAGGGCCGTCATTTTTGGGCTTATACCGTCGAGGTGGCCAATTTGGGCCAGGAGACCGTGCAACTGAAGGGTCGCCACTGGGTCATTACCGACGCCAACGGGCACACCGAGGAGGTCCACGGCGCCGGTGTCGTGGGCGAGGAGCCCACCCTGCCGCCCGGCGGCCGATTCGAATACACCAGCGGCGTGCCGCTCAACACCTCCACCGGGATCATGAGCGGGCACTACGAGATGCTGGCCGACAACGGCGAGACCTTCTCCATCGAGATCCCCGCCTTCTCGCTGGATGTGCCGGACGTGCGCCGCGTCCTGAACTGAGAAACGCCACGGGCGAGAGCATTTTCCGTGCACGACGTTCCCGGAAAATGCTCTATCTCGTTTGCGCATCGCATTTTTTGAACTAACCCGGCATCCACTTCGCTCGAAGACGCATTAGGGGAAGGGGGACGTCATGCACGCCGCGCGCATCCCAACGGTGGAGGCCGAGGCCGTTTCGGTGCTCAGCCTGCGTCCGGTGGCGGCGACGCTCGGCGTCCTCCTCGCCATCCTCGGCGTCGCCATGCTGGTGCCGGCGATGGTCGATTTCGCCACGCGCTCCGGCGGACAGGGTGCCTTCGTCGGCGCCTCTGCCATCACCATCTTCGTCGGCGTGCTGCTATGGATGAGCGGGCGCAGCCAGAAGGTCAGCAAGCTCGACCTCCGGCAGGCCTTCCTCCTGACCTCGTCGGTCTGGGTGGTGCTGTCGCTGTTCGCGGCCCTGCCGCTCATGTGGGGCCACTCCCGCCTCTCCTTCACCGCCGCCATGTTCGAGAGCATGTCCGGGCTCACCACCACCGGCGCCAGCGTGATGTCGGGGCTGGACGCCATGTCGCCCGGCATCCTGTTGTGGCGGGCGCTGCTGCACTGGTTTGGCGGCATCGGCATCGTGGCCATCGCCATAGCGGTGCTGCCCATGCTGTCCATCGGCGGCATGCAGCTGTTCCGCACGGAATCCTCCGACAAGTCGGAGAAGTTCCTGCCCCGCGCCGGCGCCATCGCCAAGCGCCTGCTCGTCGCCTATGTGCTGCTCACCGCCGTCTGCGCCGGCTTCTACCTGATGGCGGGGCTGAAGCCCTTCGATGCCGTCACCATCGCCATGTCCACCCTGTCGAGCGGCGGCTTCGCCAATTCGGACTCATCGCTCACCGTGTTCGCCAAGCCCGCGGTGGACTATGTGGCCGTGGTCTTCATGCTCATGGCCGCCCTGCCCTTCCCGCTCTATGTGCGCGCCCTGTCCGGTGACCCGTGGCGGATCTTCTCCAATCCGGAGGTGCGGCTGTTCCTCGCCATCGTGGCGCTGTTCACCGGCCTCTCCTTCCTGCAGCTCACGGTCAGCGGCGTCGCCTCCGGCGAGACGGCGCTGCGCTGGGCGCTGTTCACCGTCGCCTCGCTCATTTCCACCACCGGCTTCATGGCGGCGGACTACACCAACTGGGGCACCACCTCCGACGCCATCTTCTTCGTTCTGATGTTCATCGGCGGCTGCACCGGCTCCACCTCCGGCGGCCTCAAGGCCCTGCGCCTTGCCATCACCGCCAAGGCCATCCGCCAGCACCTGAAGCGCATCTCGTTCCGCGCCGGGGTGTTCCCCCTGCGCTACGGCGGCGCGCCGGTGGCGGACGACGTGGTGGCCTCGGTTCTGTCCTTCGTTTTCCTCTATCTGCTGGCCTTCTTCCTGTTCGGCGTCGCCCTCAACATGCTGGGGCTCGACCTGAAAACCGCCTTCTCCGCCACCATCGCCTGCCTCGCCAACGTGGGGCCGGGGCTGGGGCCGCTGGTGGGGCCGGCCTCCAACTACAGCGTCCTGCCGGATTCCGCCCTGTGGCTGCTCACGGCGGCCATGCTGCTGGGGCGGCTGGAGATCCTGACCGTGCTGGTGCTGTTCCTGCCGCGCTTCTGGGTGCGCTGACGCGCCCTCGCAGCACTGCAGCCGCGCGCTCAAGCCCGCGCGGCGATTGAGCGAAGGCGCCTGGAAGCCCCACGCGGCGCTTGAGCGAAAGAACGCGGAAAGAGCGAAGCCGCTCAGAAGTGCGCCATGTAGCCGCCGTCCACCGCCAGCACATGACCGGTGACATAGGAAGCGGCGGGCGAGGCGAGGAACACCGCCGCCCCCGCCACCTCGTCCGGCCGCCCCCAGCGGGCAAGCGAGGTGCGGCGCGACAGCCATTCCCCCACCGCCTGGTCGCGGGCCAGCTCGGCATTGGGCTCGGTGAGGAAATAGCCGGGCGCGATGGCGTTCACCGTGATGGCGTGCGGCCCGAGATCGGCGGCGAGCGCCCGTGTCAGCGCCTCCAACCCGCCCTTCGCGGTGGTGTAGGCGGCATCCCCCGCCCGCGACAGCGGCCCGGCGATGGAGGTGATGTTGATGATGCGCCCGCCCTTGCCGCGCGCCACCATGGCTTTGGCCACCTCCCGCGTGAGGTGGGCGGGGGCGAACAGGTCCAGCTCCACGAGCCGGCGGAACGCGGCGTCCTCCATGTCGAGGAAGCCGCGCCGGTCGCGGGCGCCGGCGTTGTTTACGAGGATATGGATGGGCGGCGCCGCCGCGATGGCCTTGGTGACCGCCTCGGCATCGCACACGTCGAGCACGAACGGCTCGGCCTTGCCGCCCTTGCGGATGATGGCGGTCACCGCCGGGCCGAGGCGGGCGGCGTCGCGGCCGTTCACCAGCACATGGGCCCCCGCCAGCGCGAGGGCGGTCGCGATCTCATAGCCGAGGCCGGCCACCGAGCCGGTGACGAGGGCGGTCTGGCCGTCCAGCGAGAAGGGATGTGTCAAGGCGGGCTCCCGGCCATTGGGCGATCCCGCCTTCCTACCGTCTGGCGCACACTCCGGCCAAGCCGTCAGGCCAGAACATAGCCCAGCAGCGCGCCGCAGATGGCGCCGAAGAACAGGCCGCCATCATGCAGCGCCAAAGCGAGGCGGCTGGGCTGGCCGGCACGATAGATCCACGCCGTCGCGCCCACGGTTGCTATCGACCAGCCGGCCCCCACGCAGATGAGGGCGGCGGTGATGGTCTCCGGCGTGCCCAGGCTCTGGAGCGGGATGCCGATGGCCACCAGCAGCGCTCCGGCCACTGCGATCACCAGCGGCGGCACACGATCTCCCACGAAGGCCAGCGGCACGGCGGGCGCATACATGGCGGCCACGTGCAAGGCGATGAAACCGAACACGGCGGCCCCACCGATGCCGCAGCCCACCAGCGCCAGAGGCGCGCCGGACATGACAGTGTTCATGCCGAACCAGGCCGCGCCGCCCACCAGGGTCGGCCACAGGATGGCAGAGAGGGGCGCCTTGGCCTTGGGATGGAACACGGTGGTCGGGTCGGACGCGAGCGTCACCGCGACCCCGAGGGAACAGGTGTGCGCCAGGGCCGCCAGCGCCGCCGCGCCCACCAGGAAATAAGGTGCGGCAAGCTGTTCGGCGAAGCCGGCCAGCGTCGGCCCGGCAAAGGCGGCGGCGACGCCGCCCGCCAGCACGCCGGCCGTGGCGGCGGCGGGCCGCCCGCTCGCGGCGGCGGCCTCGTGCCGGTAGAAGAAGGAGAAGCCCTGCGCCATGCCGAGCCACAGGGCTCCCAGGCAGGCCCAGGCGAACTGGCGCTGGATCAGCGCCGCCACCAAAAGCGCCCCGCCGGCGATGCCCAGCGACGCGCCGAGCGCAAACCCGGTGCGCCGGCCGAACGCGTCACGCAGGAAGGACGCCGGGAAGGAGGCGAGCGCAGCCCCCAGCAGCATGGCCGCGAACGGCCAGGTCACCAGTTCCGGACGCGGCGCCAGCTGGGCGCCGGCGAGCGGCAGGGCGGCGGAGGCCACGGTCTGCGCCAGCACGGCGAAGGCGAAGCCCAGGGCCAGGCCGAAGGTGGAGACGGGACGCGGCCCGTTGTCGTTGGCGGGGGCGTCGAGCTGCGGGTCGCAGACGCACACCAGCATGCCCGCGCGGGGTTCGGGGGCGGACGCGGTGCGTCTCATGGCTTGGATCCACCGTTGCGGGGCTTGCTCGCCGGTGAATTGCGCTCGGCCGAGCCCGAGCCGGGCAAGTCGTCGTCCGACAGGACGCGGACGGCGGCGCCGTCGAGATCGTCATACTGGCCGCTCTTCAGGCTCCACAGGAAGGCGAAGAGGCCGGTGAGGCCGAGCAGCAGCGCGAGCGGCAGGAGATAGACGAGGACGTTCACGCGGCCGCCTCTTCCAATGTGCGGGCATCGCCGCCGGCAGGGGCCGCGGCGTCGGTCGCCTCATCCTTGCGCCCCGGCCGCGCCGCGCGCAAGGCGTTGACGGTCACGAGTATGGAAGAGCCGGACATGGCAAGCGCTGCCACCAGCGGCGTCACAAAGCCGGCGATGGCCAGCGGCACCGCGATCACATTGTAGAGCACGGCGATGGCGAGGTTCTGCCGCATCAGCCGCGCCGCGACCCCCGCCCCGTCCACCGCCGCCATCACCGGTGCGAGGCGGCGGCCGAGGAACACCGCGTCCGCATGGGCCTGCGTCACCGCCGCGCCGGTGGCGGGGGAGAGGGACACGGTGGCGGCGGCCAGCGCCGGAGCATCGTTGAGGCCATCGCCCACCATCAGCACGCGCCGGCCTTCCGCCTTCAGGCGATCAAGGGCGGCAATCTTGTCGGCGGGCTTCAGGCCTGCGTCCCAATGGGCGATGCCCAGCGCCTGCGCCACGGGGGTCACGGCGGCCTCCCGGTCGCCGGAGAGGATGCGCACGTCGAGGCCGCGCGCCTTCAGCGCCGCCACCACATCCTGCGCGTCCGGCCGCAGGGCCTGTTCGACACCCATGACCAGGGTCTGGCCGCCACGACGCAGGGCGATGAGGGAGGCGCCGGCCGGCAGATCGGCGGGCAGGGTCGCGCCGCAGAAGGCGAGGCTGCCGAGGCGCACGACCGCGCCGTCCACCAGCGCCTCCACGCCCTGCCCGCTCACCTCGGTCACGCCCTCGATGGCCGGCCCGTCCGCGCGCGGGGCGAGGGCCCGGGCCAGCGGGTGGCGGCTCGACAGGGCCAGCCGCCCGGCAAGGCCCACCAGCGCCCGGTCCGCCCCGCGCGGCAGGGCAAGGGCGGGCTCCGGCAGCGTCAGGGTGCCGGTCTTGTCGAACACCACCGTGTCCACGGCGGCGAGACGCTCCAGCATGTCGCCGGCATTGATGAGAAGGCCGGCGCGGAACAGCCGGCCGGTGGCCGTCACCTGCACCGCGGGCACGGCGAGGGCCAGCGCGCAGGGACAGGTGATGATGAGCACGGCCACCGCGATCATCACCGCATGATGCAGGTCCGCTCCGGCGAGGAGCCAGCCGATGGCGGAGACCAGCGCCGTCAGATGCACCATGGGGGCGTAGAGCCGCGCCACCCGGTCGGCGAGGCGCACATAGGCGCCCTTCTCGGCCAGCGCGCCATCCAGCAGGCGCTGCACATCGTCCACCAGGGTGTTCTCGCCGCCGGCGGTAACCGTCAGGTGCAACGCGCCCTCGCCGTTGAGGCTGCCGGCATAGACCGCATCCCCCGCCTTCAGGGCGCGCGGCAGGGTCTCGCCGGTGACGAGGCTTTCGTCGATGCTGGACTGGCCGGAGGCGATGACGCCATCCGCCGCCACCCGCTCACCGGGCGCGACGAGGATGGTGTCGCCCGGCTGCAGGGCCTGCACCGGCACCAGCACCGGCACGCCGTCGGCGCCGAGGCGATGGGCCATCTCGCCCCGCAGGGCGGCGATGTTGCCGGCCGTGGCGCGGGTGCGCCGGCGCGCCTCATGGTCGAGGTAGCGCCCGGCCAAAAGGAAGAACAGCAGCATGATGGCGCTGTCGAAATAAGCGTGGGGCTGGCTCAGCGCCGTCTCCAGCACGCTCATGCCCAGCGCCAGGGTGACGCCGATAGTGATGGGCACGTCCATGTTGAGCCGGCCCGAGCGCACCGCCCGGAAAGCGCTCTGGAAGAAGGGCTGGCCGGCATAGGCCGCCGCCGGCAGCGCGATGAGGGCCGAGACCCAATGGAAGAAATCCCGCGTCTCCGGCGTGATGTCGGTGACATTGCCCGACCACACCGACACCGACAGCAGCATGATGTTCATGGCCGCGAAGCCGGCGACGCCCAGGCAGCGCAGCAGCCAGCGGGCGTGGCGGGCCTCGCTCTCCTCGGCCCGGCCGGCGAAGGGGTGGGCGCGATAGCCCAGGGCTTCCAGCTGGCTCACCACCCGGTCCGGTGAGGTCTCCTCGCGCCAGGCGACGGTGAGGCGGTGGGTGGAATAATTGAGGCGCGCGCGCACCACGCCAGGCAGCGCCTTTACCCCGTCCTCGATCTCGGCGATGCAGGCGGCGCAGTCGATGCCGTCCACGGCGAGGCTCATCTGGGCGAGGCCGTCCTCGGACCGCGCGACGAAAACGGAATAGTCGATCGCCTCAGCCATGGCTCCATCCCCGGGGGCTGCGGGGCCCCGCCGCACCGCGCGGCGGGAAGATGCGGACCCGAATGAGAGAAAAGTACGACAGGCCGGCCGGCGCGACGAACCAACCGGCCTGATCGTACTCAAGGTGCGGACGACTCTGGACGGATGCCGCCCGGCAGTCTCGATGCCGCATCGGGAGGCCGGAGGAAGCCGGTTGCCCGTTCACAGCGGCTTACGGAAGCTGCACGCGATTTTTGGACCGGAACTGCCGCTCTCCGCCTTGCGCAAAATCAATCACCAGATCCCACTGGCCAGGTCCCGCCACCGCCGTGGCGCGGTAGCGGCCGTCGCCGAGGGGCTTCAGGTCCAGGTCCACGTCGCGCCGGGCGTCGGTGGGGTGGGCAAAACGCCCGTCAGGGGTGAGCTGCGACAGCGGCATCCCCGAGGGATCCAGGACGCGGATGGTGACCACCCGCGCCTCATTGCCCGGAGAAGCCAGTTCCACGTTCACGTTCCAGTGCCGGGCGACCTGCGCCTCGGCGGCGCGATGCTCGGCCGAGAAGGCGAGCCCGGCCTTGTAGGAACTCTCCGTCTCCACGCCTGCGAACGTGGAGACGGCGAAGCGCGCCATGATGACATTGACCACGATCACCACGCCGAAGAAGGCGAGGAGGATCAAGAGCACCGCCCGGCCGGTCAGCTCACGCGGCCGGCGGGGGACATCGGCATGGGCCACGTCCTGATGTGCCACCTCCTGCCTCCCTTGTTTTTGCGGTCCGTTGCTCACGGGCCGATGAAGTGATCGTTGACCGCCGCCGTCAAGCCCGAAGCCTTGTCGCGGATGCGGAAGGTGATGGGCAGGGACGCCTGCGACGCGAGCTTGTCGTGGGTGGTCACCAGCACGCGGATCTCACGGGTCTGATCGGGACCGATGGTGAGGCCGTCGGCATTGTCGCCGATCACCTCCATGGTCGCGCCAGGCACGCCTTCTACCGAGAGGATGAAGGTGCGCTCCTCCAGCTTCTTGTTGATCAGCCGCACCGTATAGGCGTTGCGGACGGAGCCGTCCGACAGCCGCACGTACAACGGGTTGCGATCATGGATGGCGGCCAGGCCCTCGGTCGAGCGGCCGATGAGGGAGGTGAGCATCAGCCCGGCGGCCAGGCAGATCAGCACCGCATACAGAATGGTGCGGGGACGGATGATGCGCTGGGTGAACGGCTTGTGGGCAAGCCGCGCCTCGAGGTTCGCCTCGCTGTCGTAGGAGATCAGGTCGCGCGGGCGGCCCACCTTGTCCATCACCGTGTTACAGGCATCGATGCACAGGCCGCACTGGATGCAGGGCAGCTGCATGCCATGGCGGATGTCCACGCCCGTGGGGCAGACGGCGACGCACTGGCCGCAGTCGACGCAGTCGCCCGCCGGCAGGCCCTTCTCGCGGGCAGCCTCGGCCTTCTTCAGCGAGCCGCGGGGTTCGCCACGGTCATAGGCATAGGTGACGTTGAGGGCATATTCGTCCGTAAGCGCGGCCTGGATGCGCGGCCACGGGCACATGTAGGTGCACACCTGCTCGCGCATGTGGCCGGCGAGCGCGTAGGTGGTGAAGGTGAGGATGCCGATGGACATGTAGGCCACCGCCGGCGCCTGGAAGGTGGCGAGTTCCACCACCAGCGTGGGCGCATCGGCGAAATAGAGCACCCAGGCGCCGCCGGTCCACCAGGCAATGAGCAGCCAGATGGAGTGCTTCAGCGTCTTGTGGGCGAACTTTTCCATGCTCCAGGGCGCCGCGTCCGAGCGCATGCGCTCGCGCCGGTCGCCCTCGACCAGTCGCTCCACCGCCATGAACAGGTCGGTCCAGACCGTCTGCGGGCACAGGTATCCGCACCACACGCGCCCGGCCACCGCGTTCATCAGGAACAGGATGAGCGCCGCGAGGATGAGCAGGCCGGCGACATAGTAGAATTCCTGCGGCCAGATCTCGAGGAAGAAGAAGTAGAAGCGCCGCGCGGGGAAGTCGATCAGAACCGCCTGGTTCGGCGCATCGGGACCGCGATCCCAGCGCACGAACGGCAGGAAATAATAGATGCCGAGCGTGACCGCGAGCACGATCCACTTGATGGTGCGGAAGCGGCCGTGAACGCTCTGCGGATAGATCTGGCGCCGGGCCTCGTAGAGCGGGATGTCGTCCGGGTCGGCCACGGGCGCGGCCTTCTGCTCGGATTTCGTGGACAGGGCGGTCATGGGTTGCTTGCCGAAGGTTGGCCAGCCGCCTCGGGCCGGCGATACGGATTGAGGGCGGACCCTCGTTGGGTCGGCTCTGGTTTCGGGACATTCACCCGATGCCGACACGATAACATTCATAGCTTAGAATGTTCGTTCGGCCCTGCGGGCGAAAGGTCGCGCCGTCGATTGGTCGCGCGACCTTTTGGCTCCCCCTGCGCCCCGCGCCGGCTCCCCTCGACGCCGGCGTCGGCCCCTCTTCGCTCCTGCCGGCTGGCTGGCGACGGCCCGACCTGACCGGGTCGATCCACCCGCATCGGCCAATTCACCTTCCACCCCGGAAAGGGCACGCGCCGGACCGGGCAACTGCCTCGATCCGGCGCGCTTCTCATTCAGTCTGCGCGCCCGGCCGGCGCGGGGCAAGCCGGGCCGCGCGGGGCTCTCCCGTCAGCGACCGCCGCCGAGGGAGTGCACGTAGACGGTCAGCGCCTTGACGGTGGTCGGCTCGAGGCGGGCGTGCCATGCCGGCATCACGTTGCCGCGGCCATTGACGATGCCGTACTCGATGGTGGCCTTGTCCGAGCCGTAGAGCCAGATGCCATCCGTCAGGTTGGGGGCACCCAGTTCCTGGTTGCCCTTGCCGTCGTCGCCATGGCAGGCGGCGCAATTGGCGGCGAACACTTCCTTGCCCTTGGCGAAATCCGCGCCGGGCTGGGCGATGCCGGACAGGGTGCGCACATAGTCCGCCACCGCCGAGATTTCCGGCTTCTGCAGGATGCCGTCGCGGCCGAAGGCGGGCATGGAGCCGGTGCGCGCCTCGGCATCGCCGGAGCGGATGCCGTACTGGATGGTCTGCTGGATCTGCTCCAGCGAACCGCCCCACAGCCAGTCGTCGTCATTGAGGTTGGGGAAGCCGGTGGCCCCGCCGCCGCCGGCGCCGTGGCACGGCGCGCAATTGTCGGCGAAGGCGACGCGTCCCTGGGCCCGGGCGAGGGTCAAAAGCGCCGGCGTCTGCTCGATCTGCTCGAGCGAGGCGTTGGCGAGCTTGGCCGCGCTCTCGGCACGCAGCGCCTGGAGATCGGTGAGCTGGACCTGGACGGCCGAACGCGAATGCCAGCCCAGAAGGCCCGGCGTCGCCGAGCTGACCAGCGGCCAGGCGGGATACAGGATCCAGTAGCCGATGGCCCAGACGATGCAGGCATACCACACCCACAGCCACCACCGCGGAAGCGGGTTGTTCAGCTCCGAGATGCCATCCCATTCGTGACCGGTGGTCGAGACCCCGGTTGCGGCATCCACCTTGCCATGGTGGGAATCTTGAGTCGTGCTCACGGGATCAATCCTCTTTGAGCGGAATGTTGGCGGCGTCGTCGAATGCCTTCGTCCTCGTTTTCGAGGGCCAGAAGACGTAGGCGATCACCAGCATGAAACCGAGGACGAAGAGCACGAGGCCCCAGGTCTGAGCGAAGGACGCAAGCCAGAGATAGGTCTCGTGCATGGGCTCACCTCACGTTGGCTTGGTTGTCGTAGAGCTTGAAGTCCACGAGCGTGCCCAGCATCTGGAGGTAGGCGATGAGCGCGTCGGCCTCGGTCAACTCGCCGGGATTGCCGTCGAAGTCGCGGGACTGGGCCTTGGGGTAGCGCTTGTCGAGACCTGAGGTGTCGCCGTCGGTGGTGGACTGGGCCTTCAGGTCTTCCTGCACGTTGGCGATCATCTCGTCCGTGTAGGGGACACCGAGCAGCCTGAGGTCCTTCAGGTCATCGGCGAGGTGCTTGGTGTCGAGCTTGGTCTGCGCCAGCCAGGGATAGCCCGGCATGATGGAGGCCGGCACCACGGAGCGCGGGTTGTGGAGATGCTCGCGCTGCCACAGGTCCGAATACTTGCCGCCGACGCGGGCAAGGTCAGGGCCGGTGCGCTTGGAGCCCCACTGGAAGGGATGGTCGTACATGCTCTCGGCCGCCAGCGAATAGTGGCCGTAGCGCTCCACCTCGTCACGCAGCGGACGGATCATCTGCGAGTGGCAGTTGTAGCAGCCCTCGCGCAGATAGATGTTGCGTCCCGCCAGCTCGAGGGGGGTGTAGGGGCGCATCCCCTCCACCTTCTCGATGGTGCTCTTCAGGTAGAAGAGCGGCGCGATCTCCACCAGGCCACCGATCGAGATCACGATCAGGATGCCGAGCATCAGCCAGTAGGAGTGCTTCTCGAAGATCTGGTGCTTGGACCAGATGGAGGTGCCTTGCGTTGCCATGAGTGCCTCCTCATTCCGCAGGCGCAAGGGCGAGCGACTGCTCGGCCGCCGCTTCGGGCATGGTGATGGTCTTCCAGACGTTCCAGGCCATGATCAGAGCACCCGACAGGAACAGGATGCCGCCGAGGGCGCGGATGACATAGAGCGGGTGCATGGCCTCGACGCTCTCGATGAACGAGTATTCGAGGAAGCCGAGCTGGGTGTAGGCGCGCCACATCAGGCCCTGCAGGATGCCCGCCACCCACATGGAGGAGATGTAGAGCACGATGCCGAGGGTCGAGACCCAGAAGTGCCAGGACACAGCCTTGAGCGAGTACATTTCGCGCTTGTTCCACAGCCAGGGCACCAAGCAGTAGATGGCGCCGAAGGAGATGTAGGCCACCCAGCCGAGCGCGCCGGAATGCACGTGGCCGATGGTCCATTCGGTGTAGTGGCTCAGCGAGTTCACCGCCTTCACCGACATCATCGGGCCTTCGAAGGTGGACATGCCGTAGAAGGCCACAGCCACCACCATCATGCGGATGATCGGATCGGTGCGCAGCTTGTCCCAGGCCCCCGAAAGGGTCATCAGGCCGTTGATCATGCCACCCCAGGAGGGCATCCACAGGATGATCGAGAAGGTCATGCCCAGCGTCTGCGCCCAGTCCGGCAGCGCCGTGTAGTGCAGGTGATGCGGGCCGGCCCAGATGTAGATGAAGATCAGCGCCCAGAAGTGGACGATGGACAGCCGGTAGGAATAGACCGGCCGCTCCGCCCGCTTCGGGATGAAGTAGTACATCAGCGCGAGGAAGCCGGCGGTCAGGAAGAAGCCCACCGCGTTATGGCCGTACCACCACTGGAACATGGCGTCCTGGACGCCAGACCAGAGGATGTAGGACTTCGGCGAGAACACCGACACCGGCACCGAGGCATTGTTGCCGAGATGCAGCACCGCGATGGTGATGATGAAGGCAAGGTAGAACCAGTTCGCCACGTAGATGTGGGGTTCCTTGCGCTTCAGGATCGTACCCAGGAACACCAGCAGATAGGTGACCCAGACCACCGTCAGGAACAGGTCGGCATACCATTCCGGCTCGGCGTATTCCTTGCCCTGGGTGATGCCGAGCAGATAGCCCGTGCCGGCGATGACGATGAAGAGATTGTAGCCCAGCACCACGAACCAGGGGGCGAGGTCGCCCACGAGGCGCGCATGGGAGGTGCGCTGGACCACATAGAAGGAGGTGCCGATCAGCACGTTGCCGCCGAAGGCGAAGATCACCGCCGAGGTGTGCAGCGGGCGCAGGCGGCCGAAGGAGATCCACGGCAGGTCCAGATTGACCACCGGGAACGCCAGCTGGAGCGCGGCGATCACCCCCACGAGGAAGCCCGCGATGCCCCAGACGACTGCGGCGATGGTGCAGAATTTCACCACGTCGAAATTGTAGTTCGGCTTGCCGTCGGCATTGACCTGCGGCACGGGCCCGGCCGGCCGGGCCATGTAGCGGTTGCCGATGGCGAACACCGCCGCGATGCTGGCAGCGGCGAACACATAGGCATGGAACGCGTAGGCGGGCGTGTAGGCCTTGGCGGCTACAATGATCGCGAAGAAGGCGAAGGCGGCGAACACCACCAGCAGTCCGGCTTCGCCGAACCGCATGGCCTTCGCCGGCGTCCGGATCGGATCTTGGATTGTTGACATTTCAGAACCCCTCGCGCCGAGGCGTGAACACTGCACCTTCGGAGCCGCGCCGCACCATGCGCCGCAAGCCCATTTTCTCCTTGATACAGGTCAAAGCTGCGTGAAGTGACGCGGTCGATGAGCGCTGCGACGGCCGGTCGCAACCATCAAGGGTTAGGCTCGGGTGTTTTACGGAGGTGACGTTGCGTTTGTCATTACCCCACGGCGCGACACCTTGACCGAAGCCCGTCTGAACGCTGCGGGTGCAGCATTTTTTCCACAGGCCGTCCAATCGTGGCGCGGCTCACCTTAGCGGCAACGTGCCGCGCGGCATTCAGTCAAGGGTTTGACGAAATCTCGCCACGGCAATGCCCATGGCCAGCAACATCAGCGCCACAAGCGCCGCCGCATCCACCTTCAGGTCGCCAAACCCTGATCCCTTCAGCAGAATGCCCCGCACCATGCGCAGGTAATGGGTGAGCGGCAGGCCCTCGCCGATCCATTGCGCCCATGCCGGCATGCCCGAAAACGGGAACATGAAGCCCGACAGAAGAATCGAGGGCAGGAAGAACATGAAGGACATCTGCACCGCCTGGAGCTGGTTCTGCGCCAGTGTGGAGAAGGTATAGCCAATGGACAGGTTCGCGGTGATGAAGAGCAGCGTCGCCGCCGCGAGGAAGATGGCGCTGCCTTCCAGCGGCACCCCGAACAGCACCATGCCCGAGCCGAGAATCAGGATCGCCTGCACGATGCCCACCAGCACATAGGGGATGATCTTGCCCAGCATGATCTCCACCGGGTGGATCGGCATGGACAGGAGGCTCTCCATGGTACCGCGCTCGGTCTCCCGGGTCACCGACAGCGCGGTATAGATCAGCATGGTCATGGTGAGGATGGTACCCAGCAGCCCGGGCACGATGTTCAACTGGCTGGTGCCGGCGGGATTGTAGCGCCGGTGCTGGACGATCTCGAACGGCATGTCGCCCGCCGCATCAACGAACCGCTCGCGCACCAGAGCCGAACTGACGACCCCGGCCAGCGCCGCCAGCGCATTGGCCGAGCCTACCGGATCGGTGGCATCGGCCGCCACCAGCAGTTGCGGCTGGCCGCCGCGCCTGAGCGCCCGCTCGAAGCCGGCCGGGATCTCCACGAAAAACAGCACCTCGCCGGCGCGGATCATGTGCTCCGCCTCGTCCGCGCTCCCGACCTCCTTCACGAAGTCGAAGAAGGCGGTGTTGCGCAAGGCGGCGAGGATGGCGCGGCTCGCGTCCGTGTTTTCGTGTGCGAACACCGCCGTGGGCAGGTGTCGGGGTGTGGTGTTGATGGCGTAGCCGAACAGGATCAGCTGCAGCAGCGGGATCATGATCATGGTGGCGAACGTCACCCGGTCGCGCCGCAGCTGGATGAACTCCTTGACGATCATGGCGCCGACGCGCCTCGCGAAGCCGGCGGTGGCGGTGAGCGCACTCATCGCAGGTCGTCCTTCGAGCGGCTCATGAGGTCGATGAACACGTCTTCCAGCGTGGGGGCGTCGGCGCGGATGACGAGGCGCGCATCGGTGCGGTAGGGCGCGATCGCCGCTTCCAGTGCCGCCGGGTCGCGGCCGGACACGTGCAGGGCGGTGCCGAAGGGCGCCACCATCTCCACGCCGTCGAGGACGGACAGCTCGCGGGCGAGGCGGGTGACGAGCAACCCCGCCTCGTGGCCCGCCGCCCCGGCGATCTCGATGGTGACGGTGGCAAGGCCCGCCGCCGCGATCACGCTCTGCACCGTGCCCTGGGCCAGCAGCTGGCCGTAGGCGATGTAGGCGATCTCGTGGCAGCGCTCCGCCTCGTCCATGTAATGGGTGGAGACCAGCACGGTGAGCCCTTCGGCCGCAAGGTCGTGGATCTGCGCCCAGAACTCGCGCCGCGCCTTGGGATCGACGCCTGCGGTGGGCTCGTCCAGCAGCAGCAGGTCGGGACCGGGCAGGATGCAGGCGCCCAGCGCCAGACGCTGCTTCCAGCCGCCGGAGAGCGCGCCGGCCAGCTGCTTGCCGCGCCCCTCCAAACCGAGCCGCTTCAACGCGTCGCCTGCCGCCTTCTCCGGCTCGGGAACGCCGTAGACCCGCGCCACGAACTCCAGGTTCTCCCGCACCGACAGGTCCTGGTAGAGGGAGAAGCGCTGCGTCATGTAACCCACGTGCTCGCGGATGCGCCGGGCCTGGGTGAGGATATCCATGCCGAGGCAGGTGCCGCGTCCGGAATCCGGCGTCAGCAGTCCGCAGAGCATGCGGATGGTTGTGGTCTTGCCCGAGCCGTTGGGACCGAGGAAGCCGTAGATCTGCCCGCGCATGACGCGCATGGAGAGATTGTCCACCACCCGCCGGCCGCCGAAGCTCTTGCAGAGATTCTCCACCTCGATGGCGACCTCCGGGGTGGCGCGGCCGGGCGCAGCCGGTGCGGCCTCCTGGGCCGGATTCATGGCGTCGCCCCCAGCGCGACGTTCACCGGCTGGCCCGGCCGGGCCTTGGCGGGATCGTCGGGCCGCGCCTCCACCAGATAGACGAGCTTGGAGCGCTCCTCCCGGCTGTAGATGACGGGCGGGGTATATTCCGCCTGGGCGGAGATGAAGAAGACCTTCGCCGTGGTGGTCGGACAGCCGTCGCAGGTGACGGTGACGCGGCTGCCCAGCGCCACCTTCGGCAGCACCTGTTCCGGCACGAAGAAGCGCACCTTCACCAGGCCCGGCGGCAGAATGGAGACCACCGGCCGGCCCTCGGGCACCAGCTCGCCGACGCGGTAGTAGACGGTCTGCACCGGACCGTCCGTGGGCGCCTTCAGGGTGCGCCGGTCGAGCCGGACCTGCGCGGCGGCAAGGGTGGCGCGCGCGGCGGACACCGCCTGCTCGGCGGCATCGATGGCGTGGGTGCGGGCGGCGATGCCGGCGGCGGCGATGCGCTTGCGCGCCTCGTCGAGGGCCGCCTGGTTCTGGTCGAACTGGTGCTGGGCCGCATCGAGGTTGGCCTGTGAGGATGCGCCCTTGGGCACCAGCGCCTTCTGGCGGTCGAGATCGAGGCGGGACTGGTCGAGGGCGGCGGCGGCGCGGTGCTCGGCGGCATCGAGCACGGCGATTTCCTCGGGCCGCTGCAGCGGCGCGCGCGCATCGGCGAGCCGGGCCTCGGCCTCCTTCAGCTGGGCGGCCGCCGCGTCCCGATCGGCGACCTGCAGGTCGTCCTCCACCCGGGCGACCACGTCGCCGGGCTTCACCACGCTGCCCTCCTCCACCGCGAGCGCGCTCACCCGGCCGGCCTCGGTGGGGCCGATGAAGACAATGTCACCCTCCACATAGCCGGAGAAGCTGTCTGCGGGTTCAGGGGCGCATGCGGCGAGGCCGAGCGTCGCGAGGACGGCGGCGACAGGACGGAGCAGGAAAGAATATCGATGGGGTCTCACGTGTCTCTCCATCCGAGCCCGCGCAGCAGCAGGTCCCGGTGCGCCGAGAGGAACGCCCTCACGTCGAGCGGGTCGAAGCTGCCGAACATGCCGTTCCACACCACGGCCACGACGGCAGGGGAAATCATCAGCTGGGGAAAGCGTACGGCGATATCGGACGTGATCTCGCCCCGGTCCAGCCCGCGCTGGGCGATGGCACGCACGATGCCGAGGGCACGCGACACCACCTCCCGATGGTAGAAGGCGGCCAGCTCGGGAAACCTTGACCCCTCGGCGATCATCAGCCGGACCAGCGCCTCGGCCGGGGTGCCGATGACCCGCTGGCTCAGGATCGCGATGACGAGGTCGATGAGGTCTCGGGTGGAGCCCGGAAACACGGCGATGGCGGCATCCGCATCCGCCAGCACGGGCGCGAAGTTCTGCTCCACCAGGCCACGGAACAGGGCTTCCTTGTCGGCGAAGTAGAGATAGAGCGTGCCCTTGGCCACTCCGGCCTGCCGGGCCACGTCATCGAGGCGGGCGCCGGCAAAGCCGTGGCGCGCGAAAACGGTGAGCGCGGCCGCAAGGATGGCGCGGCGGCGCTCAGCCTTGTCCATGGGGGCCGCCCGTCGCCGGCGCGTCCCGGGGGCCGGCGGTTGCAGTTGCGGATCCTGGTCGGGCAGGCGTGCCACAATCGTTAACTTTCATTGACTGACCCGTCAGTCATTAACATGAATAAGGGCGGGCTCCAACGTTCTCCGCAGACCCCCAGCGCCCGAGCGCGAGCAAGCCCCCGGCTTCCCGGCCCGAACGGGGTGTCTTCGTTCACCGTGTTGAAAACAGGGAACTTTGCGATTTCGAAGGGGCTGCCCGAGCCCCCTGAGCGGCATCAGGCCGGTGCCGGCGCACCCCCCTCCCCGGACGGCACCGACAAAAGGCCGCACCGATCAGAGGTATCTAAAAACCTAGCCCATTAAGGTTAATAGAAGGTTGACGGCGCAAATGCGGCGCGCATCGGGCATTATCATTTCATTAACCCGGTCGGATTTCCCGCCATGTCGAAGCGCATCTCGCCTCCCCGCCTCCTGTTGGCCCTCGCCGCAGCGCTCCTGTGCGCCGGGGTGAGCGCCGCCAGTGCTCAAGAGCAGCGGGCCCAGAACACGCGCTTCGCCAATCTCGCTTCCGCCTTCGCGCCCCGCCATCTCGCCGACGGGCGTGTCACCACCGCCCCCACCGGCTATGTGCGCTTCTGCGCCGAGCATGCCCAGGATTGCGAAGCGGCCGGCGCCGGCGTCACGGTTATGAAGCTCGACACCCAGCGCAGCGCCGAGCTGGAGCGCGTCAACCACACCGTGAACGAGACGGTCCAGCCCGAGACCGACCTCGACCATTACGGCGAGACCGAGCGCTGGGCCTATCCCGACGACGGCCGCGGCGACTGCGAGGACTATGTGCTGGAGAAGCGCCGGCGCCTCATCAATATCGGCTGGCCCTCGTCGGTCCTGCTCATCACCGTGGTGCGCGACCGCGAGGGCGACGGCCATGCGGTGCTGACCGTCATGACCGACAAGGGCGACCTGATCCTCGACAACCAGGAAACCGAAATCCACGCCTGGAAGGACACCGGGTACCGCTACGTCAAGCGCCAGTCCCAGACCGATCCCTCCACCTGGGTGTCCCTGGGCGAGACCCGCGTTCCCCCCGTGGTGGGCACCGGGCGCTGATCAGCTTCCGCCGGCACGCGGCTTCGGCCGTGCCACGGCGGCAAGACGGGCCGGAACCGACGCCGCGGTTCCGGCCCGTTTTCTATCCCAGGCCCGGTCAGTCGATGCGCTTCAGGCCCTTGGCATAGCGCTGCCAGTTGCGCTGGTAATGCTCTGCGGTGCCGACGAGGCGCGCCGCCGTCGCCTCGTCGATCTGCCTCGCCACCTTGGCGGGCGCCCCGACGATGAGCGAAAAGGGCTCGAACACCTTGCCTTCCGTCACCAGCGCCTTGGAGCCGACGAGGCATTTGCTGGCGATATTCGCCCCGTTCAGCACCGTGGAGCCCATGCCGATGAGGCTGCCGTCGCCCACGATGCAGCCGTGCAGGGTCGCCATGTGGCCCACGGTCACGTTGGTGCCGAGGGTGAGCGGAAAGCCGGGATCGGTGTGGAGCACGCAGTTTTCCTGGATGTTTGACCCCTCCCCCACCACGATGGGCTCGTTGTCGCCGCGCAGCACGCTGCCGAACCAGATGCTGGCGCCTTCCTTCAGGGTCACATTGCCGATGAGCACCGCGTCCGGCGCGATCCAGTAATGTCCCAAGGCGGGCAGGGTGGGCGCGACACCGTCGAGGGCATAGATGGGCATGGCGGTCTCCGGTCGTACAGGGTCCGGTTGCGTCACTATACCGGCCCAAGCCGCCGTGCTAGCGTCCAATCGCATCCCGCTGGCGCCAAGCTGGCGTAACTCGCCGGCGCAATTCGCGCGTGCGGTCAGAACCTTCCGAAGCCCCTTCGTGTCGATCCCCCCGCTTTCCCCCGACCAGACCCGCCTGCTGCACGACGGCTATCAGGCCCAAATGCGCGGCCTTCTGGATGACGCGGCCCGCCAGTATCGCAAGATCCTGAAGAAGGTGCCGGACCATCCCGACGTCATGCACCTTCTGGCCATGGTGCGCGCGCGCCAGCATCGCACCGACGAGGCCATCGCGCTCTACCGCGCCGCCGCCGCGCTGAAGCCGCAGGACGCCAAGCTCTGGTATAATTTCGGCCTCGCCTGCACCGCCGTGGAACGCAACCGCGAGGGTGCGGAGGCCTTCGCCCGCGCCCTGGCGCTGGACGCCTCCCTCCCCGAGGGGGTGGGCATGCTGTTTTCGGCCCGCCGCTCGGTCTGCGACTGGCGGGACGACGCTCAGCTTCTGGCGGCCATCGCCCGCGCCGGGGACCCGGCGAGGCCGGAGATCCCGCCCTTCTTCACCCTGTGGCTCGACGACCCGGCGCTGCAGCTTGCCGCCGCGCGGCGCACCGTGCGCCGCCGCTGCGCCGGCATCGTTCCGACGCCGCTCCCCGCCCGCGCGCCAACCGACGGACGGGTGCGCATCGGCTACCTGTCGGCCGATTTTCGCAACCACCCGACCACCCATCTGCTGGTCCGGCTGCTGGAGGTTCACGACCGCTCGAAGTTCGAGATCACCGCCTTCTCCATCGGCCCGGACGACGCCTCCCCGGCCCGCAAACGGGTGGAGGCAAGCGTCGACCGCTTCATCGACTGCGAGCGGGAGCAGCCGCTTGAAACCGCCGCACGCGCCCGCAGCCTCGGCATCGACATCCTGGTGGATGTGATGGGCCACACCAACGGCAACCGCGTCGAGATCTTGGCCGCCCGCGCCGCGCCGGTTCAGGTGAGCTATCTGGGCTATCCCGGCACCAGCGGCGCCGATTTCATGGATTATGTGATCGCCGACCCGTTCGTGCTGCCGCTGGAAGATGCCCGATTCTTCAGCGAGAAGGTGGTCCAGCTTCCCGATACCTACCAGCCCAATGACCCCACCCTCGCCCTCGCCGCGCGCCCCGGCCGGGCGGAATGCGGCCTGCCGGACACCGGCTTCGTGTTCTGCGCCTTCAACAATACGCGCAAGCTCGATCCCGCCACCTTCGCCCTCTGGCTGCGCCTGCTGATGGAGGTGTCGGGCAGCGTGCTGTGGCTGCTGGCCGGCGACGACGCCCGCGCCAATCTCAGGCGCGAAGCCGAGGCCGCAGGCGTCGCGCCTGAGCGACTCGTCTTCGCACCGCACCGCCCCCTGCCGGAGCATTTGGCCCGCATGGCGCTGGCGGACCTGTTCCTCGACACCTTTCCCTACACCGCCCACACCACGGCCTCGGACGCGCTCCGGGTCGGGCTGCCGCTGGTGACGCGGACCGGCCGCTCCTTCGCCTCGAAGGTCGCCGGCCGCCTGCTGCAATTGTCCGGAGTGGGAGACCTCGTCACCGACACGCCTGCCGCCTACGAGGCGCTGGCCCTGTCGCTGGCCCGCGACCCGGCCCGGCTCGCCGCCCTCCGGGCAAGGCTCCAGGACAGCGCGGCGCGGGCGCGCCTGTTTGACATCCAGCGCTACCGCGCTCAGATCGAAGCGGCCTATCTCGCCATGATGGAGCGGGCCATGGCCGGCGCTGCGCCGGACCATATCATCATCGCGCCCTCCGCCGCCGAGGGCCCCGGCGCCTGAGTTCCCGAGGCCCGGAACCGTGCGGCGCCCTCGGCTATCGCCTCGATCCCGCCCATGCTAGAGCACCCGCCGATCCTCTTGCGGCACGGGCTGGTCCGATCCGGCTCCAGAGACGGCTTTCAGGGAACGACCACGCGACGCCATGCCTCCTTCTCCCCCGCCCGGCCCACCGCCCCTCACGCCCGCGCTCCAGAAGCTGCTCTACGATGGCTACCAGCACCAGTTGCGCGGCCAGTATGAGGAAGCGGCCCGGCACTATCGCAAGATCCTGCGGGCGGCGCCGGATCAGGCGGACGTGATGCACCTGCTCGGCATCGTCCGCGCCCGGCAAAGTCGGGAAATCGAGGCCATCGAGCTTTACAAGAAGGTGCTGGCGCGCCGGCCTGACGACGCCAAGGCCTGGCACAACCTTTCCCTCGCCTACGGGGCTCTGAATAAATCGGACGAGTCGCTCGCCGCTATCGAGCGGGCGTTCGACCTCGACCCCAGCCTGCCGCTGTCCGCCAATCTATTGCTGCCGCACCGGCGGGCGATCTGGGACTGGCGCGGCCACGACCGACTGTTCGAGAACCTGAAGCGGGGCGTTTCCGAGCCGAATGTTCCGGCCCTGCCCTTCGCCGCCCTCTATGTGGACGATCCGGCGCTGCATCTGGCCTCGGCCCGGCGCAAGGTGGCCGAGGAACAGACCCCGGCCCGCCCGCGCACGTTCGACCATTCGGCCCGGCGCACCGCCTCGGGACCGATCCGCGTCGCCTATCTGTCCGCGGACTTCCGCACCCATGCCACCACCTTCCTGATCTCCAAGCTGCTGGCGCGGCATGACCGCAGCCGCTTCGAGGTGACCGCCATATCGGTGAGCTACAACGACGCGTCCGAGCATCGCCAGAGAATCATCGACGCGGTCGACCACTTTCTCGACAGGGAGAAGGCGACCCCGGCGGCCATCGCCGAGGAGGTGGCTGCCCTCGGGATCGACGTGTTCGTGGATCTCATGGGCCACACCAGCGGCGAGCGGCTGGCCGCGTTCGCGGAACGCCCGGCGCCGGTGCAGGTGAGTTATCTCGGCTATCCGGGCACCAGCGGCGCGCCCTTCATGGACTATGTGATCGCCGACCCGGTGGTCCTGCCGTTCGCCGACGCCGCCTTCTACACTGAGAAGATCGTCCACCTGCCGGACTGCTACCAGCCCAATGACCCGGACCTGCCGGTGGGCGAGCGCCCGACCCGGGCCGATTGCGGCCTGCCGGACGACGCCTTCGTGTTCTGCGCCTTCAATTCAGCCTGGAAGCTCGATCCGGAGGTCTTTTCCGCCTACACGCGCATTCTCAAGGCGGTGCCCGGCTCGGTGCTATGGGTGCTGGAGAGCCGGGAGAACAGCGCCGACAACCTGCGCCGGGAGGCGGAAGCACGGGGCCTCGACCCCGCCCGCCTTGTGTTCGCGCCCATGGTGCCGCTGAAAGATCATTTCGCCCGGCTCCCGCTAGCGGACCTCTTCCTCGACACCTTCCCCTACACCGCCCACACCACGGCCAGCGACATGCTGCGCATGGGCCTGCCCATGGTGACGCGCACCGGCCGCTCGTTCGCGTCGCGGGTCGCCGCCAGCATTATGACCCAGATGGACCTGGCCGACTTCATCACCACCG
Source organism: Xanthobacter versatilis (assembly GCF_043193975.1). Lineage (NCBI taxonomy): Bacteria > Pseudomonadati > Pseudomonadota > Alphaproteobacteria > Hyphomicrobiales > Xanthobacteraceae > Xanthobacter > Xanthobacter versatilis. The sequence continues at coordinate 5,962 of NZ_JBAFVB010000014.1, read as the reverse complement.
ACGTGGAGGGCTTCGTCGCCAAGGCCGTGGCCATCGCCAACGATCCGGCGGCGCTGGCGCAGGCCCGCGCGCGCCTTGCGGCTGCCCGCCCCACCTCGCCCCTGTTCGACATCGACCGCCACGCCCGCCACATGGAGCGGGCGTTCGAGACCATGGTGGCACGCGCCCGCGCCGGCCTGCCGCCCGAGGCCTTCGCGGTCGATCCCCTGCCCCGCGGCTGAACGCGCCGCGCGCTCACGCCTTGGCGCCTGCCGGGTCCGCCGGCTCGGGGCAGGCAGCCTCCCGCCTGGCGCCGGAATCCTGGCTCTCCCGTGCCTTGTCGGCCAGGAGGGCGTATTCCAGGCGCAGGCGCTCCAGCGTGTCCTCGTCCAGGTCCTCCAGATCCAGCAGCACCTCGCGCGGCCCGTCGAGGCGCGCGATGAGTTCGTCCAGCTTGATCTGGAGCGCCGCCGTGTCCCGGTTCTGGCTGTTCTGGATCAGGAACACCATGAGGAAGGTGACGATGGAGGTGGAGGTGTTGATGACCAGCTGCCAGGTGTCGTTGAAGCCGAACAGCGGGCCCGTCATCCCCCACACCACGATGATGGCCATGGCGCCGATGAAAGTCGCGGGCTTGCCGGTGTAGCGGGCCGCCATCTGGGAGAAGCGGGTGAACAGCGGGCGCGGGGCACGGCCTTGCTCCACGGTACGCCGCAGCTCCTCGATCGATCCCTGTGCAGCCATGTCGTCTCCTCCTGACCTCGGAGGGAACGAACGGCCGCGGCTGCGGTTCCCCCCTTTGGCGACGCTTGAGCTGGCGACGTTCGAGCCGGCGCGGCTTGAGCGGGTGAGGCTGGGGCTTGCGCGTCCCGCGACGGAGGCCCCCATGTCGGTCCAGATGATCCTTCTTCCTTTGTTCGTGCATGTGGCCCTGGTGCTCGCGGTGCTGCTGCGCGCCGTCAAATCCACCGAGGTGACGGCCGACGGCCTGCGCGCCGGGCTAGCGGCGGTGCTGTTCTACACGCTGACCATCCTCGCCCTTTACACCCGCAAGGCAGACATCATCTTCGTGGTGCTGGCCTGGGTGTTCGTGCTGCTGCGCCTGATCTCCGCCTTCCCGCACCTGCTGTCCGCGGAGGCACGCGGGCACATCAATTTCGGGGGCAGCTTCGACCTGGCGAGCCTTGCGGTGCTGGCGCTGATGTGGGTGCTGTTCGCCTTCGCCATCCTGCTCAACATCTGAAGGCGACTGGTTGACAGGCGAAGCGGGGCGGTCGAGGAGTTGAACTTTGCGCTCCCGCCTTGCGTCTCAGGTGATCTTGATGACCGACCCCGCCCGCCACCTGTCTTCCATCGGCGGCCATTCCATTTTGTTCGTGATGGCCACCAGCCAGGAATACGGCCCCCATCTGAAGTCCCGCATCGATCCCCTCATCACCGGGGTTGGGCCGGTGGAGGCGGCGGTGGAGACGGCACGGGCCCTCGCCCTCCTCGCCCACCAGAACCTTCTGCCGGACGTGGTCTTCACCCTCGGCTCGGCCGGCTCGCGCCGCCTTGACCATGCGGAAGTCTACCAGGTGGCGAGGGTCGCCTATCGCGACATGGATGCCTCCGCCTTGGGCTTCGAGAAGGGGCGCACCCCCTTCCTCGACGAGCCAGCGGTGATCGAGCTGGCCCACCGCATCAAGGGCGTGCCGGAAGCCTCCCTGTCCACCGGCGCCAACATCGTGTCGGGCGCCGCCTATGATGCCATCGCTGAGGACATGGTGGACATGGAGAGCTTCGCCGTGCTGCGCGCCGCCCGGCGCCACGGCCTGCCCATGATCGGCCTGCGCGGCATCAGCGACGGCAAGGCCGAGCTGACCGGCTATGGCGACTGGACCGAATATCTCCACGTGATCGACGAGAAGCTGGGCGCAGCCCTCGACCTCTTCGCCCGGCAGCTGGAGGCGGAAGGTCTTCAGCCCGCCCCCGCGCGCCCCTGACGGATAGACCATGATCCCCGCCGCCCGTATCTCCGCCGCCATCGAGGTCCTCACCGACCTCACCACCCGCCGCCGGCCCGCCGCCGATGCCCTGAAGGACTGGGGCCTCTCCCACCGCTTCGCCGGCTCCGGAGACCGCGCCGCCATCGCCGGCATCGTCTACGATACCCTGCGCCGGCGCGCCTCCGCCGCCCATGTCATGGGCTCCGAGGAGCCGCGCGCGCTGGTGCTGGGCATGCTGGTGCTCATGCGGGGACTGGATGGCGAGGCCATCGCGGCACTGGCGGACGGCTCCCGCTTCGCGCCGGCGCCCCTGACCGAGGACGAGCGCGCCCGCCTCGCCGACCCGAGCATCAAGGGCGCGCCGCCCTTCGTCCGCGGCGACTATCCCCAGTGGCTCCACGCCTCCCTGCGCCACGTGTTCGGCGAGGACGTGGTGGCGGAAGGCGCTGCGCTCGCCACCCGCGCCCCCCTCGACCTGCGCGTCAACACCCTGAAGGGCGAGCCGGAGGCGGTGCGCGCCGAGCTGTCCCATCTCAACCCGGCACCCGGCCGCTTCTCGCCCCTCGCCCTGCGCATCCTGCTGGATTCCGAGGGCAAGGCCCCGCCGGTCTCCGCCGAGCCCGCCTTCCTGCGGGGCGAGGTGGAGGTGCAGGACGAGGGCTCGCAGATCGCCGCCATCCTCGCCCGCCCGGTGCCCGGATCCCAGGTGCTGGACCTGTGCGCGGGTGCTGGCGGCAAGACGCTGGAATTTGCCGCCCTCATGGACAACAAGGGCCAGCTTTACGCCCACGACAGCGACATCCGCCGCCTGAAACCCATGCACGAGCGCCTCGCCCGCGCCGGCGTGCGCAACGTGCAGGTGAGGAGCCCTCGCGGCGCCGAGGACGTGCTGCATGACCTCGAAGGCCGCATGGATCTCGTTCTGGTGGACGCCCCCTGCACCGGCACCGGTACCTGGCGCCGCAACCCCGACGCCAAATGGCGGGTGCGCCCTGGCGCACTCGCCCAGCGCACCGCCGAGCAGGCCAAGATCCTGGAGGAGGCCGCCCATTATGTGCGCCCCGGCGGGCGGCTCGCCTATGTCACCTGCTCGCTGCTGGACGAGGAGAACGGAGCGCAGGTGCGCGCGCTGCTCTCCAAGCGGGAGGATTTCCACGTGGTGCCGCCCAACGAGACTGTTCTGTCCCTCGGCGCGCACGGGCAGGCCCTTGCGGACGCAGCCCTCACCAGCCGCGAGGGCATCCTGATGACCCCCCGCCGGACGGGGACGGACGGCTTCTTCGTCAGCGTGATGAAGCGGGCGGGGTGAGGCGGGTTCAGATGTCCGGCGGAGGCGCGCCATGCCGAGCTACAGCGAAGACTGGAACCCGTTTCCCAAGCTGACGCCGAAATTCCAGTTGAAGGTAACGCGGCTCGCGGCGGTGGGGTGTCTCCTTGTTTTGGCGACGACCATCGGCATCTTGGCTTGGATCGACTCCTCGCGAACCTATTGTCCCGGCTGGGTCTTCGATCAAAAGACCGGCACAAGGATCTGGGAATTCGCGTTGATCTGGAGCCTTCCAGTAACAACCTTCTGGTGCTGGCGCGCGATATTCATGACGGAACGCAAGTTCCTGACAGAACAAAAAGCCAAATATGAAAAGGGTCCGCCTTACAACCTCGGGGAGGACATCACTTACGCGACGCCGGAAGAGTTCCGGAAAATCGATTTCGATGAGGGTATTTGCGCGGGCGCAGTCTTTTGCGGCCTCATCTCCGCCATCCCGCTCTTCCTCATGCTCGCCCTGTGCTCCCCCCTCTCCACCCTCTGGCCCTCCGCCCCCGCACAGCGCCCCGGCGTGAACCTTCACCGTAGCTCCGGCGTTCCCGCCATGCCCGTGATGCGCACGGGTGAAGGAGAAGGCGTCACGCCATGGGTCTCATCCGCCTGCTGCTCATCGTGGTCGTCCTCGTCGGCGGCTATTGGGCCTTCTACGTCTATGTCTCCGGCGAGCCCTATGACGAGATCGGCACCGCCATCAATTCCAAGCTCCCCGCCGATGCCCGCGCTTTCGGCTGCGCCGAGCTGAAGCGCCGCCACGGAGCCACAGCCGCGAAGCCGCCGGCCGGGTGCGAGCCGTACTGGACCGCCCTCTAAGCGGGCCTCACCCGGCGCAAGGCCGGCCTGCGCCGGCCTTGACTTTTTAAATGGCCGCTTTGCCGCTAAAGGAGGGCGCAACATTTCCTCCTTCGCGCGCAAGGTGCCCCTTCATGTCCTCCCCCGCTCTGGATACTGCCGCCCAGGAAACCGTCCTCATCATCGATTTCGGCAGCCAGGTGACCCAGCTCATCGCCCGGCGGGTGCGCGAGGAAGGGGTTTATTCCGAGGTGGTGCCGTTCCAGAAGGGCGCGGAAGCCATCCAGCGGCTGAAGCCCAAGGCCATCATCCTCTCCGGAGGCCCCGCCTCCGTCATCGAGGGCCAGAGCCCCAAGGCGCCCGACGAAGCCTTCGCCGCCGGCGTGCCGGTGCTCGGCATCTGCTATGGCGAGCAGTGCATGGCGGCCCAGCTGGGCGGCGCGGTGGAGGCGGGCCACCATCGCGAGTTCGGCCGCGCCGAGCTGACCGTGCAGAAGGTGGTGCCCCTGTTCGAGGGCGTCTGGCGCGCGGGCGAGCGCCACACGGTGTGGATGAGCCACGGCGACCGCGTCACCGCCCTGCCCGAGGGCTTCGAGGTGGTGGCCACCTCCGACAACGCCCCCTTCGCCGCCATCGCCGACCTGTCGCGCAACTATTACGGCGTGCAGTTCCACCCCGAGGTAGTGCACACCCCGGACGGCGCACGGCTGCTCTCCAATTTCGTGCGCAAGGTGGCGAAGCTCGAGGGCGCCTGGACCATGGGCGCCTTCCGCGAGCGCGCCATCGCCCGCATCCGCGAGCAGGTGGGCACGGGGCGCGTCATCTGCGGCCTGTCCGGCGGCGTGGATTCGTCCGTTGCGGCTGTGCTCATCCACGAGGCCATCGGCGACCAGCTCACCTGTGTGTTCGTGGACCACGGCCTGATGCGCCAGGCCGAGGCCGACGAGGTGGTTTCGCTGTTCCGCGGCCACTACAACATCCCGCTGGTGCATGTGGACGCCTCCGAGCTGTTCCTGAAGGAGCTGGAGGGCGTCGAGGATCCCGAGGCCAAGCGCAAGACCATCGGCCGGCTGTTCATCGACGTGTTCGATGCCGAGGCCAGGAAGGTGGGCGGCGCCGATTTCCTCGCCCAGGGCACGCTCTATCCCGACGTGATCGAGAGCGTCTCGTTCGCCGGCGGCCCCTCGGTGACCATCAAGAGCCACCACAATGTGGGCGGCCTGCCCGAGCGCATGAACATGAAGCTGGTGGAGCCCCTGCGCGACCTGTTCAAGGACGAGGTGCGCGCGCTCGGCCGCGAGCTCGGCCTGCCCGAGAGCTTCGTGGGCCGCCACCCCTTCCCCGGCCCCGGCCTCGCCATCCGCTGCCCGGGCGCCATCACCCGCGAGAAGCTGGACATCCTGCGCAAGGCCGACGCCATCTATCTGGAAGAGATCCGCTATGCCGGCCTCTACGACGTGATCTGGCAGGCCTTTGCCGTGCTGCTCCCGGTGCGCACCGTGGGCGTGATGGGCGACGGCCGCACCTACGACCACGTCCTCGCCCTGCGCGCGGTGACCTCCGTGGACGGCATGACCGCCGACTTCTACCCCTTCGACATGGGCTTCCTCGGCCGCACCGCTACACGCATCATCAACGAGGTAAAGGGCATCAACCGCGTGGTCTACGACGTCACCAGCAAGCCCCCGGGAACAATCGAGTGGGAGTGAAATGATGTGGTTCGCAGCGTTTCGCGAACTATCGCCACATTCTCATAACTAGCTGAAATCAAACAAAAAGTCAATCACTCACTATCGGAGCCTATCGCCTTCAAGCGATGGGTTCTGACGGTGTGCGCGACGGTATGCGTTTTTCGCCGTCCGCCGGATTTTTGCCATAC
>NZ_JBAFVB010000013.1:0-129488 GCF_043193975.1 Xanthobacter versatilis | reverse complement strand
CGGGCCTCTCGGTGATCAATTTGCATCGGCATTGCCGCCGTCTAACCCGCTAGGGCCGCTTGATTACATATTATAGTTGATAAGCCCAAAGGGTGTAAATTGCGATCCGTCTGCGCATGGATATGCGCAAGCTGGTCGGCCGGAACTTCGCTCGCCTGCGTCAGGAGAAAGGCCTGACGCAGGAGGATGTCGAGGCGCGCTCCGGTTTCAGCCAACAGTATATCAGCGGCCTCGAGCGTGGCCGGCGCAATCCGACAGTCATCACCCTCTACGAGCTGGCTCAGGCGCTGGGCGTCAGCCACGTCGAGCTGGTGCGTCCGGACGGCAAGGACTGACCGGTGAACCCCGGGGTTAGGAAGGCCCCGGCTTCATCAGCTGGGGCCTTGTGCGAGGCTCACTCGCCGCGCCGCCCGCTGGGGCGGGACCAGATGAGGCTGAAGGTGTCAGCGTCCTCGTCGTCGAAGAGGTTGGCGTAGATCGGGGCGTTGAAGCTCGGATCGTCGAGCTTGAGGCCCAGATAGTCGCGGCCTTCGCTGGAGCGCTTGGACCAGGCGGCGCCGATTTCGATCCGGCCCACCAGGACCCGGTGGCTGGGAGCATTCTCGCCGTTGGTCCGCAGGTCCGGGACGATGCGCACGCCCTTGGCCTGGACGCTGAGGGTGACGATCTCGCCGGTGAACTCGTTCGCGCCGGTCTTCTTGAAGGTGCCGATGGTGGCCATGGTAAATCTCCGTCTTCCGTTTCCGAGCCCGCACCGTTGCGGCCTCGATGGCGATCGGAAGGCCGCGGGCGACCGACGCCGCACCCCGCCGGGGCCCCGTCTGACGGGGTGGCTCAGGGGCCGCAGCGCAGCGGAGGATGGTGCAAAAGCGGCTTTCTTGCCGCGCGAGGAATGGGCGATCCGGGACCCCGAAGGGGTGGTCGCCCAGGGGAAGAAAGTCGCGATGCGCCGTTGCGGCTCAGGCGGTCGAGGCGAAGCCGTCCCGCGGCCAGATCCGCCCATCAGAGAGGCCGCATGAAGCGCGCGATGACGGAGGGCTGACGGAGAGGATGGCCGTCGAGGTGGCCGAAAAGAGCGGGCACGAAAATTCGGCTTGCATCCCCGTAGCTTATGGCGTGGGGAGCTTGCCTTGCCGTCCACACGCTGTACCGGTCGCTTCCGATGCCGGGAGATTGGGGGCGTCGTTGGGATGCCGCTTGTCGCTTGCTTCGGCTGGGGAAGCGTCGCAGGGCGCCGGCGCTATCGCGTTTCACCGCCCTCGCTGCATTGGCTCCAAGACGAGGTGAATCGCCCTTCCGAGCTACTGGTACTCTCCCGGGCGCTGAGCCAGAACGTGCGAAAGAGACCCGGCTGTTTGGGCGGGCGCCGGTACCCTCGTGATCCGCTTGAACGCCGCGATGCCAACCGCCACCGCGCCCATCCCGGCGAACGCGGCGCCAATGCTGCCCGCACCGCTCTGGTAGGCCCAGCCCGCGGCCGTGAATCCGACCATGAACAGGAGCGCCAGGGCGGCGAGCTCGAACAGCAACCAGCAGACGAGGCCCGCAGCGACACAGGTGGAGATGATGATGGGAACGAGCATTGTGGTGGCTCCGCGAGGGTAAGGCGGTCGCGCCTCCACCACCACGGCGCGATCACCAGCATAGCAAGGGAAGATGGCTGGCGGAATCCCTGCAAGGGGGATGCTCGGGACTTCCGCGCTCCCTCCGCTATCTGGCGAAGGGGTCGATCTCACGGATGATCTGCGCGGCGTCACCGTCGAATTCGTCGGCCGGCACGATCGAGAGGCTGCCGTCGCCCGCGCGAAAGATCACGATGACGACCATCAGGGTCTTGGCAAGGCTGAGGGCGAAGGCCTGTGCATCGGTGAAGGACATGGGGTCCGGCTCCTGTTCGAAGCGGAGGACCATCCCCCGCTGACAGGCGCCGGATGGGTCCGGCCGTGGGCCGCAATCACCGCGACGGCGAAGCGGGAGCGGCGGCACGCCGTGCGTAGCCGACCCCTTGAGGGTTGATGGCACTAGGCCCTCGGCCGGCACCTAAGGATCTGCGCAGGAAAGCGGGGGTGGACCGTCGCCCTACTGGGAGCCGGGTCAGAGACGGACCGATGTGTTTGCAGGAGAAGCTTGCGGCTTGCTCAGACCAGGCATATCCAGCGCATCCCCGCGTGGCCCTTCGGAATGACCTCACCCGTCCGGATGACGGCGTTCACTGAGCCGATAGCTCCGTAAAGATGGCCTCGATGTGGGCAGCTTCCTCGTCGGTCAGCGCGGCGAACTCCCTGTCCCGCGCCCGCTTCGACACGCGGCCCCCGTTCTGGCGCAGAAAGCGGAAGAGGAGGTCGAGCAGCCGGTCGGGCATGTCGACGAGGCCCTGCACGCGGGCCTTGAACTGGTCGTAGGTCCTGAGAAATGCGGTCTCGGCCGGCAGCTCCACGTCGATGGTGCGTGCCACGCACGCGAACAGGAACTCGGCATGGGGCGTGGCATCGAAATAGCGGTAAAAGTCCGCGGTGTCGTTCAGCACCTCCACATTGCCCTGCGCGGTTGGGCGCCAGCGCACGAGGGGCAGCAGCCGGCGCGAATAGGTCTCCAGCACCTGCCGGTAGGCATCGATCCGCTCGAGGATGACGGCGGACACAGGGAAGACCAGCCCCGGCGGATTGAAGCCCCGCTCCGCCAGCACATGGTGGATCAGATAGCGATGAAGGCGCCCGTTCCCGTCCTCGAACGGATGGATATAGACAAAACCGAAGGCGAGGATCGCGGCGGCGAGCACGGGATCGAGGGACAGCGCCGCGCCGCGGTCGAACGCCGTCAGGCCGCCGACCAGCGCGGCGAGGTCCTCGGGCCGCGCGCTGATGTGGTCGGGGATGGGGGTCCCGCTCACGCGATCATGCTCGCCGACGAACCCGCCTTCCGTACGAAGGCCGAGATGCACGAACCGCGTGTCTCCGATGACGATGCGTTGCAACCGTTCCAGTTCCGCCTCGTCGATGGGCCGCCGGCCGGCCTCGCCGATCACCTGTCCCCAGCGTTGGATACGATCCTGCGGCGGGGTCTCCCCCTCGATGGCGAAGCTCGACCGGGAATCCTTGAGCAGCAGGAAGGCCGCGGTACGGGCGAGGAGATCGGCCGGCACCTCGGCGACGAGACGGCGGGCCTCATCAGCGAGACCACGCGCGACGAACGCATCGAGCGTCGGCGTGCGGAAGACCATCGGGCAGAAGGCCGGCGTGCCCGGCAGGTTGTTCTTCACCCGGTGGCGGGGCGAGAGGACGCTGTCCGCCGCCCATTGCCGGTCGGGATCGACCACGAGGGCGTAGCTGCCCCGGGTCGCGTCGGGCAGGTCGAGCCGCTGGTCGAGCAGCCATTCGTAGAGGAACCAGATCCGCCGCGCATAGGCGCCGGTCGGGGCGGCGCGCACCATGTCGGCGATGGCCTGAGGGCCCGTCGCGCGGAACAGGGCCTTGAGAATGGCGAGGTCCAGTCCTTCATAGCGCAGGGCGAAGGTGAGGTGCCCGCCGAGCGTGGCTTCCGGCTGGTGGCGTGGCGTATAGAGGTGCCAGCCATCAGCCTGATAGATCCTGTGCCTTGGCCCGATGGCAGCAAGCGTGAGGGGCACCGGAACGGCGAGCCCATAGGCATCGATGAGCGCCGCATAGCCAACCGGAATCGCGGCCTCGGGCAGCCAGCGCCCATGAAGGACGCTGACGCTTCCCGAAAACGGCTTGCACTGCCTTGGCTCCATGAATCTCAATGCCGAATTATGAATTTTGGTCTTTTAGCACGAGTCTCGTGAAAAATGATAACGAGTGCTGCTTTTCCTCGAAAAGGGCGGACACAATATGAAATCCGATTCCGGAGTTGGGGAACGGCAGCGCTCATGCGCCGCCCGACCCGAAGCGATAGACCGGGATGCCGAGCTCGCGGGCCTTGTCGGCGAGATTGTCCTGGATGCCCGTGCCGGGGAAGATGATGACCCCGATGGGCATGACGGAGAGCATCTGATCGTTGCGCTTGAAGGGGGCGGCCTTGGCGTGCCGTGTCCAATCCGGCTTGAAGGCGACCTGTGGCACCTTGCGGGCATCGGCCCAGCAGGCGGCAATCCTTTCGGCACCCTTGGGTGAGCCGCCGTGGAGCAGCACCATGTCGGGGTGCTTGTAATGCACCTGGTCGAGCTTGGCCCAGATGCGCGTGTGATCGGCCGTGTCGCCGCCGGAGAAGGCGATTTTGGCGCCCGGAGGCATCAGTACCTCGGTCTCCGCACGCCTGCGGGCGGCGAGGAAATCGCGGCTATCGATAAGGGCGGCGGTGAGGTGCCGGTGGTTCACCAGCGACCCGGAGCGGGGGCGCCAGGCTGATCCGGTGTGGCGCTCGAAGATGTCGGCGGCTTCGTAGCGCATCAACTCGAAGGCGTCGCGGCGGTCAAGAAGGCTCTGGCCCTCGGCGATGAGGCGCTCCAGTTCCACTGAGCGCACCTCGCTGCCGTCCTGCTCCTGCTGGCTGCGGCGTTGGCTTTGCTCATTGTCGTCGAGAGCGCCCGAGATATGGCCAGCGGCACGGTGGAAGAGATGGACCGTCGACCACAGGAGACCGGGAAGCTCGGGCTCCAGGCGGGTATCCTGAAGCGTCGCGATGAGCGCATCGAAGATGTCGGCGATGGCGCCGGTGATGCGGTCGGCCTCGGGAAGCGGCCGGGAATCGGGCTCGTCCTCGAAGGGATGGTAGCCATAGAGCTGAAGTTCCTGCAGCAGGTGATCGGTGGGAGAAGAGGCGTGGCGGGGTTCGTCGTGCTCGGCGCTCATGGGATGCTCCGTCGGTTGGACCGCAGCCTTGCGGCCTTCATGGCGACGAAGCTGGCGGGCGGGACGGACCTGCACCCCGCGGGAAGCGCGGGGCCGGAGCGTAGCGGAGGATGGCGGAGGCCGGCGATTTTGCTTCGCGATGGAAAGGCGCGTGTCTGGGCCCCGCGACGCTTGCGTCGTGGGAAACACCGCCGCCGGAAAATCGTCGGCGGCAGCCATTGCCGGGCCAGAACGGCTGCTGGCCGATCGCCCTCTGGAAGGCCGGCGTACGGTCCTCTCTGATGACGGGCAGCAATTATGCGCAGGGTGAGAGAATTCCTGTTCCTCCGCGCTCCAGATTACGGGCGGAGCACCATGAAGCGACCGACGTCCTCGGGAGCCAACTGGCATCGGAGTTCCGCTCGCACCCTATCGACGCCAAAGGCGCGCAGATCCTCGTTGAAGTCGCCGAGCGCTGGCGAGAGCACGATGGCCTCGATCGTGGCCGCATTCGCTCGTGCAATCAGACTGTCTTGCGCTTTGTCGCCAGCTGAATCGGTGTCCCGGACGATGTAGAGCCGGCGCAGGCCGGGTGGGAAGGCGACGACAGCAAGGTGTGCGGCCGAGAGCGCCGCTGCCATGGGGAGGCTGGGCAGCGCCGTGCGCAGGGAGAGAATGGTCTCGATGCCCTCTCCGGCGGCCATCACATCGTCAGCCCCGCCGAAGCGAACGGCGTGCCCCAGCAGGTGTCCCATGGCGCGCCGGGGCGTGGTGAGGGCCGCCTTGTCCGACCCGTTCGGAGCGAGCCATGTCCGATGTACGCCCGTGATCCGCCCTCTGAGATCGGTGACGGCCGCGACCATAGCTGGCAGGGGCTGAATGGGCTCGTGTGGATCCGGGCGGTAATAGCAGCGCGGGTGAAACCGCAGGCTTCCGGTTTCGTGCAAGGCCGTGATGCCGCGGTTCTGCAGATACGTCTCCACGATCGTGCCCGGAACAGGCTCTGAGGCGGCGAAGAGCCGTCGTGCAGAGGGGGCCGGATCACGTGAGAAACACTGCTTTCCGCCATGGGGAGCTTCCGCGTCTCGTGAGATTGGTGGAAGGCGCAGAAATGCTTGAGCCTCAGCGAGCACGTCGGCGAAGCTGGACAGGCCCTGGCTCTCCCGGATCACGTCGAGGAGATCACCGTGCTCTCCCGTCGCTGCATCGGTCCATTTGCCGGCCGGGCCATGCGCGCTGTCTCGCAGCCGCACGAACATGGAGCGACCGGGCGCATTGCGGACATCTCCCACCTGCCAATAGTGACCCTGCCGCCGGCCTGCGGAGAGATAATGGCGGCAGATAGCCTCTGCCTGCCGCCCTAGCCGCCGGGCGAGGTCGTGTGCAGCATCCGACATGGGGGACGCTCCAACAGAATGGCCCGCCGTCCAGACCACGCGACAGGGGGAGCGCGGGGCCACGGGCGGAGGGCCAGGTTGCCCGGGAGGATTATTCGGCAGCGATCGAGGAGGAGATCGCTTCGGGCTCCTCAGTGTCGGCGAGGTCCTCGCTGTCGGCCATGGCCGTTTCGCCGTCCTTCTCCGCCGTTTCTTCGCCGGCGGTGTCGGACGGTTGGGTCCGCAGCGCCTCCGGGAGCCAGCCGCTGTCGGCAAGGAGGGCTTCTGCCTCCCGCGCCATGTCGCCCTTCTTGAGGTGGGCGATCCGCTCGGCTGCACGTCCCCCCTTCGCCTCGGTCACCGCCTGCAGGATGCGGGCCTTGGTGACCCGGCCCAGGAAGGTGTCGACGGTGGGCCTCCACCTGGCCGCCGCCATATCGAGCGACACCGCCTGCGCCAGCCGGTCGGCATGGGCGAAGGCGCGGGGACGCCGGTTCCACGCCTCGTGCACCCCATTGACCGAGAGGCTCACCACATGGGCGAACAGTGCGGCCCGGCTGTCGAGGTCCCACCCGCTCAAGGTGTCCCACAGCGTACCCGGCTCCTTGGGCAGAGTCTTGGCCCAGCTCTCATGCCGGACACGAATGGCCTCGGCCGAGACGCTGTCGTTGAGGCCTGGCGCCTGAGCGTTGAACGAGACGCTCTTGAGATCGAGCTCAAGGCAGCTGTCCGAGCCATAGGCGTAGAATGCCTTCAGCGTGAGGGCGTGGACTGCGGCAAGGAAGGCGATGTCAGGCTGCTCACCGAGCGCATGGCGCAGGCCGAGCGTCCGATGGGTGGTCAGCTCCGTGAGCAGCCGGTCGGAGATCGGCGTGAGGCCGTCTTCTTCCTCGGGCTCTGCACGAGCAGCGGACGATGCCGCCTCCTCGCGAGGTCCCGAAGGCGCATATGTGTCACCATCGATCTCGATCGAAGGGTCATGGTCCTCTTCGACCGGCACCTCGTCCTCCGGGCGGACAAAACCCCGTTCCACCCGCAGCTTTCCATCCAGTGCGATGCTGACGAAGGCTCCGGCCCGGACAACCTCCGCCGGATCGAACAAGAGGGGCCGCGTCTCGAAGGCCTCCAGCATCGCCTCGAGTTCCTCGAGCCGCGCGTCGACCTCTTCGGGAAGCTCGTCGACATCGGCATGTTCTTCGGACAGACGATCGTATTCCCCCTGGGCGGCTTCCCGCGCAGCCTCTTCCTCGTCGGTCAGCGGCGCGAGCTCGCCCCGCAGCTGGCGCAGGCCGTAGGTGTGGCCATAGGCGAAGTCCGGAGCGACCTCGATCCACTTCCAGCCTTCGCTCCGGATCACGTCGGCCTCAGCGGCGAGCTTCTCCGCCACCATCCGGTCGACGAGCGGCACATCCTGTAGCCAGCCGCCGTCGTCCCCCTGGAACAGGTCGCGCAGCACGGTGCCGCCTGCCGTCTCATAGGCCTCGATGCCGATGAATCGGGCCCGCTTGTCGGATGCCCGGACCGCACCCTCCGTCAGCATGCGCCGGATGGCATAGGGCTGCTTGTCGTAAGCCTGGGCGAGACGGTCCAGCACCTGCTCCTGCCGCTCATGGTCGCCCGATACGGTGAAGGCCATGAGCTGGTCGAGGGTGAGACCATCCTCGGCATAGGTGTCGAGGAGCTTCGGGGAAAGCGATGCAAGCTTCAGCCGCTGCTTCACCACCGCGGCCGAGACGAAGAAGACGGCCGCGATCTCCTCCTCGGACTGGCCCTTCTCGCGCAAGGCGAGAAAGGCGCGGAACTGGTCGAGGGGATGAAGCGGAGCCCGCTGGACATTCTCGGCGAGGGAATCCTCCTCGGCGATGCCGCCCTCACGGACAATGCACGGCACCGAGGCCGTCTTGGCGAGATGCTTGCGCTTCACCAGCAGTTCCAGCGCCCGATAGCGCCGCCCGCCGGCCGGGATCTCGTACATGCCGGTCTCGACGCCGTCCGCATCGACGACGGCGCGGACATTGAGGCCCTGGAGCAGCCCCCGCCGGGCGATATCCTCGGCGAGTTCCTCGATGGAGATGCCGGCCTTGACCCGGCGGACGTTGGACTGGCTCAAGACCAGCTTGTTGAAGGGGATGTCGCGGGACGACGAAAGGGTGATCTTCTGAACAGCCGTGGCCATTGGATGCTTCTCCGCGACGGGCGGCCGGAGAACCTCTCTCTCAACCTCGAACCCGTCACGAAGCACGGCGCCGCCCTCTTCCTCTGAGGACGGCGCCGCAGAACCGACGATCCGGAATGCCGGGACAACACGAAGCCGGAGACACGACATTCCGCATCTCCGGCTTTGCGGATCTCAGGCGGCCCTGTCGAGGAGCTTCTTCGCCCGCGCCTCCAGATCTAGGCGGGCATCCTGGTGCGGCTTGTCCCGGGCCACAGCCGTGATGCCTTGGACGAAGTCGAAGATGCTCTCGGGCTTGCGGCCCTCCTCGGCGAGCACGGTCTCGATCACCTTCTGCGTCTCCGCCTTGGAGAAGCCCCTGCGGCGCAGGAACTCGGTGCGGTCCTCGTCGGTGCGCGCCACGATGCGCTCGCGTGCGGCCTTGATGCCGTTGACGAAGAGCATGGGGGAGGAATTGGCGAAGCACTCGAGGGCGGGCGCCGCCTGATGGGCAAAACGGGACGCGGCATACTTCGAGTGGCGGATGGTGATCTCCTCGAAATCCTCCACGCCCCACAGGTTCCGGTTCTGGCACACGGCCCGCAGATAGAAGCTGGCGATGCCGAGCGTCTTGGCGCCCACCTCCGAGTTCCAGCAATAGAAGCCGCGGAAGAAGAGATCGGGGGAGCCGTCCGGCAGGCGCCCTGCCTCAATAGGATTGAGGTCGTCCACCAGGAACAGGAAGACATCGCGGTCCGAGGCGTAGAGGGTGGTGGTGTCCCTGGAGATGTCGACGCGGGGATTGTAGATGCCGGTCGACCAGTCAAGCTCGCCCGGCACCTTCCAGCGGGTGTCACCGGTGCCGTTGCCGGCGATACGCCGCACGGCGTCCACCAGCTCATGGTCGTGGATGCGGCCATAGTCGGGCCCGGTGACGGCCCGGAGTTCGACGCGGCCGTCCTCCACCTCCAACGTCTTCACCTGCTGGGC
This sequence comes from Xanthobacter versatilis, assembly GCF_043193975.1. Taxonomy (NCBI): domain Bacteria; kingdom Pseudomonadati; phylum Pseudomonadota; class Alphaproteobacteria; order Hyphomicrobiales; family Xanthobacteraceae; genus Xanthobacter; species Xanthobacter versatilis. The sequence goes on along the minus strand of NZ_JBAFVB010000013.1, from coordinate 120,180 downwards.
GCGGTGAGAGATCAGACCATGCTGCAGGTTGATGCCGGCAAGCGCTGCTGGGAGCTGTCGCAGGTAGGCGGCCGGAGCGCTGATGAGGCTCGCGAGCTGGCCGAAGCTCCAGTGGGTGGGGGCAACGGGAGCATCCGCCCCCGGCAGCGCGAGCATCAGCCGCTCCGGCATCTCCCGGCTTGCCTCGACGCGGATGGCGGCGCTCTCTACAGTCCGCGTCCGACTCCGGTCGGACCGCCCGCGCACCGTGTCGTACAACTCCGACAGACACAGGAAGCGCTCGTCCGCCGGCCGGGAGAACCACTCCGACGACACGCGCCCATTCCTCTCGCCGCGGCTCGCGTCGACCCTATACCCGCCCGCTGCACCGCGATGCCCATCCAGAACCTGAACCTCAGTCATGGGACCAAACTCCACGACAGGCGCCAGAAGCCTCTCTCCCGGCCTTCAACCCGTCACGGAATTCCGGTCCAACCTCTCACTCTCGACGGGCGACTGGGTGCGTCCCATGAGCGGGGGAGGCCATCTGCCGAGCAGTCTCACCGCCCCGTCCGGCCTGTCGCTGGCCACCTGGAGCAGGACGTTCGCCTACGCTGGAGCGCGCCACGGCTGTGCCTGACGCGCTTACCGTGTGCTTACCGAATGGGCCAAGCCGTGTCCGGTAAGCAGAAAACGCCCCGAAGGGCGCGTACTAAGCATCTGATTTTCTTGAGAGAAACTGGAGCGGGCGATGGGATTCGAACCCACGACCCCAACCTTGGCAAGGTTGTGCTCTACCCCTGAGCTACACCCGCATCCATCTCGCCGGCGGCACCTCAGTGCGTCGCGGCGGTGCGTTCGTATGCCAAAACCCCACGCAGAATGCAACAGGCATCACTCCAACTTGTCCACAGGCTTCGTGGGTGGCCTGTCGCAATTCCGGAAAAGGTGAGAAAAAGTAGGTGGTTAGCAGAAGTCATTCGCGGTGGATGGGGTCGATCCACTTCACCGCCTCCGGCTTCTCGGCCGGCTCGATGTCGAGATTCACCACCACCGGATCCTGTCCCGAGCGCACCAGAACGCATTCGAGAGTCTCGTCGGGGGAGGCGTTGATCTCCTGGTGGGGCACATAGGGCGGTACGAAGATGAAGTCGCCGGGGCCGGCCTCGGCCACATATTCCAGGTGCTCGCCCCAGCGCATGCGCGCCCGGCCCTTAACCACGTAGATGATGCTCTCCAGGTCGCCATGGTGGTGGGCGCCGGTCTTTGCGTCCGGATGGATGTGCACCGTGCCGGCCCAGATCTTCTCCGCCCCGGCCCGCGCGTGGTTGATGGCGGTGGCCCGGTTCATGCCGGGGGTCTGGGCGGTGTTGGGATCGAGGCTGTCGCCGGGGATCACCTTCACCCCGTGGGTGCGCCAGTCGATCTTGCCGTGTCCGTCGTCGTGGGAATGATCCGCGCCCATCTTGTCCTCCCTGTCGCCCAGGGCCCTTGAGGCCCCATTCCCTTGCCGCGCCGCCGCGCGAGGGCTAGAACGGCGCCAACTCAACGCATCCCTTTTCAGGAGACGGCGGCTCATGGCGCCCTATCAGTATGCCTATCATATGCACGGCATGACCAAGGCCTATCCGGGCGGCAAGAAGGTGCTCGACAACGTGCACCTGTCTTTCTACCCGGACGCCAAGATCGGCGTGCTCGGCAACAACGGCGCCGGCAAGTCGACCCTGCTGCGCATCATGGCCGGCATGGACAAGGATTTCACCGGCGAGGCGCGTCCGGCCGAGGGCGTGCGCGTGGGCTACCTGCCGCAGGAGCCCCATCTCGATCCCGAGAAGACCGTGCGCCAGAATGTCGAGGACGGCGTGGCCAAGCAGAAGGCCATCATGGAGCGCTACAACGAGCTCGCCATGAACTACTCGGACGAGACCGCCGACGAGATGACCCGCCTGCAGGACGAGATCGAGGCCCAGGGCCTGTGGGATCTCGACAGCAAGGTGGAGCAGGCCATGAACGCGCTCGGCTGCCCGCCGGACGACTGGGAGGTGACCCGCCTCTCCGGCGGCGAGCGGCGCCGCGTGGCCCTGTGCCGGCTGCTGCTGGAGCAGCCCGAGCTGCTGCTGCTCGACGAGCCCACCAACCATCTGGACGCCGAGACGGTGAATTGGCTGGAAGGCCATCTGCGCACCTATCCGGGCGCCATCCTGATCGTCACCCATGATCGCTACTTCCTCGACAATGTCACCGGCTGGATCCTGGAGCTGGATCGCGGCCGGGGCATTCCCTACGAGGGCAATTATTCGTCCTGGCTCGGCCAGAAGCAGAAGCGCCTGCAGCAGGAGGGCCGCGAGGACGAGGCCCGCCAGCGCGCCCTCGCCCGCGAGCAGGAGTGGATCGGCGCCAGCCCCAAGGCGCGGCAGGCCAAGAACAAGGCCCGCATCCAGCGCTATGACGAACTGGTGGCCAAGGCTTCCGAGCGGCAGCCCTCGGCGACCGAGATCGTCATCCCGGTGGCCGAGCGCCTCGGTCAGAACGTCATCGCCTTCGATCATCTCAGCAAGTCGTTCGGCGACAAGATGCTGATCGACGACCTGTCGTTCAAGCTGCCGCCGGGCGGCATCGTGGGCGTCATCGGGCCGAACGGCGCGGGCAAGACCACGCTGTTCCGCATGATCACGGGCCAGGAGAAGCCGGACGGCGGCACCATCGAGATCGGCGAGAGCGTGAAGCTCGGCTATGTGGACCAGAGCCGCGACGCGCTGGATGACAAGAAGACCGTGTGGGAGGAAATCTCCGACGGCAACGAGGTGATCTACGTCGGCAAGCGGGAGATCCCCTCGCGCGCCTATTGCGCGGCCTTCAACTTCAAGGGCGGCGACCAGCAGAAGAAGGTGGGCATGCTCTCGGGCGGCGAGCGCAACCGCGTGCACCTCGCCAAGGTGCTCCAGCGCGGCGGCAATGTGCTGCTGCTCGACGAGCCCACCAACGACCTCGACGTGGAAACCCTGCGCGCCCTGGAAGAGGCGCTGGAGGATTATGCCGGCTGCGCCGTCATCATCTCCCATGACCGCTTCTTCCTGGACCGCATCGCCACCCACATGCTGGCCTTCGAGGGCGACAGCCACGTGGAGTGGTTCGAGGGCAACTTCGCCGACTACGAGGAAGACAAGAAGCGCCGCCTGGGCATCGACTCGGTCATCCCGAAGCGCATCCAGTACAAGAAGTTTTCGAGGTGAGGGGAGGGGGAGATCAACTGATCTCCCCCTCTTTATGATTGCTCGTCACCGCTGAATTTACTTTTCGGTTGTTGGTAAAGCGGTGGGCGAGGTGGCTGCCTCGGCTGATCCCAGGCGGGCGCCCAACGATCCGGCGTTGGGCTCCACGACGAGGCTGCGGCGGGTGTGGTGGCACACGGTCTTTAACGTGCACATCCGGCCCATCGGCGCCTCCGCTTTCGACGCCCCCTTGCACCGCCCCCCAAACGCGCTAAACCTTCTCTGGCATATTGAATCCAGAAGAGGTGCGCGGTGCCGCTCATCGATCTGTCCGGGGAGCGTTTCCAGGTGGAGGTTTCGGGGCCGGAGGGGGCGCCGCCGCTTGTGCTGTCCCATTCGCTGGGCTGCACGCTGAATATGTGGGACGAGGTGGTGCCGCTGTTCGCCCGCACCCGCCGGGTCATCCGCTATGACGCCCGCGGCCATGGGGCGAGCGCGGCGCCCGATCAGGTCTATGCCATGGGCGACCTCGGCCGCGACGTGCTGGCCATCCTCGACCGGCTGGGCCTCGCGCAGGCGGATTTCTGCGGCCTGTCGCTGGGCGGCATGGTGGGGCAGTGGCTGGCGCTGAACGCGCCCCAGCGCCTGACGCGGCTGGTGCTGTCCAACACCACCGCCCATGCCGGCCCGCCCCGCTTCTGGGACCAGCGCATCAAGGCGGTGCGCCGCGACGGCGTGGAGCCCATTGCGGATTCCGTCATCGACAGCTGGTTCACGCCGGAGTTCCGCGCCACGGCGCCGGCGCGGGTGGCCTCGGTGCGGGCCATGGTGACGGGCACCAGCCCCGCCGGCTACATGGGCACCAGCGCCGCCATGCGCGACATGGATTTCCGCTACGACCTCAAGGCCGTCCGCACCCAGACGCTGGTGATCGTCTCGGACGGCGACCGCTCCACGCCGCCGGCCTGGGGCGAGGCCATCGCCGCCGCCATTCCCGGTGCAAAGCTGGCGCGGCTGCCGGGCGGCCACCTCTCCGCCATCGAGCAGCCGGACGCGTTCGTGCGCACGGTGGACGGCTTCCTGGGCTGACATCCGGCCGACATCCTGGCCGGTGACATTCGTGCGCGCCTATGGAACATGCGCGGCGGATGGACCGGGAGGACAGGATGGCGACGCCGGAGACCGGGACCCAGCATCACGACCATGATCACGACGACCACGGTCATGGCGCGCATGGTCATTCAGACCACGGCCACAGCCATGCGGTGCCGGATTCCCTGCGCGCCTTCGCCATCGGCGCCGGGCTGAATTTCGGCTTCGTCCTCGTCGAGGTGATCTTCGGCCTCTATGCCGGCTCCCTCGCGCTGCTGGCCGACGCCGGGCACAATCTCTCCGACGTGCTCGGCCTGCTGCTGGCCTGGGGCGCGGCCTGGCTGTCGCGGCGGGCGCCGACACGGCTGCGTACCTATGGCTACGGGCGCTCATCCATCCTCGCGGCGCTGGCCAATGCCATGATCCTGCTGCTGGGCACCGGCGGCATCATCCTTGAGGCCATCTCGCGCCTGTCGCAGCCTGAGCCAGTGCAGACCGGCATCGTCATGGTGGTGGCCCTGGTGGGCGTCGCGGTGAACATGGGTACGGCGCTGATGTTCATGGCCGGCCGCAAGGGCGATCTCAACGTGCGAGGGGCCTTCATCCACATGGTGGCGGATGGCGCCATCTCGCTGGGGGTGGTGGCGGCGGCCGGCGTGATCGCGCTCACCGGCTGGCTGTGGCTCGACCCGCTGGTGTCGCTGGTGATCGCGGTGGCCATCATCGCCGGCACCTGGGGCCTGCTGCGCGACAGCGTCAACCTCGCCATGGACATGGTGCCCACCGGCATCGATCCCGAACAGGTCGAAGCCTTCCTCGCCGCCCGTCCCGGGGTGAGCGAGGTGCACGACCTGCACATCTGGGGGCTCTCGACCACATCGGTGGCGCTCTCGGCCCATCTGGTGCGGCCGGGCGCTGAACTCGACGACGATTTCCTCAGCGAGACCTGCGCAGAACTCAGGGCGCGCTTTGGCATCGCCCATCCTGTGCTGCAGGTCGAGGAGGGGCGCATGGCGTGCGCCCTGGCCCCGCGGGATGTGGTGTGATCAGGCGTACTTGGCCGTGTCCGTAGTTTTCTCGCTCACGCGCCGCGTGGGCTGGTCAGGCGGCTTTGGCCGCCTGGAGGCCTTCCAGCGCTTCCTTGGCGATGGGCGAGAGGCCCTCGCCGCCATGGGCGATGTGCTCGGCGATCTTGGAGCGCATGCGCGGGTCCCAGAACTTCTGGATGTGGATGCGCGTGGCCTCCACGGCCTCCGCGTGCTTCTGCGCCGAGAAGGCGGTGGCGATCTGGTTCGCCATGTAGACGAGCTTTTCAGCAGTGCTATGCGACATGGTTCTGCCGTTCCGGTGAAGGGAGGGCGATGCGCCCGGGATGGGTGAAGATCTCGAAGCCGTCCTGCCGCACGATGGCGCACAGGGTAATGCCCGCCGCGTCGGCGGTGCGGATGGCGAGCGATGTCGGCGCCGAGACGGCTGCAATGACGCCCACGCCCAACACCGCCGCTTTCTGAACCATCTCGATGGAGACGCGGCTGGTTAGCAGCAGCAGGCCGCGCGCGGCATCGAAGCCGGCCTCCGCCGCCTTGCCCACCAGCTTGTCGAGGGCATTGTGCCGGCCCACGTCCTCGGCCAGGGCGAGGATGCCGCGGCCGGGTTCGAAATAGGCCGCCGCATGCACCGCGCGGGTCTCATGGTTGAGGCTCTGGAGCGGGCCGAGTGCGGCCATGGCGTCGAGCAGCGTCGCCGGGGAGAAGTGGGTGTCCGCCGTCACCAGCGCCGCCGGCTTCACCGCCTCGGCAAGGCTCTCCACCCCGCACAGGCCGCAGCCAGTGGGCCCGGCCAGCGCCCGGCGCCGGGCGGAGAGATGCTTCATCTTCTCTTCGGCGATCCACATGCGGGCCTCGATGCCCTCGTCCACCACGATCACCTCGCGGGAGAGGATCTCGGCAGGCGAGGCGACGATGCCCTCGGTGAGGGCGAAGCCAAGGGCGAAGTCGGCGATGTCGGTCGGGCTCGCCATCATCACCGCATGGGTGGTGCCGTTGAAGGTGAGGGCGACCGGCACTTCCTCGGGCACTGCCCGCTCGCCCCTGGAAACCGCGCCGTCCCGCACCTGCACGCGCTCCACCCGCCGCGCCGGGGGCGGGGCGGGGAGGGCGGTGTCCTGCGTCAGCGCGCAGGTGGAGGCGGTGTCGGTCATCTCAAGTTTTCACATGGGAGCGGAGAGTGGGTTCCGGAAGGGATGTCAGCTGCCTTAGTCGTCAGGCCCGGCCATGACGGTTTGAACTGAAGCGCCCCTTACACCAACCCCAGCCCTCCCCCGCAAGCGGGAGAGGGGGAGCGTGGGCGCTTGCCTCACTCCGCAGCTTCTGCGGCGATGCGGCGGGAGGTGCGCGAGAGGTTCTCGTAGTCCTCCTGCCACTGGGTGGGGCCGTTGGAGGGCGAAACCTGCACGGCGGTCACCTTGTATTCCGGGCAGTTGGTAGCCCAGTCGGAATAGTCGGTGGTGACCACGTTGGCCTGCGTCACCGGATGGTGGAAGGTGGTGTACACCACCCCCGGCGCCACCCGATCCGATATCACCGCGCGCAGCGAGGTGGAGCCCGCCCGGCTGTCCAGCTTCACGAAATCGCCGTCGCGGATGCCGCGGTTCTCGGCGTCATGGGCATGGATTTCCAGCACGTCCTCCGGATGCCAGGCCACGTTCGCGGTACGCCGCGTCTGGGCACCCACATTGTACTGGCTGAGGATGCGGCCGGTGGTGAGCAGCAGCGGGAAGCGCGGCCCGGTCTTCTCGTCGGTGGGCACGTATTCGGTGAGGACGAACTTGCCCTTGCCGCGCACGAAGCCGCCAATGTGCATGATGGGCGTGCCTTCCGGCGCGCTGTCGTTGCACGGCCACTGCACCGATCCCAGCTCGTCGAGCTTGGCATAGTTCACGCCCGCGAAGGTGGGGGTGAGCGCCGCGATCTCGTCCATGATCTGAGACGGGTGGGTGTAATTCATGGGGAAGCCCAGCGCGTTGGCGAGGAGCTGGGTGACCTCCCAGTCGGCATAGCCGTTCTTCGGCGCCATCACCTTGCGGATGCGCTGGATGCGGCGCTCGGCATTGGTGAAGGTGCCGTCCTTCTCGAGGAACGAGCAGCCGGGGAGGAAGACGTGGGCGTAGTTCGCCGTCTCGTTCAGGAACAGGTCCTGCACGATCAGGCATTCAAGACCGGCAAGGCCCGCCGAGACGTGCTTGGTGTCGGGGTCGGACTGGAGGATGTCCTCGCCCTGCACGTAGAGGCCCTTGAACGTGCCATCCACCGCCGCGTCGAACATGTTGGGAATGCGCAGGCCCGGCTCGTCGTCCAGCGGCACGCCCCACAGCGCCTCGAAGGTCGAGCGGGTAGCATCGTCGGAGACGTGGCGGTAGCCCGGCAGCTCGTGCGGGAACGAGCCCATGTCGCACGAGCCCTGCACGTTGTTCTGGCCGCGCAGCGGGTTCACGCCCACGCCGTTGCGGCCCACGTTGCCGGTGGCCATGGCGAGGTTGGCGATGGCCATCACCGTGGTGGAGCCCTGCGAATGCTCGGTGACGCCGAGGCCGTAATAGATCGACCCGTTGCCGCCGGTGGCATAGAGCCGGGCCGCGCCGCGCACCAGGGCCGGATCGACGCCGGTGTACTTCTCCACCGCTTCCGGCGAGTGGCGCTCGTCGGCGACGAAGGCGGCCCAGTCCTGGAACTCGTCCCAGTCGCAGCGTTCGCCCACGAACTGCTCGTTCACCAGCCCCTCGGTGACGACCACATGGGCCAGCGCCGTGACGATGGCGACATTGGTGCCGGGCTTGAGCGGCAGGTGGTAGGCCGCCTCGATATGGGGCGAGCGCACGATGTCGGTGCGGCGCGGGTCCACCACGATCAGCTTCGCGCCTTCGCGCAGCCGCTTCTTCAGGCGCGAGCCGAACACCGGATGGCCGTCGGTGGGGTTGGCGCCGATGATCAGGACGACATCCGTCTCCTCGACGCTGTCGAAGTCCTGGGTGCCGGCGGAGGTGCCGTAGGTCTGGGAAAGGCCGTAGCCGGTGGGCGAGTGGCAGACGCGGGCGCAGGTGTCCACGTTGTTGTTGCCGAAGCCGCCGCGGATCAGCTTCTGGACGAGGTAGGTCTCCTCGTTGGTGCAGCGCGAGGAGGTGATGCCGCCCACCGCGCGCTTGCCGTACTTCTCCTGGATCCGCTTGAACTCGGAGGCGGCGTAGGCGATGGCCTCCTCATAGGTCACTTCCTTCCACGGCTCGTGGATGGAGGAGCGGATCATGGGCTTCAGGATGCGGTCCTGGTGGGTGGCGTAGCCATAGGCGAAGCGGCCCTTGACGCAGGAATGGCCACGGTTCGCCTTGCCGTCCTTGTAGGGCACCATGCGCACCAGCTCGTCGCCGCGCATCTCGGCCTTGAAGGTGCAGCCCACGCCGCAATAGGCGCAGGTGGTCACCACCGAATGCTCGGGGGTGCCGATGTCGTACATGGCCTTCTCGTTCAGCGTCGCCGTGGGGCAGGCCTGCACGCAGGCGCCGCAGGAGACGCATTCCGAGGTGAGGAAGGGCTCGTCCATGCCCGGCGACACCCGCGAGCCGAAGCCGCGGCCGGAGATGGTGAGCGCAAACGTGCCCTGCACTTCCTCGCAGGCGCGAACGCAGCGATTGCAGACGATGCACTTCGACTGCTCGTAGGTGAAGTACGGGTTGGACTCGTCCTTGCCGAGCTTGGTGTGGTTCTCGCCCTCATAGCCGTAGCGCACATCGCGCAGGCCCACCACGCCGGCCATGTCCTGCAGTTCGCAGTCGCCGTTGGCGGAGCAGGTAAGGCAGTCCAGCGGGTGGTCGGAGATGTAGAGCTCCATCACCCCCTTGCGGATCTGCTTCAGGCGCTCGGTCTGGGTCTTGACCACGATGCCTTCGGCCACCGGCGTGGTGCAGGACGCCGGGGTGCCGTTGCGGCCTTCGATTTCGATCAGGCAGAGCCGGCACGAACCGAAGCTCTCAAGCATGTCGGTGGCGCAGAGCTTGGGGATCTGGTTCCCCAGCTCCATGGCGGCGCGCATGATGGAGGTGCCCTCGGGCACCGTGACGCTCATGCCGTCGATGGTGAGGGAAACAAGCTTCTCGGACTTGGAAGCCGGCGTGCCGTAGTCGATTTCGTGAACGAGGGACATGGTGTTCCTCCAATTATTCTGCGGCGGCCGGCAGCTTCGGCGCGACGCCGAAGTCTTCCGGGAAATGATTGAGCGCGCTCAGCACCGGGTAGGGCGTGAAGCCGCCCAGCGCGCACAGGGAACCAAGCTTCATGGTGTGGCAAAGGTCCGTGAGCAGGGCGAGATTCTGCTCGCGCTTCTCGCCGGCGATCACCTTGTCGATGGTCTCGACGCCCCGGGTGGAGCCGATGCGGCAGGGCGTGCACTTGCCGCAGCTCTCGTGGGCGCAGAATTCCATGGCGAACTTCGCCATGTCGGCGAGGTCCGCCGTGTCGTCGAACACCACGAGGCCGCCGTGGCCGATTAGCGCGTCCTTGGCGGTGAATGCCTCATAGTCGAACGGGGTGTCGAACTGGTGGGTGGGCAGGTAGGCGCCCAGCGGCCCGCCGGCCTGCACCGCCTTCACCGGACGGCCGGACGCCGTGCCGCCGCCGATGTCATAGACCAGCTCTCCCAGCGGGATGCCGAAGGCGGTCTCGAACAGGCCGCCGAACTTGATGTTGCCGGCGATCTGGATCGGCATGGTGCCGCGCGAGCGGCCCATGCCGAAGTCACGGTAATACTTACCGCCCTTGTCCAGGATCACCGGCACGGTGGCCAGCGACACCAGGTTGTTGATGACGGTGGGCTTCTGGAACAGGCCCTTGTGGGCCGGCAGCGGCGGCTTGGCGCGCACCAGGCCGCGCTTGCCCTCGAGGCTTTCCAAAAGGGCGGTTTCCTCGCCGCACACATAGGCGCCGGCGCCCATGCGCATTTCCATGTCGAACGACAGGCCCGAGCCGAGGATGTTGTCGCCCAAAAGGCCCGCCTCGCGCGCCTTCTCGATGGCCTTTTCCATCACCACGAAGGCGAGGGGATATTCCGAGCGCGAGTAGACGTAGCCCTTGGTCGCCCCGACCGCGAGACCGGCGATGGTCATGCCTTCGATGAGGCAGAACGGGTCCGCCTCCATGATCAGGCGGTCGGCGAAGGTGCCCGAGTCGCCCTCGTCCGCGTTGCAGACGATGTAGCGCTGGTCGGCCGGGGCAGCGGCCACCGTGCGCCACTTGATCCCGGTGGGAAAGCCCGCGCCGCCGCGCCCGCGCAGGCCGCTTTCCACCACCTCTTCCACCGTGGCCGACGGGCCGAGCGTGATGGCGCGCTCCAGCCCACGATAGCCGCCGTGGGCCTTGTAATCGGTCAGCGACAGCGGATCGATGATGCCGATGCGGGCGAAGGTGAGCCGAGTCTGCTTCTTCAGGTACGGGATCTCGTCCACCACGCCGACGCACAGGGGGTGGTCCGCGCCATGGAGGATGCCGGCGTGAAGCAGGTCCTCGATATCCGAGGGCTTCACCGGGCCGTAGCCGATGCGGCCGCGCTCGGTTTCAACCTCGATGAGGGGTTCCAGCCAGAACAGGCCGCGCGAGCCGTTGCGGGTGATGTCGGCAGTGATGCCACGGGCCAGCAGCCCGGCTTCCAGCTTGCGCGCGACGCGGTCGGCGCCGCAGGCGACGGCAGTGGCGTCGTTCGGGACGAAGATGCGGGGGGATTTCATCAGGCGTCTCCGAAGCTCTTGCCGTTGGCGAAGCAGTCGGCGATCTCGTCGATGGCATCGCGGTCGAGGCGGCCCACCAGCTGGCCGTCCACCAGAGCGGACGGAGCGCAGGCGCACAGGCCCAGGCAATAGATGGGCTCCAGGGTCACCCGCCCGTCGGGGGAGGTCGAACCCATGTCCACGCCGAGCTTTTCCTCGACATACTGGGCGAGCGCCTTGCCGCCCACGGACTGGCAGGCCTCAGCGGCGCACAGCTTCACCACATGGCGACCGGGCGCCTCACGCCGGAAGTCGTGATAGAAGGTGAGGACGCCATAGACCTCGGCGCGCGAGAGGTTGAGGCTTTCGGCGATCATGGGCACCGCCGGGTCCGGCACGAAGCCGAACGTCTCCTGCAGGGCATGCAGGATGGGCATGGTGGCCCCTTCGAGATGCCGGTTCTCCGAGATCACCTGCGCTGCGCGCTCGGTGCTCCAATCCTCATAGACCGCCATGGACGTCTCGCTTTCCCAAAAGCCGTGAGGGCGCATTACCGCCGCTTCGTCTTGCTTATGGGAAAGTGTGTCACACCCGGCTCTCGGATCAAGCCAGCTGTGGGATGTTGCAATAGAACATCTCTATTAAATACGGAGGTACTTCGAGGCGCTTTGCCTGAATGAAAGGCTCCGCGCTGCGTCAATCGCGTCTGTCTGGGATGGTTCTTGGTATATTGATCGTGTTTTTCTATGCACGGGGCCGTGCTGTCGCAGTCGGCCCCGTCGGATTTATTGCATTGCAGCAATGGCCGGATCGGCGATACCGCTCTGCTCCAGCTTCGGCGCGATGCGGCGGGCTTCCGCCACCAGGGCGGCGGTGATGGGCGTGGTCGGCTCGCGGTGGGGCACCACCAGGCCGATGGAGTGGGAGATGTCCGGCTCCACGATGGGAATCGACCGCACCACCGAGGTCAGCCCCAGCGAATCCGCCAGCATGGCCGGCATCACGCTCGCCCACAGGCCGGTGCGCACATGGGTGAACAGCACGATCATGGAATTGGATTCGAGCGTCGGCTTGTGGCTGGCGCCGGCGGCGGCAAGCAGATTGTCCACGATGCGGCGGTTCTGCATGTCGGGGGTGAGCAGGGCGAGCTGGAGCTCGGCCACCTCCGCCCAGGTCACCGCGTCGCGCTCGCCGTAGCGGGACTGGGGCGAGGTGACGAGCCGGTAGCGCTCGCGATAGAGCGGCACCGTGTTCACCCGGCCCAGCGGCTCGTTGTCGAGATAGGTGAGGCCGGCGTCGATCTCCAGGTTTTCGAGATGGTTCAGGATCTCGATGGAGGTGCGGGAGATCACCGTGAAGCGAACGTCCGGATGGCGGGCGCGGAAGGGGGTGGTCAATGCTGCCACCATGGGCAGGGCGGTGGGAATGGCGGCGATGCGCAGCGGGCCGGCAAGGCCGCGCTTGAGCGCGTCGATGTCCTGCCGCATGGCCCGCGAATCGGCCACGATGCGCCGCGCCCATTCCAGCGTGCGCTCGCCCTCGGGCGTAAAGCCCATGAAGCGCGAGCCGCGCTGCACCAGCAGCACCCCCAGCGTGTCTTCCAGCTGCTTGATTCCGGCGGAAAGGGTGGGCTGCGTCACCCCGCAGGCTTCGCCGGCGCGGCCGAAGTGACGTTCCCGGGCGAGGGCGATCAGGTATTCAAGCTTATCGATCATGGCCCCATATCACGGAGACGGGGGGTGCCGCGCAAGGCGGCTGTGTTGCCGCAGCGCAGCGATCGCCGCCCGGGAACGGCCGCCGCCGGATGGGTGCGCTTGAATTTGCGGCCGGCAGGCCGCTTGGCTGTTGAGGCTCTGCATCGCGCTTGCGCCCGGGCGACTGGAAGCGGCGCCCGGGCAGGTGCGCTGTGCCCCGCGAGAACGTGCGCGTTCCCATCCATGCCCAAAGCTGGGGTCCACCGCAGCGTCCCAACGGCTTTCGGGTTTGCCGAATCGGTACTCAGGGCGTGTCGCAGAGGCAGTAGGTGTGCCGGTAGCACTAATGTGGTATCAAGGTGGCGATTTTCCGCATTGCAACCAGGCTCGCGAGAACGTGAACTGTGACAGCGGAGCCACAGGCAAGCATTTAACGTTATCTTAAAGATCGGCGACGGCGCGGCGGACCGAAGGCCGAGGATCTGGGGAAGAAGGGGAGTCCTGCCATGCCTGGCTTGGCTCATGGTTCGGTTCTGATTTCGCTTGTGGCCATGTTGTTCGCCGCCGTTCTTCTGGCGACGCCCACGCTCGCGTTCCTGACCCAACCGCAGGAACATCCGACCGTGGTGCCGCGACCGTTGCACACGGTTTCCGCGTTCGCTTGACGCCCTCTTGTGGCGGTTTCCATTTCGGCTCGAAAGCTGATCTGCGCCTTGACCGGCGCGGGAAAGGCTTGTGCATGCCGGACTTTCGGACATTGACGGCGGCCGCGTCGCGCGGGGCGGCGGGCGCGGGAGGTCGACCTTGGGACGACAGTATATTGGGGCGGTCAAGACTGGCCGGCCGGCGATCTGGTTTGCCATTCTTCTCGCATCGAACTCGCTCGGAGCTGTGGTGAGCAGCGGGGAAGCGCACGCGCAATCGCGAGGCGCATTTTTCCCGGTGGCGCCTCAAGCGTCTCCCGGAAATTTTTTCTCAATGCTGTTTGGCGGCATGAAACCGCATCCCCGCGTCGAAGCGCCCGAGCGGCCGCGCATCGTCATAACGCCCCGCGTCCGGGGCGAGGGCTCGTCCACCGCCAGCTGGGGCTCGGGCGTGGCGTATTGCGTGCGCACTTGCGACGGGCGCTATTTCCCGCTCCAGGGCAAGGCGGCGGAGGAGGGTGCGCTTTCCCAGTGCAATGCCTTCTGCCCGGCGGCGAAGATGGCCATCTACACCTCATCCGACAGTACGAAGGGTATCGACGGGGCCGTCTCCCGCAGTGGGAAGGCTTATTCGGAACTGCCCAACGCCTTCGTCTATCGCCAGCGCCTGGTGGAGGGCTGCAACTGCACGGCGAGCAGCCGCATCGGCGGGCTGAGCCGGATCGACGTGATGAATGACCCGACGCTTCGGCGCGGCGACGTGGTCATGACGGAGGAGGGCAGCCGGGTGTTCACCGGCGGCCGCAAGGGACCTCCCTATCGCGAGGCCGACTTTGTCGAGCCTGCTCGGTTCCCCGAGCTGTCGCGGGATATGCGGGCGCGTCTCACCGAATTGGAGATGGCGTCGCGGTAGGGGCGGTGCTCCCGCGAGCGATCAGGACGCGCGCTCCGTGCGTCTGGGGCCGCCCTCGACCTTCATGCAAATCGGAACGAACCGTGGATCAGCCGGCGACAGCGCGGCCGCGTTTCGAGGCGCTACGCTTGGACGCCGCCGCGGGTTCGGGAGCGGGCGCTGCTGCCGAAGCATCGGGTGCGGAAAGCTCGGCCTCGTGCGCCGCGTCCTCGTCCTGGTCTAGGAGGACACGGATCCGCGCGGCGAGTCCGCCCGTAGCATCATCGGCGACAAGCTTGCGCACCGGCGAGCCGGATCCTTCAAGCTTCGCGGTCAGGGCGGCCAGCTTTGCCGCCACCTCGGTGACGCCATCGCGCAGGGCATCGAGCCCTTCGGACGCAATCCCCGGTGACGCATCGGCCTCGCGGGGGGCGCGCTGGATTGCCTCTTCCATCAGCGCATGGTCAGCCTTGAGCATGTGCAGGGTGTCGGCGAGGCGGCGGTTTTCCGCTTCGGCGGCGACGAACTCGCTGGCGCGGCGCTGCTCGAAGGCGTGGACGACGGCACGGTTGGCGTCGAGATCGCGCTCGGCGACGGCGAGCAGCCCGGCCAGCCGGTCGCGTTCCGCCTCCAGCGCGGCAATGGCTTCGCGCCGGCCATCGCTTTCCGTGGTCTTGAGGGCGAGGGCTGCCTGGATTTCGGCGAGGTCCGTGGACAGGCTGGTTGCCGCTTCCGCCGCAACAAGCCTGGCCTCGGCGGCAGCGGTGCGCTCGGATTCAAGGGCGGCGGAGGTCTCCTCCAGCCGGCGCGTGGTGTCGGTGAGGCGGTTGCGCAGGTCGCCCGCTTCCGCTTCGAGCGCGACAATGCGCTCGCGCTCGCTCACCAGCATGGCCTCGCGAGCCGCCAGGGTTGCGGCAACGGCTTGGGAGCCGGTCTGGAGGGTGTGGTGCGCCGCCTCCAGCGCCGTCAGGGCGGAGGTCCGGGCGGCAAGCTCCTCCTCCAGCCGGGCAACGGCTGCGGTACGGTCGGCTAGTTGGTCCTGGATCTCGCCCAGCAGCACGTCGCGCTCGGCGCCGGTGGCAGTGGCGAGATGGTACTGGGCCTGAAGGGCCTTCAGCTCGCCTTCAAGCGCGAAAGTGCGCTGGCGCTGGGTCTCGATGGTGGCCGCATGCGCGGTGATGGTCTCGCGCATGGCATCGGTCTGGAGTTCCAGCCGGCGCTGGTTGAGAGCGAAGAAGGCGCGCTGCTGGTCCTTGTCGGCCTGCACCTCGAAGATGGAGATGGGCACGGCGGCTTCCACCCGCTTGGTGGTGAGCCGGACCGCCCGGTGCCAGACCGCCGGCAGCACGAGCAGTGCTATGAGCGTCGCAATCAGCACGCCCAACGTGAAATACATGATCTGCTCGATCACGCGCGCACTCGCCCTTCCCTTGAGCCGGCCCGGCGGGTCCGTTTCGCTGCCGCGAGCGGGAGGGGCCGTCATACGTCTCGTCTGCCGTTCCGTCGGGCGGGTGGTAGTGGAATGCACCCACCGCGCACCATCCCGGAACCTTCATCCATTCATGCCACGGCGCGCTGCAGCGTACCAGCGGCGACGCGCCCGTTTCGCATGGGGCGCGTCGATTGGTGTGAGTCCGGATGCTCAGAAGGGGTTCCAGGTGGGGTTGGGCGTGAACTTGAGGTAGCCGAGATTGGCGCCGAGGCGCACGCCGACGCCCGAACGGATCGGGACCACCACGATGCCGTCGGCCCCAAGGGCGGTCATGCCGAAGCCGGCCACCACATAGGCCGAGCCGGAGATGCCCCCGAAACGGCGGAAGATGTCGTCCACGCTGCGCAGGTTATAGACGAGCACCATGGTGCGGGCGCCGTCGCCGCCGAAGTCCCAGCCCACGGAGGGGCCCTGCCAGAAGACCTTCAGGTCGCCGGCGTTGCGAGTATAGAGCACGCCCTCGCCATAGCGCAGGCCACCCACGAAGGCGCCGGAGCCTTCCTGGCCCAAGATGTAGCCGTTGGGCTGGCCCCACTGGCCCACTGCCTTCTCGATGCTGAGCGCGAGCCCGCGCGAGACGCTGCCGAAGAAGGAGTGGCCCTTGCTGACCAGTTCGTTGGTGGAATAGGCCTGCGGCGTCGGCCCCTGGCCCTGCGCGCTCGCGGGCACCGCCGCACCGAGCGCGGCAAGGGCGAGCACGAGGCCGCCGAGATGGCGCGTGATCCCGCCCAACTGGCGCCGCAGCGTCTGCGGCAGGCCGCGGGCGGTCTGGAGGAAGCTCGAAGAGAAGCGCATGGGGGATCTCGCAGTGGGCTTCGATGAAGGGGGCCGCGTCAACTGGGGCTGCGTTAACCGGGTTTGTGTCATTGTGTGCGTCTATGGCGACCGCCCGAATCGCTCAAATTATGGCGATGAGTATGACGCGGGCACGTCGACCGTGCGCTGACGGTCGGGCGTTACCTGAAAATCACCATGCCGGATCCGGAATTATCGGCGGGTTAACCCACGGACCCCATCTGCGGCGGTCCGCCGGCGCCCCAGGCCACGAAGCCGTGGACCATGTAGCCGACCTCGGAGTGCCCATAGGTGAGGGGGCTGCCGTCCGGCCGGGTTACACTGCCGCCGGCCGCCACCACCAGGGCATGGCCCGCCGCGCTGTCCCATTCCATCACCGGCCCGAGACGGGGATAGAAATCCGCCTTACCCTCGGCGATGAGGCCGAACTTCAGCGCCGACCCTGCCGGGATGCGCTCGGCCACCTGGTAGCGGGCGATGAGCGCGTCGGTGGCGGGGTCGCCGTGGGAGCGGCTTTCGGCCACTACGAGGGGGCCACCCGGCACCTTGCGGCAGGCGATGGGGGTCCAGTCCTGCGCGTCGACGCGGGCGCCGGGTGCGCGGATGGCCCGGAAGGCGGCGCCGGGCCGCCCGGCGAACAGCAGAGCGCGGGCCGGCGCATAGACCACGCCGAGCACCGGAACTCCATCCTCCACCACCGCGATGTTCACGGTGTACTCGCCATTGCCGGAGATGAACTCGCGGGTGCCGTCGAGGGGATCGACCAGCACGAAGCGGTTGCCGCAGATGACCTCGGTTCCCGCCGCCGTCGCCTCCTCGGCCACTACCGGCACGCCGGGCATTAGGTGGGAAAGGGCAGCGAAGATGGTGGCTTCGGCGGCATGGTCCGCCTCCGTGACCGGGCTGCGGTCGGATTTCTGCCGGTGGGTGATGCCTTCCGCCTCGATGCGGCGGATGACGACACCAGCCGCCAGCGCCGCCTCCGCAAGGCCCGCCAGCAGGGCGGCATCGGTGGGGGCGGGCGCGCGGGGCACGGGAATGGTCATAGCGGGCGGCTTTGTCGGGTCTTCGGGACGCAGTCTCTAGCCCCGCGCGCCGGCCATGTCGATGCGATGATTCAATCATCATTGGTGCGGTGCGGCATTAGCGCGGCAGGGTGCGCGATCGGTGGCGATGGTTCCTGCAGCGCTTGTGGCGTCCCTCGCCGGCAGTGTAACTGGACCCACATTGATCCAGACGGATTCGGGCGCGGTCCGGCGGAGCCGCATTGAGCCGCCCGCCGTCGCCGTCCGGGAGACGCCATGTCCACCCCAAGCCCCGCCACCCAACATCCCGCCACTCCCGCCGTGACGCTGGCCGTCTCCGCGCTCGATCTTGGGGCGCTCCTGTGCTCGCGGGTGTGCCATGACGTGATCAGCCCGGTGGGCGCCATCGTCAACGGCCTCGAGGTGCTGGAGGACGAGGACGCCGCCGACATGCGCGATGTTGCCCTCGATCTCATCGCCAAGAGCGCGCGGCAGGCTTCGGCCCGGCTCCAGTTCACCCGCCTCGCCTTCGGTGCCGCCGGCTCCGCCGGGGCGCGGCTTGACCTCGGCGATGCCGAGCAGGTGGTGCGCCCGGTGATCGAGGACGGCCGCACGCGGGTGGAATGGTCCCTGCCACGGGAGCTTCTGCCCAAGAACCGGGTCAAGCTGCTGCTCAATCTGGTGCTGCTGGCCGGCACCACCATTCCGCGCGGCGGGGTCATCCGCATCTCGGCGGTGGGGGAGGGCGACGCCACCGGCTTCGTGCTGGCCTCCACCGGCGAGAAGGCGCGCATTCCGGAAGGGCTTCAGGCGCTGGTGGACGGCGTGGCGCCCGAGGGTGGGCTTGATGCCCATTCGGTGCAGCCCTTCTATGCCGGCATGCTGGCCCGCGACTGCGCCATCGCCATCCGCTTCGCCCAGGACGGCGACACGGTAACCATCTCCACGCCGGGCTGACGAGGTCGCCCGCGAGAGGCTCTTTCGCGCGGGGCGCGTGACGTTTTCTCTCGCAGTCGGTGCTTACCTCGGCCCCAAACGAAAAAGCCCCGCGATGCGGGGCTTTCCTGTTGGCTGCGAGGCGAGAGGGGATCAGACCGCGATGCGCTCGGCGCCCAGCATGGGCTCGCGCAGCACATAGCCGCGGCCCCACACGGTCTCGATATAGTTCTTGCCGGCGGACGCATTGGCGAGCTTCTTGCGCAGCTTGCAGATGAACACGTCGATGATTTTCAGTTCCGGCTCGTCCATCCCGCCGTAGAGATGGTTGAGGAACATCTCCTTGGTGAGGGTCGTGCCCTTGCGGAGCGAGAGCAGCTCCAGCATCTGGTATTCCTTGCCGGTGAGGTGGACCCGGTTGTTTTCCACCTCGACGGTCTTGGTGTCGAGGTTCACCACCAGGTCGCCGGTCTGGATCACCGACTGGGCGTGGCCCTTGGAGCGGCGCACGATGGCGTGGATGCGCGCCACCATCTCGTCCTTGTGGAACGGCTTGGTGAGGTAGTCATCGGCACCGAAGCCGAAGCCCTTCACCTTGTCTTCCGTATTGGCGAGGCCGGAGAGGATGAGGATCGGTGTCTTCACCTTCGCCACGCGCAGGGCGCGCAGGACTTCGAACCCTGACATGTCGGGCAGGTTCAAGTCGAGAAGGATGATGTCGTATTCGTAGACCTTACCGAGATCTACGCCTTCCTCACCGAGGTTGGTCGTATAGACGTTGAAGCTCTCGGTCTTCAGCATCAGTTCGATGCCTCGGGCCGTAGCACTGTCGTCCTCGATGAGCAAGACGCGCATGGCTATCCCTTTCCTCGCAACTACCCAGAAGTCGGTGCTGCCGACTTCTGTTGCTCGGCCATCGGGGTGATTCGCGTTACGTGTGTAGAATCGTTAACAGATCTCGATTCTCTTCCACAAGAGTCTGTCGAAAAAACTTTGTGCACGAGAGTCAAGACTGACTCTTCATCAAGCACTTAAGGTCTTTTCCACAAGCCCTCGGTCACGTGTGCGGCCACCCCTCCCGCCCGAGCCTTGGGGCGGTGCCCGGGTGACGCACGCAGAGGCGCTTCACCCGAACCGTAGCGTCATCATTAATGAAGGCGGTAAACGATTGGTTGCCGTGGCGTCCACGAACGCGATTTTCATCCCATTGCCGCGGTCGAGGTAAGGAAAGGGCAACCAGAACACGACATTCTCTGAGCCTGGAAGCTCCGAGCGCACACGGGCGTTGGGGGCGCGTTCCCGTATGCGTACCGGAGTAGAGGCGATGAAGTCGCGTGACCCCCTGATCCGTGCAAAGCGATTCCAGATCGACGATGCGCGCCGCCGCCTCGCCCAGATCGACGCCATGATCGCCGAGTTCGAGCGCATGGCCCAGGACCTGGAGCGCGACATTTCCGCGGAGGAGGAGCGCTCCGGCATCTCCGATCCCAGGCATTTCGCCTATCCGCCGCTGGCGCTCGCCGCCCGCAGCCGGCGCGACAATCTCCAGCGGTCGGCGCAGGACCTGAAGGTCCAGCAGGAGGCGGCCAGGGCGACCCTCGCCGAGGTGGAAGCCGACCTTGCCCTGGTGGAGGCGGCCGGCGAGATGGATCGCGCCGGGCGGGTCGAGGCGCCCGGTCGGCGCCAGCCGCTGCGTCCCGGCGAGACCGCACGTCACTGACCTCAGGAGCCTTGTGCGAGGCAAGAAACCCGGCAGGGGCAGGTGTGGAGGTAAATCGGTAGCTGATGCTGCGGCGCGGCGCGCATTTTTGCGCGCGGCACGCGCATCCTGTGGCATTCAAGGCTTCCATTCCGCAGTGCCGCTCCGGTAGCTTCTGTGCGGTCCCCCACCCAGCACGAGTGTTCCGTGACCTCCCACCGCAAGGTCCATGCCCTCGTCGATCGCGTCGCCGCCGGCGACCTTCACGCCTTCGAGGAGCTCTACCGCCTCACGAGCCCTAAACTGTACGGGCTCGTGCTCCGCCTGCTCCGGAGACCGGAGCTGGCCGGCGAGGCGCTGAGGCAGGCCTACAGGCGCATCCGGGCAGAAGCCCACACCTTGCGCCCGCAGGAGGATCCGGTCTGCTGGATGGCGGCCGTGGCCCGCTCCTGCGCCCTCGACATGGCCTGGAAGCGGCCGGTGGGCGACGCCTTCGAGCCGTTCGATGCCGCCCAGAGGGGCGAGGACCCGCTCGCCTCCGAACGCCGGAGCCCGGCGCTGATCCGGCTGCTCGCCTGCCTGGGCAAGCTGCCCGAGGAACGCCGGCGCATGGTGCTGCTCGCCTTCTATGACGGCTGGAACCGCGAGGCGCTGTCCATCTATTTCGATGCGCCGGTGGCCGCCATCCGGGCCTGGATGGCGCGGAGCGTGTCCCAGCTCGGCGAGTGCATGGGGCGGCGCACATGACGGTGCCGGTCCCCGCGGCGCACCTGACCGAGGCCGACCGCACCCTGGCTGCTGAATACGTGCTGGGCACCCTTGATTCGGAGGAGCGGCGCGGCGTGCGCGCGCGGATCGCGGCCGATCCGCATTTCGCGGGGCTGGTGCGTCTTTGGGAGCGCCGCCTGTCGCCCCTGCATGAACTCGCCGTCCCGGTGACGCCGCCGCCTTCCATCTGGCGGGTCATCGTCGCCGATCTCAAGGCCGCGCCGGCCGCTGCGCCGCCCAAGACGCTTCGCAAGGCCCCTCCACCGGCCGAGCCCGCGCCACGCCCTGTGGTTGGGGAGATGCGTCCCGGCCGGGCGCCCGCGTCGCGGCCCCCAGGGCCGGTGGAGACTGTTCGCCGGCTGCTCGGCTTGGCGCGTCCGGGACGCGGCGCAGGGGAGGGGCCCCCGCGCCCGAAGCGGCCGGTCCCGGTCCCGGCCCCTGTCGCGCCCCCGGTGCCGGTGGCGCTCAGGGTGCCCGGCGGGCGGACCCTCGGCGGCGCCATTCAGGATGCGGTTGCCGCCGGCCTGCTGCCGCCGGCCCCGCCGCTGCCGGAACCGCCGCCGCAAGCCGCCGCGCCCGAGCGGGCCGAACGGTTGCCGCCGCCGCTCAAGCTGGCGCCACCGGAGCCCCCCGCGCCGCCACGCCCGCGTCCTGTGCCGGAGCCGCTGACGCCGCCCCCGGCCTTCATCTTCCTGGAGCCCGAACCGCCGCCCGCCCTTGAAAGTGCGGAGAGCGCGACCGGCGCGGATCAGGCCGCTCCTGCCTCGCCGCCGCCGGATGAGGGCGCGCCGGCCTCCGCGGGACCGCCGCCGGTGTTCGTCTTCCTGGAGCCGAACGCGCCATCCCCAGTCCAGGCACCCGAGCGCTCGGCGTCCGAGCGCTCGGCGTCCGAGAGCGCGCCCGGCGCGGATCAGTCCGCCCCGGAGCGTCCATCAGAGGTGGTGCCCCCCGCGCCTGCGCCTTCGGGACTAGCCGAGCCTTCCGCGCCTGGCGGTTTCGAGGCCGGGGCGATGACCCATCCGGCAGTCGATGCGGTCGAGGCCGCGCGAAGCCAAGGTGTGCCGGCCGCGACGGAGCATTCGCCCGTCGGCGCGGACGCGCCTTCTGCCACCGGTGGCACGGCGGACGCAGGCCCTCAGGTGGTTGGGGAGGTGCTGCCCGCGGTTCCGCCTCAAGGCCCGGAAGCGGTCGCGGGTCTCCAAACAGTTTCCGCGCCGAAAGGGGCGACGGACCTGCCAGCCACTTCCAGTCCTGGGGTCTTTGGCGTCGCTGATGCGGCGACTTCCGTGGCGGGCGCGGCAGAGGCGTCGCCGCCCAAGGCCCAACCGGTTGAAGCCCGGGCGGCGGGTACCGAGGTTCCTTCCCCGGAATCTCGCGCCGAGCCTTCCGCTTTTGAGCCGGCCACCCTGCAGTCCGTCCCGGCCCAATCTGCCTCCGTCGAGCCGACGCCGGTTGAGACGGCCAGCGCCGAGCCACCCTCCGCCGATCCGGCGGCCGGCGCCAAGGGGGAGGAAGCACCGCCTCTGCCGGGCTGGGCGGCGGTGGTGGCGTCAGGCGTGGTCTCGGCTCTACCGGACCCGGCCACGGCGGGAGACGAACCCTCGCCCGCTAAAGTCCTGCGCGGGCCCATGCGGCGGAGCAGGTTCCCGTGGCGAACGGCGGCGCTCACGCTGGCGGCGCTGCTCCTGGCCGTCGCCGCTTTCGCAGCCTACCGCGAATGGTTCTGGCCGCGCGACGGCCAATGGGTGGGGGTGCTCCAGAGCGAGCCGCTGCCCTCCATCGCCGTCCGCCTCGATCCGGACAGCGGCGTGATCTTCGTGCGCAGCTTCGCGCCCGCACCGCCGGAGGGCGAGATCCACCGGCTGTGGCTGCTGGTTCCCGGCCGGCCGGCGCTGCTGCTCGGCGCGTTCACCGCCGGACTGTCCGACCGGGCGCCGGCGCTGACAGGTCTCGGCCGTAACCGGCTCGGTGCGGCGGAAGTGGTGGTGACGCAGGAGCCGAAGCTCGGCTCGGGCGCTGCCTCCGCAGACGGACAGCCGACCGGCAAGGTGGTCTATCGCGGACGCCTCGCGCCGGAGTGAGCGGCCGGGAGCCGGATCAGATCGGATTGTATCAATCCGATCTGTGAAAATGCCTATGATGCCGGCGCTGCGGCGCCGGGCGCTTTCGGCCCGCCGTCCATTCGAGGAGTGTCATGTCGAGCACCAAGACCGATCCGCTGCATCCCCGCCCGGTGGATCGCGCCCTTGATCCCGGCTTTCGCCACGGTCAGTCCACCGAGCCCAATTATTCCGGCGTCACATCCTTCCTGCGCCGGCGCTATGCCCGCGACGGTGGCGGAGCGGAGGTGGTGGTGTGGGGCGTGCCGCTGGATGTAGCCGTCTCCAACCGGCCCGGCACGCGATTCGGACCGCGTGCCATCCGCGCCGCCTCCACCATCCTCGACGGCGACCCGTTCTATCCGTTCGGCATCGACCCGTTCGAGACGCTGGATGTGGTCGATGGCGGCGACTGCGTGTTCGACTACGGCCTGCCCGCCGGGATCCCCGCTGCCATAGCCGCGCAGGCGCGCGCCCACTATGCCCGCGGCGCCCATCTGATGACCCTTGGCGGCGATCATTTCCTCACTTATCCGGTGCTTAAGGCGCTCACCACTCATCTCGGCGAGCCGGTGGCGCTGGTGCAGTTCGATGCGCACCAGGATACCTGGGAAGACGGTGGCGACCGGGTGGACCACGGCACCATGATCACCCGAGCCGTGAAGGACGGGCTGATCCGGGTGGATCGCTCGATCCAGGTGGGCATCCGCACCTATGCGCCCCAGACCTGCGGCATCGAGATCGTCCATGGGCTGACCGCCGCCGAGATGGGGCCGATCGCGCTGGCAGACCACATCGCCGACCGGGTGGGGGATGCCCCGGTCTATGTCACGTTCGACATCGATGCGCTGGACCCCGCCTTCGCTCCGGGCACTGGTACGCCGGTATGTGGCGGCCTCTCCACCCGTGAGGCCATCTCCTGCCTGCGCCGGCTTGGCGGCCTCGACCTGAAGGGCTTCGACGTGGTGGAGGTGTCCCCGCCCTATGATCACGCGGAGATCACCGCGCTCGCCGGGGCGACGCTGGCCTCGGTCTACCTGTGCCTCCTCGCCGAGCGCAAGGCGACGGGACGGCCGGTCGCGCTCTGAGAGGTGCGACGGGGCAGGGGCGACCCTTGCGACGCCAGGGCGGATGTGGGACAGCGGAAGGCGAACCCAGCGGCGAGGAGCACAGCGTGAAGGCAAGCGGGCCGACGGCGCTCAATTACGTCCTGCCGGGAATGGGCCTCGCGCTCTCGCTGCTGCTGAAGGTCAGGCCGGACCTGGCGCCGGGCGCCGAAGGCGTGATGCCGGGCTTCGCTGCGATCCTGGCCATCGCGCTGTTGTGTGGGTCGGCGATCTCGTCGGTCGCCCATGCGGACGTGGTGGCGCGCCGCCTCGGCCAGCCCTACGGCGTGCTGCTGCTTACCATGTCGGTCACCATCATCGAGGTCTCGGTGATGGCCTCGATGATGCTCCACGGCGAGAACAACCCGACCCTAGCGCGGGAATCGGTGTTTTCCGTGCTGATGATCGTCAATACCGGCATCGTCGGCCTGTGCCTGCTGCTGGGCAGCCTCAGGCACCGGGAACAGACCATCCAGCAGCAGGGTGTCTCGGGCTACCTCTCGGTGATGATCGCGCTGGGGGTGATGCTGCTGGTCCTGCCGGCCGAGACCCACGAGGGCGAGACCGGCACTTTCTCCCCGCGCCAGCTCATCTTCATGAGCTTCGTCGCGGTCTCGCTCTATGGCGCCTTCCTCTACATGCAGACGGTGCGCTACCGCGAGCACTTCGAGAACCAGCCGGAGGGGCACAGCGAGGCGCCGCCCACGCCGAGCGCATTTGCGCTGGGCCTGGTCATGCTGCTCGTGAGCCTTGCCGCGGTGGTCGCCTTGTCGAAGCACGTGGCGGCGGCTTTCGAGGACTTCCTCGGCAATTTTGCGCTGGCCGATCCCGACGCGGTGACCGGCGCCCTCATCGCGCTGCTGATCCTGCTGCCGGAAGGCATCGCCGCAGTGCGGGCGGCCTCCCGCAACCATCTCCAGCATTCGTTGAACATCGCGCTGGGCTCGGCGCTGGCCACGGTGGCGCTCACCATCCCGGCCATGGCCTTCATCTCGGTGATGATCGGTCATTCCATGGTCCTCGGCCTCGACACCGAGGACCGCACCATGCTGCTGGTGACCTTCGTGCTGTCCATCCTGTCGTTCGGGACAGGGCGGACCAACGCGCTGAACGGCGTTGTGCATCTCATCGTCTTCTGCGTCTATGTGATGCTGCTGTTCATGCCGTAAGGCGGGGTGGCGACCGGTGGACAGGCGGCGGGCCAGATGGCATGTTCCGCCCGATTTTTGAACGAGGCGCGGGCCGTGAAGAACTTCCTGCTTTATATCTTCACCTGGTGGAACAAGCAGACCGTGGGCACCATGTGGTGGACCAAGCGGTTCGGCGAGTTCGTGGGCGAGGATGAGTTCGGCAACCGCTATTTCCGCACCAAGGGCGGCAAGATCGACCCGACGCTGGGCTTCGAGCGTCGCTGGGTCATCTATCCCGGCTATGCGGAAGCCTCCACCATCCCGCCCGGCTGGTGGGGCTGGATGCACCACCGCGTGGACACCCCGCCGGTGGACGAGGCCTATACCCCCCGCTCCTGGCAGAAGCCCCACCGCCGCAACATGACCGGTTCCCCCGGCGCCTACCGTCCCAAGGGCTCGGTCCTGGCCGGCGGCCTGCGTCCCCGCGTCACCGGCGACTACAAGGCCTGGACCCCCGGCGATTGATGGTTGCGCGCGGACCGGAACCTTCCGCGCGCCATTGCCTTATTCGCACGGCCGCCTTGCCGCTGCCCGAATCCGGCGCTTCAGAAGGGCGGCGTGGCGGATGCCCGCCGCCTTCCGATTTTGTTACGGGTTGATGTCCTGATGCGCCTTTACCGTACCGTGTCGCTTCTCGCCGCGGCGCTTCTCGCCGGCTCGGCATCCGCGGCGCTGGCGCAGGTGCAATATCAGCGTCCCGGCCAGATCGAATCCTCCCCCCTTGCACCGCCCGGCACGATCCCCGCGCCGCCCGGCACCGTTCCGGCTCCCCGTCCGGCCGCGCCCTCCGCCGCACCGGCCCCCCGGCCGGTGACGCCCGGCGCGGTCCAGCGCGGTCCCGCTCCGGCCCTGCCCCCCGGCGTCCAGCCGGCACCGGGTCCTGCTCCCGTCGCGGCGCCACCGCCGGCTCCGAACTCGGATGCGGGCGGCGACGTGGTGGTGGTGCAGCCGCCGACCCAGAAGATCGCCAATGCCTTTGCGGTGTACGCGGGCCTCGACAAGATCACCGGCCGCATCACGGCGTTCGACGTGGCGATCGGCGAGACGGCGCAGTTTGGCGCGCTCCAGGTGACGCCGCGGGTCTGCTACACGCGGCCGGCCACCGAGACGCAGAACACCACCTCCTTCACCGAGGTGAACGAGGTGACGCTTCAGGGACAGGCCAAGCGCATCTTCACCGGGTGGATGTTCGCCTCCAGCCCCGGCCTCCACGCGGTGGAGCATCCCATCTACGACGTGTGGCTGATCGGCTGCAAAGCTTCGGCCCCGGTCACCGCGCGCGGCCAGCAGTAGAAGTCCCCTTCGCCCTGCAGGGCGTGATCGAGCAGGCGGTGGTAGTGCCGCCGGGACACCTCGATGGCGCCGAAGGTCTTCAGGTGGCTGGTGACGAACTGGGTGTCCAGCAGGCGGAAGCCGCCGGCGATCAGCCGTCCCACCAGGTGCACGAGGGCGACCTTCGAGGCGTCGGTCTCGCGGTGGAACATGCTCTCGCCGAAGAAGGCGCCGCCGAGCCGCACCCCGTACAGCCCGCCCACCAGTTTTCCGTCGCGCCACGCTTCCACCGTGTGGCAGCGCCCGCGCAGGAACAACTCGCCATAGAGCTTGCGGATCCGCTCGTTGATCCAGGTCTTCTCGCGGCCCTCCTGCGGCTCCGAGCAGCCGTCGATGACGGCGTCGAAGTCGTGGTCCACGCGCACCTCGAACTTGTCGGAGCGCACGGTGCGGGCGAGGCGGGAGGATATGTGGAAGCCGTCCAGCGGGATGATGCCGCGCCGCTCCGGCTCGATCCAGTAGAGGCCGGGATCCTCCGCGCTCTCCGCCATGGGAAAGATGCCGCAGGCATAGGCCTTCAGCAGCACATCGGGGGTGATCTCGACGATCTGGTCGCTCATCCGGCTCATGATGGAACATTATAGCAGGAATTGGCGCGACCGTGTGGCGGCCGCCTCATCCCCGCTTCAGGAAGGCGCCGATCCGCGCCACCGCCTCCGCCATGTCAGGGGCAGAGCCCGCGTAGGAGATGCGCAGGAACTGGTGGCCGTGGAAGGGGTCGAAATCCACCCCCGGCGTCGTCGCCACATGGGCCGCATCCAGCATGCGGCGGGCGAAGGCGGCGCTGTCGTCGGTGAACTCTGACACGTCCGCATAGAGATAGAAGGCGCCGTCCGCCGGCAGGAAGCGCTTGAGCCCCGCCTGGGGCAGGCCTTCCGTCAGGATGCGGCGGTTCTCCACATAGGTCGCCTTGACGAGGTCCATCTCGGCCCGGCCCTCGAAGGCGGCGTCGGCGGCGATCTGTGACAGGGTCGGCACCGAGATGGAGAGGTTCTGCTGCAGCCGCTCCATGGTGCGCGAGACGCCGGGCGGCACCACCATCCAGCCCACCCGCCAGCCGGTCATGCAGAAATATTTGGAGAAGGAATTGATGACGGTGACGTCCTCGCCGATCTCCACCGCGCTCACCGCCGGGAAGGCGTAGTCGAGCCCGTGGTAGATCTCGTCGGAGATGAAGGCGAGGTTCAGGTCGCGGGCGCAGGCATGAAGGGCAGTCAGGGCGGCACGGTCCATCATGGTGCCGGTGGGGTTGGCGGGGCTCGCCACCAGCACGCCCTTGAGCGGCGCCTTGCGGTGGGCCTCCAGCAGCCGCTCCGGGGTGAGGGCGTGGCGGTCCTCCGCCCGGGTCTCGATCAGCACCGGCTCGCAGCCCAGCGCATGGAGCACATGGCGATAGGGCGGATAGCCGGGCGCGGCGATGGCCACCCGGTCGCCGGGTTCGAACAGCGCCAGGAAGGCGAGCACGAAGCCGCCGGACGACCCGTGGGTCACCACGACGCGCTCGGGGTCCACGGCGACGCCATGGATCTCGCCATAATGGCGGGCGATGCGGGCTCGCAGGGCCGGAATGCCGAGGGCGGCGGTATAGCCAACCTGTCCCGCGTCCAGTGCCGCCGCTGCCGCGCGCCGCGCCACGGTGGGGGCAGGAGCGGCCGGCTGGCCCACCTCCAGATGGATGACGTGTCCGCCGCCAGCCTCGATACGGGCGGCGTGCTCCATCACGTCCATGACGATGAACGGCTCCACCGCGCTGCGGCGGGAGAGGGCAATGGAGCGGGGGAGGGGCGCTGCGGCCATGCTACGAATTCCAGCTTGTTTCGTGTATTGGCGGGCCAGGACGCAGCGGAAGGTCCGCGCTGCCGTGCTGCCGCCTTATTCTGACTGTCCCTGAGACGGGTTCGCCTCAACGTGAAGACCGGTGCATTGACCAAGGGTCCGGCGGGCACCAGTGTCCGGCTGTCTCGTAACCTGTGCCGTCGCGGGCGCCAAGGGGGCGTCAAGTGGGGCGCTTAAAGGTTGCCCTGTCGGGCGAGGGTCGATCGAGGACGGGGCGAGCTGGTATCGTTGATGTCGCCGCGACCGGATGCATGCGCCGCCACCGGCATGGGGTGGCGCGGGACCAGAGGGATCGAGGAAACGGATCGAAGCCGAGCGATAATGCCCATGCCTTCTTCATCCCCGTCTTTTCTGTCGGTCGGCCGGGCCTTGGCCCGCGGCCTGTGCCTTGCGGCGGCCGTGGCGTTGCCGATCCAGGTGGCACTGGCGCAGGAGCAGGCCCGCAAGGGGCCAAGCACCATCCGCGACACCGAGATCGAGGCGCTGCTGAAGGACTATACCCGCCCCATCCTCAAGACCGCCGGCCTCGGCCAGCAGAATGTCGAGGTGGTGCTGATTTCCGAGCGGTCGTTCAATGCGTTCGTGGCCGACGGCAAGCGCATCTTCGTCAATACCGGCGCGCTGGTTGATTCGACCACGCCCAACCAGATCATCGGCGTGCTCGCCCACGAGACCGGCCACATCGCCGGCGGCCACCTTGCCCGCATGCGCGAGCAGCTGGCCGGGGCCCAGACCATGGCCATCGTCGCCATGCTGCTGGCGGCAGGCGGCATGGCTGCGGGTGCGGCCGGCGGCATGAACGGGCGCGACCTCGGCAATGTGGGCGGCGCGGCCCTGTCGGCGCCCCAGGAACTGATCCGCCGCTCGCTCCTTAACTACCAGCGGGGCGAGGAGGCGGCAGCCGACCGCTCGGCGGTGAAGTATCTGGATGCCACGCACCAGTCGGCCAAAGGCATGCTGGAGACCTTCCAGCGCTTCCAGAACGACCAGCTCTTCATCAGCCAGCGGGTCGATCCCTACACGCTGAGCCATCCCATGGCGCGCGAGCGTATCGCCGCGCTGGAACAGCTCGCCAAGGCCAGCCCCTATTACGAGGCCAAGGACCCGCCCGCGCTCCAGGCCCGTCACGACATGATGCGGGCCAAGCTCATCGGCTTCATGGAGCGGCCGGAGACGGTGGCGCGGCGCTATCCCGCCTCCGACACCTCCATCGCGGCGCAATATGCGCGGGCGATCTCGGCCTATCGCTTCGGCAATGTGAATGGCTCGGTGGCCCAGATCGACGCGCTCATCGCCCGCGATCCGTCCAACCCCTATTTCTACGAGCTGAAGGGCCAGGCCCTGCTGGAGGCCGGGCGGGCCGCCGAATCGGTTGCCCCGTTGCGCAAGGCGGTGGCCATGACCAACGGTGCCCCGCTCATCCGCTCCATGCTCGGGCAGGCGCTGGTGCAGGCGGGCAATCCCTCCTACACCCAGGAGGCGATTCGCGAGCTGGTACAGGCCACCCAGCGCGATCCAAATTCCGCCTCGGCCTGGCGGTCCCTCTCCCTGGCCTACGGCCGCTCCGGCGACCTCGCCAACGCCGACCTCGCCGCAGCACAGAGCAGTTTCGCCGAGGGCGAGTTCAAGCTCGGGCGCGAGCTTGCCGCCCGCGCCCGCCAACGTTTTCCGCAGGGCTCGCCGGGCTGGTTGCAGGCCGATGACCTGGTGAACTTCAAACCGCCCAAAAGCGCCGCCAACCAGCAGTGACACCCTTTCACCCCATGGAGATCTGAATGCCCCCCCATCTGGGCTCGCCCCTCACCAGCCTGCGGCGCCTCGCCCCCCGGCTTTTCACGCTGGCGCTGGCTGCGCTCTCGGCTGTCGTCCTGGTGGCACGCCCGGCGGCTGCATTCACCGACGACGAGAAGAAGGAGCTCGGCGGCATCATCCGCGAGTATCTGATCCAGAATCCGGAAGTGCTGCAGGAGGCCATCTCGGTCCTCGAATCGCGCCAGATGGTTCAGGAGGCGAGCCAGCGCAGCAAGGCCGTGCGCGACGTGCGTGAGCTTCTCGTGAACAGTCCGCGCGGCATCGTGGCGGGCAACCCCAAGGGCGACATCACACTGGTGGAGTTCTTCGACTACAATTGCGGCTATTGCAAAAAGGCGCTCTCGGACCTCCAGGACCTCATCAAGCAGGACCCCAACCTGCGAGTGGTGCTGAAGGAATTCCCGGTGCTGGGTCAGGGCTCCGTGGAGGCCGCCCAGGTCGCGGTGGCGGTGCGCATGGTGGCGCCTGAGAAGTACATGGCCTTCCATCAGGCCCTGCTCGGCGGCCGCGGCCAGGCGGATCGCGCCAAGGCGCTGGCGGCGGCGAAGGAGGTGGGCATCGACACCGCCCTGCTGCAGAAGCAGGCCACCTCGCCCGAGCTGAACGCCACCCTGGACGAGAGCATGAAGATGGCCGAGGCGCTGGCACTGAACGGCACGCCGTCCTACGTCATCGGTGACCAGGTGGTGATCGGCGCGGTGGGCTTCGACAAGCTGAAGGCCGCCATCGCCGAGGCCCGCAAGCACCCGCCGGTGGCCAAGTAAGGGTTAAGTCCGAGCGCCGGGGCCGTTGGCCCCGGTATTCCCTAGCGGCATGTGCGGGCGGGCGTTCACAGCCGCGTGCGCCCGCCACGTGGCTCACTCTTTCCTTGCGGGCCACACGCCCCTATAAGGCAGCGAACCGGCCAAATGGAGCCGGCGGCAGATCAGTCACGGATGTCCGATACTGTCCACGTCCTGAATGGACCGAACCTGAACCTCCTCGGCACGCGCGAGCCCGGCATCTACGGCGCGGCGACGCTTGCCGACGTGGAGGCGCTTTGCCGTGCCGAAGGCGCAGCGCTCGGCTTTGAGATCCACTTTCGCCAGACCAATTCGGAAGGCGCGCTGGTGGATTTCATCCAGGAGGCGCGTGGCGCGCGCGGCATCGTGCTGAACGCGGCGGCCTATACCCACACCTCCGTGGCGTTGCGTGACGCCGTGGCGGCCGTGGGGGTGCCCACCATCGAGGTGCACCTGTCCAACGTGTTCGCGCGGGAGGCTTTCCGCCACCACTCCTTTCTGTCGCCGGTGGTGCGCGGCGTGATCTGCGGCTTCGGGCCGCAGAGCTATGTGCTGGGGCTTCGCGCCCTCGCCAGCCTGCCGCCTACGCCGTGAGGCAAAATCACACGCGCCCAAATCACTCGTGCCGTCGTGCGGCCCGATCCGGCCTGCAGATCCGGCCGGCAAGAGCAGGAACAAGATGAAGCCTAACCAACCCCCCATCGACACCGCCATCGTCAAGGAGATCGCCGATCTCCTCTCGGGCAGCGATTTGACCGAGATCGAGGTGGAGCACGAGGGCTTGCGCATCCGCGTGGTGCGCGCCCCCGCGCCGGTCACCTACGCCCAGGCGCCCGCCGCGCCGTTCGCCGCCGCCCCTGTCGCCGTGGCGGCCCCTGTTGCCGCCGATGCCGGCCCGGCCGATTTCTCCAAGCATCCGGGCGTGGTTCCCTCGCCCATGGTGGGCACCGCCTATCTGTCTCCCGAGCCCGGCGCCGCCGCCTTCATCGAGGTGGGCGCCAGCGTGAAGGAAGGCCAGACGGTGCTGATCGTTGAGGCCATGAAGACCATGAACGCCATCCCGGCCCCGCGCTCGGGCACGGTGACGCGCATTCTGGTGGGCAATGCCCAGCCGGTGGAATACGGCGAGCCGCTGCTCATCATCGAATGAGCTGGCTCGCCGAAGCGTTTTCTGGCGGCGTGGACATCGGTTCGCGTCCGGAAGACGTGTCAGCGCAGACCCAGGCGTTTTCGAGCGGGGCGGGTTCCGGTTCGCATGACGAGAACGCGTTAACGCAGAAACTTGGAGCAGGGCCGCGATGCATCGAAGCGCGCACCTGCTTTAGAGGCAGGCACCGCTGATGTTCAGAAAAATCCTCATCGCCAACCGCGGCGAGATCGCGCTGCGCATCCTGCGCGCCTGCAAGGAGCTGGGCATTGCGACGGTCGCGGTCCACTCCACCGCCGATGCCGACGCCATGCATGTCCGCCTCGCCGACGAGAGCGTGTGCATCGGCCCGCCGGCCGCCCGCGAGAGCTATCTCAACATCCCCTCTCTGCTCGCCGCCTGCGAGATCACGGGGGCGGATGCGGTGCATCCCGGCTACGGCTTCCTGGCCGAGAATGCCCGGTTCGCTGAGATCCTGGCCGATCACAACATCCATTTCATCGGGCCCAAGGCGGAGCACATCCGCATCATGGGCGACAAGATCGAGGCCAAGAAGACGGCCCAGTCCCTCGGCATTCCGGTGGTGCCGGGGTCCGATGGCGGCATCCATTCCGATGACGAGGCCCATCGCGTCGCCGACGAGATCGGCTTCCCGGTGCTGGTGAAGGCGGCTGCTGGCGGCGGCGGGCGCGGCATGAAGGTGGCGATGACCAAGGAGGACCTCTCCGAGGCCCTCTCCACCGCCCGCAACGAGGCCAAGTCGGCCTTCGGCGACGACGCGGTCTATCTGGAAAAGTATCTCTCCACCCCGCGCCACATCGAGGTGCAGGTGCTGGGCGACGGCAAGGGCCACGCCATTCATCTGGGCGAACGCGATTGCTCGCTGCAGCGCCGCCACCAGAAGGTGTGGGAAGAGGCGCCGTCCCCGGTGATCACCCCCGAGCAGCGGGCGCGGATCGGCGAGACCTGTGCCAAGGCCATGCGCGACCTGGGCTATCTCGGCGTGGGAACCATCGAGTTCCTGTATGAGAACGGCGAGTTCTATTTCATCGAGATGAACACCCGCATCCAGGTGGAGCACCCGGTGACGGAGATGGTCACCGGCATCGACCTGATCAACGAGCAGATCCGGGTGGCCGCCGGCGAGCCCCTGACCCTCACCCAGAAGGACGTGGTGATCGAGGGCCATGCCATCGAGTGCCGGGTGAATGCGGAGCACCCCACTACTTTCCGGCCCTCGCCGGGCAAGATCACCCACTATCACGTGCCCGGTGGCCTCGGCATCCGTGTGGATTCCAACGCCTATCAGGGCTACGTGATCCCCCCCACCTACGACAGCCTGGTGGGCAAGCTGATCGTGCACGGCAAGACGCGGGACGAATGCCTGCGCCGCCTGCGCCGTGCGCTCGACGAGTTCGTGGTGGACGGCATCGACACCACGCTGCCCCTGTTCCGCACCCTCGTGCGCACCCGCGACATCGCCGAGGGCAAGTACGACATCCACTGGCTGGAACACTTCCTCTCCGAGGGCGAGGGCAAAAAGGTCGGCTGAGGCCAACAGCAATAAGGCGCCCCAGGGCGCCTTATTTTTTGCGTCCCTCGCGCCGCGCGCGAGGCTGCGCCTCAGTCCCGCGAGACGTGGTCGGGCTTGCCCTTGCGCCTTGTGGAGGCGAGCTCCGAAAGCTCCTTGTCCGTCATGGTCTCCACCATCTCCCGCGAAGCGCCCTTCAATTCGCTGATCTTGCGTTCCCCCCGCTTGGCGGCGAGCGCGGCGCCCGCCGCCATCTGCTGTGCCTTGGACTTTGCCGGCATCAGTTTCTCCTCGTGCCTGTGGCAGCGGTTGGCGGCCGGTGCCGGATGGGAACTTACCGGCCGTCGCGGACGGCCGTGCGGCGTTTCAGCACCTGGAGCTCCGCCTGCGCCCACAGCTCACGGTCGCGTCCCTGGGGAAAGCCTTCCTCCTGCCAGAGGGCGCGGGCGCGGCGGCTGATCTGCTCGCGCTCGGTGGTGGTCAGGCCTTCTGCGGCGGGGGCGTTGGTCTGGGGTTGAGTGGTGTGGGGCATGGGTCCTCCACGGGTTGGTTTCGGGCGCCCAACGGCGCTCGCTGCGAACAAACCAACGACGCGCGTCGCCCCCGGTTCCCGGTTGAGGCCGCCACGGCTACAAGGGAAGGAATCAAAAAGGCAGGAGACGGCGATGGCGAGCTTCCCCCGCACCGGCGAGATCGCGGCGCAGGTCAAAGCGGTCCTGGAGCGGCTGGGTGTCTCGCCGGAGCGCTTGTCGGGACCAAACGCCGCGCGCTCCCCCCTCACCGGGGAGGTGGTGGCCCATTGGGGTGCCCTTTCGGGCGCCGCGGCCGACCTCGCCGAGGCCAATCCGGGCGCCGATCCGACAGAGGCTGCCATCGGCCGGGCCCACGCCGCCTTCCTGCAATGGCGCAGCGTTCCGGCGCCGCGCCGGGGCGAGCTGGTGCGGTTGCTGGGCGAGGAATTGCGCGCGGCCAAGGTTGACCTTGCCGCGCTGGTGACGCTGGAAGCGGGCAAGATCGCCTCCGAGGGCGCCGGCGAGGTGCAGGAGATGATCGACATCTGCGATTTCGCCACCGGACTGTCGCGCCAGCTCCACGGCCTCACCATCGTCACCGAGCGGCCCGACCACCGGATGATGGAAACCTGGCACCCCATGGGCGTGGTGGGCGTCATCTCCGCCTTCAACTTCCCGGTGGCGGTGTGGTCGTGGAACGCGGCGCTGGCCCTGGTGTGCGGCAATGCGGTGGTGTGGAAGCCGTCGGAGAAGACCCCGCTGACCGCACTGGCGGTGGACGCCATCTTCTCCCGCGCCACCGCCCGCTTCGGCGGCGTGCCGGAAGGGCTCTCCACCCTCCTGCTCGGCGGGCGGGAGGCGGGTGAGGCGCTGGTGGACGACCCGCGCGTTCCCGTGGTCTCGGCCACGGGTTCCACCGCCATGGGCCGGGCGGTGGCGCCCCGCATCGCGCGGCGGTTCGGGCGGGCCATCCTGGAACTGGGCGGCAACAATGCGGCCATCGTCTGCCCCTCTGCCGATCTGGATCTGACCCTGCGCGCCGTGGCCTTCGCCGCCATGGGCACCGCCGGCCAGCGCTGTACCAGCCTGCGCCGCCTGTTCGTGCATGAGAGCGTCTATGATGCGCTGGTGCCCCGGCTTCACCAGGCTTACGGCTCGGTGCCGGTGGGGGATCCGCGGGAATTAGGCACCCTGGTGGGGCCGCTCATCGATGAGAACGCCTATACCGCCATGCAGTCGGCACTGGAGGATGCCCGCGCGGCCGGTGGCCTTGTGTCCGGCGGCGAGCGGCTGGGCGCGGAAGACGCGCTCGATGCCTATTATGTCCGCCCCGCCTTGGTGGAGATGCCGTTCCAGGCCGATTGTGTGGCTGCCGAGACCTTCGCGCCCATCCTCTATGTGATTCGCTATTCCAATCTCGACGAGGCGATCGGGCTCAACAACGCTGTGCCGCAGGGGCTCGCCTCGTCCATCTTCACCACGGACCTGCGCGAAGCGGAGCGCTTCCTGTCCGCCACCGGGTCGGATTGCGGCATCGCCAATGTGAACATCGGTCCCTCGGGTGCCGAGATCGGCGGTGCCTTCGGCGGCGAGAAGGAGACCGGCGGCGGACGCGAGGCCGGCTCGGACAGCTGGAAGGCCTATATGCGGCGGGCCACCAACACCATCAATTACGGCTCGACCTTGCCGCTCGCCCAGGGCGTGACGTTCGAGGTGGGATAAGCCCTCGACCGACGGCCCGGATCGCGCGCGCAGGCGGCAGACCGGCCAGGGCCGGTTGGCACAGCGGGGGCTTTCAGGCCTGAGCCGAACGCCTCGCATAGAACACGGCCAGCAGCCGGGCCTCATCGCGCGATCCGGACCGGATCGCCTCCGCACCGGAGCCGACGGGGGTGAAGAACCAGCGTCGGGCCCGGCAGTCGAGGCGGGCGAGCGGGGTGCCATTGGACTTCAGCACCTCGGCACCGTCTTCGTCCGTGCTCCATTCGAGCAAAGGTCCGTCATGGAGTGCCGGCTGAAAGACTTCGCCCGTATCTGGCAAGAATCGGGGAAGGAAACGCCTCACGCTTTGTGTAGTCAGTGGCTCGTATTGCATGGCGGATCTCCTGTTGTAGATCCAAGTAGCGGTGACCCTGTTTGGTTCCCGCGCCGTTGCAGGCAAAGGCGTCGCGTGCTCTACGGTCTGGCAAAGGCTAAGGCGGGAGGAAGCCATGGTTCGGGTGTTTGAAGCGGCGGAGGTGGAGGCCGCGCTGGGCTATGAGCGGCTGGTGCCGGCCCTTGGCGCTGCCTTCGCCGATGCCAAGGTGGAAGCGCCGGTGCGCCAGTCCTATGAGGTGGGCCAGGTCGGCGCGCCCGCCCATCTCCTCGCCATGCCAGCCTGGCGGCGCGGTGCGGCGCTGGGGGTGAAAATCGTCAACATCTTCCCTGCCAACGCGGCGCGCAACATGGGCTCGGTGCACGGGCTCTATGTGCTGTTCGATGGCTCAACCGGCGTGCCGAAGGCGATCCTCGACGCCGAGGCCCTCACCAACCGGCGCACCGCCGCCACCTCGGCGCTCGCCTCGTCTTTCCTGTCACGCATGAACAGTGAGACGCTGACCGTGGTGGGCACCGGCCACCTCGCCTTCCATCTGGCGCAGGGCCACTGCTTTGTGCGGCCCATCGGCCGCGTGCTGGTGTGGGGGCGGTCGCTCGCGCGGGCGCAGGAGATGGCGGCGCGGCTGAAGGCGCTGGGTCTTCCCGCCGAGGCAGCGGAGGACCTGTCGGCGGCGGTGCGCGCGGCGGACATCGTCACCTGCGCCACCACCTCGGTGGAGCCGCTGGTGCTGGGGCGGGACGTGAGGCCCGGCACCCATGTGGACCTGGTGGGCGCCTTCACCCCGGCCATGCGCGAGAGCGACGACGATTTGGTGGCGAAGAGCGCCGTCTATGTGGACACCTATGGAGGCGCGCTGGCGGAGGCCGGCGACCTGCTCCAGCCCGCAGCCTCCGGGCGCTGGTCGAAAGAACTGGTGCGGGCGGACCTCCACGAACTGTGCGCCGGCCTGAAGGAGGCGCGTACGGAAAGCGAGAGCGTGACGCTTTTTAAGTCCGTGGGAGCGGCGCTGGAGGATCTGGTGGCGGCGGAACTGGTGGCGGGCTGAGGCAGCGCCCGGCGCCCGCCCACCGAGGGAGGGCGCCGGATGCGGATCTCAGGCTTTCGCTTCCAGCGCGGCGTCGAGCGCCTTGGTCAGGCGGGGGTCGTCCGGCGTCACCCGCGGCGAGAAGCGGGCGATGACGCGCCCGTCGCGCCCCACCACGAACTTCTCGAAGTTCCACGAGACGTCGGAGGGGGAGGCGCTCCGGCCTGAGGGGCGCCGGCCCTCCTCGTCGGTGGTTTCGGGCCGGGCTGCCACCAGCGCGTCATAGAGCGGGTGGCGCGTGGCGCCGACCACCGAGATCTTCTCGAACATGGGGAAGGTGACGCCATAGGTCAGGCTGCAGAAGCTGGCGATCTCGCTCTCGGTGCCGGGCTCCTGGGCGCCGAAATCATTGGCCGGGAAGCCGAGGATTTCGAGCCCGTCGCCGTGGCGCGCCTCATACAGCTTTTCCAGTGCCGCATATTGCGGGGTGAGCCCACACTTGGATGCCACATTGACCACGAGGAGAACCTTGCCCCTGAAGTCACCGAGGGTGGCCGGGGTGCCATCGATGCGTTTCAGGGGGATGTCGAACAGCGCCTGGGACATGAGATCCTGCCGGGATGAATTTTCGTCGGTGCGCAGGCTAGCACACCCTCCGATACCCTGCCGAGGCGCGCGCCATGGCGAGGTCAGGCTCAGCGCTCCAGCGCGGAGAGGCGCATGTAGAGGGTCGAGCGAGCGATACCGAGGCGGCGGGCGGCCCGGGAGAGGTTGCCCCCGCAGGCATCCACGGCGGCGCGGATGGCCGCTTCCTCCACCGCCTTGAGGTCGGTGGCTCGTGCCGTCTCGGTGGTTTCCTCTCGGATCTCCTGCGGCAGGTCGGCGATGTCGATCAGAGCGTCCGCGTCGCCACCGGTGCCGCCCATGGCCACCAGCATATCCACCACGTTGCGCAATTCGCGCACATTGCCGGGCCACCCATAGGCCATGAGCGCCGCGTGGGCCGCCGGCGAGAAGCGGGGCGGGGCAAGGCCGGCGCGAGCGGCAGCGCTGCGGCCGAAATGGTCGAGCAGCAAGGCCACATCCGCGCCGCGCTCGCGCAACGGCGGGATGCGCAGGCGCAGCGCGGCGATGCGATAGAACAGGTCCTTGCGGAAGCGCCCAGCCGCCACCTCGCCGGAAAGGTCACGGTTGGTCATGGACACGAGGCGCAGGTTGACCCGCCGCCCCGTATGCCCGCCGACGCGGTAGACGACGCCATCCTCCAGCACCCGCAGCAGGTAGGATTGCAGCTCCAGCGGCATCTCACCGATCTCGTCGAGGCAGAGCAGGCCGCCGTCCGCTGCCTCCACCTTGCCCTGCTTGCCGGCGGTGTCGGCGCCGGTGAAGGCGCCTTTCTCGTAGCCGAACAGCTCGCTGGCGATGAGGTCACGCGGTAGCCCGCCGCAATTGAGCGGCACGAACGGGCCGCAGGGCGCGCGCCCGCCATGGATGGCGCGGGCGAACACCTCCTTGCCCACCCCGGTCTCGCCTTCGAGCAGGATGGGAAGGCCGCTCTCGGCCATGCGCCGGGCCTTCTCCCGCACCTCGCGCATCACAGGGCTGTCGCCGATGATGGCCTCGAAGGGCAGTACCTCCGGCTCCCGCGTCGCCTCGCGCATTACCGGACGCGGCTTGCGGGGGGCGTGCAGCACCACCACGCCGCCGATCTCCTCGCCATCCTCGCGCACGATCTCAACGCTCGCGCCCGGCAGCAGCGCCGCGACGCGTTCGGCCCAGGCGGCCGGCGCCACATCGTTGAGCGCGGCGAGGCGCCCGTCGGCGATGAAGTGCGCGTTGCGGCGGATCACCTCCTTCAACGCGCGATCGGTGGAATAGATGAGGGCGCCGGAGCGGCCGAAGGCGAGGATTTCCTCCGAAAGCCAGAGCGAGCGCTTGGAGAGGAAATGGCGCAGCACCTGCTCGTGCTCCATCTCCATGCGCCGGCCCAGCACCGCCTCGATCTGCTGGGCGAGGGCCACCGCATGGGCGAGGTTCTGCGGATTGAAGGTGTCGGTGGAGCCGGAGACATCCACCGCGCCGATCACCGCGCCATGGCCGGGATGGCGCACCGGAGCGGCGGCACAGGTCCAGCGCTGAACGCTGGCGCAGAAATGCTCGGCGGCATGGATCTGCACTGGCCGGCCGCAGGCGAGCGCGGTGCCGATGGCATTGGTGCCGATCTGCGCCTCGCACCACAGGCCGCCGCGCTGGAGCTTCACCTCCTGCCCGGTATCCACCGCCCGCGCGTCGCCCTCGGTTTCGAGGATGGTGCCCTCGGTGTCGGTGAGGATCAGCATGGAGCGCGCGTCGGAGAGCAGGTGCCGCGCCTCGTCCATGGCCGGGCGTGCGGCGGCGATCAGCCGGGTGTTCTGCTGGCGGCGGCGATGCAGCTCCGCCTCGCTCACGAGGGGCGCTTCGGACCGGTTCGCCGTGATGGCGTGCTGCCGCGAGCGCTGCCAGGAGGCCAGCACTGCGGGACGGACGACGGATGAGGCGATGCCGTCCTGGTGAAACGCCTCCCAGGCACGGGCAATCTCGCGATATGGCACCAGCTCTGCCCTCCGGGCCGGGCGGCGCGGCGTTCCCGAAAGGCGCCGCCTAAGCCGTTGGCCAGCGTGCGCGCCCGCCCGGCTGATCAGCCGGCGCCGCGCCCGATGGCGGGTTCACTCCCTGACATGCCGCATTCTATCCGCCGGCTTTCACCGTCGGCGGCGGCTTGGTCGGCAAGATAAGCGCAAGTTCGCGCCCGGAGCAAGGCCCGCAGGCGGTTCCATCCCAGTCGTTCGCGGCTGTCGCCGGCGCCCCGGACAACAAGTGTCCGGAAACCGGACAGTCGAATTCTTCCATATTACATGATGCGTTGCACAATAATCATGTGAATCCGTGATTTTCTACAGTCGAACGCCTCTGGCACGCATCCTGCCACTCCCATGGCGAGCCGGCACCGAAAAGTGAGGCCGGCATTAATGGGAGGACAACGGCGTGAACGTTCCCGTGGGACACCTGCGCAACGTCCAGGTGCTTGGCATCGATGCCGGCGGCACCATGACGGACACTTTCTTCGTGGACCAGGACGGCGACTTCGTCGTCGGCAAGGCCCAGTCCACGCCCCAGAACGAGGCTTTGGGCCTCATCGCCTCGTCTGAAGACGGGCTCGCCAACTGGGGCATGTCGCTCCACGAGGCGCTGGCCCAGCTTCAGACCGGTGTCTATTCCGGCACCGCGATGCTCAATCGCGTGGTCCAGCGCAAGGGGCTGAAATGCGGCCTCATCGTCAATCGCGGCATGGAGGATTTCCACCGCATGGGCCGCGCGGTGCAGAGCCACCTCGGCTATGCCTATGAGGACCGCATCCACCTTAACACCCACCGCTACGATCCCCCGCTCGTCCCGCGCCACCTCACCCGCGGTGTGGTGGAGCGCACCGACATGATGGGCACGCAGGTGATCCCGCTGCGCGAGGACACGGCGCGTGACGCCGCCCGCGACCTGATCGCGGCCGATGCGGAAGGCATCGTCATCTCGCTGCTGCATTCCTACAAGAACCCGGAGAACGAGCGCCGCGTGCGCGACATCGTGCTGGAGGAAGTAGAGAA
Organism: Xanthobacter versatilis; assembly: GCF_043193975.1. NCBI lineage: Bacteria > Pseudomonadati > Pseudomonadota > Alphaproteobacteria > Hyphomicrobiales > Xanthobacteraceae > Xanthobacter > Xanthobacter versatilis. The sequence continues at coordinate 79,094 of NZ_JBAFVB010000013.1, read as the reverse complement.
GAGCGGCAAGAAGATCCCGGTCTTCGCCTCCGCCGATTATTATCCGGTGCGCAAGGAAACCCACCGCACCAACACCACCATCCTCGAAGGCTACGCCGCCGAGCCCTCGCGGCAGACCCTGTCGAAGATCTCCAACGCCTTCAAGGAGCGTGGCACCAAGTTCGACTTCCGCGTGATGGCGACCCATGGCGGCACCATCTCCTGGAAGGCGAAGGAGCTGGCGCGCACCATCGTGTCCGGCCCCATCGGCGGGGTGATCGGCGCGAAATATCTCGGCGAGGTGCTGGGCTACAAGAACATCGCCTGCTCGGACATCGGCGGCACCTCGTTCGACGTGGCGCTGATCACCCAGGGCGAGATGACCATTAAGAACGATCCGGACATGGCGCGCCTCGTCCTGTCGCTGCCGCTGGTGGCCATGGATTCGGTGGGCGCCGGCGCCGGCTCCTTCATTCGGCTCGATCCCTATACCCGGGCCATCAAGCTGGGGCCGGATTCGGCCGGCTACCGGGTGGGCGTGTGCTGGAAGGAGAGCGGCATCGAGACCGTCACCATCTCCGACTGTCACATGGTGCTCGGCTATCTCAACCCCGACAACTTCCTCGGCGGGGCGGTGAAGCTCGATCGCCAGCGCTCGGTGGATGCCATCAAGGCGCAGATTGCCGATCCGCTCGGCCTGTCGGTGGAGGATGCCGCCGCCGGCGTTATCGAACTGCTCGACAGCGACCTGCGCGACTACCTGCGCTCCATGATCTCCGGCAAGGGCTATTCGCCGGCGAGCTTCGTGTGCTTCTCCTATGGCGGCGCCGGCCCGGTGCACACCTATGGCTACACCGAGGGCCTTGGCTTCGAGGATGTGATCGTTCCGGCCTGGGCGGCGGGCTTCTCCGCCTTCGGCTGCGCGGCGGCGGATTTCGAGTATCGCTACGACAAGTCCCTCGACATCAACATGCCGACGGAAACCCCTGACACCGACAAGGAGAAGGCCGCCGCCACCCTCCAGGCGGCATGGGAGGAACTCACCAAGAACGTGCTCGAAGAGTTCAAGCTGAACGGCTATTCGGCCGATCAGGTGACGCTCCAGCCCGGCTACCGCATGCAGTATCGCGGGCAGCTCAATGACCTGGAGATCGAGAGCCCGCTGGCGCAGGCCCACACCGCAGCTGACTGGGACCAACTGACGGACGCCTTCAACGCCACCTATGGCCGGGTCTATGCCGCCTCCGCCCGCTCGCCGGAGCTGGGCTATTCGGTTACCGGCGCCATCATGCGCGGCATGGTGCCGATCCCCAAGCCCAAGATCCCCAAGGAGCCGGAGGAGGGCGAGACCCCGCCGGAGAGCGCCAAGATCGGCACCCGCAAGTTCTATCGCAAGAAGCGGTGGGTGGATGCGCAGCTCTACCACATGGAGTCCCTGCGCCCCGGCAACCGGGTGATGGGCCCCGCCGTGATCGAATCCGACGCCACCACCTTCGTGGTGCCCGACGGCTTCGAGACCTGGCTCGACGGCCACCGCCTGTTCCACCTGCGCGAGGTGTGAGGGCAGGTCAGGACGGGCCGTCATGCCCGGGCTTGTCCCGGGCATCCACGCCGTGCCGCTCGCGCAACGCTCCGAATGCTGCTCCCAGCCGCGAGGCGTGGATGGCCGGGACAAGCCCGGCCATGACGACGCGAAGAAGCACGCTCAATCCGAGTCAACGAACTCAAAGGAAACGACCCCATGAACGTGACTGTTGACCAGAGCACCCTTGCGGGTGCGACGCGCGGCATCGTGCGCGGTGGCGAGACGCTGAAGGAGCATCGCGACCGCCTCATGGCCGCCACCAAGGCCACCGGCCGCTATGCCGGCCTGAAGACGCTGGAGCTGCGCGAGCGCGAGCCCATCCTCTACAACAAGCTGTTCTCGCGTCTGCGGGCCGGCGTGGTGGATGCCCGCGAGACCGCCAAGAAGATCGCCGCCTCCCCCATCGTGGAGCAGGAGGGCGAGCTGTGCTTCACCCTCTACAACGCGGCGGGCGACAGCCTTCTCACCTCCACCGGCATCATCATCCATGTGGGAACCATGGGTGCCGCGATCAAATACATGATCGAGAACAATTGGGAGGCCAATCCCGGCGTCCACGACAAGGACATCTTCTGCAACAACGACAGCCTGATCGGAAACGTCCATCCGTGCGACATCCACACCATCGTGCCCATCTTCTGGGAAGGTGAACTGATCGGCTGGGTGGGCGGCGTCACCCACGTCATCGACACCGGCGCGGTCGGGCCGGGCTCCATGGCCACCGGTCAGGTGCAGCGCTTCGGCGACGGCTATTCCATCACCTGCCGCAAGGTGGGCGCCAACGACACCCTGTTCCGCGACTGGCTGCACGAAAGCCAGCGCATGGTGCGCACCACCCGCTACTGGATGCTGGACGAGCGCACCCGCATCGCCGGCTGCCACATGATCCGCAAGCTGGTGGAAGAGGTGGTCGCGGAAGAGGGCATCGAGGCCTACTGGAAGTTCGCCTACGAGGCGGTGGAGCACGGCCGGCTCGGGCTCCAGGCCCGCATCAAGGCCATGACCATCCCCGGCACCTACCGGCAGGTGGGCTTCGTGGATGTGCCCTACGCCCATGAGGACGTGCGGGTGCCCTCCGATTTCGCCAAGCTCGACACCATCATGCACGCCCCGTGCGAGATGACGATCCGCCGGGACGGCACCTGGCGCCTCGACTTCGAGGGATCGAGCCGCTGGGGCTGGCACACCTACAACGCCCACCAGGTGAGCTTCACCTCGGGCATCTGGGTGATGATGACCCAGACCCTCATCCCCTCCGAGATGATCAATGACGGCGCCGCCTACGGCACCGAGTTCCGGCTGCCCAAGGGCACCTGGATGAACCCGGACGACCGCCGCGTCGCCTTCTCCTACAGCTGGCACTTCCTGGTGTCGGCCTGGACGGCGCTGTGGCGGGGCCTGTCGCGCTCCTACTTCGGGCGCGGCTACCTGGAGGAGGTGAACGCCGGCAACGCCAACACCTCCAACTGGCTGCAGGGCGGCGGCTTCAACCAGTATGACGAGATCCACGCCGTGAACTCGTTCGAGTGCGCCGCCAACGGCACCGGCGCCACCGCGGTGCAGGACGGCCTGTCCCACGCCGCCGCCATCTGGAACCCGGAAGGCGACATGGGCGACATGGAGATCTGGGAACTGGCCGAGCCGCTGGTCTATCTCGGCCGGCAGATCAAGGCGTCCTCGGGCGGCTCCGGCAAGTATCGCGGCGGCTGCGGCTTCGAGAGCCTGCGCATGGTCTGGAACGCCAAGGACTGGACCATGTTCTTCATGGGCAACGGCCACATCTCCTCCGACTGGGGGCTGATGGGCGGTTATCCGGCGGCCTCCGGCTATCGCTTCGCCGCCCACAAGACCAACCTGAAGGAGCTGATCGCGTCCGGCGCGGAGATCCCGCTCGGCGGCGACACCGACCCGGAAAATCCCACCTGGGACGCCATGCTGCCCGACGCCCAGATCAAGCGCGACAAGCAGGCCATCACCACCGAGGAGATGTTCTCCGACTACGACCTCTACCTCAACTACATGCGCGGCGGCCCCGGCTTCGGTGATCCGCTCGACCGTGAGCCGCAGGCGGTGGCCGACGACATCAACGGCGGCTACGTGCTGGAGCGCTTCGCCGGCGAGGTCTATGGCGTCGTGGTGCGGAAGGTCGCGGACGGCCAGTATGGCGTGGACGAGGTCGCCACCGCCGCCGCCCGCGCGCAGATCCGCAAGGATCGCCTCGCCAAGTCGGTGCCGGTCTCCGAATGGATGAAGGGCGAGCGCGAGAAGATTCTCGCCAAGGATGCGGGCACGCAGGTGCGGCAGATGTTTGCCGCCTCCTTCAAGCTCGGCCCGCGCTTCGAGAAGGACTTCCGCACCTTCTGGAGCCTGCCCGACAGCTGGACCCTGCCGGAGGAAGAAATCGGCGTGCCCACCTACGGCTCGCGCTATTCCATGGACATCTCCGAACTGCCCGACGTGCACACCGTGCAGTTCGTGGAGGAATGATCCCTCCACTGGGCGGCGGCGACAGCCGTCGCTGCCGCCCATTTTTTCCTTGGAAATCAAACATCAAGTGGAGGAAACACGATGGCCTATACCCGCTCGAAGATCGTCGATCTCGTGGACGGCAAGATCGATCCCGATACGCTGCACCAGATGCTCTCCACCCCCAAGGACCCGGAGCGCTTCGTGACCTATGTGGAGATCCTGCAGGAGCGCATGCCGTGGGATGACAAGATCATCCTGCCGCTCGGCCCCAAGCTCTTCATCGTGCAGCAGAAGGTCTCCAAGAAATGGACCGTGCGCTGCGAATGCGGCCACGATTTCTGCGACTGGAAGGACAATTGGAAGCTTCACGCCCGCGTCCATGTTCGCGACACGCCGCAGAAGATGGAGGAGATCTATCCCCGCCTCATGGCGCCCACCCCGTCCTGGCAGGTGATCCGGGAGTATTTCTGCCCCGAGTGCGGCACCCTTCACGATGTGGAGGCGCCCACCCCCTGGTATCCGGTGATCCACGATTTCTCGCCGGATATCGAGGGCTTCTACCAGGAGTGGCTCGGCCTGCCGGTGCCCGAGCGGGCCGACGCCTGACCCCATCGCAGGATAGGGCAGACGGGGGGCGGGCGACCGCCCCCTTTTTCGTGAAGCACAACGCGCGCTCAGGACGCCTCGATCTTCGTCTGTGTCGCCGGAGCGGTCCGGCGCCGTCCACGCGCGGGTGCTGCTTCCCGGCGCTGGGCGGCGAACAGGGCCAGGGCGAGTCCTGCCCCCAGTACCCACCAGGCGGGGCGCGGGCCGAGATCGAGGGAGAGGTTCGCCTCCGCCACCAGCCACGGGTCGACCCGCGTGGCGAGGCCATACCACAGCACTTCCACCCCCGCCGTCAGCAGCGCCGACAGCACGGCAAGGCCGGCGACGCCCAAGGGTGTCACATCGCCGGAAAGGCGCACCGCGATGCGATAGGCGAACAGGAACACGAACAGGCCGGCCATGAGCACCGGCTCGGTCACGTCCAGCTTCGATTGCAGGAAGAAATGCACCGCCCCCAGCAGGGCGATGCCATAGACCGCCATGTGCAGCCGGTTCCACCGCTCCGTCCCGAGGCGGCGGATGGCCCCATCGAACGAGGTGGCTCCGAGCGCGATGAGCAGCATCAGCGCCACCGCGCCGATGGTGAGATAGATGCGCAGCACGATCTCGCTCAGCGCGCGCCCCGCACCCTGGTCCACGACGAACAGCAGCAGGTGGAAGGCGGCGTAGAACAGCGCCGCAAGCCCGAAGATGCGCCGCCCGAAATAGAGCTTGGGATAGGATAGGAGCTTGCGCAGCGGCGTGATGGCGAGGGTCACGGCCAGGAAGCGGATGGCCCACAGGCCGGTGAAGTGGATGGCTTCCGTCCACGGCCGGGCGCCGAGCATGCCGTTGGCGGCAAGGCCCGCGAGCCACACCGCCGGCAATGTCGTGGCCACGATGAAGAGCGTCTTCTCGGGACTGAACTTCCCGGAGCGTTCGTGGAAGAGGGGCATGGGGCGGTCGCTCGCGTCCTTCGCTGCGAATGGGGGCGGGGTGCATTTTCGCCCCGGACGGAACGGCCGCTGCCGGCCGCCCCGCTTCCCATTACGCCGGGCGACGGGGCGCCGTTACGGCCCCGCCGCGCACGATGGCGTGAGCATGGCCCCGTCTCAGGCGTTCAGGTCCGCGTCCAGCTGGGCCTTGAGGCCCGGATCGAGGTTGAGCGCCGAGGCGAGGCTGGCCAGATACTGCTTCTCGGCCGCGCTGTCGGGACGGATCGCCATGGCCGAGGCGGCGTAGATCTGTAACGCCGCTTCCGGGCTGGTGGCGGCATCCACCACCTGCTGCGGGTCTACCGGGGTGGTGAGGAAGGTGATGAGCGCCTCGCGTTCCGGCGCCGCCGCCCCGAAGCGGGACAGTCCGCCGGTGATGCGCTCGAGCTCCTCCTGGTCGATCTGCCCGTCCGCCTGTGCCGCCGCCGCCATGGCCGAGAGCAGCACGCCGGAGAAGGCATCCGCCCCGCCGGGGGCTGCGGCCGGGGAGAAGCCGGCGGCCTCCGGTGTGCCGGAGGTGAAGGCCGACCGCCCGCCTGACTGGGACTGCCACTTGCGGAAGGCATTCCACGCCAGCATGCCGATAACCGCCATGCCGCCATACTTCACCAGGTCGCCGCTGCCGCCGCCCGACTGCGGGGCAGGGGCGGGAGCCGGCGAGGGTGCCGGCGCGGGATACGGGTTTGGAGCCGATGTGCTGGGCGGGCCGCCGAGGGAGGCCTCGGCGAGATCGCCGAGCGATCCGCCGGTGCTGCCGCCCGATATGCCGCCGCCCGCCGGAGCGCTGCCGCCGCCGAGGATCTGGCCGAGGATGTCGCCCAGCCCGCCGGGGAGCCCGGCCGGGGCTCCGCCGCTGTCGCCCGTACCACCGGGGCGCTGTCCGCCGCCCCCCAGCACCTGGCCGAGAATATCCCCGAGCCCGCCCGGCAGGCCGGAGGCCCCGCCCTGGGGACGGCCACCGCCGGATGCCCCGCCACCGAGCACCTGGCCCAGAATGTCGCCGAGCCCGCCGGGTAGGCCGCCGCTTTGGCCGGAGGGCGCGCCGCGCCCGCCCTGTCCCGCGCCTTCGAGCACGCTCTTGAGGATCTGGTCGAGGCCGGCGCCGCCGGCTCCCCCGCCGCGCACGCTGCCGTTGCCGAGCGCAGCCCCGATGAGCTGCCCCAGAAGACTTCCTGCATCCGCCATGAGACCCTCCCTGAAGGACGTTCCAATCGGGTTGCACCGCAAGCGACCGAACGTGCGTTGTTTTGAGTATTGAGACCGCTGTCCCGATCAGGTTGTCCCAACCGAACCGGCTCCACTGGAACGACCGGTACGCACGAGCCGAAAAACGGACAGGGACGAAGGGGCGCTCCCGCGCCCGGGTTCAGACCGCCACCGGCGCCTTGATGGCCGGGTGCGGATCATAGCCCACAATTTCCACATCCTCGTAACGGAAGGCGAAGAGGTCGGTGACCGCCGGATTCAGCGCCAGGCGCGGCAGCGCGCGGGGTGCCCGCTCCAGCTGCGCGCGGGCCTGCTCCAGATGGTTCACGTAAAGGTGCGCGTCCCCGAGCGTGTGGACGAAATCGCCGACCCCGAGCCCGGTCACCTGCGCCACCATGTGGGTGAGCAGCGCGTAGGAGGCGATGTTGAAGGGCACGCCCAGGAACACATCCGCCGAGCGCTGGTAGAGCTGGCAGGAGAGCTTGCCCTCCAGCACATAGAACTGGAACAGGCAGTGGCAGGGTGGCAGCGCCATCTTCGACACATCCGCCGGATTCCAGGCGGTGACGATGAGGCGGCGCGAATCGGGATTGCGGCGGATGTCCGAGACCACCTGCGCGATCTGGTCGATGACGCCGCCTTCGGGCGTGGGCCAGGAGCGCCACTGGTGGCCGTAGACCGGGCCGAGATCGCCCTTTTCGTCGGCCCACTCGTCCCAGATGGAGACGCCGTTGTCCTTCAGGTAGCGGACATTGGTGTCGCCGGCGAGGAACCACAAAAGCTCGTGCACGATGGACTTCAGGTGCAGCTTCTTGGTGGTGACGAGGGGAAAGCCCTCACCCAGGTCGAACCGCATCTGGTGCCCGAACACCGAGAAGGTGCCGGTGCCGGTGCGGTCGTCCTTGCGCACGCCCTCATTCAGGATGCGACGGAGCAGGTCGTGATACTGATGCATGCGCGCCTCCGTCCTCCGGGCTTTGGGGACATAGATGTAGGCCATGCCGGCCGGCTGGCAAATGGCCCACCGCCGCTCGTCCAGAGCTTTAGACGATCGGGCATCCCGCTTCATGCTGCGCCGCAGCGTTGACATTGGGCTTTGGTATACACACACTCGGAACGTTCCAAGGGGGGTCCCGGAAGGGGCTGAGATTTCGCAAGTCCGTTGGCCTTCAAGGTTTTCGGTGCCGCGTTGACCCTTCGAACCTGATCCGGGTCATACCGGCGAAGGGATCGGAACCCGTGCGCACGGCACGTTACGGCCGTATCGTACCCGTCTCCTAGCTCGAATCCCGGCTCTCGTTGAAAGCGCAAGCTTAAAGGAGAACCGCATGCTGGACGAAGCCTCGACGTCCTCCCTCAAGGTCACCACCGGCGCCCTGCCGCACTCGCACAAGGTGTTCGTCTCCGCCACCCGGCCGGACGTGCGCGTTGCGATGCGCGAGATTACCCTGTCCACGCCCGAAGAACGGCCGGTCCGGGTGTACGACACCTCCGGTCCCTATACCGATCCGCAAGCCGTCATCGACCTCACCAAGGGCCTGCCGCTGCTGCGCGCCCAGTGGATCCGCGAGCGCGGCGACGTGGAGGAGGTGGATGGCCGGCAGGTCAAGCCCGAAGACAATGGCCTGAAAGACGGCCAGTCCTCGACCCTGCCCCAGTTCGACCTCACCGGCCGCCGGCCCCTGCGCGCCAAGCCGGGCAAGCGCCCGACCCAGATGGCCTATGCGCGGGCCGGCATCATCACCGCCGAGATGGAATATGTGGCTGCGCGCGAGAATCTCGCCCGCGCCAATGGTGGTGTCCATCCGCACCATCAGGCCATGGGCCTCGGCGCGGTGATCCCGTCCGACATCACGCCGGAATTCGTGCGGCAGGAAGTGGCGCGCGGCCGCGCCATCATCCCCAACAACATCAACCACCCCGAAACCGAGCCGATGGCCATCGGCCGGAACTTCCTGGTGAAGATCAACGCCAACATCGGCAATTCCGCCGTCACCTCGGGCGTTGCCGAGGAGGTGGACAAGCTGGTGTGGGCCACCCGCTGGGGCGCCGACACGGTGATGGACCTGTCGACCGGCAAGAATATCCACACCATCCGCGAATGGATCATGCGCAACTCGCCGGTGCCAATCGGCACCGTGCCCATGTACCAGGCGCTGGAGAAGGTGAACGGCGTCGCCGAGGACCTGACCTGGGAGATCTTCCGCGACACGGTGATCGAGCAGGCCGAGCAGGGCGTGGACTACATGACGGTCCATGCCGGCGTGCGCCTGCCCTATATTCCGCTCACCGCCAACCGCGTCACCGGCATCGTGTCGCGCGGCGGCTCCATCATGGCCAAGTGGTGCCTGGCGCATCACAAGGAGAGCTTCCTCTACGAGAATTTCGAGGAACTCTGCGAGATCCTGGCCCAGTATGACGTGGCCTTCTCGCTGGGCGACGGCCTGCGCCCCGGCTCCATCGCCGACGCCAACGACGCCGCCCAGTTCGCCGAGCTGGAGACCCTGGGCGAATTGACCGAGATTGCCTGGAAATACGATTGCCAGGTGATGATCGAGGGCCCCGGCCATGTGCCGCTCCACCTCATCCGCGAGAATGTGGAGAAGCAGCTCAAGGTCTGCCACGAGGCGCCGTTCTATACCTTGGGTCCGCTCGTGACCGACATCTCCCCCGGCTACGACCACATCTCCTCCGCCATCGGCGCGGCGATGATCGGCTGGTTCGGCACGGCGATGCTCTGCTACGTGACCCCGAAGGAGCATCTGGGCCTCCCGGACCGCGACGACGTGAAGGCCGGCGTCATCTCCTACAAGATCGCCGCCCACGCGGCCGATCTTGCGAAGGGGCACCCGGCGGCGCGCATCCGCGACGATGCGCTGTCCCGGGCGCGCTTCTCCTTCCGCTGGCGCGATCAGTTCGCGCTGTCGCTGGACCCGGAGACGGCCGAGCGCTTCCACGACGAGACGCTGCCCGCCGAGGGCGCCAAGGTGGCGCATTTCTGCTCCATGTGCGGGCCGAAATTCTGCTCCATGAAGATCTCGCAGGAGTTGAAGCTGGAAGCCGGCGACATTGCCCGCGCCCAGGCCGACAACCTCGCCTCAGCCGGCATGGCGGAGATGGCGCAGAAGTTCCGCGAAGGCGGCGGTCTCATCTACACCCCGGCCCCCGAAGTGGCCGAGCCGCCGCCCGCCGCGGCCGAGTGAGCGAGCCAAAAGCAGACGACAGGGGCGGCCTTCGGGCCGCCCTTTTTGCTGCAGGCAGCGGTGTGGGGCGGGCTCGAACGGCGTCACGCACGCGTGAGCCACATTACGGATCCTTAATTCCGCAGCCAGACTGCCGTAACGGTCCACGCACTAGCTTGCCTCTCGAACCTGCCGACAAGGCAGACAACAGAGAGATGCGACCGCCCATGACCCGCTCCGGCAACACCCGCTCCGACAACACCCCCTCCGTGACGAAGCGCCACCGCAAGGCTCTCCTGGCCGGCGTCGTCGGTCTCGCGCTCGCCGGCGTCGTGGCCGGCCAGTTCGTGCCGCCGCTGAACGGTCCCGTCGCCGCCCAGATCACCACCAGCCAGCCGGCCGGCACCTTCTCCTTCGCCGATATCGTCGAGAAGGTCTCGCCCGCCGTCGTCTCGGTGAAGGTGAAGAAGGATGCCGGCAACGAGCAGATGGCCATGGGCGGCGATTTCGGCGGTAATGTTCCGCCCCAGATCGAGCAGTTCCTGAAGCGCTTCGGCTTCGGCGACGGCCAGGGTCCCATGGGTCCGGGCGGTCCCGGCGGCCCCGGCATGGGTCCGCGCGGCGGCCATGGTCCCAAGGGCGAGCGCCCGGTGGTGGGCCAGGGCTCCGGCTTCATCATCTCGGCTGACGGCTATGTGGTGACCAACAACCACGTGGTGGACGGCGCCGACGAGGTGGACGTGACCACCACCGACGGCAAGGAATACCAGGCCAAGGTGATCGGCACCGATCCGCGCACCGACGTGGCCCTGCTGAAGATCGAGAACGTCACCAACCTGCCGTGGGTGAAGCTCGCGGACGGCGCCCCGCGCGTCGGTGACTGGGTGATCGCGGTGGGCAATCCCTTCGGCCTCGGCGGCACCGTGACCGCCGGCATCGTCTCGGCCCGTGGCCGCGACATCGGCTCGGGTCCCTATGACGACTTCATCCAGATCGACGCCCCCATCAACCGGGGCAATTCGGGCGGCCCGACCTTCTCGCTGAACGGCGAGGTGATCGGCATGAACACCGCCATCGTCTCCCCCTCGGGCGGCAACGTGGGCATTGCCTTCGCCATTCCGTCCGAGACCGTGAAGACGGTGGTGGCCCAACTGCGCGACAAGGGCTCGGTGGCCCGCGGCTACATCGGCGTGCAGATCCAGCCGGTGACCGAGGACCTTGCCTCCGGCCTCGGCATCAAGGACGCCGAGGGCGCCCTGGTGGCGCAGGTTCAGCCCAACACCCCCGGCGCCAAGGCAGGCCTGAAGGCCGGCGACGTGATCGTGAAGGTCAACAACGAGCCGATCAAGGAAGCCCGCGATCTGACCCGCAAGGTGGGCATGATGAAGCCGGGCACCGAGATCAAGCTCTCGCTGATCCGCGATGCCAAGCCCATGGACCTGTCCCTGGTGCTGGACCAGCTGCCCAACGATCAGGTCGCCTCGCGCTCCGGTGCGCCCCAGCAGGGCGAGGATGACACCGCCGGCGCCACCAAGGACCTGCCGCGCCTCGGCCTCCAGCTCGCCCCGTCCAAGAGCGTTCAGGGCGCCGGCGGCGAAGGCGTGGTGGTGACCGGTGTGGAGCCCAACGGCCCGGCCGCCCAGCGCGGCTTCAAGACCGGCGACGTGATCCTGAAGGTGGGCGACAAGGCTGTCTCCACCCCGAAGGATGTGCGCGACGGCCTCGCCGCCGCCAAGGCCGACAACCGCAAGGCGGTGCTCATCCAGGTGAAGAGCGGCGAGGGCGTGCGCTTCGTCGCCATCACCCTCGACGCCAAGGCCAAGGGCTGAGCCTCGCGCTGAACCTGAAGGCTCCGGTGGCCTGGCGCCGCCGGAGCAGGTCTACCGGAGCCGAGGCGGGTTAGCATCGCCCCCCTGATGCCACTTCGGCTCTGATGGCGCGGGATGCTCGCAAGGCATCCCGCGCCACGTTTTTTTCAGCAACGCCGCGCGCTTCGCCCTTTTCCCAGCGGAAGGGGCGAGCCGTCACGCAAGGCGGACACCCCGCATGGACCTGCCGGCAAGGTGAGCTAGAGTGATGACAGCGAATCTCGATCCGGATCCCCTCACTGCCATGCGCCTCCTCCTTGTCGAGGACGACCGCGACGCCGCCGAATATCTGCGCAAGGCCTTCCGCGAGGCTGGGCACGTGGTGGACCTTGCTGCCGACGGGGAGGAGGGCCTCGCCCTCGCCCTGGACGGCAAGTACGACGTGATGGTGGTGGACCGCATGCTGCCCGCGCGCGACGGGCTCTCCCTCGTCACCGAGCTGCGCGGGCGCGGGCACACCACGCCAGTGCTCATCCTTTCCGCCCTCGGCCAGGTGGACGACCGGGTGCAGGGCCTGCGCGCCGGCGGTGACGACTACCTGCCCAAACCCTACGCCTTCACCGAGCTTCTGGCGCGGGTGGAAGCCCTGTCGCGGCGCGGCGTCTCGCAAGGCGCGGAGACGGTCTACAAGGTGTCCGACCTGGAGCTGGACCGTCTTGCCCATCGCGTCACCCGCTCCGGCAAGGAGATCCCGCTGCAGCCGCGGGAGTTCCGGCTGCTGGAATATCTCCTGCGCCATGCCGGGCAGGTGGTGACCCGCACCATGCTGCTGGAAAACGTGTGGGACTACCATTTCGACCCGCAGACCAACGTCATCGACGTGCACGTCTCCCGCCTGCGCTCCAAGATCGACAAGGGCTTCGACGTGCCGCTGATCCACACCGTGCGCGGCGCCGGCTACATGGTGCGGGCGGGTGCCGCTTGAGTCCGGCGCGCGCGGGCCGCTCGCCGTCGGCGGCGTGATCTGGCGGGTTCTCATGCGCTTTTTCGCCCACCTCGCGCGGCTGGTGCGCACCACGGCGTTCAAGCTGCTGGCGGCCTATCTGCTGGTGTTCGCCGTGTTCGCGGTGTCGGTCATCGTCTACACGGCGTGGCACACCCGCGAGCTGATCCAGGGACAGGTGGCGGACGATCTCGACCGCGAGGTGCGCTTCCTCGCCGAGCAATACCGTCTCGGCGGCATCCAGCGCCTGGTCTATGTCATCGACCGGCGGACGCGCCGGCCGGGCTCGTCCATCTACATGATCACCAATTTCCAGGGCGAGGTGCTGGCCACCAACGTCTCGGACCTGCCCATAGGCCTCCTCGACAAGGATGGCACCCGCTTCACCACCTACAATCGTCCCGACGATGCCGGTCTGAAGAGCCATGTGGCCTTCGTGCAGGCGATGATCCTGCCCGGCGGCTACCGCCTGCTGGTGGGCCGTGACATCGAGGAGCGCGACACCCTGCGCGACCTCGTGGCGCGACCGGCGCAATGGGCGGTGATGCTGATCGTGGTGCTGGGGCTTGCCGGCGGCGTGTTCGTGACGCGGCGGGTGTTGAAACGCATCGATTCCATGACTGCCACCGCCGAGACCATCATGGCCGGAAACCTCTCCGGCCGCCTCGCCATGACCGGCACCCAGGACGAGTTCGACCGCCTTGCCCATTCGCTGAACGCCATGCTGGACCGCATCGAGGGCCTGATGCAGGGCCTGAAAGAGGTCTCGGACAATATCGCCCACGACCTGAAGACCCCGCTCACCCGCCTGCGCAACCGCTCGGAGGAGGCGCTGCGCACCGCTCATACGGAGGACGAGTGGCGCGCGGCGTTGGAAGACACCATCGAGGAGAGCGATGGCCTCATCCGCACCTTCGACGCGCTGCTCATGATCGCCCGCGCCGAGGCCGGGCAGGCCCGCGCCATCATGAGCGATCTCGACCTCGCCGAGATCGCCGAGAACGTCTCCGAGCTTTATGAACCGCTGGCCGACGAGCAGGGCCTCGACCTCGTGGTCACGGTGGCGCCGGTGAGCATTCACGGCGTGAAGGAACTGCTGGCGCAGGCGGTCTCGAACCTCATCGACAATGCCATCAAGTATGGCCGCCCGGTGGACGGGAGCAGGGGGCGCATCGCCGTGACCCTGGCGCGGCAGGGCGGGGAAGCGGTGCTCGCGGTGGCGGACACCGGCCCCGGCATCCCGGAGGCGGATCGCGAGCGGGTGGTGGAGCGCTTCGTGCGGCTGGAGGCGAGCCGCACGCGGCCGGGTTCCGGGCTGGGCCTGGCGCTGGTGGGCGCGGTGGCGCGCCTGCATGGCGGCAGCCTGAGCTTCACCGATGGAGCGCCGGGGCTGGTCGCGACGCTGCGTTTACCGGCGAAATAATTGGGCGCCGGGACCGGCTGTCCCACGCTGGGCATTAAGGCCTTCGCAGGTGCGATAATTTGCTGTTTATCATGGAGCTTTCGACCGCACATCAGCGTTGCAATTGTCGAACAGGGCTTGCGTAACGCAAGGTCCTAATGCTTTTGATGAAATCATGCGCGGTCCCCTCGAACCGGATTCGGCCGACCGGCCATCTCTCGCCATCCTGATGCGGGAAGCCCCCGTCCTCGGCGATGCGGAGACGGCAGAGATTAAGCTTTCCCAGGCCACGGAAAGCCTGTCCCCGGCGGAACGGGCAGCGCTCGACGGGCTGCTTTCGCGCGCCCCCATGGCGCGCGCCGTCTGCCTCGGCATGGCCGAGGGCTCGCCCTTCCTGCTCGATCTGGTGCGCGCGGAGCCGACGCGGCTGCTGCGGGTGCTGTCCGACGATCCACATGCCCATCTTGCGCGGCTGATGGCGGATTGCGCAGCCACCGCCGCCAGCGGTAGCGAGGCCGAGGTGATGCGCGCGCTGCGGCGCATGCGCAACGAGGCGGCGCTGCTGATCGCGCTCGCCGACATGGGTGGTGCCTTCGACCTGATCGCGGTGACGGCGGCGCTGACCGATGTGGCGGACGCGGCCCTGCGCGCGGCTCTCGCCTTCCTGCTCGGCGATGCGGCACGCGTCGGACGCCTCAAGCCGCAAGATGCCGCCGACCCGGCCGTGGGATGCGGTCTCGCCGTGATCGCCATGGGCAAGCACGGTGCGCGCGAGCTCAATTATTCCAGCGACATCGATCTTGTGGTGGTGTTCGACCGGGAGAAGGCGCCCCTCGCCGAAGAGGTGTCCGCCGCGCCGTTCTTCGTGAAGATCACGCAGGGCCTGGTGCGCCTGCTCCAGGAGCGCACAGCGGACGGCTATGTGCTGCGGGTGGACCTGCGCCTGCGGCCCGATCCGGGCTCGACGGCGGTGGCCCTCTCCACCGCGGCCGCCCTTGATTATTACGAGCGCGAGGGCGCCACCTGGGAACGTGCCGCCTATATCAAGGCCCGCCCCGTGGCCGGCGACCTGGCGGTGGGGCGGACGTTCCTCGCCGAGCTGTCGCCTTTCGTGTGGCGGCGCGGGCTGGATTTCCAGGCCATCGCCGACGTGCACGCCATGAAGCGGGAGATTCACGCCTTCCGCGGCCACGACGTGGTGGCGGTGGAAGGCCACAATGTGAAGCTCGGGCGCGGCGGCATCCGCGAGGTGGAATTCTTCGTCCAGACCCAGCAGCTCATCGCCGGTGGGCGGGACCCGCTGTTGCGCAATTCCCGGACGTTGGAGGCACTCGATGCCCTCACCGCCCACCGCTGGATCGAGCCGTCCGTGCGCGATGCGCTGGCCGAGGCCTATGTGTTCCTGCGCCGGGTGGAGCACCGCATCCAGATGGTGGCGGACGCCCAGACCCATTCCCTGCCCGAGAGCCGCCCCGCCATGGAGGGCTTCGCGCGCTTCATGGGATATCCCGACCGCGACGCCTTCGCCGCCGCCCTGGTGACGCGCCTCCAGACTGTGCAGACTCATTACGCCAACCTGTTTGAGGACGTGGCGCCCCCTGCGGTGCTGGACGCGGACCTGGTGTTCCCGCCCGACGAAAATGACCGCAAGACGTTAGCGGCCCTTTCCCGCCTCGGCTTTCGCGATCCGGCGGCGGCGAGCGGCATGGTCCGGCGCTGGCTGTCCGGTGGGCCGCGTGCGCTGAAGGGTGAAAGCGCGCGGGCGCACCTTGCCCGCATCGTTCCTCTGATGCTGGAGGCGCTCGCCCGGGGCGGCGATCCCGATGGAGCGCTGGCCGCCGCCGACCGCTTCCTGAGCGACCTGCCCGGCCCGCAACTTCTCACCGCCCTCGACCGGCATCCGGACCTGGTGCGGCTGCTGGCCACCATTCTCACCGCCGCGCCGCGCCTGGGCGAGACACTGGCGCGGCGGCCGTCCCTCACCGACGCGCTGCTCGATCCCGCCTTCTTCGACGTGCTGCCGGACGAGGCGGGCCTCACAGCCCATCTGGAGCACCTGCTCGACACCGCCGACACGGACGAGGAGCAACTCGACCGCGCGCGCCGGTTCCGGCAGGAGCAGCATGTGCTCATCGGGGTGCGTATCGCCTCCGGCACGCTGGAGGCGGCGCGGGCGGGTGAAGCCTATGCGACGCTGGCCGAGGTGATCATCCGCGCCCTGCACCGCCGGGTGTGGGCCCGCTTCAGGGAGGCCCACGGCACCATCGCGGGCGCGCAGACGGCGGTGCTGGCCATGGGCAAGCTCGGCGGGCGGGAGATGACGGCGGGGTCCGACCTCGACCTCATCGTGCTTTACGATTTCGACGCCGATGCCGATCCCACCTCTGATGGCGCCCGCCCGCTCACCGGGGCGCAGTATTTCGCCCGCTTCACCCAGCGCCTCGTCACCGCGCTGACCTCGCTCACCAATGCCGGCAAGCTCTACGACGTGGACCTGCGCCTGCGCCCCTCCGGCCGCTCGGGTCCGGTGGCGACGCGCCTTGCGTCATTTGCGACCTACCAGCGGGAGGAGGCCTGGACCTGGGAGCATATGGCGCTGACCCGTGCCCGTGTGATCGCGGCCGAGCCCGAATTCGGGGCTAAGGTGCGGGACGTGATCTGTGCGGTCATGGGCCAGCCGCGCGATCCGCGCCGGCTCGCGGGCGACATCCTCGACATGCGCCAGTCCATCGCCGCCGAGAAGGGCGAGGGCGACATGTGGAACCTGAAGCACGCCGCGGGCGGCCAGGTGGATGTGGAGTTCCTGGCCCAGTATCTCGTGCTCGCGCACGCCTGTGCGCACCCCGAGATCGTGGACACTGCCACCGCCCGCGTGCTCGCCACCGCCGCGCGGCTGGGGCTGCTGGAGCCGGAAGATGCGCACGTGCTCCAGCGGGCCTGCCGGCTCTACCAGAACCTCACCCAGGTGCTGCGGCTGGCGGTGGACGCCCATATCGTGCCGGCGGACGCGAGCCCGGCGCTCAGGGCGCTTCTGGCCCGCGCCGGCGAGATGCCCGACTTCACCACCCTGGACGCTGACCTCGCCGATACCCAGGCCAAGGTCCGCACCATCTTCGAGCGCATACTGGAGAGGGCGGCGGAGTGATGCCAACGGCCTGTGAGCCTTTCTCATGGGCCATTGGTCAAGTCCGCGCGGCGCTAGGCGTCGGACATTCCCGCGACCGGTTTGAAGGTTCGCAACTTGGGAACGCCCGAAGCCCGAGGCTGATGGTCTGAGTTGACGCGCGGCGGCGTTCGGGCGTCCTTTCAGCTTTCCATACGGAATTTGCGGAAGTCGCGGTGCTCGGTGGTTATCCGGCGCACCGTGCCGGTGGCCGCGCGCAGCACGATGGTGTCGGTTTCGATCACCTCGCGGCTGAAGCGCACGCCCTTCAGGAGCGCGCCGTCGGTGACGCCGGTGGCGGCCACCAGGCAGTCGCCGCGCACCATTTCTTCCAGCTTGTAGATCTTGGCGCCGTCGCGGATGCCGAGGGTCTTGGCCTGGGCGCGCTTCTTCTCGGTGTCGAGCACCAGGCGGCCTTCCATCTGGCCGCCGATGCAGCGCAGGGCCGCCGCCGCCAGGATGCCCTCGGCCGCGCCGCCGAGGCCGAGATAGATGTCGATGCCACTCTCGTGCGGATTGGTGGTGTGGATCACTCCCGCCACGTCGCCGTCGGTGATGAGCTTGATGGCGGCGCCGGTCTTGCGCACAGCCTCCACCAGCGGCGCATGGCGCGGACGATCGAGGATGAGGGCGGTGATCTCGGAGGTCGGCACGCCCTTGGCGTCCGCCAGCGCCTGAATGTTCTCCTGCGGGGTCTGGGCGAGGGAGACGATGCCTTCCGGATAGCCGGGGCCGATCGCCAGCTTCTCCATGTAGGCGTCGGGCACCTTCAGCAGGGAGCCGCGCTCGGCGATCACCAGCACACAGAGCGAGCCTTCCATGTTCTTGGCGCAGAGCGTGGAGCCTTCCAGCGCGTCAACGGCGAGGTCCACCTCGGCACCGCCGGCGCCCAGCTTTTCGCCGACGAAGAGCTGCTCGCATTCGTCCTCGATGCCCTCGCCGATCACCACGGTGCCGGAGACCGGAATGAGGCTGAGCTCCCGGTGGCAGGCCGCCATTGCGGCAAGGTCGGCGGCCTGCTCGTCGCCGCGGCCGCGCAGCCGGGCGGCGGCCACCGCGCAGCGTTCGGTCACCTGAGCCATGTCCAGGGACAGGCGACGGTCGAGGACCTGGGGCATCCGGGCAACGCGCATGGCCGTCAATCCTTCTCGATTCGGATCACCTGCGGCAATGCAGAGATGACCCCGTCGGCCTCGATGGCGGCAATGGCGCGGCGCACGGCTTCTTCCGTGGTCGCATAGGTGATGAGGATGACGCGCGCGGTCTCGGCGCCGTCGGGCCGGCGCTGCATGATGGATTCGAGCGAGATCTGCTCGTCCGCCATGCGCCGGGCGATGGTGGCGGCGGTGCCGGGCTTGTTCACCACAGCGAGGCGGATGTAGTAGCCGCCCTCGTGGCGCTGCATGGCGGCGCGCTCGGCCTTGGTCAGCTCGGCCACGGGCAGGCCAAAGGCGTAGCCCCTGGCGCCGCGAGCCACGTCGAACAGGTCGCCCACCACGGCGGAGGCTGTGGCCGCGCCGCCGGCGCCGGGGCCGACCAGGGTCAGCGCCACCGCGTCGCCATCCACCGCCACCGCATTGGTGACGCCGGACACCTGGGCGATGGGCCAGTGCTTGGGCACCATGGTGGGATGCACCCGCTGCTCGATGCCGGTTTCAGTGCGCACGGCGACGCCCAGCAGCTTCACCCGGTAGCCGAGGTCGTCCGCCGCCTCGAGGTCGGCGAGGGTCAGCTGGCGGATGCCCTCCACGTAGATGGAATCCGCATCCACCTGGGTGCCGAAGGCCAGCGAGGTGAGGATGGCGAGCTTGTGGGCGGTGTCGAAGCCGTCGATGTCGAAGGTCGGGTCCGCCTCCGCATAGCCCAGCCGCTGCGCCTCTCCGAGGCAGACGTGGAAGGAGAGTTTCTCCTCCGCCATGCGGGTGAGGATGTAGTTGCAGGTCCCGTTGAGGATGCCCGACACCCGCTCGATGGTGTTGCCGGCCAGCGATTCGCGCAGGGTCTTCACGATAGGGATGCCGCCCGCCACCGCCGCCTCGAAATGCAGGCCGGCGCCGGAAGCTTCCGCCCGTTGGGCGAGTTCCACGCCGCATTTGGCCAGCAGCGCCTTGTTGGCGGTCACCACCGGGATGCCCCGGTCGAGGGCTGCGGCCACCGCGGCTTTGGCGGGGTCGCCGTCGCCGCCCATCAGCTCTACGAACACATCGATGTCGCCGTCGCGGGCCAGCGCCACCGGATCCTCGAACCAGACCACGCCGCCAAGGTCGAGCCCACGGTCGCGGCTGCGGTCGCGGGCCGCCACCGCCGTCACCCTGAGGGTGCGGCCGGTGCGGGCCTCAAGCTCGGCCTTGCGGCGTTCGAGCATGCGGAACACCGCCGCCCCGACGGTGCCGAGGCCGGCAAGGCCCACTTTCAGTTCGCTCATGGGATCGGACCGGTTCTTCGCCTGTTGGAAAGCGCCGCGCTTTTAGCGCGCGGCGCCCGGATGCACCACTCCTCCCGACGGCCCCGGTCTGCGACCGGTGCCGAGAGGGGTTCGCTCAAGCGCCGCGCGGGCTGGACCTAAGACCGGTGAGTCTTGCTCACCGGCTTTGGCTTCAGCGCGCGGCGCTGAGGGGCACCACATTGTGGAGGGTCGTGCCCGCCTGCTCGAAGAAGCGGCGGATGTTGCGCGCCGCCTGGCGGATGCGCTGCTCGTTCTCCACCACGGCGATGCGGACGAAGTCGTCCCCGTGCTCGCCGAAGCCGACGCCGGGCGCCACCGCCACGTCCGCCTTCTCGATGAGCAGCTTGGCGAACTCTACCGAGCCCATGGCACGGAAAGGCTCGGGGATCGGCGCCCAGGCGAACATGGAGGCGCGGGGCGAGGGCACCGGGAAGCCGGCGCGGCCGAAGCTCTCCACCAGCGCGTCTCGGCGCTTCTTGTAGGTCTCACGCATCTCGGCGATGCAATCCTGCGGGCCATTGAGCGCCGCCGTTGCCGCCACCTGGATCGGGGTGTAGGCGCCGTAATCAAGATAGGACTTCACCCGCGACAAAGCGGCGATGAGGCGCTCGTTGCCCACCGCGAAGCCCATGCGCCAGCCGGCCATGGAATAGGTCTTGGACATGGAGGTGAATTCCACCGTCACGTCCATGGCGCCCGGCACCTGCAGCACCGAGGGCGGCGGGGTGTCATCGAAATACAGCTCGGCATAGGCGAGGTCGGAAAGGACAATGAGGTCGTTCTTCTTCGCGAAGGCCACCACGTCCTTGTAGAACTCCAGGTCCGCCACGCAGGCCGTGGGGTTGGACGGATAGCACAGCACCACCGCGATGGGCTTGGGGATGGAGTGTTGCACCGCCCGTTCCATGGCGTGGAAGAACTCCGGCCCCGGCTCCACCGGCACCGACCGGATCACGCCGCCGGCCATCAGGAAGCCGAAGGCGTGGATGGGATAGGACGGGTTGGGGGTCAGGATCACGTCGCCCGGCGCGGTGATGGCCTGCGCCATGTTGGCGAAGCCTTCCTTCGAGCCGAGGGTGGCCACCACGTGCTTGTCGGGATCCAGCTTCACGCCGAATCGCCGCTCATAGTAGGCCGCCTGGGCGCGGCGCAGGCCGGGGATGCCCTTGGACGCGGAATAGCGGTCCGTCCGCGGCTTGCCGATGGTTTCCTTGAGCTTCTCAATCACATGCGCGGGCGCATCGAGATCCGGATTGCCCATGCCGAGGTCGACGATATCCGCCCCGGCATTACGGGCGGCGGCCTTCACGCGGTTCACTTGCTCGAACACGTAGGGCGGCAGCCGGCGAATGCGGTGGAAGTCGGTCGTCATCTCAGGGCTCCAGAGGCCGCGCTGTTGCTCATTCTCCCGGCGCGGCAGTCGGGCTTTGTACCACTGTTGTGTGAATGGAAAAGCCATGATTGCGATGGGAGTGCGGCAGAACCCTGTCCATCGCACTGCAATATGCATCCGGCTGCGCGCGGGGCGCTATTTTTCCTGGGTGCGGGCGAGGCTTTCCAGGTCGCGCTGCAGCTTCTGCTGGCCTTCCGGCGTCAGCGGCGGCCGCTTCGATGACGATGCGGCGGTGCCGATGGTGGGGAAGGCGTTGGCCGGCACCTCCTGCACATGGGTTTGCGGGGGCGTCAGGCCCGGCAGGCCCTCGCTTCCGGCGCAGGCGGCGAGGGCGCAGGCCAGCGCCCCGGCCAGGGTGGTGCGCAGCAGGGCGCGGCCGCCGGCGAAGACGGTCGTGCGCGGGCGGTTGGGCGGCGTCAGGCGAGGGCCGGCCGGTGGGGTCGAAACCTGGATCATCTGTCCCTTATAGCGCTGCAGTGCACACTTGCCACGGGGAGGTTTCGCATTGAAGGACTTTGCATAAACGGGCCCGGCATGATCCTGTGGTTGCGCATCGGCTGCGCTCGCCTGAGGCTCGATCCCGTCATCCGGACGGAGTATGAAGGACAGGCGCGTAGCGATAAAGATGGACCGAGCTTTCCGTAACGGCCCGCTAAAAGGGAATGACCTATGTCCCGTGCAGAGGAAACGTCGAACATGGCAGGGAACGGCAAAGGCATGGCTCCGCCCGTGGAGATGCCTGCTCCGCACCTGACCGTGGTGCCTCCGGCACCGGCCGAGGCGCCCAAGCCGGCTGCCGGCAAGGCGTCGGAGACGAAGGTCGCGTCCGCAGAGGGCGCGTCCGCTGCCACCTCCAGGGCCCGTGCCCCGTCGCCCGCAGCCTCGCCCGCTGGCGGCGACGGCGCGCGCAGCGGCATGGACGTGGAGGTTCTCGCCCGCAACCTCGCCCAGATGATGGAGGAGGGCGGCAAGGCCATGGCGGCCTACCTGGCCCCGCGCCATCCGGGCAAGACCGACGACATGGCCGAGGACATCGCCGACGCGCTCAAGACCGTGGGCCATGTGGCCGAATACTGGATGGCCGATCCCCAGCGTACGGTGGAGGCGCAGTCGCGCCTGATGGCCGGCTATCTCTCGGTCTGGGCCAACACCATGAAGCGCCTTGCGGGAGAGGAGGTGGCGCCGGTCACCAAGCCCGACGCCAAGGACGCCCGCTTCAAGGACCAGGGCTGGAGCGACAGCCCCATCTTCGACGCTCTCAAGCAGGCCTATCTCGTCACCGCCAAATGGGCTGAGGACATGGTGGAGGAGGCCGAGGGCCTCGACCCGCACCTCAAGCACAAGGCCGAGTTCCTGGTACGCCAGGTGTCCAACGCCATCTCGCCTTCTAACTTCGTGATGACCAATCCCGAGCTGATCCGCGAGACCATGAGCTCGTCGGGCGAGAACCTCGTCAAGGGCATGCGGAACCTGACCGCCGACCTGATCGAGGGCAAGGGCACGCTCAAGATCCGCCAGACGGACATGAGCGCCTTCGAGGTGGGCCGCAACCTCGCCACCACCCCGGGCAAGGTGATCTATGAGAATGAGCTGATGCAGCTCATCCAGTATGAGGCCACGACAGCGAGCGTGAAGAAGACGCCGCTGTTGATCGTGCCGCCGTGGATCAACAAGTTTTATATTCTCGACCTGACGGCCGAGAAGTCTTTCATCAAGTGGCTGGTGGACCAGGGCGTCAGCGTCTTCGTCATTTCCTGGGTCAATCCGGATGCCCGGCTGGCCACCAAGGGCTTTGACGATTACATGCGCGAGGGCATCATGACCGCCCTCGACCAGGTGGCCATCGCCACCGGCGAGCGGCAGGCCCACGCCATGGGCTATTGCGTGGGGGGCACCCTGCTCGCCACCACGCTCGCCTACATGGCCGCCACCGGGGACGATCGCATCGCCTCCGCCACCTTCCTCACCACCCAGATCGACTTCACCCATGCGGGCGATCTCAAGGTCTTCGTGGACGAGGACCAGCTGGCCTCCATCGAGCGCAAGATGAAGGACATGGGGTATCTGGAGGGCAGCAAGATGGCCTCCGCCTTCAACCTGCTGCGCTCCAACGACCTGATCTGGCCCTATGTGGTGAACAACTACATGAAGGGCAAGGCGCCATTCCCGTTCGACCTGTTGTTCTGGAACGCGGATTCCACCCGCATGCCGGCGGCGAACCACTCCTTCTACCTGCGCAACTGCTACCTCACCAACAACATCGCCCGCGGCCTTGCCGAACTCGGCGGCGTGCGCATCGACGTGCACAAGATCTCGGTGCCGGTCTATTCGCTCGCCACCAAGGAAGACCATATCGCGCCGCCCAACTCGGTCTATATCGGCGCCAATCTCCTGTCCGGCCCGGTGCGCTACGTGCTCGCCGGCTCCGGCCACATCGCTGGCGTGGTCAATCCGCCGTCCAAGGGCAAGTACCAGTACTGGGCGGACGGCCCGACTGGGCCGAGCTTCGACCTGTGGCTGGAGGGCGCTCGGGAGAGTGCCGGCTCCTGGTGGCCGGACTGGATCTCCTGGTTCAGCGCCCAGCATCCCGACGAGGTCCCCGCCCGGACCATCGGCGGCGACCGCCTCACCCCCATCGAGGACGCGCCCGGCCGCTACGTGCGGGCGCGCAGCTGAGGCAGCGTTTCGCGCGGACGGTGCGGGCAGGCCCGTGCCATCCGCGCGGACGCTTTTTCCAGTGAAGGTCAGGCTCGATCCACACCTCGTGCGGCTCCGGCTGGCCAACGAACGCCGCAGTCCGCACCAACCGCCTTTCGCCCAAGGCCGCTTGCGGGTAGTTTAGCCGGTGGCCCGATATGCGGCCGAAGATCAGGTCGAGGCCCCGTGCGTTACGTTTCCACCCGTGGTGAAGCTCCCGTTCTCTCCTTTTCCGACGCGCTGCTCGCGGGGCTTGCGCGCGACGGCGGCCTCTATCTGCCCGAGGCCTGGCCGACCCTCTCCAGGGATGAGATCGCCGCGCTGGCGGGAAAACCCTACGCTGCCGTCGCCAAGGCCGTGATCGGCCCGTTCGTGGGCGACGCGCTGCCGCCGCGCGCCCTCGACCTGATGATCGACGACGCCTATGCGGGCTTCCGTCATCCGGCCGTGGCCCCGCTGACCCAGATCGGCGCCAACCGCTTCCTCCTTGAGCTATTCCACGGCCCGACCCTCGCCTTCAAGGACGTGGCGATGCAGCTGCTCGCCCGGCTGATGGACCATGTGCTGGCCTCGCGCGGCAGCCGGGCCACCATCGTCGGCGCCACCTCCGGCGACACCGGCAGCGCGGCCATCGAGGCGTTCCGGCGCTCGGACGCGGTGGATGTCTTCATCCTCTATCCGCACGGCCGGGTGTCCGAGGTGCAGCGCCGGCAGATGACCACGGTGAATTCGCCGAGCGTCCATGCCATTGCCGTGGAAGGCACGTTCGACGACTGCCAGAACCTGGTCAAGGCCATGTTCAACCACCACGCCTTCCGCGACTCCCTGGCGCTGGCAGGGGTGAATTCCATCAACTGGGCGCGGATCGTGGCCCAGGTCGTCTATTATTTCTATGCCGCCACCGCCCTGGGCGCGCCCCATCGGGACGTCTCCTTCGTGGTGCCCACCGGCAATTTCGGCGATATCCTTGCCGGCTGGGTGGCGAAGAAGATGGGCCTGCCGATCCGCGACCTCACCATCGCCACCAACGTCAACGACATCCTGGTGCGCACCCTGGACACCGGCCGCTATGAGGTGAAGGGGGTGCTGCCCTCCTCCTCGCCGTCCATGGATATCCAGATCTCGTCCAATTTCGAGCGCCTGCTGTTCGAGGCCCTGGACCGCGACAGCGCGGTGCTGCGCCAACTGATGGATCAGCTCGCCCAGTCGGGCTCCTTCAGCGTGCCGCGCGCTGCGCTCGCCGCCATCTGCGCCGACTTCTCCGCCGGCCGAGCCGACGAGCCGGAGACCGCTGCCACCATCGCCAGGCTCTACCAGTCCGCTGGCTATCTCTGCGATCCGCAC
Source organism: Xanthobacter versatilis (assembly GCF_043193975.1). NCBI lineage: Bacteria > Pseudomonadati > Pseudomonadota > Alphaproteobacteria > Hyphomicrobiales > Xanthobacteraceae > Xanthobacter > Xanthobacter versatilis. The sequence continues at coordinate 53,837 of NZ_JBAFVB010000013.1, read as the reverse complement.
ACGGCGGTGGGCCTTGCGGTGGCGGACAAGGTGGAGCACGCGGCCAGGGTGCCGCAGGTGGTGCTCTCCACCGCCCACCCCGCCAAGTTCCCCGACGCGGTGGAAGCCGCCACCGGCCATCGTCCGGCCCTGCCGCCGCACATGGCGGACCTCATGACCCGCCGGGAGAGCGTCAGCGTGCTGCCCAACGACCTTGCCGCCATCGAGACCTTCATCCGCGCCCATGCGCGCATCGCCCGGGGCGCGGCGGCATGAGCGTGAAGATTTCGGTCCTCGACAACGGCGTCACCGTCATCACCGACGAGATGAGCCATCTCGGCACCGCCTCCCTCGGCATCTGGGTGGGCGCGGGGGCGCGGGACGAGCAGGAGGACGAGCACGGCATCTCCCACCTGCTGGAGCACATGGCCTTCAAGGGCACGCGCCGGCGCTCCGCCCGCCGCATCGCCGAGGAGATCGAGCAGGTGGGCGGCGACATCAATGCCGCCACCTCGGTGGAGCAGACCACCTACAATGTCCGCGTGCTGGGGGAGGATGTGGGCCTCGGCATCGACATCCTCGCCGACATCCTCACCGAGCCGGCCTTCGCCCCCGACGAGCTGGAGCGGGAGAAGAACGTGATTGTGCAGGAGATCGGCGCGGTCATGGACACGCCCGACGACCTGGTGTTCGACCTGTTCCAGGAGCAGGCCTTCCCCGGCCAGAGCGTGGGCCGCTCTATCCTCGGCACGCCGGACACGGTGCGCGCCTTCAGCCGGGACCAACTCGGCGCCTATCTCGGGCGCACCTATCGCGGCCCCCGCATGGTGGTGGCCGCCGCCGGCGCGGTGGAGCACGACCGGCTGGTGGAAGAGGCCGGCCAGCGGCTGAAGATCATCGCCCCCGCCACCAAGCCGGAGCTGCCCCAGGCCACCTATGGCGGCGGCACCCGACTGCTCGCCCGTGACCTGGAACAGGTGCATGTGTTGCTGGGGCTGGAGGGCTGCTCCTTCAAGGACCCCGAATATCACGCCGTGCAGGTGCTCGCGAACGTGCTGGGCGGCGGCATGTCCTCGCGCCTGTTCCAGGACGTGCGCGAGGATCGCGGCCTCTGCTATTCGATCTATGCTTTTCACTGGAGCTATCAGGATACCGGCCTGTTCGGCGTCTATGCCGGCACCGACACCGGCGACGTGGAGGAACTGTCCAACGCGGTCATCGACCAGATTCTCGACACGGCGGAAACCGTGACCGAGCTGGAGGTGGCCCGCGCCAAGGCGCAGATGAAGGTGGGGCTGCTCGCCGCGCTGGAAAGCTCCGGCGCGCGAGCGGACCAGCTCGCCCGGCAGATCCTCGGCTTCGGCCGGGTGATCCCGGTGGAGGAGATCGTGGCGCGGGTGGATGCGGTGGATGTGGCAGGGGTGCGCCGGGCGGCGCAGGGCCTCATCGGCCGTGGCCGGCCCACATTGACCGCCATCGGTCCGGGGGGCGGCCTTGAGCCTGCCGCACGGGCCGTGGAGCGTTTGAAGGTTCACTAGAGTCCGCGCCGGTCAGCCTGCGCTGCAGGCCGATCGGACACCGCGTTCTCTTTGTCGAGTTGAAGCGATCACCTGTTGGATCGCATCGCGTGCCAGCCGGCACGTGTTCATGTCCTGGGAGTGCCCGCCTGACCCGCCCCGGCCCGGGTGGACCACTCCCCGGGTCGATACGGATTTCGTTCGGGGCGTACCATGTGGCCGCTGAGTTCCGTCCTAATGATCGAGCCGCTTCCCGTCATCGAGGGAAAGGGCATCTATCTGCGCCTGCCCCAGATGAAGGATTTCGGACCGTGGCGGGATCTGCGGGAGGAAAGCCGGTCTTTCCTCACCCCGTGGGAGCCGCTGTGGCCGGCGGATGACCTGACCCGCGGCGCCTTCCGCCGCCGGCTGCGGCGCTACACCCGGGACATGGTCGCCGACGAGGCCTATCCGCTCTTCATCTTCCGCCAGTCCGACCACGCGCTGCTCGGCGGCCTGACCCTGTCCAACGTGCGCCGGGGCGTCTGCCAGGCGGCGAGCCTCGGCTACTGGATGGGCGCGCCTTTTGCCGGTCAGGGCTACATGAAGGCGGCGGTGACCGCGCTTCTGCCCGTGGCCTACGACATGCTGCACCTGCGCCGCATCGAGGCGGCCTGCATGCCCTCCAACCAGCCGTCCATCGGCCTTTTGGAAAGCTGTGGCTTCGTGCGGGAGGGCTACTCGCGGGAATATCTGTGCATCAACGGCACGTGGGAGGACCACATCCTGTTCGGCCGCCTGCGCCACGACATGCCGGCGCGCCAGAGCACGCGCAACGAGGCGCTGGAGCAGGTGCCGCCTGCGGCGCAGTAATACCATCAGCCTCGGTCTTTGACCGATGCCAGGTAGGTTACCCTCAAACGCCGCGCGCTTGACCAATCTGGTCCAGCTACCCCCGCGCCCGCAGCTCGCGCCGCAGGATCTTGCCGGTGGCGGTCATGGGCAGAGTGTCGGCGAAGGCCACGTGGCGCGGATATTCATGGGCGGAGAGGCGGGTCTTCACGAAGTCCTGGATCTCCTTCGCCAGAGCGTCTGAAGGGGTGGTGCCGGCTTTGAGCACCACCCAGGCCTTCACCGCCTCGGTGCGTAGCGGGTCGGGCACGCCCACCACCGCCACCAGCGCCACCGCCGGATGCTTGAGAATGCAGTCCTCGATCTCCCCCGGCCCGATCCGGTAGCCGGCCGAGGTGATGACATCGTCGCTGCGGCCCACGTACCAGAGATAGCCGTCTTCGTCCTGCCGTCCCATGTCGCCGGTGAGGAGGAAGTCGCCGGCATATTTCTGCGCCGTTGCCTGCGGGTTCTTCCAGTATTCCAGCATCATCACCGGATCGCCCCGGCGGATGCCGATATGGCCTTCTTCGCCCGTGGGCAGTTCGTGGCCTTCATCGTCCACAATGCGCACATCGTGGCCCGGAATGGCCTTGCCCATGGCACCGGGGCGGATGGGGAAGAAGCTGGAATTGGAGCCAACCACCAGGTTGCACTCGGTCTGGCCGTAGATCTCCCGCGCCTCCACTCCAAGCCGCTCTTGGACGAAGGCGCCCAGCTCCGCCCCCAGTGTCTCGCCGCCGGTGAGGAGCGAGCGCAGCTTCAGGCCGTCGTGCCGCACGTCCGCCTGTCGCAGCAGCTTGAGGGCGGTGGGCGGCAGGAAGACGTTACGGACCTGATGCCGTGCCATGAGGTCCATGGCGGCGTCCGGATCGAACTTCTTCGCCCGGTGGGCGAGCACGGGCACGCCCAGGTAGAGCGAGGGGAACAGCACGTCGAACAGCCCGCCGATCCAGGCCCAGTCCGCCGGAGTCCAGTGCAGGTCGCCGGGCTGCGGCATGTATTGATGGACGAACTGGATGCAGGGCAGGTGCCCGAGCAGCACCCGGTGCCCATGCAGCGCACCCTTCGGGTTCCCGGTGGTGCCCGAGGTGAAGATGATGATGCCGGGATCGTCCGGCCCCGTATCCACCGGGATGAAGCGGTCGGAGGCCGCTTCCAGCGCGGCGTCGAATGAGGATGCGCCGCCCGTGTCGGGCCCGATAACGAAGACATGCTCCAGCTCCGGCAGGTGGCCGCGCACCCGCTCAAGCTTGGCGAGGCCGGTAAGGTCCGTCACCAGCACCCGGGCGCCCGAGGCGGCGAGGCGGAATTCCAGCGCCTCGTCGCCGAACAGGGTGAAAAGCGGCACCGAGATCAGTCCCGCCTTGAAGGCGGCGATGTGAGCGATGGCGGTTTCCGGCGCCTGCGGCAGGAACACCGCCACCCGGTCGCCGCGCTTGAGGCCCCGCGCCACCAGGGCATTGGCGAAGCGGTTGGTGAGGGCTTTGAGTTCGTCGAAGCTGTAGGTGCGGACGGGGCCGCTCTCCTCGACGAAGATGAGGGCGGGCTTGCCGGTGCCGTCCGCATGGGCATCGGCGCAGGCGACGCCCATGTTGAAACGCCCGGGGATCTCCCAGGAAAAGGCGCGGATGAGGCCCTGATAATCGGCCGCCGGCACCAGCATTCTCGTCTCCCTCGTCGCCGCTCTCTGAAGGGGCGGCTTCATGCGCCGCGCGGGGGCGGTCGTTAGGAAACGATCGAACGTTTTTTTCTGGGTCAGGTCAAGGGGTGCCCTGAAGGGCCAAGGGTCACCTCATGCCCCGGCTTGTCCGGGGCATGAGGGATGAAAGCAACGGTCTACGCCGCTCAGTAATACGACGCGATCTTCTCCACCTCGGCCTTGGAGCCGAACACCAGCGGGATGCGCTGGTGGATGTGGTGGGGCTGGATGTCGAGGATGCGGGTCTTGCCGTCGGTGGCGGCGCCCTTGGCCTGCTCGGTGAGGAAGGCCACCGGGTTGGCCTCGTAGATCAGCCGCAGGCGGCCGTTCTCGTAGCCCTTGCGCTTGTCGCCGGGATACACGTAGACGCCGCCGCGGGTGAAAATGCGAAAGGCGTCGGCCACCATGGAGCCCACCCAGCGCATGTTGAAATCCTTGCCGCGGGGCCCGTCCTTGCCGGCGAGGCAGTGGGCGATATAGGCGCTCATGGGCTCCGCCCAGTGGCGCACGTTGGACTGGTTGACGCCGTATTCCTTGGTCTCGGCCGGGATCTCCACATTGGTGCGGGCCAGCACGAACTCGCCGGTCTGCCGGTCGTGGACGAACACCTGCGTGCCTTCCCCGAAGGTGGCGACGAGGATGGTGGCAGGGCCATAGGCCAGGAAGCCCGAGGCCACCTGGTTCACGCCCGGCCGCATCACCGCCGATACCGGATTGGTGTGCACGGCCGCGTCATAGGGCAGGATGGAATAGATGGTGCCCACCGACACGTTGGTGTCGATGTTGGAGGAGCCGTCCAGCGGGTCCACCGCGATCACGAGGCGGCCGTCCGGGTTCAGCGGGATCAGCTCCTCGCTCTCTTCGGAGGCGAGGAAGGCGGTGGGGGTGGGCAGGAGGGCGGCCTTGATGCGCTCCTCGGCCACCACGTCCAGTTCCTTCTGGGCGTCTCCGCCGGCGTTGGGATCGACGCCGCGAATGGAAGCGAGGCCCTCTTCGAGCGGCCCGCGGGCAACGAGATCGGCGATGCCGACGCCGGCCTCGGCGATGGCGGTCACGGCCTGCGCGACCGCCGTGCGGCCCGCGTCAGCGCCGGCCCAGGTCCCGAGGTAGGTCTTCAAGGTCACCAACTCGCTCACCGCGCACTCCCATGCTGGTCCGGCGGATGCCCCCGCCGGCTGCTTTATGACGCAATGCAGCGGAGCGCGAAAGCGGGGCGCGTCGTTCCGCCCCTTGCGCGGGAGCCGAAATCTAGCGGGAGCGGATGATCTCGATGCCCACGTCGCCGAACACGCCGGTGATCGGCGCGCCGGGCTTGTGCACCACCACCCGCACCTGCTCCACGGTCTCGAAATGGTCGAGGATGCGCGTGGCGATGCGTTCGGCCAGGGTCTCGATGAGGCGGACCGGATCGTCGGTCACCACCGCCGACACATGCTCGTAGACCTGCTGGTAGGAGACGGTGAGGGCGGCATCGTCGGCCCAGGCGGCGGGGCGGGTGTCGAGCCAGCAGTCCACGTCCACCACGAAGCGCTGGCCCAGTTCGCGCTCGGCCTCGAACAGGCCGTGCCGGGCATAGAAGGGCAGGGCACGCAGGAACAGCCGGTCCGTGTTGTGCGGGCGGGTGCGCGTCCCGGCTTCGGTTTCAGCCAGCGCTTCGGCGAGGGAAGGGGTGTCGTCGGACGTCATATGGGTCTCACGCGCCGGCGAGCCGCCAGCCTTGAACGATGTGCCTTCCTATTGGTTTCGGCCCCGCCTTTCAACGGAGCTTCACCTCCACCGGGATGGTTCGCGGCAGATGGGGCACCGCCGGAGGCTTGCCCTCGCGGATCAGCTCCGGCACAAACGCCAGCGGATTGACGCCGAGCGAGGCATGCAGGCCCGCATAGGCCGGAGTGACGCGCGGGTGGACCTCGGTGACCACCGCGCCCTGCGGCGTCAGGATCACATCGATGCCCAAAAGCCCGGACAGGCCGGGAAATGCCGCCACCACGTCGCGCGCCAGGGCGGCCAGGCTGCCGTCCTCATCGATGATGGCGCCCACCGTCACCCCCTCGAAGCCGAACACGCCCACGAGGTGGGAAATGTTGAGCCGGTGGACGGCGAGCAGGGTCACACCATCCTCGCGGGCCAGCACGCCGAGGCTGGCGAACGTGCCGTGCACATAGGGCTGCACCACCAGGCCGGCGCCGCGCGGCAGGGCGGCGCGGTTGGGCCAGGCGCGGGCGCTCGCCCAGCCCGATCCATCGTCGGGCCGGGTGACCAGATCGCCGTCGAGGCCGCGCGGCAGGGCATCGATGGGATAGGTCGGCACATGGGGAATGCCGAACTCGGCGAGGCGCTTGGCCGTCTTCAGCCGGCTGTTCAGTAGCGTGACCGTGTCGGAGGCGGAGGCGATGATTCGGGCGTTTGCCTCCCGCATCAGGCGCACCATGCGGCTGTGCTGGCCGCCGGCCTCGGGGGCGATGGGCCACACCACGTCGCATTCCTGCGCAAGGCCGGACCAGGTGATCCAGGGGTCCTCGCCCTTGCGCACCGGCACGGCGTCATGCTTCGGCCGGGGCAGGCGGTCGTCGTAGGCGAGGACCGCGCTGATTCCCGGCAGTTCCTCGAGATCCATGACCAGAGCGTCGCGAACCAGGCGTGCTTCCGCGAGGGTCGCTTCGGGCAAGGGCTTGTCGCGCAATCCTCCGGATGTCACGTACTCGCAGATGAAAACGCGCATAGGGCACCTTTCGGGGGGCAGACAGGTTCATTCTCAAGATGCAGCTTATCCCTGTCGTTGACCTGAAGGGAGGGTACGTCGTTCACGCCCGGCGTGGCGAACGCGATTCATATCGTCCCATCCACACCCCGCTGGCCGCCACCAGCGCCCCGCTCGACGTGGTGGCCGGCCTCCTAGCCTTGGCCCCGTTCCGCACGCTCTATGTGGCGGACCTCGACGCCATCGCAGGTAAAGGCAGCCATGGCGCAGTCATTGATGGGCTGAGAGCTGCATTTCCCCGGCTCGACCTGTGGGTCGATGCCGGCGAGGCGCGTGCGGACCAGGTGCATGCACGCGCGGCGCAGGGGCGCGGATGCAGCGTCATCGGCACCGAAACGCTTCCAGATGTCGCAGCGGCAAAAGATGTGCTGGCCGCCGGGAACGTCATTCTTTCCCTCGACCACGATGCGGCAGGTCCGCGTGGACCTGTCTCGGTGCACGAGGATCCGGCCTTGTGGCCCGAGCGGGTGATCGTGATGACGCTGGCGCGCGTGGGCAGTGGGGAGGGGCCGGACCTCGCAGCCCTGGAGCGGACCGCGGCTCGCGCCGCCAGCATCGGCCGGCACCCGTCCCTCTATGCCGCCGGGGGCGTCAGGGGGCCTGAGGACCTCGATCGGCTGGCGGCCATGGGCACCGCCGGCGTGCTGGTGGCGAGCGCCCTGCACGACGGCCGAATCGGGCCGGACACTGCTCGCCGGTGGGCCTGAAACCCGGCTCCGGCTGAACGCGGGTAGCACCTGCGCATGTCATCCAACTGTAACGGAAGGCCCCTAGGAGCCTCACGATACCTTTGGGGAACATCATGCCCGCGCTGTACGCCTCGTCGAGCCGCCTCGTCCTCTCCCTGTTCCTGGTCGGCATGGCGGCGCCCGCGCTCGCGGCCTCCTTCACCGTGCCGCCCGCCGCTGGGCAGCAGAGCGTGTCCGGCAGCGACACCGGCACCATCGACGAGGGCGCGACGCTCGCGGGCGGAGGCTCCTCGGCCATTCAGTGGAGCGCGGCGGCCACCGCCAACCCCGGTGTTGTCATCACCAACAACGGCACCGTCACTTCGAACACCCGTACCATCGATACGGCGAGCAACGTCACCGGCGCCTTCACGCTGACGAACAACGGCAGCATAACCTCGAAGGACGATGCCTTCCGCATCAACGGCGCGCTGGCGAACGGCACGGTGACCATCACCAATTCCGGCACCATCAGCTCCCAGACCGGGCAGGGGTTCGATTTCGACAAGGCGACGGCGACCACCGCCAAGGTGTCGGTGGACAATTCCGGCACCATCTCCTCTGCCGGCTCCGATGCGATCCGGCTCGGCGGCGGCACCATCGACATCACCAATTCCGGCACCATCGAGACCACGTCGAGCGGCAAGCGCGCCATCAAGTTCGACACCGCGGCCAATTTCGACACGCTCCAGTCGTTCACCCTGACCAACAAACTGGGTGGCGTGGTTGCGGGCACGGACGACGGCATCAAGATAAGCTCGACGGTCGGCAGCACCGCCGCGCCGGTCATCAAGATCGACAATGCCGGCACCATCAAGTCGACCATCGATGGCCAGGGCATCGACCTGGGCGGCATCTATTCCACCGCCGCCACCATCACCATCACCAACCGGTCCACCGGCCTGATCACCGCCGCCGACAATGACGGCATCCAGGGCACGAACGGCCTCACCATCGACAATTACGGGACCATCTCGTCCTATTACGCGGCCGGGACGGCGGACACCCAGAACAACTCGGCCATCAAGGTCGATGGCGACGACATCGCCAAGGCGATTACCATCACGGTGAACAATTACGAGGGCGGCCTGATCTCCGGCGCCTATCACGGCATCAAGGGGTCGGGCGCCAGCGACACGCTCATCGTCACCAATTCGGGGACCATCGAGGGCCGCAACGGCTCGGGCGTGAATTCCAACGGCACCGGCACCCTCACCAATTATGGCACCATCACCGGGACCTATGATCCCGCCGCGAGCTTCGGCGACGGCGACGGCGTGGATTTCGACCATGCCGGGACGGTCTACAACTACGGCACCATCAAGGGCCTCGGCTCCAAGGGCACCAAGCCGGGCGAGGAGAAGCCCAGCACCAGCGAAGGCATCGCCATCGGCGGCGGCACCATCGTCAACGGCGATGCGACCCACACCTCGGCGCTGATCTCCGGCGCCAACAACGGCATCCTCGCCGACGACAGCAACAGCGGCGACGCCTATGCCGCCATGAGCGTCACCAATTACGGCACCATCCAGGGCCTCGACGGCTACGGCATCCGCTATGTGAATTCCGGCCTCGACAGCTCGAAAAACCTCACCATCGTCAATTACGGCACCATCTCCGGCACCACCTATGCGGTTGAGATGGGCGGCGGCAACGACCTGTTCGTCTACCATACCGGCAGCAAGGTGACCGGCATCGTGGACGCGGAGGGCGGGACGGATACCCTCCAGCTCGGCGCGCTCGGCGACAACGTCACCTTCGACGCCAGCCTCATCGGCGATGCCGCCACCTATCGCAATTTCGAGCGTGTCACCGCCGAGGCGCAGACCCGGACCACCCTCACCGGTACCTCGACTTTCGCCGGGGACCTGGTGTTCGACCAGTCGGCGCTCGCCCTCGACAACGCGTCGCTTGCCAAGGCGAGCCTGATCCTGTCGGGCAATGAGACCAACGCCGGCGTGCTCACCGGTAACGGCACCCTCGGCAGCCTTGCGGCCTCAGGCACGGTCTTCCTCTCCCCCGGCACCAGCGCCGCGCCCTACGGCACCCTCGCGGTGACCGGCAATGCGACGCTGGCCGGCACCTACCTGGTGGACGTGGCGCAGACCGGCAAGACCGACCTCATCACCGTGGGCGGCACTGCCACCATCGCCGAAGGCGCACAGGTGGAGATGTATGGCGCCCTCGCCTGGAGCCGCATCTACACCATCGTCTCGTCCGACACCGCCGTCTCCGGCACCTTCGCCGGGCTGACCGTGGCGAACCCCATCAACTATCTCTTCGTCACCCCGGAGCTGAGCTACGACGATACCCGCGTCACCCTGGCGCTGGAGCGCACCGGCGTGGCCTTCGCCAGCTACGCTTTGACCCGCAACCAGCTCTCGGTAGCCGGCGCGCTGGAGCGCATCGGCGGCAGCGACAAGGCGCGCTCCTCCACCCTCTACGGCGACTTCGCCACCCAGGTCGCGGGTGACAACCCGACCCTCGCTCTGGCCCAGCTCTCCGGCGACATCCACGCCACCCTGCCGGGACAGATCGCCACCGAGAACATGCTGGTCAACGACCTCATCCTTGGCCGGCTGCGGCAGGCGGATTATGCGGGCGCCAAGGGCAGCGCCGCGGCGCTCGGGGCCGGCGGGCCGGCGCGGGCCTATGCCGAGCCGTCGTCTCCCGGGGCCAACGCCTTCAAGGCCATCAAGGCGCCGGCCGACGCGCCGGTATGGACCGGCTGGGCTCAGGGCTACGGCCAGTGGCTCTCCACCGATTCCAACGGCAATGCCGCTGCCGCCGACACCAATCTGGGCGGCGTGCTGCTCGGCGGCGACGTGAGCCTTGCCAACACCGTGTTCGGCCTCGCGGCAGGCTATTCCTCTGCCTCTACCAGCACCGACTTCGCCTCGGCGGACACCGAGACCTGGCGCATCGCCGCCTATGGCGGAGCGCGCTTCGACGCCATCAAGCTGCGGGCCGGGGCGTCCTATGGCTGGAGCAGCATCGACACCAGCCGCTTCGTCGCCCTCACCGGCGAGGCGCCCAGGGCGAGCTATGACGGCACCGCTGGCAACCTGTTCGCGGAAGCGGGCTATACGGTCGCGCTGGGCGGGGTGGCGTTCGAGCCCTTCGCCGGGATCGGCTGGACCAGCGTGAACCTCGGCAGCTTCGCCGAGACCAACGCCCCCGTGGCGGGCCTTGCCTCCCAGGGCACGTCGTTCGACACCGCCTACACCACGCTGGGCCTGCGCCTCGCCACCACCTTCGCGGCGGGCAGCGGCATCGCCGTGACCCCTCACGCCTCGGCCGGCTGGCGCCATGCGTTCGGCGACGTGGTGCCCGAGGCGGCTGTGGCCTTCGTGAACACCGGCACTGTGTTCGGCGTCGAGGGCCTGCCCATCGCGCAGGACAGCCTGGTGGGGAGCCTCGGCATCGACCTCTCCTTCGCCACCGGCGTCACGCTGACCCTCGCCTATGACGGCATGGCCGGCGACGGCGCCAGCTACAACGCCGGCAAGGCCGCGCTGGCGGTGAAGTTCTGAGCCGAGGCCACGGCGCGCTCATCCTGAGGCGCCGTGGTTCGCGTTCGTTTAGGTTGCCCGCAGGGGGCGGAGCCGTTCAGTCCGCGTCCTGCGGCCGGGCCAGCAAAGCCGCGAAGATGCTCGCTACCGTCAGGTCGGCGGTGGTGCCGGGATTGAGGCCGCGCGCCTTCAGCCGGCTGTCGAAGGCCAGAAGCAGGTCGTGCCGCCTCCCGCCGTCGAGCCCCTCCACCTGCGCCCGCACCGCCTGCGCTTCCGCCTGCACGGTCTCGGCCGTGGCGATGCCGAACTTGCGGGCGAGGTGGCTGTCGGGAAAGGTGGCGAGGAAGGCGAGATAGGCTGCCTCCACGCGCTCGCGTGCCAGCGGGCTGTCCCCGAGCGCCGGCACGCCGAGGCTGAAGATGTCCTCGAATGCCGTCACATATTGCCGGGAAATGCTGTCACGCCCTGCCGCCATCGCCATGGCCGACTTGAGCGTGATGGTTGCGGACACCCGCACATCCGCATCCGGCACGGCGCCCAGTCCGCCCGGATTGGCGGCGACGATAGCCCGGAACGCCGCCTGCGCATCCGCCACGTCGAGGGTGTCCAGCACCGCACCCAGCGCGGCTCGGAGATCGCCCTGACCCTGCTCTGCCGCGGCGGCCAGCGGCACGCAGAGCAGGATGATGCCGAGATTGGTGTTGCAGCCCGCCACCGCGAGCGAAGCTGCAACCGCCGCCTCGATGCGTGCGCCCACCGTGAGGTCGGCACGGGCGACGGCCGGTGCGGCGGCAGCGGCGGCGTGCTCGAACTGGGCCACCTCCATGCCATGGCCGGCGGCGAAGATGTGCACATTGCCCGGCTTCAGGGCCGAAAGCTCGGCACGGCAGGCGGTCTCGAAGGCGCGGGCGATTCCGGTCGGCGACATGGGGAGCACCATGGCGGTCAAGCCGTCTTGGGCGCGCGCCGAACCTTCACGGCACCACGCTGGGTTCGGGCTCGAGCCCGAGTTCGCGCTTGAGGGCGCGGATCAGTTCCATAAGGCGCGCCTCGGCGATTTCCACAGAAGGGCCGGTGGCGCGCACCGTGCACAGGGGCGAGCCCTTGGCCACGGCAGCGCCGGCGGGCGGGCGGTCCGCCACATGCGCCGGCCAGGCCTCCTGCGGCACCACCATGTCGCGGTCGGCATAGATGACGCCGGCGGCATGGGCTTCCGACGGCAGGGGCAGGACATCGGGGAGCCGGCCGCCGCATGCCGCCAGATGCAGACCCATCAGCGGGGGCAGCGGGTCCACGTCGAAAATGTCGAGGGTGGCGCCGAGCCGCGGGTTCACCTCCACCAGGAACCAGCCCTCGTCGGACACCATGAAGTCCACCGAGACGAGGCCCACCAGCCCGCAGGCCAGGGCCACGTTGAGCGCGCCCTGCTGCATCTGGGCGGCGAACGCCTCCGGCAGCACGATGGGGCCGGCAGCGCCGCCATAGCGGAAGGGATGCTCGGGATCCTCCGCCCGCCACTGGCGGGAGGCGCCGACGAGGCGGGCCGAACTGCCGTTGGCCAGCAGCAGCACTGAGAGGGACTGGCCCTCCACCTCCCGCTGGAGAAAATAGCCGGGTGCGGGCGGCGACAGGTCGCCGGCCGCGCGTCGGCGGATATGGGCGCCGCCCGCACCGCCGATCTTCTTTTCCAGCACGCTCGCGCCGGCGAAGGCCTCGGCGGTGGGGGATTCCAGCGTGATCGGCGGATGGGGGATGCCCAGATGCGCGCACAGCGCCGCGAGGGCGATGGGATCCTTCAGCACCCGCACCGTCTGCGGGGCGTTGCCGAGGATGGGGTTGCGCTCGGCGATGCGCGCCATGAGGGCGGGGTCATGCTCCAGACCGCCGCCGAGCACGACGGGCAGGCCGGCCGGCGCCAGCGAATGCAGCGCCTGGACCAGGTCGTCGCCGTCGAAGGCGCAGCCGTTCTTCTTGTGCACGCGCACGCAGCGCGCCGAATGGGCGCAGGTGTCGAGGTCGGCGAACAGGTCGAATGAAAGCGCGGCAAAGCCCGCCCGGGCTGCACTGGCGGCCAGCGGCCGGGCGGAAAGGGCGATGAGGGCAAGATCCATGTTTCCCAGCCTGTTCTCCCGCGACGCAGCCGGGCGCAAAGCGTCCGTTTTACCCTCTTGAACCGGAGCCGATCAGGCTGACCCGAGCCGACCGGCCGGTCCGTCCCTGCCGCTTGGGCAGAGCATGCACCATCCGATGCGCTTGCGGGGCAAGCCAATCGGCGGGTGCTCCAGGGCGCCGCGCCGTCCTCCTTGTGTTTTTCGTTTTTGGCCCGCAGCAGAGAACCCTACAGGGCGACGAGACCGGCGCCCTGATTGTTACCGCGCACGCAATCAAAGAAGAGGTTTGTGGACGATGCGAAGCGCCGGCGCAAGGTGTCGAGCCGAACCTCGGCCTCGGCCGGGTCGCCCACGATGGCGAAACCCGTGGGTCCCCAAGAGCTTTGGCCGACGCCCGGAACGCCTTCCTCCTCCAATAGCGTGATGGCGGCGGCCACGTCGGCGCTGAGGAATCGGGCACCGCCCTGCGCTGCGGCATAATGGTCGCCCAGCGCCCGCTGCCATTCGCCGATCACCGTGCCGAACGAAGTTGCATCACCCTCCGCGAGGGCGGGCAGGGCCTTCAGCAGCATCAAGTGGCAGAAATGGGCGGCGCGCTCCGGTGGAAACGGCGGCAGCGTCGCCATGGCCTTCATTTCGGCCTCGCCCGAGAGGCCCTCCCGCGCCCGGTCGTAGACGAGGATGATGCGCCAGCTGTCCGGCACGGGCAGGCGGGCGAGGAGGGGCGGGGGCGCGCCCGGCCCGGTGGGTGCCGGACCGGCTCCATTGGCCATGGCCTTGCCGCCGTCGAGGATGACCCCGCCGGCCTCGAACGCTTCCATGCCGATGGCCGAGCGCCGGCCGCGCCCGAGCAGGGTCGCGACTTCGCGGGCGGACAGATCACGGCCGGAGAGGCGCGCCACCGCCACGCCCACGGCCAGCGCCAGCTGGGTGCCGGAACCGAGCCCGTTATGGGCGGGCAGGGCGGAATCCACCGCCACGCCGAAGGCCTGGCTGATGCCGAGGGCGGCGCGCGCCGCGTCACGGGCGCGGGCGGCGCGAGCCGCATCCGGGCCGCTTTCGGCATCCGAGGCTGCGCGAGTGACCGTGACTTCCGTCACCGGCCGCTCGATGGCCATGCCGAGGCTGCCGAAGCGCCGCCCCACGGCGCCGCCCAGATCGAGAAAGCCAAGATGAAGCCGCGCGGGGGCACGCACCGTGACCCCCGCCGCGTGTGTCAGGTCCAAGGGGGAAAGCGTCACGCGCCGCGCTCAGCCGGCCAGGGCGGCTTTCAGCCGCGCTGCATGCTCGGCCAGCACCTCGGGCTTCTCCATGACGCTCGCGGCCGGCTTCATGGCTTGCCCAGCGTGGCGCGGGATGACGTGGACATGGAGGTGGAACACCACCTGGCCGCCAGCTTCCTCGTTGAATTGCTGCACGGTGACGCCATCGGCCGCAAACACCGCCTTGGCGGCGATGGCCACCTTCTTGGCGATCTTCGCCACATAGGCGAGGTCCTCGGGGTCGATATCGAGGATGTTGCGGGCAGGATTCTTGGGAATGACGAGGGTATGGCCCGGCGCGCGGGGCATGATGTCGAGGAAGGCGACGGCCTTGTCGTCCTCATAGACCTTGTGCGCCGGCAACTCGCCCCGCAGGATTTTGGCGAAGATGTTGCTAGGGTCGTAAGCCGGCGTTGCGGTCATGGGTTTCCTCCGTATCCGGGGGAGGAGATTGCAGGGCGAGGGCAGGGGGTCAAGGGGGCGTGGTGCCGCCGGGCGGACCGTCCCCTTACCCGAAGCGGCCGGTGACGTAGTCCTGGGTGCGTCTGTCGCGCGGGCGGGTGAACAGGTCGCCGGTGGGGCCAAATTCCACCAGCTCGCCCAGATACATGAAGCCGGTGACATCGGACACGCGGGCCGCCTGCTGCAGATTGTGGGTGACGATGGCGATGGTGTAGCGCGCCTTCAGCTCTTCCATCGTCTCCTCGATCTTCGCCGTGGTGATGGGGTCGAGCGCCGAGCACGGCTCGTCGAACAGGATCACCTCCGGATGCGGCGCGATGGTGCGGGCAATGCACAGGCGCTGCTGCTGGCCGCCGGAAAGGCGCAGCCCGCTTTGGGGAAGAATGTCCTTCACCTCGTCCCACAAGGCGGCCTGGCGCAGGGCGTCCTCCACCCGTGCCTCGCAGTCCGCGGGGGTCAGTTCCTCGTTCAGCCGCAGGCCGATGGCCACATTGTCGTAGATCGACATGGGGAAGGGCGTGGGTTTCTGGAACACCATGCCGATGCGCGCCCTGAGCGGCACCGGATCCACCGACGGGTCGAGGATGTTCACCCCGTCGAGCAGCACTTCGCCTTCCACATGCTGGTCCGGATAGAGATCGTACATCCGGTTGAACACGCGCAGCAGCGTGGACTTGCCGCAGCCGGAGGGGCCGATGAGGGCGGTCACCCGGTGCTCTGGAAGGCCGAGGCTGACATCCTTCAGCGCAACGGTTTCGCCATAGCGGAACGTGACGTACCGGGCCTCAAGCTTGACCGGAAGCGAAGCCGCCGGATCGCGCGCAATCAGGGAGCGGGGCGCCGGCAAGGCCGCCTCCGCCGTGGCGTGCTCCGAAGCCCGCGGCGACAGGTCGGGCGGCTGATCGGTCGGCGTGTGGATCGACATGGCGATGCATCCCCTCAGGATCCGTCCATGTCGCACGTTATGCGCGCGTACCGATGACGTCGTTGAGCCAAGTCACGCGAGACGCCGGTTCCGGCCTCGCGTGCTTCTGGTCCGGCTAGCTCTGAACCTGGCTCTGGGCCTGCGCCAGCTTCTGGGGAGCCCGGCTGTCGAGGGCGCTCACCTCTTCCTCGACCTCGAGGCCCGTGCTGCGCAGCGGCGCGACGCCCATGGCATCGAGCGCCACGGCAAGGCGCACATAATGCTCCGTGCCGCACAGGTTCCGCCCGGCGTCGAAGGAGATCCAGCCGATCTTGGGCGTATAGGCCTCCGCCCAGTGCCGCGCGGCGCCCACACCCACACCCGCGCTCTCGCTTTCGCCCTCTTCCGGGTCTTCCGGAGCGAGATAGCCGGAGATGTGCCGCGCCGGCAGCCCCAGATGCCGCGCCGCGGCTGTAAACAGGTGGGCGATGCCACCGGAGCAGGCCTTGCCGGCCTCCAGGGCCGCAGCAGCGCTCAGGGGGCCGCTCAATGCCGGTCCGTCCTGCTCTTCCACTTTTTCGTGCAGGGCCACCATGAGGGCGTGGAGCTGGCCCAGGGGATCATCCTCGGTCAGCCGCACGCTCTCGGCGAAGGCGACCACCTCAGGCGTCGCCTCGGTGAGATCGGTCTGGCGCAGGAACAGGGACGGGGGGAAGCGCTCCACCGTGCCGTGCATGACGCCGGTGGTGTCCTGGGTCTCCACCTCGCCTTCCGCGACGACGCTCAGGTGGTCGGTCGGCCCGTCCACCGAGAAAGTGTGGCAGAGGTTGCCGAAAGCGTCCTCCTGCGCGGCGAGCCGACAGTCGGAATTGAGGTCCAGCGTCCAGCGCAGGATGAACTGGCCCTCGTGGGAGCGGGGCGTCAGGCGCACCGTCACCGCCATGTTGCGGCTGCCGGGCTCGAAACGCTGGGTGATCTCGTGGCGGATGCGGATGCGCATTGGCGGTCCTTGGGGGCGTTTCTCGGGGGCGTTTCCCGGGGGCTTGCCTCGGCGCAGGCGGGCCTGCGCGTGACGCTGTCCTGGAGACGGATCGACCGATCGGGCGGCGCAGCCCCATCGGCACCCTGGTCAGGGGCCGCGCCTGGCGGCCCCTGTTTCACTCGGATGGGGCCTCAGGTCAGATATTGCTCGGTGATCTCGGCGCCGAGCTTGTTGTTGTCCGAGATGAACCCGGAAATGAACTCGTGCAGGCCATGCTGGAAGATGTCGTCGATGGTGCGGTTGGTGAGCCGCGCCTGCATGGAGCGGGCGAGGCGCTGGGAGGGACCCTGCCTTCCATAGGCGCTGGCGATGTCGTCCAGATTGCGCGCCAGCTGCTCGTAGCAGGCCGCCAGCGAGCGCGGCATCTGCCGGTTCAGGATCAGAAGGTCCGCTACCAGCCACGGCTTCACGCTGTCGCGATAGACCCAGTGGAAGGCGGTGAGCGCGGACACCGAGCGCAGGATGGAGGCCCACTGGAAATAGTCCAGCGGCCCGCCCACGTGCTCCTTCTCCGGCAGCAGCACATGATATTTCACGTCGAGGATGCGCGCGGTGTTGTCGGCGCGCTCCAGCTGGGCGCCGGACCTTGCAAACCAGTAGGCGTCGTTGCGCAGCATGGTTCGGAAGGTGGCGCCGTCGAAGCGCAGCGAGGTCTCCTTCACGAAGGCCAGGAAGCGCGAAAGCTCGTCGCGGGTGAGCGCCCGGTTGGGGAAGCTCTGCAGCTCGATCCAGGCCGAGTTGATCACGTCCCACATTTCCGAGGTGAGCGCTGTGCGCACCGAGCGCGCATTGGTGCGCGCCACCTCGAAGCAGTTGCGGATGGAGGAGGAATTCTCCGGCGAGAAGGCGAGGAAGGACACCACGTCCTCCTCCTTGGCGTCCTCCAGCGGGCCGTAGCGGGCGACGAAATCATCCTCGCAGCCGGCGGTTAGCACCGCCGAGGCCCATTCGTTGGTGGAGCCGCCGTAGGTGACGGGGGTGTAGGAGAGGCGCTGGGAGACATCGAGGATGCGCGCGAGGCAATCGGCGCGTTCCACGTAGCGGGTCAGCCAGTAGAGGTTGTCGGCGGTGCGCGAAAGCATGGGGAGCCCGTTGGGAAGGAGGCAAATCGAGGCGCGGGAACCCGCGCTCAGGCGTCCGAAAGGTGAAGGCCGCGGTGGGCCGCGGCCTAGAAGTGCTCAGGCGTCGAGAACCCAGGTGTCCTTGGTGCCGCCGCCCTGGCTGGAGTTCACCACCAGCGAACCCTCCTTCATGGCGACGCGGGTGAGGCCGCCGGGCACGATGCGCACCTTGTCCGAGCCGGAGAGGATGAAGGGCCGCAGGTCCACGTGGCGGGGGGCGACGCCCTTTTCCACCATGGTGGGGCAGGTGGACAAAGCCAGCGTCGGCTGGGCGATGAAGTTGGCCGGGTCCGCCACCAGCTTGGCGCGGAACTTCTCGATCTGCGCCTTGTCCGAGGCCGGGCCCACCAGCATGCCGTAGCCGCCGGAGCCGTGCACTTCCTTCACCACCAGCTCGGGCAGGTGCTCCAGCACATACTTGAGGTGGTCGGGCTCGCGGCAGCGCCAGGTGGGGACGTTCGGCAGCAGGGGTTCCTCGCCGAGATAAAAGCGGATGATGTCCGGCATGTAGGAATAGACCGCCTTGTCGTCGGCGACGCCGGTTCCCACCGCATTGGTGAGGGTGACGTTGCCGGCGTGGTAGGCGCTCATGAGGCCGGGCACGCCGAGCTGGCTGTCGCGCCGGAACATCAGGGGGTCGAGGAAATCGTCGTCGAGGCGGCGGTAGATCACGTCCACGCGCTTGGGCCCCTCGGTGGTGCGCATGTAGACCACCGCGTCCTTCACGAACAGGTCGCGGCCCTCTACGAGGTCCACGCCCAGCTTGTCGGCCAGGAACGAGTGCTCGTAATAGGCCGAGTTGTAGATGCCGGGGGTGAGGATGGCCACGTTCGGCTCGTGCCCGCCATGGGGCGCCAGCGAGCGGAGCGTGGCGAGCAGGTCGTCGCCGTATTTGTCGACCGGCGCCACCTTGTGCAGGGAGAACAGTTCCGGGAACAGGCGGAGCATGATCTCCCGGTTCTCCAGCATGTAGGAGACGCCGGAGGGGGTGCGGGCGTTGTCCTCGAGCACGTAGAAGGTGTCGGGGTCGGTGCGCACGATGTCGATGCCGGCGATGTGCACGTAGAGATCGTGCGGCACGCGCTGGCCGTTCATCTCCGGGCGAAACGCCGGGTTCTGGTAGACGAGGTTTTCCGGCACCACCCCGGCCTTGAGCACCTCCCGCTTGGTGTACACGTCGCGGATGTACATGTTCAGCGCCTTGACGCGCTGTTCCAGGCCCTTGGACAGGGTGGCCCATTCATCCTTGGTGATGATGCGCGGGACCATGTCGAACGGGATCAGGCGCTCCTGGGAATTCTGCTCGCCGTAGACGGCGAAGGTGATGCCGATTCGGCGGAAAATGAACTCCGCCTCCTTGCGACGGTGGTCCAGAACCTCCTGGGGAACGCTGGCGAGCCAGCGCTGCAGGGTCTCGTAGGCCGGCCTGACCGAGCCGTCGGCACTGGACATTTCATCAAACGCATGCGGCATTGGAACCGTCACTCCGCGCCCCTGGAAGCTGACTTCGAGCGTACAAACATCGTGCCAAAGAAGTGCTAAAGGGGGAAGGCTCGCGAAGAGCGACGCTTACGCTTTTTAGTTGGTCATTATTTGGGCAAATGCGCCGGCACTGCTGTCGGCAGCGGCAGGGGTTTTCCACATGGGCGAGGCAGACGGCGCGCAATCGGTCACGGCGGCTCTGGTGGTCATTGGCGACGAGGTCCTCTCGGGACGGACCAAGGACAAGAACATCGGCCACATCGCCGAACGATTGACCGACGTGGGCATCGACCTGCGCGAGGTGCGCATCGTGGCCGATGTGGAGGACGACATCGTCGCGGCCATTAACGTCCTGCGGCAGCGCTTTACCTACGTCTTCACCACCGGCGGCATCGGCCCGACCCACGACGACATCACCGCCGATTCGGTGGCCAAGGCGTTCGGCGTCGGTATCGACGTGGACCCCCGCGCCCGCGCCATGCTGCTGGAATACATCGCCGAGAAGGATCTCAACGAGGCGCGCCTGCGCATGGCGCGCATCCCCGATGGCGCCAGCCTGGTGGTGAACGAGGTGTCCAAGGCGCCGGGATTCCGCATCGGCAATGTCATCGTCATGGCCGGCGTGCCGCGCATCATGCAGGCCATGCTCGAGGCGGTGCTGCCGGAACTGGAGAAGGGGCGGCCCATGCTGTCCCGCACCATCCTGGCCGAGGCCAAGGAAGGCGACATCGCCGCGCCCCTGCGCGCCATCGCCGAGCGGTTTCCGGCGGCGGTCATCGGTTCCTATCCCTTCCGCGACGAGGCGGACGGGCGCTTCAAGACCAATCTGGTGGTCCGCGCCCGCGATGTCGATCTGCTCGAGGCGGCGGGGGATGCGGTGGCGCAGATGGTGGACGAGGCGGCGCGGGGCTGACCGGGCGGCGCCGGACCGGACGCGGCGCCAAGGCTGCGGTGTCAGTCGTGGCCGGCCGTGATCACCTCGCCCACCCGCCGCGGGCCGGCGAGCGATCTGCCGGGCTCGCGGCTGAGGCAATCCCGAGCCGCAGCGCCGGGCACTTTAAGGCCGACCGCCCGGATGATGCCGCCTTGAGCGGCGTCGCGCGCAACAAGATGGGTTGTGATCGGTGATCGACTGCCGGCGCGCTTTGGACAGTGCGGGGTCGGCATGCGGCGGCGCCGCGCGCGGCCGGATGCAGGTCGCCCCGGGAGCTCCGGCAATGCCATGCGGCGCTCGCATGGGAGGGGCTCACGGTCGCGGCTATCCGCCGGTTTGATGCCGCCCGCAGGGCTGGGCGGACGCATCAGGATGCCGAGGCCAGAATCAGAAGAGCCGGGGGAGGCCCCCGGCTCTTTCGCATTGAACGGTCTGAGTATGAGTCGGTCTCAGTAGGCGTCGTTGCGGAAGACCTCGATGAAGGTCTTCAGGATGATCTTGATGTCGAGCCAGATCGACCAGTTGTTGACATACCAGAGGTCCATCTCGATCCGCCGTTCCATGAGCGAGATCTCGGAGGTCTCGCCGCGCAGGCCGTTGGCCTGGGCCCAACCGGTGATACCGGGCTTCACATGGTGGCGGAAGGCGTAGCCGGCGATCAGCTTGGAATACTCGTCGTCGTGGGCCATGGCGTGGGGCCGGGGGCCGACGATGGACATGTGCCCGAACAGCACGTTCAGCACCTGCGGCAGCTCATCGAGGCTGGTGGCGCGCAGGAAGCGGCCGACCCGGGTCACGCGCTTGTCGTTGCGCTGGGCCTGCGTCACCTTCGCGCCGTCCTCCATCACCGTCATGGAGCGGAACTTGTAGATGGTGAACTCGCGCCCGCCGAAGCCGTTGCGGCGCTGGCGGAAGATCACCGGCCCCTTGCTGTCCGACTTGATGCAGATGGCGATGATGGCGAACAGCGGCAGCAGCAGCGTCATGGCAACGCCGGACACCGCGATGTCGAGCACCCGCTTCTGGGCCAGCTCGATCCGCGAGAGGGGCGCGCGCTGCACCTCGATGGCGACCGAGGAGCCGAAATCCACCCGCGGGGCGTCGAGCAGCTCGTGAACCGCCTCGTCGGGCAGCAGCTTGACCGGTACCGGGAGCGCCCGCAGCCGCGCCCGCACCGCGTCGAGGCGCTCCAGGCTGCTCCAGGGCATGGCGATAACGATTTCCTCGATCCGCTGCTGGCGGGCGAACTGGATGGCGCTCTTGAGCGTATCGAGTTCATCCGTGCTGAGCGAACCGGACGCACCGGCCGGGGCGCCAGAGAAGCTGAACCGGCGCATCTCCCGCAGGCCGAGGCGCTCGAGGATTTCGGCGGGTACGACCTGGTCGAGCTGGGACACGTCGCCGATGAGGATGGAAGGCCGGCCACGCACCGCACCGGTTTCGACCGCGCGGCGCAGCCACACGCCCATGGCCCAATGGGACGCAGGCACCGCCACGAAGCCGAGCGCGGCGAAGATGCCGGTGGAGAGGCGCGAGGTGTCGTCGCCCACCTTGAGGCAGAAGATCACGGTCGCCACGAACAGGATGGTGAAGGTCCAGTTCACGAACGCCGCCCGCACCTGCTCCGTGGTCCGAGCCATCTGCCAGGGCTTGTACAGCCCCCGCGACGTGGTGATGAGCACGAACGTCACCGCCGCGAGGATGCCGATGCCCAGCGGACGCGTGAAGTCGAAGCTCGACAGGGCGCCCGTCGAGGTCTGGCTCGTGGAAATGAGGTCCACCAGCATGCTCAGGGCGAGCATGAGGGCCGCATCGCACAAGATGAAGAGGGGCGGCATGGAGGCGTAGTCGATCACAGCCCGCTGGACCGACCCCTGCACCTCGCCGACGCGCTCGACCCGCATATTGTCCGTGGATATCGACATCTGGCCTTTGATCCCTCGGATTGGAGTCGCACCGAATATCAAATGATATGGTGACAATAGCATCCCGAATGCTGCGATGCAAGCTAGTATAAAAATGCATACCTTTCGATTTAATATGTAATAAATTTGTTAAGATGCCATCTTGTGGCCTGTTATATCGAAACATAACGTTGGAGTGTCGGTCGACTGGTTCGGAATTTGGAAGAATAGGTCAAGAACAATTGGATTTTGCCTTCATGTCATCGACCTGATTTCGCATATTGCGACGCACTTTTCCTTGATAAAGTCACGGTATCAAAGGACGGTGCTCAAGGCATGGGCAATGCTGCATTGCGACAAAATTTACCTGCTGCATATCGCAGCACCTGCGATCTGCGACAAAATGCCAGGGAATATGTGCGGCGCGGTATGATTTACCCGCTTGCGCAGCTTGGGCATGCTGCAATACGGCAATTTAGGCGGCAAAGCAGGCCGGTCGCCTGCTCGTCGCGCATGGTGGCCGAAGAATTGTTATCCGGCGACGGTATTAAATTGCCGCGACATTCGGCCCGTCACGCCCCGTTCCGGCTACCGGGAGTAGGCGACCTAGCCGGGTGTGCGGAGAAGGGGCCGTGCCGGATCGGCGGGCGAGACGCCGGCGAGACTCGGGCTTCGCATCAGGCCATCGACAAGGGCAGCGCGAGCCGTCTAGGAACATGCCGGGCCGGTCGTAACGGAAGCCGGGCCTGGCGCGATCCTCGGCAGCACCGGTGGCGACTTATGGATAAAAGCTACAAGATCCCGCTTCTGGCCTCGCTCAAATGGTCGTTCCAGTGGGCCGTCGCGGTGGTCCTTCGGCATCAGAAGACAACCGCCGCCTATGTCGCGGCAGGCGTGGTGGCGGGGCTGTTGGCCTCGTCCGGCTTGGGCGGGCTGCTGCTGCTGGTCTACTCGCTGGCGAGCATCCCGCTGGCGCTCCTCACCCACGCCGAGGTGCTGCGCGGTCCGTCGGCCCTTGATGCCCAGACCCTGGGGCAGGGGCCGGGACGGATGGTCGGCTATCTCATCGACACCATTCTCATCGGCCTGGCGGCGGGCTTGAGCGCGCTGGTGCCGATCTTCGCCATCGCCATGCTCAGCGGGCCGGCGTCGATGGGCAGTGGAGTGGATCTGGTGCTGGCCTTGCTGGTCGTCACCGTTGTGGCGGTGGTCGCGTCCCGGCCGGCGCTGCGTCTGCCGTCGCGGGTCCTGGGCGATCCGATCTCCTGGTCGCAGGCCTGGCGCCTTGGTCAGGGCAACACGCTTGCGCTGGTCCTGGGCCCATTCCTGATCTCAGTGCCGGTCCTGATCGTCGAGCAGATCGTGCAGATCCTGGTACCGGAGATGCTGTCCGACGTGGTGAGCATGGTGCTGCTGCCGGCCCAGATCGTGCTCACCTGCGCCTTCCTCTCTGTTGCCTACGGCCAGCTGCGGCGGGCGAATCCGGAACTTTGAGACAGGACCCGGTCGCGGGCCGAGCCCGGCGCGGAACTAAAGTCTAAGCCCTGCGGCAGATGCATGCCGCGCGCCTTCGGACCGCGCTATAGGGATGGAGCCGCCTTGTTCGGATCTGCCCCAGATGAATGTCCCGGCCGGAATCGGCCTGCAAATCGCCGCCACCTTCTTCTTCGCCGTCATGTCCGCGCTCGTGCGGATGGTGGCCGACGAGGTGCCGAGTGGCGAGATCGTCTTCGCCCGCAGCTTCATCGGGCTCCTGCCCGTGGTGGTCTGGCTCGCCTGGAGCGGGCGAATGACCGGCGCCCTCGTCACCCGCCAGCCGTTCGGCCACGTGGTACGGGGCCTCGTGGGCGTGAGCGCCATGTGGCTCAGCTTTGCCGCGCTGGCCTTCATCCCGCTGGCGGAGGCGGTTGCCTTTTCCTATGCCACGCCCCTGGTGGCGGTGGTGCTGGCGGCAGTGCTGCTGGGCGAGCGGGTGCCGGCCTATCGCTGGCTCGTTCTTGCCATTGGCATGGGTGGCATCGTGCTCATGCTGTGGCCGTCGTTTTCCCACGCCTCGGTGGGGTCGGGGCCGGGGCCGCTGATCGGGGCGGGGCTGGCGCTGGCCGGCGCGGTGGGGGCGGGCTTCGCCATTACCCAGGTGCGTCATCTCACCCGGACCGAGACCAGTGAGGCCATTGTCTTCTACTTCTCGCTGGTGGCTTCCGTGGCGGGCCTCGCCACGCTGCCGCTCGGCTGGGTGATGCCGGACGGGCGGGTCGCGCTCATCCTCGCCGGCATGGGGCTGGCGGGCGGCATCGGGCAGATCTGCGTGACATCGGCCATCCGCCATGCTCCGGCGTCGGTGGTCGCACCGCTCAATTATGCCACGCTGATATGGGCCACCGTGCTCGGCATCATCCTGTTCGGGGAATGGCCGGA
Organism: Xanthobacter versatilis; assembly: GCF_043193975.1. Lineage (NCBI taxonomy): Bacteria > Pseudomonadati > Pseudomonadota > Alphaproteobacteria > Hyphomicrobiales > Xanthobacteraceae > Xanthobacter > Xanthobacter versatilis. The sequence goes on along the minus strand of NZ_JBAFVB010000013.1, from coordinate 29,128 downwards.
GCCCCTTGTGATCGCGGGCGCGATGGTGGTGATCATGGCCGGGCTGGTCCTGATCTGGCGCGAGCGCAGGCCGGCTCCGCGCATCGTGGCGTCGCGGCCTGAACCTCCGGCCGGGGGCTGCGCTTCTGCAGACGACCCCGGGGAGGCGCCCCCCGTGCAGGACGATGCGGCGTGAATTGGCGGCGTGAGCTTCAGGCCGGTGAAAAGAAGCGGGAGCGCGGTCAGCGCTCCACGAATGCCTTTTCGATGACGTAGTGGCCGGGTGCCGACTGGCTGCCCTCGGCGAAGCCGCGCGATTCCAGCAGGTCCACCACATCCTTCAGCATCTGCGGGCTGCCGCAGAGCATCAGCCGGTCCTCCTCCGGGGAGATGACAGGCAGTCCGAGATCGGCGAACAGCTTGCCGGAGGTGATGAGGTCGGTGATGCGGCCCTGATTGCGGAACGGCTCGCGGGTCACGGTGGGGTAGTAGATGAGCTTGTTGCGCACCTCGTCGCCGAGGAACTCATGGTTCGGCAGTTCCTTGGTGAGGAATTCGTCATAGGCAAGCTCGGCCACCGTGCGGGTGCCGTGGATCAGGATCACCTTCTCGAAGCGCTCATAGGCCTCCGGGTCCTTCACCACCGAGAGGAACGGGGCAAGGCCGGTGCCGGTGGAGAGGAGGTAAAGCCGCTTGCCGGGCAACAGGCTGTCCTGCACCAGGGTGCCCGTGGGCTTGCGGCCGACCAGAAGCTTGTCGCCCACCTTCAGGTGCTGGAGCCGGGAGGTGAGGGGCCCGTTCTGCACCTTGATGGAGAAGAACTGCAGGTCCGGCTCGTAATTGGCGCTGGCCATGGAATAGGCGCGCAGCAGCGGCTTGCCGTCCACCTTGAGGCCGATCATGGTGAACTGGCCGTTGAGGAACCGCAGGCCCGGATCGCGGGTGCAGGTGAAGGAGAAGAGGGTGTCGGTCCAGTGGTGAACGCTGGTGACGGTCTCTTCGTTGAAATTGCTCATCTTCAAAATCCGGTCACGGCACGCCCCGGAGCGCGCCCGAAACGGCGACGGCCACATGAGGCTTTAGGGAGACCGCATCACCCTACAGGATGTGGCGAGGCTTCAAAAGTGCGACGGCATGTCCTCCGTGGCGGCCCCGATCCGGTTTCCGGAGCGAGGTGCCCCCGCAGGGGAGGCGCCGCTTCAGGTTGCTTCCACGGGGGCTTGGTGCGCCAGCAGCGCGTCCACCACCTCGCCCACGCGCTGTTCCCACGGCGCGGCCCGGACGCCGAAGGTGCGCTCGAACAGGTCGCTGGCCAGTTCGGAGTTCTTCGGCCGCTGCGCCGGCGTGGGATACTCGGCGGTGGTGATGGGTGCGACTTCCGGCGTCTTGCCGGTGTGCACGGCCGCTGCCGCCACGATGGCGCTGGCGAAGCCGTGCCAGGTGGTCGCGCCGGTTCCGGCGAAATGATAGGTGCCCCAGCGGGCGTCGCCTCGTGCCGCGGCTTGTGCCGCCGCCAGCACCGCCTCGGCGAGGTCGCGCGTCGCGGTGGGGCAGCCGCGCTGGTCGCTCACCACCTTCAGCAGGTCCCGCTCGGCGGCGAGCCGCAGCATGGTCTTCAGAAAGTTGTTGCCGTGGGCGCCGTAGACCCACGAGGTGCGCACGATGACGTGCCGCTCGCTGGCCGCGCGCACCGCTGCCTCGCCGGCGGCCTTGGTGCGGCCGTAGACGCCCAGCGGGGCGATGGGGTCCGCCTCCACATAGGCGCCGGCCTTGGTGCCGTCGAACACATAGTCGGTGGAGACGTGGATGAGGGGGGTGCGGTAGCGTGCGCAGCGCTCGGCGATCAGGCCGGGGGCGAAGGCATTGATGCGTGCCGCCATCTTCTGTTCGGTCTCGGCCTTGTCCACGGCGGTATAGGCGGCGGCGTTGATCAGCGCATCGGGCCGCGCCGCCTCGATCGCGCGGGCCACCGCCACCGGATCAGCGATGTCCAAAGCGTCGTGGCCAAGCCCGACCATATCAAGGCCGCGCTCGGCGGCGAGCGCCGTTACCTCGCGCCCGAGCTGGCCGCCGGCGCCAAACAGGAGGATGCGGGTCACGATACAACCCCCAGCTTGGAGGAGGCCGGATTTTCGAGCCCGAGGCGCTGGCCCTGGTCGCGCTGGCGCCAGGGCGCCCGCCCTGCGCGGTTGTCGAGGGGAGCAGGGGCGGCGAGGCCGCCCGCATAGGTCAGCTTGTCGAAGGCGAGGACGTGGTGGCCTTCACCGGTCAGGTGCCGCACCACCGCCGAGCCGATGAAGCCCGCTCCTCCGGTCACCAGAACCCGCATGCCGTTCCCTTCACAATTGCCTCTGCCCCTGCTTCAGGCGCGCGGCTATCCGTTCGAATGCACGAAGGGACTGTCGAAATCCTTGAGGCGGGGCAATATCCGGTCCTTGTCGGAGAGGATGGTCTCGCCGGTGAAGCGCCAGTCGATGGCGAGGTCGGGATCGTTCCAGATGATCCCGCATTCGCTCGCCCGATCATAAAACGCGTCCACCTTATAGGCGACGCGCGTGTCGGGGGCGAGGGTGCAGAAGCCGTGGGCGAAACCCTGCGGCACAAACAGCTGTTCGCCGCCCTCGGCGGTGAGGCGGGCGCCGGCCCAGCGGCCGTAGGTGGGCGAGCCCTTCCGCACATCCACCGCCACGTCGAAGATGGCGCCGCTCAGCACCCGCACCAGCTTGGCCTGCGCGAAGGGGGGCGCCTGCATGTGGAGGCCGCGCACCGTGCCCGGCAGCGCCGACAGCGATTCGTTGTCCTGCACGAAATCGGCGACGATCCCGTTCGCCGCATAGAGCGGCTTGACGTAGGTTTCGCAGAAATAGCCGCGCGCGTCGCCGAAGCGGCGCGGCGTCACGAGGATGACCTCTGGCAGGTCGAGCGCTTGAAAGGCCGTCATGGCGCGCTTCTAGGGCTGCCGCACGGCGAAGGCAACGGTGCGGTGCGGCGGAGACCGGCGCCGGCCCGGACCAGCCCGGTGTGGCGCCCGCCGCAGGTCGCCGCTTGCGGCACATTGTCGGCCGGCATCTCCTTTGGCCGAACCGCCTTCGCGTTGTGATGGGCGCCGGGCTAATGTGCCCCCACCATTGAGGTATGGGGTAATGGCGATGGCCCTTTTGGAAGCGCAGGCCCGGTGGGCGCGTGAGTGGCTGCTTGATGCGGCGTTGCCGCTGTGGTGGACCGTGGGGGCTGATCCGGCCGGTGGGTTTCACGAGAAGATTGCGCTCGATGGCACGCCGGTAGCCGCGTCCCGCCGCCTGCGGGTCCAGGCGCGGCAGGCTTATGCCTTCATCGAGGGCGGCCGGCTTGGCTGGGATGGGCCGTGGCGGGAGGCGGCGCGGCACGGGCTCGACTTCCTGCTCGCCCATTACCGGCGGCCCGACGGCCTGTTCCGCACTCTGGTCGCACCCGATGGCCGGCCCCTCGACGAGACGGCGGACCTCTACGACCAGGCCTTTGTGCTGTTCGCGCTGGCTCAAGCCCACACCGCCGGCCTTGGTGGCGATGAACTCATCGCGACCGCGCGGGCCTTGGCGACGCAGCTTCAGGCCGAGCGCGGCAATCCCGTCGGCGGTTTCGAGGAGGCGAGCCCCCGCGTGCTGCCGCTGCGCTCCAACCCGCACATGCATCTGCTGGAGGCCAACCTCGCCTGGGTGGAGGCCGGCGTCGCGGAGCCCTTCGCGGACGTGGCGCGCGGCATCGTCGCCCTGGCAGCGACGCGACTGATCGACCCGCAGACCGGCGCCATCGGCGAATATTATGACGGCGAGTGGCGCTTCGCCGCCGGCGAATCGGGCGGGGTGCGCGAGCCGGGGCACCAGTTCGAATGGGCCTACCTGCTCGATCATGTCGGCCCGGTGCTGGGGCTGGACCATCGGGCGGCAAGCCGGCGCATGTACGGGTTTGGCGCGCGCTTCGGCATCGATCCGGTGCGGAAGGCCGCTGTGTTCGCACTCGATGCGTCTGGTCAGGTGAGCGACCCGAGGGCGCGGCTCTGGGCGCAGACGGAGCGCCTGCGCACCGCCCTGATCTTCGCCGCGGCCGAGAGCGATGTTGCGGTCCGCGCCGACTACGTGGCCGCGGCCGAAGAGGCCTTCACCGCGCTGCAGGCCTATCTGGATGTTCCGGTGCGGGGCCTGTGGCACGACCAGTGGCTGGTCGACGGCAGTTTCGTGGAGGAGGCCGCGCCTGCCTCCTCCTTCTACCACATCCTCTCCGCCCTGGCGGTGCTGCTGAAGGCGGGCGGGGCGGCCTGAGTGGGGCGGGCCCGCGCCCGTCGTAATCCTGCCGGCGCGCCGCTCAGGCGCGCTGGTAGATGTCCTCGAAGCGGTGGATATCGTCCTCGCCGAGATAGGAGCCGGTCTGCACCTCGATCAGCTCCAGCGGAATGCGGCCAGGATTGCCGAGCCGGTGCACGCTGCCGATGGGGATGTAGGTGGATTCGTTCTCGTGCACCATGTAGCTGCGATCCGCCACCGTCACCTCGGCGGTGCCGCGCACCACCACCCAGTGCTCGGCCCGGTGATGGTGCTTTTGCAGGGACAGGATGCCGCCCGGCTCCACCACGATCTTCTTCACCTGGAAGCGGTCTCCCTTGCAAACGGTCTGGTAGGTACCCCAGGGCCGGTGAATGGTGAGGTGCTCCTCCACTTCCTTGCGGTTGGAGTCCTTGAGCGCCGAGACCAGCGCCTTCACGTCCTGGCTGCGGTTCGAGGGCATCACCAGCACTGCATCCTCGGTGGCGATCACCGAGACGCCGTCGAGGCCGATGGCCGTCACCAGCGGGCCGTCCGAACGCACGAAGGAATTGCTGCTGTCGAGAAGCTGCACCGTGCCGACGGTGACATTGCCCCGCTCGTCCTGGTTCCCGATCTCGTGCAGGGCGTCCCAGGAGCCCACGTCCGACCAGCCGAAGCTGCCGCGCACCACCGCGGCGTGGCGGGTGCGCTCCAGCACTGCGAAGTCGATGGACTTCGACGGCGAGGACTTGAAGGCGGCGGGGTCGAGGCGCAGGAAGCCGAGGTCGGACTTGGCCTCGGCGACGGCCGCGCGGGCGGCATCGGCGATGGCCGGCTCGAACACGTCCGCCTCCTTCAGCAGCAGGCCTGCCGGGAACAGGAAGTTGCCCGAGTTCCAGAGGTAGCCGGCAGCTACATAGCGCTCGGCCGTGGCGCGATCCGGCTTCTCCACGAAGGAATCCACCTCATAGGACCCGCGTTCGTCGATCTGGGCGCCGAGGCGGATGTAGCCGTAGCTCGTACGCGGCTCGGTGGGCTCGATGCCGAAGGTGACGATGCGGCCGAGGCGGGCGGCCTCCGCGCCGATCTCCACGGTCTTCACGAAGCCGGCCGGGTCGAGCACCACATGGTCGGAGGCGAGCGCCAGCACCAGCGTTTCCGGACCGTAGGTCTCGGCCACCCAGACCGCCGCCGCGATGAGGGCGGGCGCGCTGTCGCGGCGGGCCGGCTCGAGCATGACGGTGGCGTCGATGCCGATGGCCCGGGCCTGCCGCTGGGCGAAGAAGCGGAATTCCTCGTTGGCCACCACCACCGGATCGGCGAACACGGCGCCGGGCGCCGCGCGCAGCAGCGTGTCCTGGAACATGGTGTTTTCGGTGGCCAGCGGCAGGAACTGCTTCGGCAGGCTGTTGCGCGAGAGCGGCCACAGCCGCGTTCCGGAACCGCCGGCCAGAATGACCGGGACGATCTTTCCGCTGGCCGACTTCGAGGTGACGGTGGACGAAGTGGTCATGGCGGGCCTCAAGCTGGGTTCAGGTCACGTTGCTCCAAGCAACGGGCGTGGTCCACAAAGAAGTCCTCCGAGGCCGTCGTCGGGCAGCAGCAAAAGTCGCTGTCCGGACTGGAGCGAAATCTGGCTGGGCTGCTACAGCCTGAGCCTCAAGTCCGCCGTCAGGCCTGGGTGGAAGCACGGTCAACCGACCGGATTGCGGTACAATCCGGTCGGAGTGTCTTCCGGCATCCGCGACCTCAGTCTCAGAGGTCGGCGAGGCCGCGCCCGACGCTGCTGTACCTGAAGCCGAGGCTCGCCATCTCCTCGGGGCGGTAGATGTTGCGCAGGTCCACCACCACCGGCTGGGCCATCATCGACTGGATGCGCTTGAGATCGAGGGCGCGGAAGGCATCCCATTCGGTGACGATGACCAGGGCGTCGGCCCCGTCCGCCGCCTGATAGGGGCTATCCACATAGTCGACGTTGCTCAGCACCATCTTGGCCTGCTCAACGCCTTCGGGATCGTGCGCCCGGATGGTGGCGCCGGCATCCTGAAGGGCGGTGATGATGGCGATGGACGGCGCGTCGCGCATGTCGTCGGTGTTCGGCTTGAAGGTGAGGCCCAGCACGCCGACGGTCTTGCCGCGCACCGATCCGCCGAGCGCGGTGATGACCTTGCGGGCCATGGCGCGCTTGCGCTGGTCGTTCACCGACACCACCGTCTCCACGATGCGGATGGGCGCATCATAGTCCTGGGCGGTCTTGATGAGGGCCAGAGTGTCCTTCGGGAAGCAGGATCCGCCGTAGCCGGGACCCGCGTGCAGGAACTTGGAGCCGATGCGGTTGTCGAGGCCGATGCCGCGGGCCACATCCTGGACGTTGCCGCCCACCTTCTCGCACAGGTCCGAGATCTCGTTGATGAAGGTGATCTTGGTGGCGAGGAAGGCGTTGGCCGCATACTTGATCAGTTCGGCGGTGCGGCGCGAGGTGAACAGCAGCGGCGACTGGTTGAGGAACAGCGGGCGGTAGAGGTTGGTCATGACCTCCTTGGCGCGCTCCTCGTCGGTGCCCACCACGATGCGGTCGGGCCGCTTGAAATCGATGATGGCGGCGCCTTCGCGCAGGAACTCGGGGTTGGAGACGACGGAGAATTCGGCGTCCGGCCGGGTCTCGCGGATGATGCGCTCCACCTCGTCGCCGGTGCCGACGGGCACGGTGGATTTGGTCACGATCACCGTATAGCCCGTCATCGCGCTGGCGATGTCGCGGGCGGCCTGATGCACGTAGGAGAGGTCGGCATGGCCGTCGCCGCGCCGCGACGGCGTGCCCACCGCGATGAACACGGCTTCCGCATCGGCGACGCCTTCGGCGAGGCTAGTGGTGAAGAACAGCCTCTCGGCTTTCACGTTCGAGGCCACGAGATCGTCGAGGCCGGGCTCGAAGATCGGGATTTCACCGCGCTTCAGCGCCGCAATCTTGCCCTCGTGCGTGTCGACGCACGTAACCGTATGGCCGAAATCCGCAAAGCACGCGCCGGAGACCAAGCCCACATAGCCCGCTCCGATCATGGTCACACGCATGGCCCAGCCCTGTTTTGTGCAACTTTCGCCCTAAGGCTTCGGTCGCATGTTGCATCGCAGCAGGGATTAGCCCCCCGTGGCCAAAATCTCAATGGATTTTTGCCCTTCAGCCCCTATTGGGACCTGACCTCAGCGACGCACCCCGCACCCTCGCCCGCCGTGCGTGTGCTCGATGCGAACGCGCGTGAAAGTCGCTCCCGCAGCGCAAACAGGAGCTTACGGCCGACGGACGCCCGCGCCGGCGGCCAAAATCCCAAATTTAGTGCAAGTGCCTAAAAATACGACAGGATTTGCGGTCCCTTGGAAGATCTGATTCTCATTTTGCAACGCGATGCCATCGTGAGGGGCCGGCCACTGTGGCGGGACTGCTCGGTACGCGGCGCGTATTGCCGGCGGCAACGCGAAAAAGGGCTGCGAAAGCGAACTTTTTTGGATGAATCGTACCAAGATGCGTTCTGTGTGCGCCGCAGCACTGGCCTTCGCGGCAGGCTCGCGCTAACGTGCGGCGCGAGAGTTTATTTCAAGTGTAGCCACGAGGGGTCGTATCCGTGCTGCAGTCTCCGAAACGGTCGAGCGGGGGGCTTCGCTACGAAGGTAGCTCTCAAGGCGAGAGTTCCATTCCTTCCATCGATTTCTCTGGCATGCTGGCGGCCGTCCGCAGGCAGATGCGGCCCGTACTGATCGGGACCTGCATCGGCGCCGCGCTCGGACTGGCGTATTTCATCGCCAAGACTCCCGTTTATTTCGCCGGCACACAGTTGCTTCTCGACAGCAAGTCGAAGGTCAACGACGAAGTGGCCGTGACCGCCCTGTCGGAGCTGGGCCTCGACACCGGCGCCGTCGACAGCCAGGTCGAAGTGCTGAAGTCCATGAACATCGCCAATTCGGTGATCGCCAAGGTCGGCCTCGACCGGGTGCTGGACGATGACAACGTGCAGTCGGCCGTCGCCAGCGGCATCTCCGCGGTGAAGTCCGGCATCCGTGCGGTCAAGGAGGCCATCATTCCCCCCCGCAAGCTGACACCGGCGGAGGAGGAGGCGGGGAAGCGCGAGGCGGCGCTGCTCTACCTGAACAACAATCTGTCGCTCAAGCGCGTCGGCCGGACCTACGTGATCGAGATCGGATTCACGTCGACCCAGGCCGACAAGGCGGCGCAGATCGCGAATGCCTATACCCAGGCCTATGTGGACGACCAGTTCTCCGCCAATTTCGACGCGACGCGCCGGGCCAGCGACTGGCTCCTGCCGCGCATCCAGGAATTGCGCCAGAAGGCAATCGAGACCGATCTCGCGGTCCAGAGCTTCCGCGGCGAGAAGGGGCTGATCACCACCTCCACGGGCTCCCTGGTCAATGAGCAGCAGGTCGGTGAAATCAACACCCAGCTGGTGCTCGCCCGATCGGACGTGGCGCGGGCGGGCGCGAAATATGACCGCATCCAGTCCATCATCTCGTCCGGCCAGATGGATGCCGCGGTGTCCGAGGCCATCGACAATCCCATCATTGTGGAATTGCGGAACAAGGCGACCGCCGCCGCCAAGACCGAATCGGAGCTCGCCAGCAAGCTCGGCCCCACCCATTATCAGGTGCAGCGGCTGCGGTCCGATATCGCCGAATATCAGCGGCTGATCTTCAGCGAGCTCGGTCGTATCGCCGAAAGCTACCGGAGCGAGCGGGACATCTCGCTGGCCCGCGAGCGGGCTCTCGAAGCCCAGCTGAAGAGCCAGGTCGGCCTGTCCGACGTGGCCAACAAGGACAAGGTGGCGCTTCGCGAACTGGAGCGCGAGGCTGATACCTACAAGAACCTCTATGAGACCATGCTGCAGCGGTACCAGGAATCCCTGCAGAAGCAGTCCTTCCCGGTCTCCGAGGCGCGGGTGATTTCGGTTGCGGTGACACCTTCGCTGCCGGCCGCTCCGAAGCTGGTTCTGTCCCTCATCCTCGGTTCGATCGTCGGCTTCATTGGTGGCGCCGGATATGGCGCCGTGCGCGAGCTCAGGGACCTTGGGTTCCGTTCCGCGTCGCAAATCCGCGATCTGCTCAGGCTCGAGTGCATCGGCGTCATGCCGCGGATCTCGGCCCGGCAGTTGGCCATGGTGCCGCCCCTCTCCAGCACCGGTCCGAACCAGGTGGGTGGATCGGCCATGATGCGCTATGGCACCAACCACATCCTTTCGCCGTTCGCGGAGACGTTGCGCAGCGCCAAAGTCGCGGTGGACTTCGCCGTGGGTGAGAAAGCGCCCAAGATCATCGCCCTTGCATCGGTCCTGCCGACCGAGGGCAAATCGACCATCAGCAAGAATTTTGCCTCCATGCTCGCGCAGCTGGGCACGCGCACGGTGCTGATCGACGCGGACCTGCGCTTTCGCGGGCTGAGCGACGATGTCACCCCGCACGCGCAAAAGGGCCTGTTCCACATCCTCAGTGAGGGCGAGCCGGTTTCCTCCGTGATGAAGGTGGAGCCGGAGACGGGGCTGTTCTTCATTCCCGCGGGCTCTGATATCGGCAGCGCTCACACGAGCAATCTCGTGTCTTCGCCGGCCATGGGGCAGCTTCTCGCGGAAATCGGGACGACCGCCGACTATATCATCATCGATCTCCCGCCCCTGGGGCCGGTGGTGGATGTGCGCGCCGCCGTCAAGTATTTCGATGGTGTCCTGTTCGTTCTCGAATGGGGTGCGACATCCCGCGATCTGGTGGTGGATTCCTTCGAGGCCAATCCGCAGGTCTATGAGAAGTGCATCGGCGTGATCCTGAACAAGGTGGATACGCATCGGCTGCATTTCTACACCAGCAAGGTGCCGCAGGACGGGCTGCACAAGAAGTACGCCGCCTATTACGGCTGATTGGTCTTCCGCCGGGATGTCCGACGAACGTGAGGCTCTGCCTGCGGCTGGTCTGTGGGCAGGGGCGCCTGTCGCTCCTTCCCGACCCCGCAGTGCGGTTCACCGCGTTGGACGGACGTTGGTTGGCGTCCGTCGGCGTACTCGCTATGCGGTTCGCGGGCGCGGGGTTGGCTGGTTGGCTGGTGCATCACCGGGCGCGGGTCTGTGACCAACGCAGGTCGGTTGTTGGCGAGGCTGCGGTAGCCAGTTGACGCCCGGCGGCGACCTCAACTCCTGCGCACCCTCATCCAAAGCTACTTTGGGTGGTCTAGGTCTATACTGGATGGTGTATCGCGCCGCTTTACACGACTTGGTCGAACTTCCCGCTCCGGCCTGCGCGCGCACGTCGCACCGGCATCATGGTGCGCTGCAGAGCGTCGGGGTTTAGACGGTTTTTGCACTGCGAAACGCGCTTCAAGTGGGCCGGAACGCACCGCATTCTGTTCCGTGAGCACGGTTCGTAGATTGCATAGGTGGGCGTTATCCTCTAGTCTTATGTGCACTGCACACTGACCAAGGTGCGGTTTCGCATTTTGAGATAATCATGGCGCGGGCTGGTAAACATGAAGCTCGAAAGGCTGGCGATTCCCGAGATCGTCAAGATTACTCCGGCGCGCTTCGGCGACGCTCGCGGCTATTTCTCTGAAGTTTTTAAGGATGAATGGTTCCGGAAGAATGTTTCCGACTCGACCTTCATCCAGGACAACCAATCCCTTTCTTCAACGGTGGGCACGGTGCGGGGGCTGCATTTCCAGCTCGACCCATTCGCCCAGGGCAAGCTGGTGCGCTGCACGGCCGGCGCCATCTTCGACGTGGCGGTGGACATCCGGGTGGGTTCGCCCACGTTCGGCCGCTGGGTCGGCGTGGAATTGACCCCGGAAAATGGCGACCAGCTCTGGATTCCTCCGGGCTTCGCACACGGTTTCGCGACGCTGGTTCCTGATTCCGTCATCTTCTACAAGGTGACCGCTCCCTACAGCGCAGCCCATGACCGCGGCCTGCTGTGGAACGACCACGAGATCGGCATCGACTGGCCCCTTAAGACGGGGCAGGCGGTGCTTTCGGAAAAAGACAAGGTTCAACCGCGGCTGGCGGATCTGCCGCCCAGCTTCGCTTACTGAGTTGCGGAGAGATCTCCATGCGCATTCTAGTCACAGGCGGGGCGGGCTTCATCGGTTCCGCTCTCGTGCGTTACCTTGTGTCGGAGGTGGGCGCTGAGGTCCTCAACGTCGATAAGCTGACTTATGCGGGCAACCTTGCGTCGCTCAAAGTCATCGAGAACGCGCCCAACTATCGCTTCCTCCAGGCCGACATCACCGATCGCGCAGCCATGTCGGAGGCGCTCGCCTCCTTCAAGCCCGATCGCATCATGCATCTGGCGGCCGAGAGCCATGTGGATCGCTCCATCACCGGCGCCGGCGAGTTCGTGCACACCAACGTGGTCGGCACCTTCACGCTGCTGGAAGCTGCGCGCCACTACTGGAGCGAGCTGCCGGCGGCGGAGAAGGAGGCCTTCCGTTTCCTGCACGTCTCCACCGACGAGGTCTACGGCTCCCTCGGCGAGGACGGGCTGTTCGAGGAAGTGACGCCCTACGATCCCTCCTCGCCCTATTCGGCGTCGAAGGCCGCCAGCGACCATCTGGTCGTCGCCTGGCACCGCACCTACGGCCTGCCGGTGGTGGTTTCCAACTGCTCCAACAATTACGGCCCCTACCACTTCCCCGAGAAGCTCATTCCGCTGACCATCCTGAATGCGCTGGAGGGGCGGACCCTGCCGGTTTACGGCAACGGCGCGAATATTCGCGACTGGCTCTATGTGGAAGACCACGCGCGCGCTCTGCACCTCATCGCCTCCAACGGACGGCTGGGCGAGAAGTACAATGTGGGTGGGCGCAACGAGCGGCGGAACATCGAGGTGGTTCGCCGCATCTGCGACCTGATGGATGAGCTGGCGCCTAAGGCAACCTCCCACCACGACCTCATCACTTTCGTGACCGACCGGCCGGGGCATGATGCGCGCTACGCCATCGACGCCACCAAGCTTGAGACCGAGCTGGGCTGGAAGGCCCGCGAGACCTTCGATACCGGCATCGCCAATACGGTGAAGTGGTATCTCGACAATGCGTGGTGGTGGCAGCCGCTGCGCGAGAAGGTCTATGTGGGCGAGCGCCTCGGCATCATCGAGAAGGCCGAAAAATGCGCCTGATCGTCACCGGCAAGCAGGGTCAGGTCGTCTCTTCGTTGCTGGAGCGCGGCCCTGCCGCCTCCGTCGAGGTGATCGCGCTCGGCCGGCCGGAACTCGATCTGGCCGACGCGGCCTCCGTGCGCTCCGCCATCGCCGCGGCGGCGCCCGACGCGATCGTGTCGGCTGCGGCCTACACGGCGGTGGACAAGGCGGAGAGCGAGCCGGACCTCGCCTTCGCCGTCAACGAGACCGGTGCGGGTGCGGTGGCGGAGGCTGCGGGCGCCCTTGGCGTCCCGGTGATCCATCTCTCAACCGATTATGTCTTCGCCGGCGACAAGGCCGATCCCTATGTGGAGACCGATCCGACAGGGCCGGTCTCCGTCTATGGCGCCTCGAAGCTTGCCGGTGAAAAGAAGGTCGCCGCGGCGACGGACAATCACGCCATCCTACGCACCGCCTGGGTCTATTCCCCGTTCGGCGCGAACTTCCTGAAGACCATGCTGCGCCTCGGCGAAAGCCGCGACGTGCTGCGGGTGGTGGCGGACCAGCGCGGCACGCCGACCAGTGCCCTCGACATCGCCGACGCGGTGATCGCGGTCGCCCGGCGCCTGAAGGCGGATCCGGATCCGGCCCTGCGCGGCGTGTTCCACCTGACCGGAGGCGGGGAGGGGACCTGGGCGGACTTCGCCGAGGCTATCTTCGGCGGCCTGAAGGAGAAGACCGGGCGCGAGGTGAAGGTGGAGCGGATCACCACCGCCGACTATCCGACGCCGGCGCGCCGGCCCGCGAATTCGCGGCTTTCGACTAAAAAACTGCAATCATCCTATGGAATTGTGCTCGCCGACTGGGACGCGTCCACGCGTGGCGTGGTCGACCGGCTGCTCGCCGCCGGCCCGGCGACTTGAAGGAAGGCAGGGGTATGAAGGGGATCATTCTCGCCGGCGGATCGGGCACTCGGCTCTATCCGATCACCAAGGCTGTCTCGAAGCAGCTTATGCCGGTCTACGACAAGCCGATGATCTACTACCCGCTGACCACGCTGATGCTGGCGGGAATCCGGGAGATCCTCATCATCACCACGCCGCATGATGCGGAAGCCTTCGCCCGCCTCCTGGGGGACGGCACGCAGTGGGGCATCCAGATCAGCTACGCGGTGCAGCCGAGCCCGGACGGGCTGGCGCAGGCCTTCATCATTGGCGCGGACTTCGTTGCCGGCGGGCCGTCGGCGCTGATCCTCGGCGACAATATCTATTACGGCCACGGCCTGCCGGAATTGCTGCGCGCCGGCAGCGCGCAGGGCAAGGGCGCCCGTGTGTTCGCCTATCATGTGACCGATCCCGAGCGCTACGGCGTGGTCGAGTTCGACCCCTCGATGCGGGCGATCTCCATCGAGGAAAAGCCGGCGCAGCCCAAGAGCAACTGGGCGGTGACCGGGCTTTATTTCTACGACGAGCAGGTGGTGGACATCGCCGCCAACCTGAAGCCGTCCCCCCGGGGCGAGCTGGAGATCACCGATCTCAACCGCGTGTACCTGGAAAAGGGCGAGCTCTCGGTGGAGCTCATGGGCCGCGGCTATGCTTGGCTCGACACCGGCACGCCGGACAGCCTGCTCGACGCGGCCGACTTCGTCGCGACCCTTGAGAAGCGCCAGGGTTTCAAGATCGCCTGCCCTGAAGAGGTGGCGTATCGCATGGGGTTCATCGACGTGAACCAGCTTGGCGAACTTGCTGTTGCCCTAGGCAAGAGCAATTACGGCAAGTATCTCGCGCAGATCGTCAAGCAGAAGGGGAGCGTGGGCGTCTGACGCCCACGCAAGACAGCCTAGCGATTTCGACGCCACAACCCCGGGGGCGGTATGCGTATTCTTGTTGTGTCAGCGATGTTCCCCCCCAACGTTCTCGGCGGTGCGGAAATCTCTGCTTTCAATCTCACGTCCTGGTTGTTGAAGCAGGGGCATGAAATCGGCGTCCTCATGGCCGCCAAAGCCAAGGACGAGGTGAAGTACGGCGAGATGGTCGACGACATGAAGGTGTGGAGCCTATTCATGCCGCGGCCCTATCCGATCTTCAAGCAGGGCCGGGATGTGAACCCGCTGCTCAAGCCGCTGTGGCATCTGCAGGACCATTACGATCCCCGCAACCCGAAGCTGGTCGGCGAGGTGCTGGACGCCTTCAAGCCGGACTTCTGCAACGTGCATTACATGACCGGGCTCGGTCACAATGCGCTCGGGGAGATCGGCAAGCGCGGCATTCCCATGATGTACGTGATGCCGGACATGGCGCTGTCCTGCTTCCGCTCGACCATGTTCGTGAACGGCAAGACGTGCGAGACGCAGTGTAATCCCTGCAAGCTGTCCGCTGCGGTCAAGCGCCAGGGCATCCGTGCGGTGAAGCGCATCGGCTTCAGTTCGCCTTCGCTCGCCAACCTGGAGCAGAACGCGCGCTTCCAGCCGCTTATGGAATATCCCCACGCCCACATCCTGAACGCCAACAAATATCCCAAGCCCACCGCGCCGCGCGCGCCCTCCGACAAGGTGCGCTTCGTCTATGCCGGGCGGCTGCACCAGTCCAAGGGCGTCGATGTGCTGCTAAAGGCTGCCGAGCAGCTGCGCGAGCGCTGGGACTTCACCTTCACGGTGGTGGGCGGTGGCGGCTACGAGGGTGAACTGCGGCAACGGTTCGACCACCATGATTGGGTCACCTTCACCGGCCATGTTCCCCTGCAGGACGCCATCAACCACATCGGCGCTGCGGACATGCTCTGCATCCCCTCGATCTGGTTCGAGAATTCGCCCGGCGTGGTGATCCAGGCGCTGGGCATGAGCGTGCCGGTCATCGGCAGCGAAGTGGGCGGCATTCCCGAACTGGTGAAGCATGACGAGAACGGCCTGCTGGTGCCGCCGGGCGACCAGGAGGCCTGGCGCACTGCCCTTGAGCTGATCCTGAGCGATCCCGCCCGGCTGAAGCGCTACCAGGACCAGGCGGCGTCGCGGGCCGGCGAGTTTGAACAAGACTACCTCGGACAGCGTTATCTGAAGTTCATCGACGAGATCCGGAACTTCGAGGGCGCCACGCCCGGGAAGATCTACCACTCGCCTGCGGCGGTGTAGTCCCGGCCGGTCCTCGCACCGCGCCGGGAGACCACGGCACGGGGCGGGCGAAACCGGACCGGTGCGGTGGAAACACCAGCCGGCGTCCGAATGTCTTGGGTCAGTACCTCGGGTCGGTACCTCAGGTCAGAGTCTTGGAAAAGCGTCGAGGATTAGTGGCAGGAGATCGATTTGGCCAACGGTTTGCGGCGGGACGGCAAGGGGGGCGGGGCGGCTGTGCGCGCCCCTGCTCCCGTGCGTCCGCGCGCTGATTGGCTGAAGTTCTGGCGCGGGCTAAGGGCCGGACCGTCGCGGCGCCGGGTGCCGCGGTGGGTGGTGCCGCTGACGGGCGTCGTTCTTGCCGCGAGCCTGCTGTCGCGCTCCTACGGCACAGAGGTCAAGGCGCTCCGTTTCGACCCCGCCGATCCGGTGGTGGCGCGGGCGGAGCCGCTCATCATCGGCGCGAACGTGCATTTCGGCCTGCGCCGCGTGCTCGGCTTCACCTCGGACGAGGTCGGCCTCGACGGGCTGGCGGCCCTCGGCGCGGATTCCTTCCGTGATTTCCTGCCGTGGCCCTCGTTCGTGCCCGATGGCGAAGGGCAGCGGCTGGTCTATTCGCAGCGGCTGATGCGCTTCCTGGGCCGGACCAAGCTGTTGCCGGTGCTGAATGTTGGCCAGCCCAACAGCAACGTTCCCGGCGGCGTTCCCCCGGTGTCAGACCAGGGCCTCGTGACCTTCGCAGCCTATCTGCGTGAAGCGGTGCGGCTCACCGAGGCGCATCGGCCCATCTATGAGATCTGGAACGAGTGGAACATCCATTCGGGCTCGGGACCGGTGCTGCCGCGCCTGACCGGCGAGGGTGAGGCAAGCGATCCGCGCGCCGCGGTTCATTACGCGCGGGTTGCCCAGGCGGGCGTGCGCGCGATCCGGGAGGTGGCCCCCCACGCGCGGATTATCGTGGGTGCGGTCGGCGACGATGCGGGATGGGCCTGGACCAAGTCCATCGTGCGACGCGGCGCGCTTCAGGGCGCGGATGGGCTTTCGGTGCACGTCTACAACCACTGCCTCAACGCCCGCGATCGCACGGCGCGCGAACTGATCCAGCGCGTGGAAGCCCTGCAGCAGGCGCTGAAAAGCACGGCCGGCGGCGCGGAGACGCCCATCTACATCACCGAATTCGGATGGCCGGTCTTTCCGCAGCGCTGCACGCTGGACGAGACGCAGGCCGCGCATAACGTGGCGCAATTCATCCTGCTCGCCGCGCCGGTGCCGTGGATCAAGGGCATCTGGGTGCACAGCATGAAGGATGGCGGGAACAATCCCGACGACATCGAGGATCATTTCGGGCTGTTCCGCTTCGATAACACGCCGAAACCGGCGGTCTGCTTCTTCCGGGAGGCCGCAAAGATCGTGCGTTCGGCTCGATCGATCGAGGTGGCGGAACCGTTCGATGGCGTGTTTGCCGCGCGTGCGCGCGGACAAGATGGGCGCCAGCGGCTCGTGCTTTGGACATCCAACCGGTTTGTCGAGGCCCGTTACCGTCTGGACAAGGGACAAGGACAAGGGCGGCTGATGTGTGGAGGAACGATCCAGGTGGCGAGCGAGAATGAGGCTGCATTGTCGTCGCAGCCGCTGATCATCGATTTTGATGGTGATGCTGTGGTCAAGATCGAAATCTCGATTTAGCTAGGAGCCGTTCGATCATGACACAGCTTGACGTTACGGTGCCGTTGTTTGCAATTCATCATCACAAGATTGGTGGAACGGAATCGGCGGTCTACAATCTGGTGCACGGCCTGGCGCGAACCGACGCGCGGCTCACCATCGCCTTTGCCGAGGCCGGACGCTTTTCGCCTGAGTTCCAGCAGTGGATGGTGGACAATCCGCACGTCGCCCAGGCGATCCTGCCGGCCATTCGTGGCTCGAAGAACACCCGCTTTCTCGAGGAAACGCTTTTCGAGCTGAAGCGTGGCAAAGAGGGATGGGTCGTTTACCCAAACTATTTCCTGCCGCCGCGCCTGGGTTCAAGAAAATCTGCCGTTATTCTTCATGATATCCAGTACAAGGTTCTGCCGCAGTACCACAGCGCCAAGCGCAAGGCCTGGTTGAACTTTTACCTGAAGGGGCTGTTCAAGCGGGCTGACGTGGTCCTGTCCATCTCGAACTCCGAGAAAAACCTGGTCGCCGAGCATTTCGGCGCCGAGGCGGCGAGCCGCTGCCAGGTCATTTACAACGCCATCGACTGGCATCGCTTCGAGGGCGGGCCGATCAGCCAGCGCATCGTCGATCTGGCGCAGCGCCCCTATATCCTCACGGTCAGCCATCCCTTCCCGCACAAGAACATCTCGACGCTCATCAAGGCCTTCAACGCCATCAGCCAGACGGACAAGGAGATCCGCCTGTACCTGGTGGGCAAAGACTCCCCCGAGCGGCGTCAGCTGATCACCGAGAACGCGGATCCGGCGGCTGTGGACCGCATCGAGCTGACCGGCGTGGTCAGCGATGCGGAACTGGGCGAGCTGTACCGTCGGGCGCGGGTGTTTGCCCTGCCGTCCCTCTACGAAGGGTTCGGGATGCCGGCCGTGGAAGCCATGGGCCTCGGTGTGCCGACGGTCGCCAGCGGCGTGACTTCGCTGCCCGAGGTGACGCTGGGCCAGGCCAGCTATGTCGACGATCCGTTGAGTGTCGGCGGCTGGATCGACGCCATATCGGCCCTTCTTGAGCGCGGAGGGCGTGTCGCTCCCGAAGTGGTCGAGCAGATTCGCCAGAAATATGAACCCAAACACGTTGCGGAAAACCTGCTCGACGTTTTGGCGTCGGCAGACGCCGCTGGAACATCAAGGTGATGAACATGGATCGCGCCGTCGTCGTCATCCCCACCTATAATGCCAGTCGTCATTTGGGAGACCTGCTGCCTGCGCTGCAGCAGCAGGGGCTGCGTCCGGATCAGTATTTCGTCATCGACAGTTCGTCGGGCGACGATACGCTCGCGCGTGTCGGGGCGTTCGGGGCACGCACCCACCGCATCGACAAGAAGGAGTTCAACCACGGCGGAACGCGGCGCCTCGCCGCCAACCTCAATCCGGAGGCGGAATTCCTGATCTACATGACTCAGGATGCCATTCCCGAGCCGGGCGCCATCAAGCGCCTTCTCGAGGCGTTTGCGGACGACAAGGTGGGTGTCGCCTACGGGCGGCAGCTGCCCCGTGCCAAGTCCTCGGCCATCGAGCGGCACGCCCGGCTTGCGAACTATCCCGCGATCAACGAGGTTCGCAGCATCGAGGACGCCAGCCGGCTCGGGATCAAGACCGTGTTCTGCTCCAACTCCTTCGCTGCCTATCGGCGCACCGCCCTTGAAGGCGTCGGCAACTTTCCGGAAGACAACTACTTCGCTGAAGATCAGGTGGTCTCGGGCCGCATGTTGCTGAGCGGATGGCGCATTGCCTATGTCGGGGATGCCGCAGTCGTGCACAGCCACGACTACACCATCAAGGAGGACTTCCGGCGCTATTTCGACGTGGGCGTGTTCCACGGCCGAAACCCGTGGCTGCTGGAGAAGCTTGGCAAGGCCGAGGGCGCGGGCATGGCCTTCATCAAGTCCGAGACCGCGTATCTGCTGAAGCACGACCCGCTGGCTCTGCCGTCGGCGGGCGTGCGCACGCTGGCGAAGTATGTCGCCTATAAGCTCGGGCAGAGGGAAGCCAAGCTCTCGCCGAAGACCAAGGCATTCCTGAGCATGCAGCCGGGCTATTGGCGCAATCAGATCAGGTGACATGGCTGCCTGAGGCAGAGTTAGGCGCGGTTCGATGCGGCGGCCGGCACGTTGGGGTCGCAAAACCACCGGGTTCCGGGGGTGCAGGAGATTGAGATGAGTGGAAAGATTATCGTTTTCGGCGGTTCTGGATTTGTCGGCACCCATCTTATTCGATCGCTCGTAGCGCAGGGCGAGCAGATCGTCAGCGTGGACATCCGTCCGCAGCGCGAAACCCTTCCGCAGGTGGACTATCGGATCGGAGACGTCCGGGACCTGTCGGCCTTCGAGGTCGATGGCCCGGTCGCGACGATCTACAATTTCGCCGCGGTCCACACCACGCCCGGCCATCCCTTCTGGGAATATTACGACACCAACATCAACGGCGCGATCGAGATCACCGCCTGGGCGCGGCGCTATGGTGTGAACGACATCGTGTTCACCAGCTCCATCTCGGTCTACGGCCCGTCGGAAGAGACCAAGTCGGAAGTCTCGACGCCGGCGCCGCAGTCTGCCTACGGCTATTCCAAGCTGATGGCCGAGCGCATTCACCGCATCTGGTTCGACGAGGCGCCGGGCCGACGGCTGACCGTGGTGCGTCCGGCGGTGGTGTTCGGCCGCGGCGAGAGGGGCAACTTTACCCGCCTCGCGCGGCTGCTCCAGAAGGGCTTCTTTGTCTATCCGGGGCGCCGCGACACCATCAAGGCCTGCGTCTATGTGGAAGACCTGCTGGATTCCATCGCCTTCGCCAAAAACAGCCCCGAACCGTTCAAGTTCTACAACGCGGCCTATCCGGAGCGTTACACGCTGGAGCAGGTAGTCTCGCTCTTCATCGCGGACCACTTTCCCAATGGGAAGACCTACACAATTCCCCGCGGCGTCATGATGACGGGCGCCTCGATCCTTGAGAAAACCAGCTTTCTCAAGATCGGCATTCACCCCGAACGGGTGATGAAGCTGGTGCGCTCAACCGACATTTTCCCGGGGTGGCTCACATCGAAAGGATACGTGTTTCCTTACAATCTCAAGGCGGGCCTCCAGCGCTGGTCCGACCAGGGCAACAAGGCCTTCGACTGAGCGGGGGGTGGATCCGGCCGGAGCGGAGAGGTCCCGAACGAGCCTCTAAATTTGTTTGGTGGGGATCGCCGGCTGGATTTGGGCTTTGCATTCAAAGTTGCATATTGCGAAACTAAGCGCTGTGGTAATGTAGCTGAGTTGTTCGGAAAGCCGTCCGATCGGCGATATGGCTTAGGCTGGGACTTTTGGAAAAATCCAGCAGAGGAAGGGTAATTTGTCGTATCGGTTCGACGGAGCAGCCGATGCGGTGTTTCGTCGATTTTCACTCACTGGTTCAATGTGGCAAGTTGAGCTGGCCGATCCACGCCTGAAGCGCAGTCAAAAGTAAGACATATGAAACTGCTTCATGTTTGTGAGAGTGTGATCGGTGGGACTGGTTCCTATATCTCCGAACTCATTCCGAAGCAGGTAGAATTATACGGGGCAGAGAATGTTGTTTTATTGATCCCCGGAAATCAAATGCACTATTTGGATGCCGAGGTCGTAGCATCTGGCGTCAAGATGATACCGTTTTCAAGGAAGTCGCGATTCTGGGGGATTTCCAGCTTCCTATCGACTTACCTAAAGGTGCTCAGGGACTTCAACCCTGATGTCGTGCATGCCCACTCCTCCATCGCGGGCTTCGTGGTTCGCTTGATCGGCGTCCGGAGAAAATACTCCATCGTCTTCTGCCCCCATGGCTGGTCCGTGGACATAAAGGGCGCAAGGATCATGCGGGCCATCGCAGAGTGCGTGGAGCGCGTGCTCGCCCATAATACCGACCGGGTTGTTCTGATCTCGCAGCACGAATATCGCCGGGCTGGCGACCTTGGTTTTCCTGAGGAAAAGCTAAGCCTGGTGATCAGCGGCATCATGCCGGATCCGCCGCATGTGGCGGCTGCGAAGTGGGAGGACTCCCGCTTGAAGGTGCTGTTCGCGGGCCGTTTCGATTTCCAGAAGGGTGTCGACGTTCTCCTTCATGCTGTGGAGGGCCAGGGGGCTCGCATGAGCCTGAGGCTGGTGGGCGGGGGGGTCGTCAACAGTTTGAACCTGCCGGAGAGCCTACCGCTGCATGTGGCTAATCTCGGCTGGCTCGACCGGCTGGATGTCTGCGCCCAGATGAAAAGCTGTGACGTGCTCGTGGTGCCGTCACGCTGGGAGGGCTTCGGCCTTGTTGCGATCGAGGCCATGCGGCTCGGTGTGCCGGTGGTCGCTTCGGCGGTTGGTGGCCTGAGGGAGATCCTGGGCGAAGGCCAGTACGGCGTCATCGTGCCGCCAGAGGATCCCGAAGCGTTGCGCGCCGCCTTGCTCAGCCTGACGCCAGCGCGCCTCAAGGAACTGTCGGAGCTTGGCCGCGCTCGCTTTCTCGCGGCCTATTCATCCGAACGCATGGTGCGGGAGATCGACGCCGTATATGCTGCAGCGCGGAAATGATGATACGCTTCTGACTGTCGTTTGCCCGCGCCAGACATCCCGGCGGCAGGGCGGCGATGTTGGAGTGGAGATCTTCCGGCATCGGCAGGGGTGGTGCTCTGTTCCTCCTGCGTGCGATGGGGTGGTGACGTTTTGGGTGCGGCAGGGTGAGCGGCGCGCGGTCAGATTTGGAAGCGAGGGATCGTTATGAGAGGTGTCGCATCGGCAAGGAAGGAGTCGGACCTTCTCTATCTGTTCATGGTCATCGCATTCCTGTTGTTTGCGACGCGCGATGGTTTGACCGGGGCCGTTCGCTATTTTCTCTCCCTCGTGCATCTCGATATGCTCTGGTTCGTTCCGGACCTGATGGCGTTTGCGTTGGTCGTTGTTTTTGCCTATCAGCAGATCTTTGTAAAACGAAACCCGATTGGGATTATGTTCGTTTTCGCCTTCATATTTTCTCTCGGTGTCAGTGTCTATTTTATGAAGAGTGACGTGTTGGCCTTTGTGTCGACGATCAAAAGTTTTACGCCGATGTTTATCGGATTTTGTTTTTACAATCGATCGATCACCGAACGGCGCTGGGTCAGGTGGTTCCTGATAGCTCTGCTCGCCGCATCTATTGTGGGCCTGATCCTCAACCGCTTTGTTGAGTATCCGTGGGCCGGTCAGACCATCACCGCCTTTGGCGTGGAAAAGCAGGCGAGCAAACTCTGGTGGCAGGGGGGCGAAGTCCGCTACGGCGGGTTTGCCGGTGACAGCACCATGGCCGCCTATATGGTGGTGTTCATCTACGCGCTGCTGTCGCCCTACATGAGCCTTGCCGTCAATGTCGCCCTGTGGCCGTTCATGGGGTGGGCCATTCAGACGTCAACGAGCAAGACCGCGCTTGGTATCTTTGTTATCTATGTGATGATGTTCATCTTTGCCAGGTTGCTGAAGTATCCTGAGCGGATCAAAACCTTCCTTCGGCGCACGGCCTTGTGGTCATTCCTAGCCCTGCTTCTTCCTCCCGTGCTCATGCTGGCCCTGTCTGGGGTTAGCCTGGAGGATTTGTCTCCGACCCTTATGAGTATGGCTGACCGCATCAACAACACATGGCAGCAGCCGTTCGAGACGGTCGCGGAATTGTTCCCTGTGGGATTGGTGTTGGGTTGTGGCATCGGCTGTTTTGCTTATCCTATGCAATATACGCCTATGGCGGACTATCATGTTCCGCTCGACAATTTTTACATGACGACATTTATAATGATGGGGTTTCCGTTTCTTGTAACCGTTTTGTATCAAATTTATAGCGTTCGTTACATCAAGGATCCCGTTCGTTTGTCTTTGATCACTCTGTTCAATTTGTACAGCATTACGGTCCAATGCTACGGTCCGTCGTTCGCGACGCTGATGTACGGCTATATTTTCAGCGAGATGTTCGGCATGGCTTGGCGGCTTGAACGAAGGATCCAGCCCATGCCAACGATCGCTTCCAACCTAGGCATCGCGACCTCCTGGAGTGGAGGCGGCGACGTGGGGCTCAAGGCCGGGCGGCAGCCTGCGCGGTAAGGGCATCGGTCGGCGTGGCGATGCGGATCACCCGGCCTGGGTTGCCCACGACCACGCCACCGTCCGGGACATCCTTGATCACGACCGAACTCGCGCCGATGGTGGCACTCCTGCCGATGGTGACCGGGCCGATGACGACTGCGCCGGTGTAAAGCACGGCTCCGTCTTCGACCGCCGGATAGATCGGTGAACTTGCCACGCGCCCGAGCGTCACGCTCTGGTAGATGGTGACGTTGGTGCCGATGCGCACTCCGGAGCCGATGACGATGGCCGCCGGGTGGGGCAGGAGCAGTCCGGGGCCGATCTCTGCCTCAAGGTTGATGTGGCAGCTGGTGCGCGTGACGTTCCAGCCCCAGATGGCGATGCCCAGGCGCCGCAACCGCGAGCGGTAGAGATGCGCCGCGACCCGGTGGAGAAATACAGCGGCGAACGGCGGGTTGAAGAGGAATACGGTGGGGAGCCGACCCAGGCGGCTGTGCCCGGTGGCTGCCTTCATGTCCGCTTTCACGGTCTGCCAGAAACCCATTGTTGCATCCCTGTGTGTGGTTCGTCGTTCGCGGCCCAAGTGAGCCTGTTGCGAAAATTGGGTGTCAGTCCGCGCGCAATGTCAGCTGTTTCCCTGCGCGGGCGGCCCGCCCTGAGTCTGCCGGCGAATGAAAACGATGAGGAAGCCTGCCCTCACCGTCGCCACGATCAGTGCCGTTGCCAGCGTGGCGATGCCCGTGCCGAGGAAACCGAACTCGGAGATCATGACGTAGGCCATGGCGCCGGTCAGGAACAGGCCGGCCAGATTGATGGTGGCGTAGTGGTTGTCCTTGCGCATGCTGGTCAGGCCGACATTGAAGAGGTCGGAGCAGCACCTCACGATGGCGGCGACGAGCATCAGTACGAACACATCACGGTGCTGGGCCAGCTCTGGCATGTTGAGATAACCCATGAAGGCCTCGCACGTGATGAACAGCGCCACCGCGATGGCAGTGGAGAAGGAGGCCGTCTTGATGAGCTGCTGGCGCATGGAGCGGCGCCACTGGTCGATCTTGCCGCTGTTATGGGCCTTGAACAGCATGGGCAGCGCGAGTTGAACCACGGCTGTCGCCATCAGCGTCTGCAGGGAATTGGCGAGTGACCAGTAGAAGGTATAGAGGCCGGTCAGCTTCAGCCCCAGCAGGAAGGACACGATGTAGCGGTCCATATAGACAAGGCCGACGAGGCCGAGATCGGCCACATAGATGTACCACGAGCCCTTCAGCCGTTCGGTGACCCAGGCCTTCTCCAGCGGCAACGAGAGGGTCTCCCGTAGCGGCAGGTCGCGGATCACGTAGAGCAGGTACCCGAGCGCCACCACATAGCTCGCGATCCAGCCGACGAAGACCGTCTCGAGGGTGCGCATCTGCGGAAACATGATGCCCGCCACCATGACGAACGGCACCCACGCGGCCAGGCGGATAAACACCAGAACGTTGGCTTCGACGGACTTTTCCATGGCGATGAGCGGGATGTGAATATCCATCCCGTACACTTCGAGCCAGATGAGGATCGTAATGAAAATTTCGATGTGGCCGATCCTGTATCCCGTGACGAGGGCCAGGACGAGGCCGAGCAGTGTGGCTGCCGTCAGCGAGAGCGTCGTGACGAGCAGGCGCGTCTTCACCCGCGGCACAGCCTCGATGAGGCCGAGGCCGACGATATCGCGGGCGACGAAATAATTCAGGCCCCAGCCCAGCAGGGCCGGCGCGATGCCCACCGCGCCCAGGGCCAGGCCGTAGATGCCCGAGGCTTCCAGGCCGAGATACTTGATGATGTAGAAGGACAGGAGAAAGCGGAAGACCAGGCTGGAGCCGCGCAAGCCCAGATTGAACAGGCTGTTGAAGCGCTTCAAAAATCGCATGGGCGATGTCCTTCAGGCAAAAGTCGTCCGCGCCGGCCCGCGGGCTTCATCCGCTCGCGGCGCAGGTGGGGCGGCCTCACCGGCCACCGGCGTGTTCGGGAGAAAGGGGGGCGGCTTCAAGCGGGCGCAGTGCGTCGAGCAGCCGGCGCGCACTGTCCTCCCAGGAGAATGCGCGCGTCCTGAGGTAGCCGGC
The DNA here is from genome assembly GCF_043193975.1 of Xanthobacter versatilis. NCBI lineage: Bacteria > Pseudomonadati > Pseudomonadota > Alphaproteobacteria > Hyphomicrobiales > Xanthobacteraceae > Xanthobacter > Xanthobacter versatilis. The sequence goes on along the minus strand of NZ_JBAFVB010000013.1, from coordinate 3,787 downwards.
CTCGCGCAGTGCGGCGCCGTCGAACGCAGGGTTCGCGCACCGGCGCATGGCATCGGCCATGGATGCCTCGTCGAGGGGATCGAAATAGAGCGCGGCGTCGGCGCAGACTTCCCGGACGGGAGGGATATCGGCAGCCAGGACCGGGCAGCCGGCCGTCATCGCCTCCAGCGGCGGGATGCCGAAGCCCTCATAGATGCTGGGAAAGACCAGCGCGACGGCGCTGCGATAGAGCGCCTGCACCTCGCCGTCGCTCAGTCGCCCGGTCGCCACGACGTTCGGGTGGGTGGTGCCGACATCGGAGCGGGCGAATGCGGCGGCGGCCTTTCCCACCAGGACAAAGGAGATGTCGTCGCAGTCCAGCGCCAGAAACGCGCGGACCGCACGGGCGAGGTTCTTGTTGGGCGCCGGCGAGCCCACGGCCAGCAGGAAGCGCTTGCCCTGAAGTCCGAAGCGGTCCAGCACCGAGACATCGGGCTCGATCTCCGCCATGTGGTCCACCGCGTTGGGGATGACCGCGATGGATCCGGCGGGCACGCCGAGCAGAGCCGACAGTTCCCGCCGCGAGAACTCGGAAACCGTCGCCAGCCGGGCGCGCCGCGCCAGCAAGCGCCCGAGCTGCCGGTGCACGGTGCCGTAGCGGCGGGAGAAGTTCTCCGGATGACGATAGACCAGCGCGTCGTGGATGACCGTCAACTGGCGGCCGTGGAGCACGGGCCCCGAATTGCACAGATTGACGAGGGTGCCATTCCTGCTTGCCCAGAACAGCTCCGTCTGCTCCCAGGGATGCCCGGACAGTCGGCCGACCGTGCGGAAGGGCAGGGGGCCGAGCCACTCGGGCCGTTCCACACCGGTTGGGGCAAGGACAGTCCAGCGCAGTGCGGGCTCCGTCCGGGCGCGCGCGACGATTTCCTTCAGGACGAGGGTCGCAAACCGTTCGACGCCGGTCACGGGCCGGCCGATGAAGCGGCCGTTGACGAAGATTGTGGGCATGACGGTCATGCGCGCTAGCGTGGAAAAAGCACGTTTACCGGGTCTACCGGCCTGGCGGAAAGGCATGCTGCAATGCGGTAACGAGGGTGGCGCAGTTTTATCGAGGTGCTCGGGCGCACGCCGCCTGTGTTGCGGTAGACGCTGGCAGTGGATGCGTTTGCATGCGCCATGCTCTCACCTGTTCGTTGCGGGTCGGCCGAAGGCCATCGTCAATTTCGTCCCTACAGGCTCTAAGCTATCTTCGCATGTGCGAGAAGGGGGCGGGAAGCGGTCGTGTCGAGTGGATCGCCGGCTCGAGGCGGCCTCGGGAAGCGTCCCCGGCGATGGGCCTTGCGTCGGTCCGTGGCGGCCGCGTCAACACGCCTCAGGTGGGCACCCGCCCCCGGCTGTCGGCGGATCTTCCCTTGGGGTTGCTGGCTGTCGCGCACCGGGCGTTCGCCGGAAGAGTTGTTTCGCCGCAGCGCCCTCGCGTTTGTCATTGTGATCGTGAGCCCGTCCGAGGTCGGCCAGAGCGTCAGGCATCATGGCGACGCTGCAGCCCCGCCTCGGATGTGAATCCCAAATTTTTGACCCATGCCAAAGCGGCCGGCGGGGATTGCTGGCAGATTTCCAAAGGTTGCAATGCAGCAGCTCCGACGACCGCAATCTGGTGGTGCCAGGCGCGTTACACGATCTCAAACGTTGGTGCCCGGCAAAATACTGTCTGGTGCTTCACGTTGGTCTTGTCTGGCGACCATGGTTTGACATCGAGCATGCCGGCGCGATGGCGCGGTGTGTCGCATTGATGTCTTTAGTGGTCATGATCTTCATGTGACGCATCACGTAAGGCGTGACGTTAATTTATTTGACGCTGCGAAAGCTCGCGCTCCCAAATACAAATCAGAGTTTTAGCATTCGCAAGAATGCGAAGAAAAAGCACGTCTATTGCAGTGCGGTCTACCGGCGGTTGCGGACAAAATTGTTATTTCGCATTTTGCAAAATACTGCCTGATAATTCGTGGGCTTTGCTATTTTTATTTGTTGCAATGGTTGGGGTCTAAAACTAACGTAAAAAATGAAGTCGCTTCCCTGTGGGAAGGAGTGCAAGTGATGGCCCAGGGTGTCACCGTAACCCAAACCACGGCTGAAGATTTCGTCTCATCTCTTGGCGTAAACACGAAGGCTGGGACGTATTCAGACGCCTACACAAACGCCAGTCTTGTCATCAATAGCCTCGACTATCTTGGAATATCGACTGTCAGAGATTCTTATAGTGAATACGGGCAAGCGAATCCGGTTCTTGATGCCTTGGCCAATGCCGGTATTCAGTTTGATTTTCGTGTTTCTTACTCGCTTCCTGCCACCGGAAGCGCCGGATTGTCTGATTATATCGACGCGCTCAAGGCGTTTGTCGCCGAGCATCCCGGTAGTGTCATTGCCGTCGAAGGTATAAATGAGGCAAATGCAAATAGTTTTAGTTATAATGGTGACTCTTCCGTCGCGGGTGCGGCAGCGTTCCAGCGGGATTTGTATCTGGCGATAAGGGCGGAGCCAGAGCTTTCGTCGGTCCTCGTCTACAATCTCTCGATTGCCTATAATGACCCGAGCGTATTCGCGGCTGTCGGCGATCTTGGTGCCTATTCCGATGCGGCGAACGCGCATGCCTATCCCAACACGGGTAAGGGGGCGGATGCTCAGGTCGAGTCCATCATCGCGCTGGCTCGGTCCAACTCGCAGGGCGATCCTCTGGTCGTCACGGAGACTGGCTACACCACTTTGGAAAGCGCGTCGGGCGTTGGCGTCAACGAGGATGCCCAGGCCAAGCTGGTCCTGCAGAACCTGCTGGCGGCGTATGAGGACGGCTCCACCAAGACCTATCTCTACACGCTGTTCGACGAGCCGAGTGTTGCTGCGACGCGCGGCGACAAGGAAGTCAGCTTCGGGCTTTTCAACGCCGATGGTTCCCCCAAGGAAGCCGCCGTCGCGATCCATAACCTGACGACCATCCTGAACTTCGGCAATGACGGCAGCGCATCCACCGCGACGGATACGGCCTTCACCCTGTCGGGCGCGACGTCCGATACGCACTCGATGATTATGACCAAGTCCGGCGGCGTCTATGACATCGTCCTTTGGCAGAACGTGACGGTGTGGAATGACGTTACCGATACGGAAATCGTCAATTCGACCACTCCGGTCACCGTGGACCTGGGCGAGACGGTCTCGAGCGTGCGGATCTATGATCCGCTCAGCGGTCTCGATCCCATCGCCACCTACACCAACGTCAGCTCCTTCACGGTTCCGCTGAGCGACCATCCGCTGGTCATCGAGATCGGCGCCAGCGAGGCCGTGCACGAGGATGTGGTGACGAGTGCGGCAAACCTCACCTTGACGTCGGCTGAGTTCGTCGCGCAGATCGACACGCTTGCGACTGCGACCGGACTTCAATCGGTTACGCTTTCGGACAGTCACGAGCTCGCAGTTGCATCAGTTGAGACGATGCAATACATCATCGCCAATTATGGCAGTCTGCTGAGCAAGATCGATGGCGGCTATACATTTTCGGTCACCTACGGGCAGTCAACCTGGCGCAAGGAGCAGATTTTCGACGCGAATGGAAATCTTCAGACGCGCATTGATTATGGCGTGAGCAACGACGTTGTAGTCAGCAAGGTTGCTTATAACAATGACGGCTCGGTCGACTATTACAATTATAACATCACCGGTCAGACCTACACGACGCAGCACCTGACGGTGAATGCGGCGGGCGTCACCGTGCTCACCGAGCGGTTCCACGCCGATGGTACCTGGGACTATC
>NZ_JBAFVB010000012.1:0-154853 GCF_043193975.1 Xanthobacter versatilis | reverse complement strand
AGGAACCGACGCCTCATCCTCCGGCTTGTAAACCGGCGGCTTCACAACAATCTGTCGTGAGGAGCGTCGGAGACGCGCCGTCATCCGTCCAGTGGGCGGCGGCAGCGCGTCGTCGATGGGCGGTTTATAGGGGATGCCCTTCAGATCTGTCAACGACCATCTGCGCAAAAAATGAAAAACCGCGTTCCGCTGTCATCAGGGCGTTGTGAACCGGGCGCCAAATCAAGCTTTATAACAACGCCTTATGGCAAGGTGGGGCTGGGGATAAGCGGTAGCAGCTTCCGCCCCCGTTACCCGCCAGATCGGCGCCGCAAGCGCTGCTCGCGGCCGCCGACGCGTCGAAATTCCTGAAAAAATCCGCCCCACGCCGCCGGGTACGCGGCGCGTTGGTCCGGCTGGATTTCACACCGCAACGCGCACGGGCGCTGCCTCCAAAGCCCGCGCGCTCATGGTCAGCAGCTCATAGCGCGCCACCGTCTCGCCATTCTGGTTGAACACCTCCGCGTCCCAGCGCACCTCGCCATAGTCGGGCCGACGGCCGGGCTGCTTGTGCTTGACGGTGAGCCGCACGCGGATGGCATCACCCGGCGAGACCGGCTTCAGGAAGCGCAGGGTGTCGAGGCCGTAATTGGCCAGGAGCGGCCCCGGCGCGGGATCCACGAACAGCCCGGCGGCAAACGACAATATGAGATAGCCGTGGGCCACCCGGCCCGGGAAGAAGGGGTTGGCCTTGGCCGCCGCCTCATCCATGTGGGCATAGAAGGTGTCGCCGGTGAAATGGGCGAAATGCTCGATGTCTTCGAGGCTGATGACACGGGAGGCCGTCTCCACCGTGTCGCCCACGCTCAGCGCCTCATAGTCCCGCTTGAAGGGATGCTCGGCGGTCACCGGGGCTGGCGCGCCGGAAAGCCAGGTGCGGCTCAAGGCCGATAGCCGGGCCGGCGAGCCTTCCAGTGCCGTGCGCTGCATGTAATGGAACACCCCGCGCAGCCCGCCCATCTCCTCGCCGCCGCCGGCCCGGCCAGGGCCGCCATGCACCAGGCCCGGCAGGGGCGAGCCGTGGCCGGTGGATTCCCCGGCGCAGTCGCGGTCGAGCACCAACAGCCGGCCGTGATGGGCGGCGATGCCGAACACCAGCGTGTCGGCCACCTGCGGATCATAGGTGAAGACAGAGGCGACGAGGCTGCCCTCCCCCTTCGCCACCAGAGCCACCGCGTCGTCGAGCCGGTCATAGGCCATGACGGTCGCCACTGGGCCGAAGGCCTCCACAGCATGGGGCGCCACCGCCGCCAGCGGCCTCGCGCAACGCAGCAGCACCGGCGCCATGAAGGCGCCGGCCTGCGCATCCGCCCCGATGGGCTCGGCCGCAGCTGGGTCGCCGAAGACGATCTCCGCCTCCTGCGCGATCTGCGCCACCGCCGCACGTGCGGCCTCGCGCTGGGCCAGGCTCGCAAGCGGACCCATGCGCACGTCGTCGCGGCGGGGATCGCCGAGGGTGATCTTCGCCAGCTGGCCCTTCAGCGCGGCGATCACCGCGCTTTCCTGGGCACGGGGCACGATAATGCGGCGAATGGCGGTGCATTTCTGACCCGCCTTCACCGTCATCTCGCGTACCACCTCCTTGATGAAGAGGTCGAACTCGGGGGCGCCCTCGGTGGCGTCCGGGCCGAGCACGGCGGCGTTGAGCGAATCCCGCTCGGCGATGAAGCGCACCGCGTTGCGCGACACCGCCGGATGATCGCGCAGCAGCTGCGAGGTCTCAGCCGAGCCGGTGAAGGAGAGCACATCCTGCCCGGTGAGGTGATCCAGCAGGTCGCCGGCCGATCCGCACACCAGCTGCAGCGCACCCTTCGGCAGGATGTTCGCCTCCACGATCAGCCGCACCACCGCCTCGGCCACATAAGCGGTGGCGGTGGCCGGCTTGGTGATGACCGGCACGCCGGCGAGGAGCGCGGGGGCGAGCTTCTCCAGAAGACCCCAGCAGGGGAAGTTGAAGGCGTTCACATGCACCGCCACGCCCTTCAGCGGCGTGAGGATGTGAAGGCCGATGAAGGAGCCACCCTTGGAAAGGCCCTCCGGCCCGCCCTCCACCACGAAGCGCTCGCCCGGCAGCTCCCGCCGTCCGCGCGAGGCATAGGCGTAGAGGGTGCCGATGCCGCCATCGATGTCGATGAGATTGTCCCGCCTGGTGGCCCCGGTGTCGGCAGCGAGGGCGTAGAGCGCCTCCTTGTGGGCGCCGAGATGGGCGGCGAGCGCCTTCAGCATGTCGGCCCGCTCGTGGAAGGTGAGCGCGCGCAGGGCCGGCCCACCCGCATCGCGGGCATGGCGCACCATGGCGGCGAGATCCAGTCCCCTGGTGGAGGCGCGCGCCACCACGCGGCCGTCAATGGCGCTGGGGATGTCGATGAGACCCTCTTGCGGCACGAACCAGCGGTCGAGGGCGTAGCTGTTGAGGAGTTTCGTCATGGCTGTTGTCCTCCCAATTGTGTCGGTTGCCAGTCGGCGAAGCTGTGTCCGTCGCGGGCGAGAGCCACCAGCAGGGGCGCCGGTTCAGATCCGGCGCCGCCGGCGGCGTGGGCGGCTTCCACCTCGGTGAGGACCGCGCGCAGGCCCATCTGGTCGGCGGCCCACATGGGCCCGCCCTTGGTGCGCGGGAAGCCGTAGCCATGGACGAAGGCGAGATCGATGTCGGAGGCCCTGAGCGCGATGCCCTCGGCCAGCGCCTTGGCGCCTTCGTTGGCCATGACGGCGAGCAGCCGGCGCTGGATCTGGCCGGCGGAGAAGGCGCGGGGCGCGATGGCCTTCTCCGCGCGGGCTTCGGCGATCAGCGCCTCCACCACGGGATCGCAGGTCTTGGCCCCCGCCGCGTCATAGGCGTACCAGCCGGCGCCGGTCTTGCGGCCGAGGCGGCCTTGCTCCACCAGCCGGTCGGCGATGGCCACATACCGCTCGGCCGGATCGCGCGTCGCCGCCCGGCGCTTGCGCATGGCATAGGCGATGTCGAGGCCGGACATGTCGGACACGGCGAAGAGGCCCATGGCAAAGCCGTAGGCCTCAAGCGCCGCATCCACCTCCTGCGGGCTGGCGCCATCCTCCACCAGAATTTCGGCGTGGCGGCGGTAGAGCGCATAGATGCGGTTGCCGATGAAGCCGTCACAATTGCCCGCCACCACCGGCTGCTTGCCCATCCTCTTCGCCAGCGCCAGCGCCGTGGCGATGACATCCGGCGCGGAGCGGGCCGGACGAACCACCTCCAGCAGCTTCATGACATTGGCGGGGGCGAAGAAGTGCAGGCCCACCACGTCCTGTTGGCGGGAGGTGGCGGCGGCGATGGCGTCGAGGTCGAGATAGGAGGTGTTGGTGGCCAGCACCGCGCCGGGCTTCGCCACCGCATCGAGGCGGCGGAAGATGTCGGCCTTGACGGCCATGTCCTCGAACGCGGCTTCCACCACCAGATCGACAGCCGAAAGGCGGCCCCAGTCGGCGGTGGCGGTGACGCGGGCGCGGCGCTCGGCGCCCTGCGCATCGGTCAGCCGGCCGCTCTTCACCTGCCGGGCATAGAGGTCACTGACCCGCTGAAAGCCGGCGGCGGCGGCTTCCGCATCCCGCTCTATCAGGGTGACGGCAAGCCCCGCATCGGCCAGCGCCACGGCGATGCCGGCGCCCATGGTGCCGGCGCCGATCACTGCCACCGCCGCCACCGGACGCGGCGCGACGCCTTCCAGCCCCGGCACCTTGCCGGCCTCGCGCTCGGCGAAGAAGAGGTGGCGCAGCGCCTTTGCCTCCGTACTCTCGCGCAGGGTGAGGAAGGCGGCGCGTTCAAGGGCGAGGCCGGTCGCGAAATCCCCCTCCCCCGCCGCGCGGATGACGCGGATGGCCTCGTCGATGGCCGGGACACCCTTCGCTGCCTTGCGGGCACGCGCCGCAGCAGCCTCTTCCGCCGCCGCGTCGCGCGTGGGAACCGGCAGCGCCGAGAGGCGGCGCTTGGGCACGCCCGGCGCGCGGGCGATGGCGGTGGCGAGGAGGTCGCCCTCCACAACGTCGTCCAGGAGGCCGAGGGCGAGGGCATCGCCCGCCTTCAGCACCCGCCCCTCGCAGATGAGGGCGATGGCCTGCGCCACGCCCACCAGGCGCGGCAGGCGCTGGGTGCCGCCGGCGCCGGGAATGAGGCCGAGGCGGGTCTCGGTGAGGCCCACCAGCGCCTTCGGCCCGCCGAGCCTGAGGTCGCAGGCGAGCGCGATCTCGCACCCGCCGCCCAGCGCCGCCCCGGCGATGGCCGCCACCACCGGCTTTGCGCAGGCGTCGATGGCCGCCACCACGTCCGGAAGGAAGGGGGCATCCGGCGGCTGGCTCATCTCGCGGATGTCGGCGCCGGCGATGAAGCGGCCCGGACCGCCGCTGATCACCAGCGCCGCCACGTCGGGATCGGCCTCGAGCGTGCGCACGGCATCGAGCAGCCCTTGCCGCACCGCCTTGGACAAGGCGTTCACCGGCGCAAAATCAATGGCGATCACGCCGACCTTGCCTTCCCCGCCGCCATGGCGCGTGACGGTGACCGGAGGTGTCACGGCATCCACGGCTCAGACCCTCTCGATGAGGGCGGCGATGCCCTGGCCGACGCCGATGCACATGGTGGCCACCGCCCGAGTGCCGCCGCGCACCTCCAGCGCGCTCACCGCCGTCATGGCGAGCCGCGCGCCGGACATGCCCAGCGGATGGCCGAGCGCGATGGCCCCGCCGTGGGGGTTCACATGCTCCGCGTCGTCGGGAAGGCCCAGCTGGCGCAGCACGGCGAGGGCCTGGGCGGCGAAGGCCTCGTTCAGCTCAATGAGGTCGATGTCCGCCAGCGCGAGGCCGTTCTTCTCTAGAAGTTTGCGCGTCGCAGGCGCCGGGCCAATGCCCATGATGCGCGGCGGCACCCCCGCCTGCACCACCGACACCACGCGGGCGCGGGGCGTGAGGCCATACTTCCTTGCCGCCGCTTCGGAAGCGAGGATGAGCGCCCCGGCCCCGTCGTTGACACCCGAGGCATTGCCCGCCGTCACCGTGCCACCGGCCTTGCGGAACGGGGTCTTCAGGCCGGCGAGCTGTTCCAGGGTGGTCTCGGCGCGGGGATGCTCGTCCGCCTCCACGCGGATCACGGCGCCCTTCCTGCCCCTCACCTCGATGGGCGCGATCTCGCGGGCGAAGAAGCCGGCATCCTGCGCCGCCTTCACCCGCTGCTGGGAGCGATACGCGAACAGGTCCTGGTCGGCGCGGGAAACCTGGAAGTCCTCGGCCACGTTCTCGCCGGTCTCCGGCATGGAATCCACGCCATACTGGGCCTTCATCAGCGGGTTCACGAAGCGCCAGCCGATGGTGGTGTCGTAGATCTCCGCCTGCCGGGAAAACGCTTCCTGCGCCTTGCCCTGGACGAAGGGGGCGCGGGTCATGCTCTCCACCCCGCCGGCGACGATGAGGTCGGCGTCGCCGGTCATGATGGCGCGGGCGCCGATGCCCACCGCGTCGAGGCCGGAGCCGCACAGGCGGTTCACGGTGGTGCCCGGGGCACTCACCGGCAGGCCGGCAAGTAGAGCCGCCATGCGGGCCACGTCGCGGTTGTCCTCCCCCGCCTGGTTGGCGCAGCCGAGGATGACATCGTCCACCGCCTCCCAGTCGATGCCTGGGTTGCGCTCCTTCAGCACGCGGATGGGATGAGCGGCGAGGTCGTCGGCGCGCACATCCTTCAGGGCGCCGGCATAGCGGCCGATGGGGGTGCGCGCGAAATCGCAGATAAAGGCGTGCGCCATTGTTCTTCTCCTGATGTCAGGTTTCAGGCGGCGGCCGGGCGGCGCACGCACACCACGCGGAAGCGGCTCGCCACGAAGGCTGAATCCGTCATGCAGGCGTTGCCGGCGGGGTTGGCGCCGGAGACGTGGTAGTCGCTGAACGCCGCGCTCTGGTTCACATAGATGCCGCCGGTGAGGTTCACCGAAAGCGCCACGCCCGCCTTGGCATAGGCGGGGATGGCGGCGGCGATCTCGGCCTCGTCGGTGCTGTAGAGGGCGGCGGTGATGGCACCCTTTTCCCGTGCGGCGCGGGTGGCGCGGGCGATGGCGTCCTGCGCATCCTTGACCGCCACGACGAAGGCGATGGGGCCGAAGCGCTCTTCCAAATAGGCCGCCTCATCGGTCGCATCCACGGCGAGAAGCAGCGGCGTGGCGGTACGGGCGCCTTCCACCTGAAGCGCCGCGCTGTCGCGCACGATGCGACCGAGACCGCGCGCCTCCTCGATGCGCGTGAGCGTTGCCGGATTCTGGATGGCGCCGAGCACCGCCGCCGCGCGGGCAGGGTCCGACAACAGCGCGTCGATGGCGCCACCGATGCCTGCGGCCACCTCATCGAAGCTCTTGTGGCCCTCGTCCGTGGCGATACCCGCCGCCGGAACGAAGATGGTCTGCGGCGCGGTGCACATCTGCCCGCTGTAGAGCGAGAGCGAGAAGGCGATGTTGGCGCACATGGCCGCGAACGCGCCGGTGGAGGCGATGACGATGGTGTTCACCCCCGCCTCCTCCGTGAACACCAGCTTGTCCCGCAGGGTCTCGCGCAGCCAGCCGCCGAAGGCCGACGAGCCGGTGAAATCCACGAGGCCGATGGCGGGGTGGGTCGCCAGATCCTTGGCGAGCGGCGCCTCCACCGTGTCGGGGGCGAGCTGGAGCACGTCCGGGTCGAAGCCCTGCGCGGCAAGCACTTCGCGGCCGATTTTCACGGTAAGGGCCAAGGGCAGGATGGCGGCGGGGTGGGGCTTCACGATCACCGCATTGCCGGTGACGAGATCGGCGAACAGGGCCGGATAGCTGTTCCAGGTGGGAAAGGTGGCACAGCCGATGACGAGACCGATGCCGCGGGGCACCACATGGAAATCCTTGTCGAGGCGGATGGACGAGCGCCCCATGGGCTTCTCCCAGCGCACCGCGCCCGGCACCCGCGCCATCTCGGCGTAGGCATAGGCCACCGCCTCCAGCCCGCGATCCTGCGCATGGGGCCCGCCGGCCTGGAAGGCCATGGGGCCGGCCTGCCCGGTGGTGTGCTCCACCGCCTCGGCGATGAGGAAGCTTTCGGCATTGAGGCGCGCCAGGATTTCCAGCGCCACCCCCACCCGCTGCTCCACGGATGCCTGCGCCCAGCCCTCGCCGGCCAGTTCCGCATGGGCCACCAGCGCATCGACGCTGCGCGCGGCATAGGTGATGCCCAGCGCCGGACCGAAGGGCGAGACCTCGGCGCCGACGCGGGCGCCCTCCCCTGCCTGCCCCCCCTCTTCGCCAAGATCGAACCGCTGACCCTTCAGGGCAGCGAAAGCCGCCTTTCCGGCGCTCGCGGCGCCTTCCGGATAGGCCTTGGGATTTTCCGCAAACGCCGCCCAGAAGCCGCGCTCGCGCGATGCCGCAACGGCCTTCTCCAGCAGCGCGGCATGCGCCTGGAACAGATCATCCATGGCCTTCTCCCTGAGGCCTGGCCGTGCTGGCCAGGCGCTGTACTGGTTTGCGAGGGACCTTGCCGCCCGATCGCCGCGACCGGCCGGCGTCCCCTCCCGGCACGGGGCCTCGTCCTGTTGACAAGCCCGCCCCTTGCGCTAAAGATTAACCGATCGATCGGTTAATTCAAGAGGCTCGCAAGGGCCCGGATCAGGGAGGATGACGTGGTCGCACGCCAGGCGGACACCTTGACGAGCGAGCCGGCCGCAGCGCCGCCGGTACTGCTCGTGGCGCAGCACGAGGGCTGGGTGGAACTCACCCTCAACCGCCCCGACCGCCTCAACGCCTTCACCGAGGAGCTGCACCGCGCGCTCGCCGTAGCCCTCGACGCGGCGGCGGATGACGCCTGCCGGGCGGTGCTCCTCACCGGGGCCGGGCGCGGCTTCTGCGCCGGACAGGATCTCGGCGACCGGGCGAAGGCTGAGGGCCCGCTCGATCTCGGCGCCACCATCGAGGCTTTCTACAATCCCCTCATCCGGCGCATCCGCGCCCTGCGCAAGCCGGTGGTGTGCGCGGTGAACGGGGTGGCGGCGGGGGCCGGCGCCAACATCGCGTTTGCCTGCGATATCGTGCTGGCGGCGCGGTCGGCGAAATTCATCCAGGCCTTCGCCAAGATCGGCCTCGTGCCGGATTCCGGTGGCAGCTTCTTCCTGCCCCGCCTCATCGGGGATGCCCGCGCCCGCGCCCTCATGCTGCTGGCCGAGCCGGTCAGCGCGGAGAAGGCCGAAAGCTGGGGCCTCATCTGGAAAGCGGTGGACGACGCCGCGCTCATGGACGAGGCCCGCGCCCTCGCCTCCCATCTCGCCAGCCAGCCCACGCAGGGCCTTGCCCTCACCAAGCAGGCGCTGAACGCTTCCGCCGGCAATGCTCTCGACACCCAGCTCGACCTGGAGCGCGACCTCCAGCGCGAGGCCGGGCGCACCCCGGACTATCGCGAAGGCGTTTCCGCCTTCATGGAAAAGCGCCCGGCGCGCTTCTCGGGGCGGCGCGCATGAACACCCACGCCCCTCATCCCGTCCCGCCGCGCACGCCACAGGACACCGCGCGTCTAAGCGCGGAGGCCATGTGGGCCACCGACCATGCGAGCCAGGGCCTCGGGATGGAGCTGGTGGCGGTGGGCCCCGGCACGGCGACGCTCTCCATGACGCTCACCGAGCGAATGTGCAACGGCTTCGGCATGGCCCATGGCGGCTTCATCTTCGCCCTTGCAGACAGCGCCTTCGCCTTTGCCTGCAACTCCTATGACGAGCGCACCGTGGCCGCCCATTGCGCGGTCACCTACCTGCGCCCCGGCACCCGCGGAAAGACACTCGTCGCGACGGCGCGGGAGATCGCCCGCACAGGACGCTCGGGCATCTACGACGTGGAGGTGAGCGAGGACGGCGTGGTGATCGCGCAGTTTCGCGGGCATTCTCGCACCATCGGCGGGGCGTTGATCGCCCCGCCCCCAAGCGCGCCGGAGAGCCGCGACCACACGACCACAGCTTGAGTGGAGGAGACGATGAACATGGCTCTGCCGGCGGTTTCCTTTGGCCGGACCTTCGAGACCGGCCTTGATGCAGCGGAACGGGCATCGCGGGACGAAATCATGTCCCTCCAGCGCGAGCGCCTCGCCTGGTCGCTGCGCCACGCCTATGAGAACGTGCCGTTCTACCGCAGGAAGTTCGACGAGGCGGGGGTGCACCCCTCCGACCTGCGCGACCTATCGGACCTCGCCAAGTTCCCCTTCACGGTGAAGACCGACCTGCGCGACAACTACCCCTTCGGCCTGTTCGCGGTGCCGCGCGAGAAGCTGCTGCGGGTGCACGGCTCCTCCGGCACCACGGGCAAGCCCATCGTGGTGGGCTATACCCGCGCCGACATCGACATGTGGGCCGACGTGATGGCCCGCTCCATCCGCGCCGCGGGCGTCAAGCCGGGCATGATGGTGCACGTGGCCTATGGCTATGGCCTGTTCACCGGCGGCCTCGGCGCCCATTACGGCGTGGAGCGGCTCGGCTGCACCGTGGTGCCCATGTCCGGCGGCATGACCGAGCGCCAGGTGCAGCTCATCCACGACTTCAAGCCCGACGCCATCATGGTGACGCCCAGCTACATGCTGGCGCTGCTGGACGGCTTCGCCAAGGCGGGGCTGGACCCGCGCGCCTCCTCGCTGAAGTACGGCATCTTCGGCGCCGAGCCCTGGACCAACGCCATGCGCGAGGAGATCGAGCGCGACTTCGCCATCGACGCCACCGACATCTACGGCCTCTCCGAGGTCATCGGCCCCGGCGTGGCGCAGGAATGCGTGGAGACCAAGGACGGCCTGCACATCTGGGAAGACCACTTCCTGCCGGAGGTGATCGACCCCATCACCGGCGAGGTGCTGCCGGACGGGGAGAAGGGCGAGCTGGTGTTCACCTCCCTCACCAAGGAGGCGTTCCCGATCATCCGCTACCGCACCCGCGACCTCACCCGCCTTCTGCCCGGCACGGCGCGGCCCGGCATGCGGCGCATGGAGAAGGTCACCGGCCGTTCGGACGACATGATCATCCTGCGGGGGGTGAACGTGTTCCCCACCCAGATCGAGGAGATCCTGCTCTCCATCGAGACCTGCTCTGGCCACTACCAGCTGGAGCTGACCCGCGAGGGCCGCATGGACGAGATGACCGTGCATGCGGAGATCCGCGAGGAGGCCCAGGGCAGCACCGACATTGAGGCCTGCGCGGCACACATCCTCGCCCGCATCAAGGACACGGTGGGCATCACCACCCGCATCGAGCTGCACGAGCCCGGCGGCATCGAGCGCACCGCCACCGGCAAGGCCAAGCGCATCATAGACCGCCGCCCCAAGGGGTGAGCTTTCCAGGATCCTCCCGACGGCGGGTTCGCCCGCCGTCACCCCCAGAAGAAAAAGGCCCGGCGCAAGCCGGGCCTTTCTTTGCAGCCAAGAGGCGGGATGGCGACGGACCCGCCGCGCGATCAGAGATCGTTTGGAAATTCAAAAGGGCATAAACGCAATCACCTCCGTCATGCCCGGGCTTGTCCCGGGCATCCACGCCGAACCGCTTGGGACAGCATGGGAAAACTACTCCCAGCCCCACCGCGTGGATGGCAGGGACAAGCCCGGCCATGACAGTGATAATGCGCCTGCGACCGCTGCAATCCCCCATCTGAGCGCATTTTCAAACGCGCGCTCACACCTGATCGAAATCCACCACCACCCGCGCGCTGGTGGGCCGGGCCTGACAGGTGAGGATGAAGCCGGCTTCCAGCTCCCACGGCTCCAGCGAATAATTCACCTCCATCTCGGCCGAGCCTTCCACCACCTTGGCGCGGCAGGTGGAGCACATGCCGCCCTTGCAGGCGAAGGGCAGGTCCATGCCGGCCCGCAGCGCCGCGTCGAGGATGGCCTCGCCCTGCGCCACCGGCACGTCGCGGCGCTTGCCGTCGACGATGAGGGAGGCCACATGGGCCGGCGCGGCGTCGGGTGCCACCACCGGCTTTGGACGCGGCTTGCCGCCCAGCGCCGAGACGAAGCGCTCCACATGCACCTTGTCCTTCGGCAGGCCGAGATCGGCGAGGGTCGTCTCCAGCTCGTCGATCATGGCGGTGGGGCCGCAGACGAAGGCATGGTCTACCGCCGCCGCCGGCACCATGGCGGTGAGCAGAAGGCGCACTTTCTCCCCGTCCAGATGGCCGTTGAGTATGGCAAGGTCCTGCTGCTCCCGCGACAGCACATGGAACACGCTCAGCCTGCCGAGGAAGCGGTCCTTCAGCTCCTCCAGCTCGGTGCGGAACAGGATGTTGTCGGTGGAGCGGTTGCCATAGAACAGGAAGAAGCGGCTGTCGGGCTCGCGCGCCAGCACGCCGCGGGCGATGGAGAGCACCGGCGTGATGCCGGAGCCCGCCGCGAACGCAACATGAATGCGGGCGTTGCCCGGCGCCTGCTCCAGACCGAAGCGGCCGGTGGGGGTCATCACCTCCAATTCGTCACCGGGCTTCAGGCTTTCATTCACCCAGGTGGAGAACTGGCCGCCCTCCACCTGCTTCACCGCGATGCGCAGCTCGCCGTCATCCGGCCCGGAGCAGATGGAATAGGAGCGGCGGATCTCCTCGCCCTCCATCGTCGCCTTCAGGGTCAGGTATTGGCCGGGGGCGAAGGCGAAATCGGCGGCAAGGGCGGAGGGCACCTCGAAGGTAATGGAGACCGCATCGATGGTCTCGCGGCGCACCTCGCGCACGGCGAGGCGATGGAATTTCGGCGTACCCGCCCCCTTCGGGGCAGCGCCCACGCCGGTGGACGGGATGCCGGAAGCGGCGGTGGTGTCGATCGCGTTGTCCATGGCGTCACCCGTCAGTGGCATTTGAAATAATCGAACGGCTCGCGGCAGGCCTTGCACTGCCACAGGGACTTGCAGGAGGTGGAGCCGAACGGCGCGATTTCCGCCGTGTCGGAGGAGCCGCACTGCGGGCATTCCACCACCTCGACCCCGAACAGCGCCCGCCGCCCAGCGGTTTTCGTCGGCGGGGCGATGCCGTAGGCCTTCAGCTTGCGCCGGCCGTCCTCGCTCATGAAATCGGTCGTCCAGGCCGGGGCCAGCACGGTCTTCACCACCACCGGTCCGAGGCCGGCCTTGCTGAGCGCCAGCTCGATCTCGAGGGCGATCATGGTCATGGCCGGGCAGCCCGAATAGGTGGGCGTGATCAGTACTTCCACCCGCCCGTCAGTGATGCGCACGTCGCGCAGCACGCCGAGGTCGGCGATGGAGAGCACCGGGATTTCCGGGTCCGTGACGGCACCCGCCACGCGCCACACCTCCTCGCGCAGCGCCGCCGGATCGGCCAGCGCCGCGCCGGTCACCAGATGGCTCCCGGGAAGGTGCGCTGGAGATATTGCAGCTCGGTGAGCAGCGGGCCCAGATGCTCGGAATGGCGGCCGTCACGCCCGCCCTTCTGCATCCAGCCGGCTTGCGGCAGCTTCAAGGTGGCCTCAGCCAGCACGGCGGACACGGTGGCCTGCCACGCCGCGCGCAGGCTGTCGGGATCCGGGACGATGCCCTCGGTGATGAGGCCGGCTTCGCCCGCGTCCGCCTCGAACAGCTCGCCGGTGAAGGCCCACAGGCCATCCACCGCCGCCTGGGCGCGGGCGTGGCTTTCGGCCGTGCCGTCGCCGAGGCGGATCAGCCATTCCGCGCAATGGCGCACGTGATAGGCGCTTTCCTTCTCCGCCTTGGCGGCGATGGCGGAAAGCGTCGCGTCAGGCGAGGCCATCAGCGCCCGCCAATAGGGATCGATGAAGGCCGAATAGAACAGCTGCCGCGCCATGGTCTGGGCGAAGTCGCCGTTGGGCTGTTCCACCAGCAGCAGGTTGCCGTAGGCGCGCTCGCCGCGCAGATAGGCGAAATCATCCTCGGTGCGGCCCGCGCCTTCCACTTCGGCAGCGCAGGTATAAAGCGAGCGCGCCTGACCCAGGAGGTCGAGGCCCATGTTGGCCAGCGCCATCTCTTCTTCCATGGTGGGCGCATGGCCGCACCATTCCGACAGGCGATGGCCGAGGATGAGCGCGTCGTCGGCCCGGCGCAGCAGGTAGCGCACCAGCGGCGTCTCGCGCACGGTGATGGAGGTGGTGGCCATGTGGGGTTCCTCGCCTCGGCCCGCCGTGCGGGCAGCTTTGTTGGTGATGAGGGGCGCCACGCGCCCCGGTCACATATGCCCGACTTCTTCCGGCACTTCGTAGAAGGTGGGGTGGCGATAGATCTTCGAGGCGGTGGGCTCGAACATCATGCCCTTGTCCGCCGGGTCGGACGCGGTGATGGCGCTGGACGGCACCACCCACAGGGACAGCCCCTCCCCGCGCCGCGTGTAGAGATCGCGCGCGGCCTGGAGCGCCAGCGTGGCGTCGGCGGCGTGGAGCGATCCGGCATGCTTGTGCGCGAGCCCGTTGCGGCTGCGGATGAATACTTCCCACAAGGGCGTTGCGGCGTCGGCCATGGGCGTCTCCTCGATCTCTTCTGTTGGTTCAGGCCGCTGCGGCGGTCTTGGCGGCGGCGCGCTTCTCGGCGAAGGCGCGGGCAGCCTCGCGCACCCAGGCGCCGTCCTCATGGGCCTTGCGGCGGGTGGCCATGCGGTCGCGGTTGCAGGGGCCGTTGCCGGCGATCACCTGCTTGAACTCCTCCCAGTCGATGGCGCCGTAGCGCCAGTGGCCGGCGGCTTCGTCGAAGGAAAGGTCGGGATCGGGCAAGGTGAGGCCGATGAAATGGGCCTGGGGCACGGTGGCGTCCACGAACTTCTGCCTGAGCTCGTCATTGGAGAAGCGCTTGATTTTCCAGCGCATGGAGCTGTCGGAATGGCTGGAGGCCGCATCCGGCGGGCCGAACATCATCAGGCTCGGCCACCACCAGCGGTTCAGCGCGTCCTGCGCCATCTCCTTCTGCTCGGCGGTGCCGCGCGCCAGGGTGAGCATGATCTCGTAGCCCTGGCGCTGGTGGAAGGATTCCTCCTTGCACACCCGGATCATGGCCCGCGCATAAGGCCCGTAGGAGCAGCGGCAGAGCGGGATCTGGTTCATGATCGCGGCCCCGTCCACCAGCCAGCCGATGGCGCCGATATCCGCCCAGGTCAGCGTCGGATAATTGAAGATGGACGAATATTTGGCCTTGCCCGAGAGCAGTTGCTCCACCAGTTCCTCGCGGGCGGTGCCCAGCGTCTCGGCCGCCGCGTAGAGATAGAGGCCGTGGCCGCACTCGTCCTGCACCTTGGCGAGCAGCGCCGCCTTGCGCCGCAGGGAGGGCGCGCGGGTGATCCAGTTGCCCTCCGGCTGCATGCCGATGATCTCGGAATGGGCGTGCTGGGAAATCTGCCGCGTCAGCGTCCGGCGATAGGCGGCGGGCATGAAGTCGTTGGGCTCGATCCGCTCCTCGTCCGCCACGCGCGCCTCGAAACGGGCCAGCTGCGCGGCGTCCTCAAGGTCACGGGTGTCGGCGTCCGGATTGGCGTTGAGGGCCTGCGTGTACATGGGCTCTCCTCCCTGGGTGTCGGTTTTATATATTACGAAAAATTCTATAGCAATATATTTTCGTAACATATTGCGGCGCATCATATCCGCTCCGGGTGAGCCAGGTGGAGCAAAAAGGGCGCTTAGTCCTTGAAACGACGCCCGATTTTTGCGCTGGCCGGCAGCGGATCGCCGTCTTCGCCTACGGCGTTGTCGTCGAGCCAGCGCTCGGACGCGGCGATCACATGGGCATAGATGTCGGCGCACAGGGCACGGGCCGCCGGGCCGGGCCAGTCGGCGGGCAGGATAGCGGCCGGCAGGATGGGATCGCGCAGCACGATGCGGCGATATTCATGGATGAGCAGCACCCGTGCCACCATGGCCTCAAGATCAGTGAGGGTTTCCCCCGCCGCCAGCGCCGCGCGCAGGGGCGCGAACACCTCCATGAAGCTCACATACGCCTGCGCCGTCTCCTCCAGCCGCCAGGCGCGGCCCGCCAGTTCCTGCTGGGCCTCCGGCGTGCCCGAAACCTCAAGCCGCAGGGCGGCCAGCGCCTCCTCCGGCACCTCGGCGCCCGCCGGCGCGATGAAGACGCCCGGCAGGGGAACCCCATAGCCGGCCGCATCCAGCGCGGCGCGCGCGCCTTCCCGCGCGGCGGGCTCGACGAGCAGCATCTGGAAATGGCCGCGCCACTCCGGCGGACGGTGGCTGTAGATATGCTCGGTCGCCCGCGCGAAGGTCTCGCGGCCCTTGTCGGCGAGGCGGTAGAAGCTGTTGCGGCCGATGCGGGTGCGCGTCAGCCAGCCGTCGGCGGCGAGGCGCGACATGGCGGTGCGCACCACCCCGTCGGCGATATCCAGCCCTTTGAAGAAGGCAAGCAGGGTGCCGAGCCACACCGAGCCGCCGCGCGGCACGATGGCATCGCCATAGATGGTGACGATGATGGACCAGGTGCGCGAGGGCTCGGCGCGGACATGGTCGAGGATGAGATCGAGGGCGCGGCGCGACATGGCGTTCCATAGCGCGAGATAAGCGGAAGCGGAAACCCCGGCCGAGACCATAGGAAGGCGATTCACCGAGCAAATTGAAGCCATTTGCCCAGCTCGCGGTCTAATCCGCCTTGCGCCGTCCGGCCTTGGCGGAGGACGGCGGAGCCCGGCGGCGCGCGGCCGCGACCGGCGAAGCGATCGCGCGCACGCGCGGCTCGGCACGGGGCGGCGCCTCCGGACCTGCAACTGCCGCCACCGCTCCTGCAGCGCCGGCGGTGATCAGGCTGGTGACGAGGCGGGCATATTCGGCACGGGTCAGCCCCTTGCCCTCGCGGAACCACAGATAGTGCCAGTTCAGCATGCCGAAGGCGGACATGGTGACCGGCTTCAGGAGCGGCCCCCGGCCGATCTCCGGCACCTCCTGCGCGATAGCATCGGACATGAGCACCACCAGCTGGCGCTCCATGGCCCGCAGCGCGTCCTGCTTGTCGGCCGGCAGCAGCTTGAGGTTGGCGATCTGGATCTGATGCTCGGCATCGGCATCGCGATAGGCTTCAAGCAAGGCGGCGGCGATGGCGAACAGGCGATCGCCCTCGGGAGCTGCTTCCAGGGCCGCCTCCACCGCCTGGATGAGCTGTTCCAGATGGGTGGAGAGGATATCGAAGAGCACCGCCTCCTTGTCCGGATAATAGTGATAGAGCAAGGCTTTGGATGCGCCGCACGCCTCCGCGATCATGGTGATCGAGGTGCCGGAATAGCCGAACTGGGCGAACAGCTCCGCCGACTTGTGCAGGATCACCTGCCGTTTTGCGTCGTAGTCCTGCGCGCGGGTCCGAGCCATCTGTCCTGTTCCTGCCCTCCGGCGCCCCGCTGGGCGAGCCCCGGCACCGGCCATCATCCGCCCCGGGGGCGGACGAACAGGAGATAACAAATATTGTCCGTCTGGTCGATCAATGATCCACATCAAGCGCTTCCGGGAGATGTCGATTATATTGACCATCCGGTCGGTCAATTATATAGTTCCCCTACCGTCGGCCCAATGGCGCGGCGGCTGGAGGCGGGCAAACCCGCTCCTTGGCCCGAAACGGACCTTTTGGAGAAACGCTTCATGGATACGACCGCTCGCCTGCGGCCGGTGCTGCGCGCCGCCCTCGCCTTCGCAAGCCTCGCTCTCGCCCCCTTCGCGTCGCTGGCCGCCGCGCCCGCCCTGGCGGCGGACCCCATCAAGATCGGTTCGGTCGTGTCCGCCACCGGCCCGTCCGCCTTCCTCGGCGACCCCGAGGCCAAGACCCTGAAGCTCTATGTGGAGGAGCTGAACAAGAAGGGCGGGCTGCTCGGCCGCCCGGTGGAGCTGGTGCTCTACGACGACGGCGGCGACGCTAACAAGGCGCGCACCTTCGCCACCCGTCTGGTGGAAGACGACAAGGTGGTGGCCATGGTGGGCGGCACCTCCACCGGCGCCACCATGGCCATGATCCCGGTGTTCGAGGAGGCCGGCATCCCCTTCGTGTCGCTGGCCGGCGGCATCGAGATCATCGAGCCGGTGCGTGCCTTCGTCTTCAAGACGCCCCACACCGACAAGACCGCCTGCCAGAAAATCTTCGAAGACATGAAGGCGCGGGGCATCACGAAGATCGGCATGATCTCGGGCACCGACGGCTTCGGCAAGTCCATGCGCAACCAGTGCCTGAAGGTGGTCGGCGGCTACAACATCACCGTGCTCGCCGACGAAACCTATGGCGCCACCGATTCCGACATGACGCCCCAGCTCAACAAGATCAAGAACACGGCCGGCGTCGAGGCGGTGCTCAATCCCGGCTTCGGCCAGGGACCGGCCATCGTGACCCGCAACTATGCCCAGCTCGGCCTCAAGCTGCCGCTGTACCAGAGCCACGGCGTCGCCTCCAAGAGCTTCATCGAGCTGGCGGGACCGGCGGCGGAAGGCGTGCGGCTACCTGCACCCGCCATCCTGGTGGGCGACAAGCTCGCCGCCGAGGATCCGCAGAAGGCGGTGGTCGCCGGCTACAAGGCGTCCTACGAGAAGGCCACGGGCCAGAGCGTCTCCACCTTCGGCGGCTACGGCTTCGACGGCATCCAGCTGGTGACGCAGGCCATCGACAAGGCCAAGTCCGCAGAGCCGAAGAAGATCCGCGACGCGCTGGAAGCCACCAAGTCCTATGTGGGCGTGACCGGCGTCTACAGCTTCTCGCCCACCGACCACCTGGGCCTCGGCACGGACTCGTTCCGCATGCTGGAGATCCGTGGCGGCGACTGGACGCTGGACGCCGCCACGCGCTGAGGCGCCCCTTAACCCCTGCCCCCGAAACAGGGCGGCGCCGCGCGCGCCGTCCGAGCGATGGCGCTAAAGGCCAGGCCCGACCATGTCCGAATTTCTCCAGCTGGTGTTTTCCGGGCTGACGGTGGGCGCCATCTATGCGCTCATCGCCCTCGGCTTCACCCTCATCTACAACGCCTCCGACGTGATCAACTTCGCCCAGGGCGATTTCGTCATGATCGGCGGCATGGCCACCGTGTTCCTCATGTCGGCCGGCCTCGCCCTGCCGGTGGCGGCCTTCATCGCGGTGGTGGCGTCGGTGGGGGTGGGGCTGCTGCTGCACCGCTTCGCCATCGAGCCGGCGCGCGGCGCCTCGCCGGTGACGCTGATCATGATCACCATCGGCGCCTCCATCTTCATCAAGGGGGTGGCGCAGATCGTGTTCGACAAGCAGTTCCATTCCCTGCCCGCCTTCTCGGGCGATGCCCCCATCCCGGTGGGCGGCGCCACCCTGCTGCCGCAGAGCCTGTGGGTGCTAGGCACCACGCTGGGCCTCGTGGTGGCGCTCTATCTGTTTCTTGAGCACACGCTGTCGGGCAAGGCGCTGCTCGCCACCGCCGCCAACCGGCTCGCGGCCCGCCTCGTGGGCATCAATGTCACGCTCATCCTCGCCATGGCGTTCGGCCTGTCGGCGGCCATCGGCGCGCTGGCCGGCGTGGTGGCCACCCCCATCACCCTGACCCGCTACGACATCGGCACCCTGTTCGCGCTGAAGGGCTTCGCCGCCGCCATGCTGGGCGGCATGGGCAATCCGGTGGGGGCGGTGGTGGGGGGCCTCCTCATCGGCCTGCTGGAGACCTTCGGCGCCGGCTATGTCTCCTCCACCTACAAGGACGCGGTGGCCTTCCTGATGATCCTGTTCGTGCTGTTCTTCCTGCCGCGCGGCCTGTTCGGCGGCCGCAGCGTGGAGCGCGTGTGATGGCCGCCACGGCAAGTCTTTCCCGCGTGCTGCGGGCCCGCCTCACCCCGCTCATCGTGCTCGCCGCGCTGATGGTGCTGGTGCCGGTGCTGGCGCCCTCCTCCTTCCATCTGCGGGTGGCGGCGCTGGTGTGGATCTTCGCGCTCGCCGCCCTCGGCCTCACCATCCTCATGGGCTATGCGGGACAGGTGAGCCTCGGGCACGCCGGCTTCGTCGGCATCGGCGCCTATGCGGTGGCCATCGGGCCGGCGCGGCTGGGACTCGATCCCCTGCTGTGCCTTGTGCTCGGCGCGGTGCTGGCGGGCATGATCGCCTATGGGGTAGGCCGGCCCATCCTCAAGCTGAAGGGCTATTACCTCGCCATCGCCACGCTGGGCTTCGGCGTCATCGTGGCCCTGGTGCTGCACAGCGAGGCCGAGATCACCGGCGGGCCGGACGGCATGGCGGTGTCGCGCCTGTCCCTGTTCGGCTGGCGTGTGAGCGGGGCGCTGAACTGGTACTGGGTCACGTCCGGCGCGCTGCTGATCGGCGCACTGCTGGCGCTCAACATCGCGGCCAGCCCCACCGGGCGGGCGCTCCGCGCGCTTCACGACAGCGAGGTGGCCGCTGCCGGCACCGGCATCGATGTGGGCGCCAAGAAGCTCGCCGCCTTCGTCGTGGCGGCGGTCTACGGGGCGGTGGCGGGTGGGCTGCTCGCCGCCATGAACGGGCTCATCACGCCGGAGGCGGCCAGCTTCTCCCATTCCATCGAGCTGGTGGCCATGGTCATCATCGGCGGCCTCGGCTCGGTGTTCGGCACCGTGGTGGGCGCGGCCTTCCTGGTGGTGCTGCCGCAGATGCTCACCGCGCTGCAGGAATATGAGCAGGCGGTGCTGGGCCTGCTCATCATGGTGTTCATGATCTTCCTGCCCCAGGGCATCGTGCCGTCCATCCGCGCCTATATCCTGGAGCGCCTGCCATGAGCCTCCTAGAAGTCCGCGACATGGGCATCTCCTTCGGCGGCCTGAGGGCGGTGGACGGCGTCTCCTTCTCGGTGGAAGCCGGGCAGGTGTTCTCCATCATCGGGCCGAACGGGGCCGGCAAGACCACCCTGTTCAACCTCGTCACCGGCATCTACCGCCCCTCGCGGGGGAAGGTGACGCTGGCCGGCGCGGACATGACCGGCCTCGCCCCGCACCTGCTGGTGCGCCGGGGCATGGCGCGCACCTTCCAGAACCTGCAGGTGTTCTTCCGCATGAGCGCGGTGGAGAACGTGATGGTGGGCTGCCACCTCGCCGAGCGCACCTCCTTCCTCGCCGACCTGCTCGGCCTGCCTTCCGTAGCGCGGCAGAACAAGGTGACGCGCGAGCACGCGCTCGCGCTGCTCGGCCGGGTGGGGCTTGCCCATCTGGCGGATGCCTCCGCCGGCGCCCTGCCCTATGGCGCGCTGAAGCGGCTGGAGATCGCCCGCGCGCTGGCGGCCAACCCCAAGGTGCTGCTCCTCGACGAGCCCGCCGCCGGCTGCAACGCAGTGGAGACGGAAGCCATCGACCATCTCATCGCCGACATCGCCAAGGCCGGCGTCGGCGTGGTCCTGATCGAGCACGACATGAAGCTGGTGATGAAGATTTCCGACCGCGTGCTGGTGCTGGCCCAGGGCCGCCCGCTGGCGGAAGGTCCGCCGCGCGTGGTGCGCGAGAACCCTCAGGTCATCGCCGCCTATCTCGGCGACCACGGCGCGCGGGAGGCCGATCGTGCTCACGGTTGAAGCCATCACCTCCGCCTATGGCCGCATCAACGTGCTGCACGAGGTGTGGCTTGAGGTGAAGGCCGGGGAGATCGTCGCGCTGGTGGGCTCCAACGGCGCCGGCAAGACCACCCTGCTGCGCACCCTCTCCGGCGTCCAGCCGGCGCGCTCGGGCCGCATCGTGTTCGAGGGCGAAGCCATCGAGCGGCTGGAGCCCCACCAGCGGGTGGTGCGCGGCATCTCCCAGTCGCCGGAGGGCCGACAGGTGTTCGGCCCGCTGAGCGTGGAGGACAATCTGCGGCTCGGCGCCTATCGCCGGCAGGATGCGGGCATGCGGGCGCGGCTCGATCATGTCTTCGCCCTGTTCCCGGTGCTGGCGGAAAAACGCCGGATCGCGGCCATGAGCCTGTCCGGCGGCCAGCAGCAGATGCTGGCCATCGGCCGCGCGCTGATGGCCGCCCCCAAGCTGCTGCTGCTGGACGAGCCCTCGCTTGGTCTTGCCCCGCTGCTGGTGGACCAGATCCTCGCCGCCGTGCGCGCCTTGCAGGCGGAAGGCATCACCGTGCTGCTGGTGGAGCAGAACGCCTCGGCGGCGCTGGCCATCGCCGACCGCGGTTATGTGCTGGAGACCGGCCGGGTGGTGATGGAAGGCTCCGGCGCCGCCCTGCTCAACGATCCCAAGGTACGCACCGCCTATCTCGGCCTGTGACCCGCGCAGGGGCGAGTTGCGCGGCGAATTTCTTTTGTCGCATTTTCTTTGCCCGCGCCGATGCCGATCTGAGCAGCCGTTTGGAAATTCGCTCGGATGGGTGCTCGCGGCCTCGTCCGTAATTTGCCGCCGTCATGCCCGGGACAAGCCCGGCCATGACGGGGTGATCGCGCTTATGCCCATTTTAAATTTCAAACCGGTCTCTAAATAGGCAGTGGGCAAGCTTAAGGACCGCGGCATGAAGATCGGCATCCTGCAAACCGGGCGCGCGCCGGAGGATCTGCACGAGCAGCACGGCGATTACGACGCCATGTTCCGGCGCCTGCTGGCCGGGCGGGGGTTCGAGTTCGTCACCTATCCGGTGCTCGACGGCGTCCTCCCTGACAGCGTAAACGATGCCGAGGGCTGGCTGATCACCGGCTCGCGGTTCGGCGTCTACGAGCCCCATCCGTGGATCGCGCCTCTGGAAGACTTCCTGCGCCGCGCCTATGCGGCCGGGGTGCCTCTGGTCGGCATCTGCTTCGGCCACCAGATCTTGGCGCAGGCGCTGGGCGGGAAGGTGGAGAAATTCGCCGGCGGCTGGTCCGTGGGCGTGGAGCGCTATGCGGTGGAAGGCCTGCTGGACGACGCCCGCCTCGTGGCGTGGCACCAGGACCAGGTGGTGGAGAAGCCGGCCGACGCCGAGGTCATCGCCACCTCGCCCTTCTGCCGGTTCGCGGCGCTGGCCTATGGCGACAGGGCGCTGTCGTTCCAGCCCCATCCGGAATTCACCCCGGCCTTCGGCGCCGACCTGCTGAAGGCGCGCGGCAAGGCGCTGCCGGAGGAACTTGCCGCCAAGGCCGCCCAAAGCCTTGAGGGCGAAACCTCCACGCCTGCCATCGCCGACATGATCGAAGCCTTCCTGCGGCGCGGGCAGGTGGGCAAGACTGTGCCTGAGGCCGAAGCCGAAGCTCAGACCGTGAAGCCGTAAAGCGCCCACTCGGCATCGGACACTTCCAGCGCGAGGCGCAGCCATTCCGCGCGCTTGATGGCGGCGAAGCTGTGGTGCAGCTCCGCCCCCAGCGCCTGCTTTGCGAAGTCCGATTGCGCGAAGCAGTCGATGGCGTCCAGCCAGCTGCGCGGCAGATGGACCGCCCGCGCGCCCGCATAGGAATTGCCCTCCGCCGGCGGGCCAGGATCGCGGCGCTGCGCGATGCCGTCGAGCGCGCCGGCCAGCGTCACCGCCGCCACCAGATAGGGGTTGGCATCCACCCCCGCCACCCGGTGCTCGAAATGGCGGCCCTTGGCGCTGCCCGAAGGCACGCGGACTGCCACCGTCCGGTTCTCCACGCCCCAGGTGTCCGAGACCGGGGAATAGACCACCGAGGCAAAGCGCCGCCAGGAATTGAGGAACGGCGCCAGCACCAGCATGGTGTCGGCGATGGTCGCGCGGATGCCGCCGATGGCGTGGAGCATGAGGGGGCTCAGCTCGCCCGAGGGCAGGTCCGCGAACAAATTGGCGCCGCCCGCCCCGGCCAGCGACAGATGCAGGTGCATGCCCGAGCCGGAGCGATCGCCGAACGGCTTGGCCATGAAGCAGGCTTCCATGCCGAAGCGGCGCGCGGTGGCGCGGATCAGCCGCTTGGCGATGATCACATCGTCGGTTGCCCGCGCCAGGTCGCGATAGCGGATGGTCAGCTCATACTGCCCCGCCGCGTACTCGGAGATGAGTGATTCCAGCGGCACGCCCAGCTCTGCCGCGCCCGCGTAGATGGCGTCGAACAGGGGAGACATCTCGTCCAGTTCGTCCACCGACATGGTGTTGGTGGCAAGCGAGCGCCGCCCGGTGAGGGCATAGCGCGCCGGCTGGTACCGCCCGCTCGCATCGCGCTCCCGGTCCACCAGATAGAATTCCAGCTCCAGCGCCCCCATGGGCTCGAAACCGGCGGCGCGGGCCCGGGCCACCTGCCGGCCCAGCGCGTGGCGCGGCTCGACGCCAAGCGGCGTGCCGTCGCCGTGGTACATGCTCACCAGCACTTGGCCCCGCCCGGTGGCGGGCAGGAGCCCGAGGGTGCCGGGGATCGGCCAGCAGACCTGATCGCCGCCGCCGTCGGTGAGGATGAGGCCGCTCTCCTCCACGTCGTCGCCGGCCACATCCTGCCCGAACAAGGAGGCGGGCATGCCCCGGCCGGTGCTGTAGAGCGCCTCCAGCTCATGGCGCCGGATGGTCTTGCCGCGGCCGATGCCGTGGTAGTCGGTCAGGATGATGTCGATGGCTTGCAGATCCGGATGGCGCGCAAGGAAGGCCTTGGCTTCATCGAGATCCGAGCCGCTGGGAGAAGGCGTGCCCATTCCTGTTCCTGCCGCTGGAGCGCGTTTTCCGGGCCATCGGACCCGCCTGCCCGGCGAATCGCACTCTAGCTTAAGGAAACGCAACCCGCTGTCCGAGCAGATTGCGGCGCCCCGCGGCCGCCACGGCGGCTGCCGACGCTCCTCCCAGCGCCCCGGCGCTCAGCCGGGATTGAGCTCGGCGGTAGCAGAAGGGGCAGTGCAGGCGGACGTGAAGGCGGGAATGTGCGCATTGAACAGGCCGCCCACGAGGGCTTCGGACAGCAGGGCGTGGCCCTCGCCGTTCAGGTGGCCGTTCATGGCGTAGTAGATGTCGCTCGAGGGGGTGCCAGGCGGGATCAGCGGCGACATGTCGGCGAAATACGCACCATGGGCCTGCGCACGGCGGGCGATTTCACTCTGCAGGTAGGCCGGCGCCATGCCCTTGGCGAGGTGGGGCACGGCCAGCATGGCGGCCTGCGCGCGCTCCGGCGCGAACAGGATGATGAGCGGAATATCGGGGCCGATGGCAGCCCTCACCCGCGAGATGTCGCGGTCGAGATGGGCAAGCCGCGCCTGCCAGTCCTCCGACAGCGGCAGCCGCATGAAATCGGCCTTGTGGCCGGACCGGCGGTAGATGGGCACGTAATTGTCGTCGTTCCGCAGCAGCAGGTAGGATTCCATGTACAGCAGCCGCGAGCGGGACAGCTGCGCCTTGAATTCCTGGATCCAGCCGGCCTGGTGCTTGGCGACGGCACCGGGCGCCGGCGCCGCCTGGTCCATCGCATTGTCGAGCACCAGGTCGGTGGGCGACACCACCAGCACGATGGCATCGGGCGTGAGCGCGGCGGCGGCTTCCGCGCTGGCGGTGAGGCGCACGCCCATGTTGCCCTCGGCGCCCAGGTTTTGCACATCCACCGGCAAGCGGCAGAGGGTGGTGAGGCTTTCCCGCGCCCGGGCCGACACGGATTCGTCGTAGGGCACGAGATAGCCCGCCGCCAGCGAACTGCCGATGACGGCGAGGCGCAGGCTCTCGGGCTTTTTCGGCGTGCACGGGTCGGTGCTGCGGTAGCCGCATGCGTTGTATTTCATGTCCACCCAGGGGCCTTCCGGCACCTTGATGCGGGACGAGCAATTGGGCGTCGCGTGGAAGGCGCTGGGACGCGGGTCGCCATAGACCACGCAGCGGTCGGCTTCCGAATAGGGGAAGAAGATGCGCAGCGCCGCTTCCACCGGCACGGCGACCACCAGCACGGTGGCGATCACGATGAGGGGCAGGATGAAGTAGTCGCGACGCTCCAAGTCGTGTGCTCCGGCTCGAAATTCTGGGAAGGGGGCCGCCTGTTCCGGCGCGTGCTAAAAATCCTTGTAGACGATGTCAGGCGCCGGCGAGGTCATGACGCTCTGCACCGTGACCACGCCCATCACCAGCACGGTGACGAAGACCGTGCGGGCATAGCGGCTCAGCACCAGCGGCCGGCCGTCGAGCTTGGGGCCGCGCAGCAGCGCATCCACCGTCACCAGGGCCTGCAGCGCGACGCAGGAGGCAAGGATGAGGATGAGCGCCGCCGCCACCACGCCGCCGATGCCGATGCCGCGCGCGATCTCCGCCAGCTGCGCCCAGTCCGACCAGAACCACAGGAGGGTGAAAGCCACCCAGGTGAAGGTGAGGCCGCGGCCGAAGAACAGGTAGAGCGGGCGGGCGCTAAGCGCCGCATAGGGCTTGCGGCCCATCTTGTCTTGCAGGATCGTGCGGTAGATCTGGTTCACCGCCACCCCGAGGCCGTTCAGGAAGCCGAAGAAGAAGAATTCCGACGTGCGGCCGTGCCAGGCGCCGATCAGGAAGAAGGTGACGAACAGCGACACCGCGCTGGCATAGGCCAGGAGCCTGGGGTTCTTCACATTGCGCATGATGGAGGCGAACAGCGGCGTGTAGACATAGGTCTTCAGCCAGTTCGACAGCGACATGTGCCAGCGATTCCAGTAGTCGATGAAGCTGGCGGCGGTGAACGGCTTGTTGAAATTCTCCGGCAGTTCGATGCGGAACAGCCGGGCGATGGCGATGACCACGTCGGTGTAGCCGGAGAAATTGTAGAACAGGAAGATGGGGAACAGCGCCGCAAGCCCCGCCGCACAGAGGATGCGCGTGAACAGACCGGTCGCCTCCACCACCTGGAATTCGAGCGCGTGCTGCAGCTCGGCGACGATGGCCGCCGCCGCCCACACCTTGAAGCAGCCGACCACCAACCGCTCCAGCACCTCGCCGAGAACCCCCATGTCGAGGGGACGCGGACGGGTCTCGGTGGAGTCGATATAATCCTCGTAGCGCTGGATCGGGCCGGACACGAGGGCAGTGAAGTTCAGCGTGAAATTGAGATAGGAGATGAGCGACAATTTCTGCAGCCGTTCATCGCTATGGGCGTCCACCACCAGGTGCAGCACCCGGAAGAAGACATAGGACAGGCCCACCTGCACATAGACCACGTGCAGGAAACTCGCCTCCGGCAGGAAAGTATATTTCTTTAGCCAGCAGAACAGCAGAATGGTCGCGCCCACCGTGAACCAGAAGGCCCACGAGGTCTGGATCGGCGCGCAACCGCGGATGAACAGGTAGCCGATGGCGAGGAACGCGGCATAGGGAATGAGATCGTAGCCGGTGGTGGCAAAGGTCGCCAGGAAGGCGAAGTTCGCCACCAGCAGCACCAGCCGCCGCGCCACGCCCATGGGGACGAGATTGTAGATCCCGGCCGCGACCAGCGCGAACAGGAAGAACTCAAAGGAAGGGACGCTCATGTCTCACTCGGCGGCGATCAGTTCCGGGGCCGCGTTCGCATAGCGAACGGGTGGGGTTTGCACCTCGACGCTGGTCTCCAGCGTCCAGAGGCTGTTGCCATCCGCGCCCGTGGATAGGGCCGTGAAGCCGAGCTGGGCATAGTGGTCGCGCACCAAGGCGTTGCGCTCCGTGGGCCGGTATTCGCCGACCAGTTCGGCGATGCCCTGCCTCCGCGCCGCCTCGACCAGATGGCGCAGGACAATCTTCTCCACGCCGCGCCCGAGCACGCGGCAGCTCATCAGCCAGGTGTCGATGAGCCAGCGGTTGCCCTCCACGGTCCGGCAGGCGACCACGGAAATCATGCCATTGTCACCGAACCGGTCCTTCAGCCGCACCTGCAGGGTGAAGATGGAGGGGTCTTCCTCCATGGCCTTCACGTCGGCCTCGCTGTAGCGGCGGCTGGTGAGGTTGAACTGGTTGCTCTTGCTGATGAGCTGGTAGATGCGCGAGCGGCCGATGGCATCGAACGGCCGCAGGTCGATCTCCATGTCGAGGGCGGCCACATAGTCGTCGATGCTGGCCACGCCCTGGCCCAGGGAGGCCCGGCGGGCGTTGCCCTCGTAGAAGGCGGCGCGCTTGCGGTCTTCCTCGGAGAACAGGGTGGCCTCGAAATAGCCGGCGGCGCTCAGGGTGCGGGCGTAGAGCGCGGGGTCCTCGGGCAGTTCCGGCACGGCGACTTGCGGCAGGTATTGCCGCACCAGGTCGCGCTCGGCCGGGTTGTCGTCCAGGAACACGAAGCTGTCGAGGCCGAGGGACAATTCGTCCGCGATGGCCTTGATATTGGTGGCCTTGTCGTTCCAGTTGGCCTGGAACACGGCGATATGGTCTTCCCGCAGCAGCATGTCGGGATGGTCGCGGAAGGCGGCGCGCGCCACGGCGTCCGTATTCTTGGACGAGACCGCCAGCACGATGCCGCGATCGCGCAGGGACAGGGCCAGCCTCTGCACGCTCAGGAAGGCTTCGCCGGTGCCGTCGCCTTCGCCGATCTTGATGCCGGCGATCCCGTCGTCGCCGATGACGCCGCCCCACACCGTATTGTCGAGGTCGAGCACCAGCACCCGCCGGCTCTTGCCCTTCAGCGCCGCCAGCAGCCGGCCCAGATGGTCAGCATAGAGCGGGGCGTAATCCATGGAGAAGGGCAGCTTCGCCATGTTCCACTGGGTCGGCGCATGCCATGCCGCAAGGCCGACCGTGCGCGCCAGCGCGTCCACGTCGAACATCACGCAGCCCTCGATGGGCGGCGCGTCGATGAGCCTGCGGTTCAGGCTGCCGACCATGTTCTGCTGCGTGCCGGCGAGGCGCCGGTCGAGGTGGCCGAACAGAGTCTCCGGCGGCGGCGCGATAGTCTGGACGACGATGTGGGCGGTAGGATTATGCTTGCGCAGCGCAGCGCACAGCTCCTGGATCAGGTCATAGGCGGCATCCACCGCCTGCTTCGCAGTCGCAGCATCGCCGATGGGCGCACTGAGCGGCAGCCCGCGGTGGTCCATCGCCAAGAGAATGGCGTCGCAACCGCTCTGGTTCAGCCGCGACTCGGCCGACATGGCCTCATTGATGGTCTGACCATAGTTGCAGCCGATGGTTTCGATGGACAAGCCGTGGCGCAGGCCCGTTGCCTCGATGGCGGGCAACAGCAGGTCCAGCGTGCCGTCGCCGATCACGCCGAGCCGGAGCGATGCAAGCTGCTGGTCCACATCGCCCTTCAGCCTGGCCGCCCGCAGGAGCGACGCCAGTCGATTGAGCTGCGTCCCATCAAGAAAGTAACCCGCAAGCTTACGAAAAGCGGATGAGTCTCCTTCATCCCCTATGGCCTTGCAGGCCTTTCGAAAGTCCTGAACGCGAGGTAACCACGCGAGGTCCCGGTAGATCGCCGCCATAATCCCCAGCCCTTCTTGGTCTGTCCTCCCAATACACGATTCCTCAGCCTTGTTTTTAAGACATTATTTCTTTTGCTGTATCTTGCTGGCAATCAGGCTGACCAAATCTCCAAGCTTCGCAAGAGAGGCCGCCTGAGCCGCTGAAAGGCGAATCGAAAAGGCCGTCTCCACAGCCAGGATGAGCCTGATATTTGCCAGACTGTCCCAGCCGTCGACATCGGCGGCCGTCATTTCTGGAAACAAGACAATATCATCGTCCTGAAATACATCACGGAACACGTCCGTAAGTCTTTCATAAACGTCTGGATGTTCGAGCGTCACGACTTGCGCACCCCACGACATGGATTTACATGAAACTTACAGAGGCTGTAGCATGGTACGATCGCAAAGCTGTCGCGACGTACATTCTACACTGCCCCGGCCAGCCCCTAGTGACACGCCAGCGCCGAAAAAGTTAATTTTTTTCTGAAAGAAATCTGTCTTCGCAGTTGCAGCAATGGTAATCTGATCGCCGATTTGGAGTCAAGTTCCCGTTTGTCGCAATTTGCAACCGGGAAGTGTCGGGAGACGAGGCGCGATGTATGATCTGCTGATCAAGGGCGGGCAGATTGCGGACGGCACCGGAGCACCATCGTTCACGGGCGACGTGGCAGTCAAGGACGGCGTGATCGTCGAGGTCGGCAAGGTCAGCGGCACCGCGCGCGAAACCGTCGATGCGGACGGCCTCCTCGTCACCCCCGGCTGGATCGACATCCACACCCACTATGATGGTCAGATGAGCTGGGACGAGCAGCTCGCCCCGTCCCTCTGGCACGGCGTTTCCACTGCGATCTCAGGCAATTGCGGCGTTGGCTTCGCCCCCGTGAAGCCGGACCGGCACGAGTGGTTGATCCAGATGATGGAGGGGGTGGAGGACATTCCCGGCACCGCCCTGTCCGAGGGCATCTGCTGGGGCTGGGAGACCTTCCCCGAATATCTCGACTTCCTCGGCCGGCGCAATTTCGCCATCGATGTCGGCTGCCAGATCGCCCATGGCCCCCTGCGCGGATATGTCATGGGCGAGCGCGGCATGACCAACGAGGACGCCACCCCCGAGGACATCGCCGCCATGGCCGCCATGGTGCGGCAGGCGCAGGACGCCGGCTCCCTCGGATTCACCACCTCGCGCACCGTTGTGCACCGCGCCACGGACGGCGAGCCGGTGCCCGGCACCTTCGCCACCTTCGAGGAGCTGTACGCCTTCGCCGAGGCGGTGGTGGCCAGCGGCCACGGTGTGATGGAAGTGGTGCCGGCGGGCCTGCTCGGCGAAGATATCGTCAATCCGGCCCGCGACCTGGCCTGGATGAAGGAGATCTCGGCGCGCACCGGCTGCCCCATCACCTTCCTGATGGGCCAGAACCACATCCAGCCCAGCTTCTGGCGCACCCAGCTCGACGAGACGGCGCCGGCCGGCAGCAATGGCCCGCTGGTGCGCCCGCAGATGTTCTGCCGCTCCATCGGGGTGATGGTCTGCCTCGAGAGCCGGCACCACGCGTTCGTCGAATCGCCCATCTACAAGGAGCTGTCGAAGCTGCCCTATGCCGAGATGGTCGGCCGGCTCAAGGCCCAGCCCGAGCTGCGCAAGGCCATGGCGCTGGAGGGCGTGAACGATGTGCTCGGCTTCCCCACCGGCTTCAACCAGTGGCGCGGCGTCTATCCCCTGAGCAACCCGGCCAATTACGAGCCGGCGCCGGAGACCAGCATCCGCGCCATCGCCAAGCGCGAGAACCGCGACCCCCGCGAGGTGGCCCTCGACATCCTCCTCAGCGAGGACGGCAAGGGCTTCCTGCACCGGCCCATCATGGGTTATGCGGACGGCAACCTCGACCCCACCTACGACCTGCTCAGCAGCGCCCACACCATTCCCGGCGGCAGCGATGCCGGCGCGCACGTGGCCACCGTCTGCGATGCGGGCGCGCCCACCTTCCTGCTGACCCACTGGGTGCGCGATCGCCAGCGCGGCCCGCGCCTGCCGCTGGAACACATCGTGCGCAAGCAGAGCTTCGACACGGCGAGCTTCTACGGCCTCAAGGACCGTGGCCGCATCGCCCCCGGCCTGCGCGCGGACATCAACCTCATCGACTATCCCAACCTGCAGCTCGGCAAGCTGCACATGATCCACGACCTGCCCAATGGCGCCCAGCGCCTGATGCAGAAGGCCGAGGGCTATGTGGCGACCTATGTGAAGGGCGTCGGGGTGACGAAGGGCGGCGAGGATACCGGCGCCCGTCCCGGACGCCTGGTGCGCGGCGGCGCAGCGGGGCGCCTGCCGTCCTGATTGGGATGGCGGGCGTGTCTTCGGCGGCTTTGCGGCCGCCGGGGCCTCAGGACCTGTTTGAAAATTCAAAAAGACCTGACCGCAATCGCCCCCGTCATGCCCGGGCTTGTTCGGGGTATCCACGCCGCGCCGCTTGGGGATGCGTTCGAACCTCATTCCCAGCCTGGCCGCGTGGATGGTCGGGTCAAGCCTGGCCATGACGATGATCATGCGCCTGGGACGGCTTCAGGCACCCATCTGAGCGAATATCCAACAGGGTTTCACAGCCCGCTCGCGCGCTCGCCCGCCCTGCTCATCTTCAAGCGGAGCCGGACGGCAGGAACAGCCGCCGCTGCTCCGCCACGGTCTCGGCGATGAAGTCGATGACCGCCCGCACCCGCGCCAGCTCCCGCACGTCGGAATGGATCACCAGCCAGTAGGACCGGGTGATGGCGATCTCCTCCGGTAGCAGCCGGACGAGATCGGCCGACGCGACGGCCATGAAGCACGGCAGCATGCACAGCCCGCCCCCGCTCGCGGCCGCCACCAGCTGGGTGATGATGTTGGACATGCGCATCTGCGGGTTCAGCGCCTTGTCCAGCTCAGCCACATAGCCGTGGGCGGCCGTGGGCAGCAGGTCGTCGATATAGCCGATGAAGGCGTGCTGGCGGATGTCGGCCCGGCTGGCGATGGGAGCGTGCTGCGCCAGATAGTGCCGGGAGGCATAGAGCCCCATCTCGTAGTCCGTCAGCCGCGTGGCATGCAGGCGCCCCTCTTCCGGGCGGGCCATCATGATGCCGATGTCCGCCTCCCGCTTGGACAGGCTGACGGTGCGCGGATTGGCCACCAGTTCCACCTGCAGCTCGCGATGGCGGGCGCAGAAGTGGATCATGTGCGGGGTCAGGAAATAGGTGCCGAAGCCCTCCGGCGTGCCGATGCGCACCGATCCCGCAAGGCCCAGCACCTGGTCGGTGAGCTTGGCGCGCATGCCGATGACGATGCTTTCCACCGCCTCCACTTCCGCCACCAGCCGCTCCCCAGCGGCGGTGGGCACGTAGCCGGCCGGACGCCGCTCGAACAGGCGGGTCTTCAGCGCCGCCTCCAGCCCGGTGATGCGCCGGCTCAGGGTGGAATGATCCACGCGCAGGACCTGGGCCGCGGCAGTGAGCCGCCCGGCCCGCACCACGGCCAGGAAGGCTTGCAGGTCGTTCCAGTCGAGGTCGCGCATGGTCTGCGATTTTTTGCACGCACCATGTGGCGATTCAACCATTTATATTGGGAAAACCCCGCCTTACACCTGTGCGACGGATCGCGCGGCCCAAAGACCGCGATGCCAACGACACGGGAGAAAGCCATGAATCTCTATGCCAAGCTCAAGGCACGCGCCGCCGCCGGCAGGCCGGTCCGGGTCGGCGTCATCGGCGCCGGCAAGTTCGGCTCCATGTTCCTGTCCCAGGGGCCGCGCACCCCCGGCCTCCACATCGTGGGTATCGCCGATCTCGACGTGAACCGCGCCCGAGCCTCCTGCGCCCGCGTGGACTGGCCGGCGGAGCGCTACGCCGCGCGCTCGTTCGCGGAGGCCATGGCCAGCGGCAGCACCTTCATCACCGACGATGCCGAGGCGCTGATCGCCACCGGCGGCATGGATGTCATCGTCGAGGCCACCGGCAATCCGGGCGCCGGCATCCGCCACGCTTTGCTGTGCTGCAAGCATGGCCGCCACATCGTGATGGTGAACGTGGAGGCCGACGCCCTCGCCGGCCCGCTGCTGGCCCGGCATGCGGCGGCGGCCGGCATCGTCTATTCCTTCGCCTATGGCGACCAGCCCGCCCTCATCGCCGAGATCGTGGACTGGGCCCGCACCGCCGGCCTTGAGGTGATCTGCGCCGGCAAGGGTACGAAGTATTTGCCCGCCTACCACCAGTCGACGCCAGAGACGGTGTGGGGCCATTACGGCTTCAGCCCGGAAGAGGTGGCGGGGGGCGATTTCAACGCCCAGATGTTCAACTCCTTTCTGGACGGCACCAAATCGGCGCTGGAAATGGCAGCGGTGGCCAATGGCTGCGATCTGGAGCCGGCCGCTGACGGCCTCAGCTTCCCGCCCTGCGGCAAGGATGACCTGCCCACCATCCTGCGCCCGCGCGCCGATGGCGGCATCCTCACCCACAAGGGCACGGTGGAAGTGGTCTCCTCGCTGGAGCGCGACGGCCGCCCGGTGTTCCGGGATCTCAGGTGGGGCGTCTGCGCCACCTTCGAGGCGCCCTCGGACTATGTGAAGCAGTGCTTCGCCCAATATGGCCTGAAGACCGACTCCACCGGGCGCTACGCCACCATGTACAAGCCCTATCACCTGATCGGGCTTGAGCTGGGCATCTCCATCGCCTCCGCCGCGCTGCGGGGCGAGGCCACCGGCAGCACCCAGGGCTTCCGGGGCGATGTGGTCGCCACCGCCAAAAGGGACCTCAAGCCCGGCGAGAAGCTCGATGGCGAGGGCGGCTTCATGGTCTACGGCAAGCTCATGCCCGCCAGCCTCTCGCTGGCCCATGGCGGCCTGCCCATCGGCCTTGCCCACAATGTGGTGCTGAAGAACCCGGTCGCCGGCGGCCAGCCGGTGCGCTGGGCGGATGTCGCCTTCGACGAGACCCAGCAGACGGTGAAGGTGCGCCGCGAGATGGAAGACCTGTTCCGCGCCGCCGACGGTGCAAGCCAAAAGGCCCCCGCTGCCGCGTGAGGCTGCCGGCAGATCGCGGTGCGCTCTGCCAACGCCCCGTCATGCCTGGATATCAATAAGGGCGGCGCTCAGAGCCCGTTTGAAAGCTTGGCCAGTTGCGCGGCGCGAGCCCTCGAAGGCGCATTCTCAGCGTCATGCCCTTTTGAAGTTAGCTACAGGCGCTCACACCATGGAGAAGATCTTGGCGAAGTCGTAGTCATGCTGGGCGACGCCGCTGCTGGTCTCAGTCAGGTGGCCCACGTCATCGCCATGGTCGCGGCCCAGCGACCACATGGCGATATAGGCGATGTGGTCGTTGCCCTCGGCGTAATCCAGCAATTGGCGGGCATCGTCTAGGGTGAAGACCTCGCCGGGAACGTCGTTCTGGCCGATCATGGGGGTGATCGCGACCTTGGCGTCGAGCCCCAGCTGGTGCAGCTGCGCGATGGTGGCCTCGGCGGCGTCGATGGCATCCTTCCCCATGTCGCCGCTGTCGTAATAGGCGCCGTAATTCATCACCATGATGTTCACGGTGTCGATCTCGACCCCGTCCGCCTTGGCCTGGGCCAAAAGGTCCAGCCCGGCCTGGTTCAGCCCCGTGGGCAGCGCCGGCAGGGTGAAGGAGACGGTGAGGTCGGGGTTGGCCTGTTCCAGCGCCACCAGGGCCTCGTTGCGCAGGTGGCTTGCCGCCGTATTGGTCAGCGCGTCAGCCTCGATGTCGAAGTCGAGGGAGGTGACGTTGTACTTGTCCATCACCGACTGGTACGCGGCGGTCAGTTGCGCCGCATCGGTGAACGACAGCGCCGGCTCCTGGCCATAGCCACCGCCGAAGGAGATGGTGACCTCGACCCCGTTCTGCTGCAGCGCCGCCACCATGGAGGAGATGGTGGTGCCGTTGGCCAGGGTGTCGTTGTCGATGGAGCCGAGACCGCCCCAGCCGATCTGGTCCGGCCCCGTGCCCAGCACGAAGGCGAGGGTGACCGCAGTGAGCCCCACATCCTCCACCGTCTGGACCAGGTTCTGGCTGGAGGGCAGCCACATCTCGAAATAGGGCGAGAAATGCTGCTGGTCGGCAGCATCGGTGCCGGGGGCGTCGGTGGTCACCGTGATGGGGGTGGCGGCGGGCGATGTGCCGGCCTCGTCCACGGCCACCACGGAGAAATGATAGGTGGTGTCCGCCGCAAGGCCCGAGACCTTGAAGCTCAGGTCGGTGGTGGTGCCCACCAGCTCGCCGTCGCGATAGATGGCATAGCCTGTCACCGTGCCCACGCCCGACACCTCCGCCGCGTCCCAGGTGAGGGTCGCGGAGGTCTCGGTGGTGGTCAAACGGTGCAGGCCGTCCGGCGCGTCGGGGGCCACCGGCGTGAGATCGGCATAGCCGACGACGCTCCACACATGGCCCGTGCCCACGGCGCCGTGGTCGCTTGTGGGATCGGTGCCCAGCGTCCACCAATTGGCCTGGTAGACGAGGTGGCCGACGCTCACCAGATCGCCAGCCACATAGGCCTTGGCATCGATCCAGGCCGACGCCTCGATGACGGGAAGAGTGCTGCCCGACCCGCCGCCCGATCCGCCCCCCGATCCGCTCGCGCCGGACAGGAGCGTCGCCCATTCCTCAAGCACCACGGCGCTGCGCGCGGTGATGTTCGCCGCCGACAGCTCGGCGAGGGTCACGCCCTCCAGCGTATAGCTCTGCTGCGCGCCGGGCATCAGGATCACGACGGAGCCGTTCAGCTCGACGACGGAGAAGTCCTGCGGCGTCAGCCAGCCGAAATCGATCTTGTCCCGGGTGGGATCGAAGGCCAGCACGGTCTGCGTGTTCCAGTTCCAGCCGAGGGTCGTGGTGACGGCCTCACCGCCGCCGGACGTTGGCGCGGCACTGCTGCCCGCCGGGCTCGCCAGCGCCTGGCTCCATTCGGCGAGCACGGCGGCATCCTGGCTGGCGATGCTGGACAGGGAAAGCTGGGAGAGCGTCACACCATCGAGGATGTAGGTCTGGCGCTCGGCCGAAAGGTAGATCACCACCGAACCGTTGACCTCGGCGATGGAGAAATCGGACGCAGACAGGCCGCTGAAATCCAGCTTGTCCGCGGCGGGGTTGAAGCTCAGCACCGTGTCGGTGTCGCGCACGGCGGAGAGCGCGAAGAGGGTGCCGGCCACGGGCGTGGTGGCGCCGTCGGCCGCGATGGCGGCGCTCCATTGCGCGAACACCGAGGCATCGAACGCGCTGATGTTCGCCAGCGACAGGTCGGAGAGGCTGACCCCTTCGAGGGTGTAGCTGTGCGCATTGGCCGGCAGCGCGATGACCACCGAGCCGTTGACTTCGGTGATGGTGAAATCGCTGGCGTTCAGCCAGCCGAAATCAAGGACATCCGTGGCGGGGTCGAAGCTGACGACCTCCTGCGCGCCCCATGCCCATGTGATTGTTCGCGTTGCCATGTCGCCGTCCGCCCCGTCGGGAACACTGCCCGATAGGGTGCACATGGCGAACGCGACCGCAAGGGAAAGCTGTGCAGCTCATCTCCGCACGCCATAATAAGTCCTGTATTCGCAATTTGCGAAATAGTGTTTTCGGGCAACTCAGATCGCTGCGGCATCCCCGGTCGGCCCGGCGGGCGCGAAGACCAGTGCTTTGCTGGCCAATAGTCTGGATAAGGGCGGCCACGACCGTTCAGCGCACCGGCATGACGGTGGATCACGCCCCGCGTCCGCGGCAGAGCCTGATCTCGTCCGGAGCGGACCCGACAAGATCTTGAAACGCGCCGGTCCGGGAAGCCGGTTCAGCGGAGGGGCCCTTGAGAGGATCCGCCCTGCCCCGTCACCGCACCGCCGCGTCGAGGGCGAGGCGGGCGTCCAGCGCTTCGGCCGCTTCCTTGCGCTCGCTGTAGCGGTCGGTGAGATAGGGCGCCACGTCGCGGGTCAGCAGGGTGAACTTCACCAGCTCCTCCATCACGTCCACCACGCGGTCGTAGTAGGGGGAGGGGTTCATGCGGCCGGCGGCGTCGAACTCCGCGTAGGCTTTCGCCACCGAGGACTGGTTGGGGATGGTCAGCATGCGCATCCAGCGTCCCAGGATGCGCATCTGGTTGACGGCATTGAAGG
The DNA here is from genome assembly GCF_043193975.1 of Xanthobacter versatilis. Taxonomy (NCBI): domain Bacteria; kingdom Pseudomonadati; phylum Pseudomonadota; class Alphaproteobacteria; order Hyphomicrobiales; family Xanthobacteraceae; genus Xanthobacter; species Xanthobacter versatilis. The sequence goes on along the minus strand of NZ_JBAFVB010000012.1, from coordinate 118,560 downwards.
ACTGGGAGCCGCCGCACACCTGCATCAGCGCCAGGGTGCGGCCCTGGGTGGGCCGGATGGCGCCGATGGCAAGCGGGATCCAGTCGATCTGCGCCTTCATCACCGCGCTCATGGCGCCATGCCGCTCCGGGCTGCACCACACCTGTCCCTCGGACCACAGGGAAAGCTCGCGCAGTTCCTGCACCTTGGGATGCTCCACCGGCGCTCCGTCCGGCAGCGGCAGATCGTGGGGATCGAAGATGCGGGTCTCGGCGCCGAAATGCTGCAGCAGCCGCTCGGCCTCCAGCGTCAGCAGGCGGCTGTAGGAGCGCTCCCGCAGCGAGCCGTAGAGCAGCAGGATGCGCGGCGGATGCCGGGACGGCGCCGCCGGCAGCAGCGCATCCACGGACGGGAGGGGAAGGACGTGGGCGTCCACATTGGGCAGGGTATCGTCAGTCATGGGGTCTGGCGCGCCGGCTTGGCGGCCTGCCCGCCGCGCTCGTACCAGTCCTTGGAGCGGTTCACGATCCACACCACGGACAGCATCACCGGCACCTCGATGAGCACGCCCACCACGGTGGCGAGCGCCGCCCCCGACTGGAAGCCGAACAGCGAGATGGCCGCCGCCACCGCCAGCTCGAAGAAGTTGGACGCGCCGATGAGGGCGGACGGCCCCGCCACGCAATGCTCTTCGCCGGCGATGCGGTTGAGGATGTAGGCGAGGCCCGAGTTGAAATAGACCTGGATCAGGATCGGCACCGCCAGGAGCGCGATCACCAGCGGCTGGGCGATGATCTGTTCGCCCTGGAAGCCGAACAGCAGCACCAACGTGGCGAGCAGCGCCACCAGCGAGACCGGGCCGAGCTTAGCAAGCACGCCCTCGAGGGCCTGCGGCCCGCCCTGCGCCAGCAGCCGCCGGCGCACCAGCTGGGAGACGATCACCGGCACCACGATATAGAGCACCACGGAGAGCACCAGCGTGCCCCACGGCACGGTGATGGCCGAGAGCCCCAGCAGCAGCGCCACGATGGGGGCGAAGGCCACCACCATGATGGCATCGTTAAGCGCCACCTGTGACAGGGTGAAATGGGGCTCGCCGCGGGTCAGGTTCGACCACACGAACACCATGGCGGTACACGGCGCGGCGGCGAGGATGATGAGGCCGGCGATATAGCTGTCGATCTGGTCGGCGGGCAGCAGCGGGCGGAACAGCCAGCCGATGAACAACCAGCCCAAAAGCGCCATGGAGAATGGCTTCACCGCCCAGTTCACCAGCAGAGTCACGCCGATGCCGCGCCAGTGGCGCCCCACCTCGCCGAGGGCGGCAAAATCGATCTTCAGCAGCATGGGTACGATCATCAGCCAGATCAGCACCGCCACCGGGATGTTGACCTTGACCACCTCCACGGCGGCGATGGCCTGGAACGCGGCCGGCGCCAAATGGCCGAGCGCGATGCCCACGATGATGCACAGGCCGACCCAGACGGTGAGGAACCGTTCAAAAATAGACATGATTGAAATCTCTCTGCCGTGCGTCAGCCGGCGGCAACGGGCTGGCCGGCGGCGTCCACTACACGCTCGCCGTCTTCCTTGGTGAAGGCGCCCTTCTGGGGCGGCAACAGGTCCAGCACCAGCTCGGACGGCCGGCACAGGCGCACGCCCTTGGGCGACACCACCAGCGGCCGGTTGATTAGGATGGGATGGGCCATCATGGCATCGAGCAGGGCATCGTCGGAGAGCGCCTCATCGGCGAGGCCAAGCTCGGCATAGGGCGCGCCCTTCTCCCGCAGCGCGCCGCGCACCGTGAGGCCGGCGCGGGCGATCAGCTCGGCCAGCAGCGTGCGCGACGGCGGTGTCTTCAGGTATTCTATGACATGCGGCTCGATGCCCGCGTTGCGGATCATGGCCAGGGTGTTGCGCGAGGTGCCGCAGGCGGGGTTGTGGTAGATGATCACGTCCATGGCGGGCCTCACGCGACATCCGGGCGGGGGTGGGTGGAACCGTCGAGCCGGCCGATCTCCCGCAGCTGCGCGCCCAGAGCGAGCCGGTCGAGCTTGGCGATGGGCAGGGCCGTGAACACCGAGATGCGGTTCCTCAGATAGCGGAAGGCGGCGACGAAGGCGGCCTCCTTCTGGATGTCGGTGCCCTCCACCGCGGCGGGGTCCTCAATGCCCCAATGGGCGGTCATGGGCTGGCCGGGCCAGAGCGGGCAGGTCTCGCCGGCGGCGGCGTCGCAGACGGTGAAGACGAAATCCATCACCGGCGCGTCGGGGGCCGCGAACTCCGCCCAGTTCTTGGAGCGGAAGCCCTCGGCGGGATAGTCGAGGGCGCTGAGCACCTTCAGGGCATAGGGGTTCACCTCGCCCTTCGGCTGGCTGCCGGCCGAAAAGGCCCGGAAGCGGCCCGCGCCGTCCTTGTTCAGGATGCTCTCGGCGAGGATCGAGCGCGCGGAATTGCCGGTGCACAGGAACAGCACGTTGAAAACGTGCCCGGTGGCGGCGCCAGGCAGAGTTGCATCAGAGCATTTTGCATCAGGCATGGGTGTCCCCGGTGGGTTCGCAGGCGCAGGACAAGGCGGCGACGGCGGGGGCGCACACCTCGGGGTGGCCCTGGCAGCAGTCGCGCATGAGGAAGGCGATCAGCCCCGACAGGGTGGGATAGACCGCGCTGTAGAGGATGGAGCGCCCCTCGCGCCGCGACGCCACCAGCCCCGCCTGTTCCAGGTGGCTCAGGTGAAACGACATGCGCGAGGACGAGGCCCCATCCATCGCCGCGCCGATGGCGCCGGCGGCTAGGCCTTCCGGCCCGGCTTCCACCAGCAACCGCACGATGCGCAGCCGCGTCTCCTGGGACAGGGCGGCGAAGGCGGCCAGGGCGTGGGGTTCATCCATCTCAACACCTCAATACAGATTGAGATATTGATCAAAGTGGATGGCGTTGACAAGCCCCCCTGGTGGAAAAGCGTCGGCGAGGCGGGACGGAGCGACCGCCGCGTCCCGGGGGACGACGGCGAGCCTTAAGGCGAAGCGCTTCGGCGCCCTACACGCTGCGCAGGGCGCCGAAGCGCACCGTCGGCTCGGAGCGGATCAGGGCCTGGAAGGCATCGCGGAAACGGGCGAGGTGGGGCGTCTCCAGATGGGCGTCGAACGCCGCGCGGTCGTCGTAAACCTCAAAGAACACCACGGTGGACGACCCTTCCAGCACGGTCACCTCGAACTGCTGGCAGCCGGGCTCGTCGACCACCGAATGGGCGGCATCATCGCGCGCGACGGCGAGGAAATCGGCGAGGTGGGCGGGCTCCACATCGAACTCCGCGATCACCACGAAAGGCGCCTTGGTCGTGCTCAACTCGGTCGTGCTCATGTCGTCTCCCCATGTTGCTCCCGGTGTGGCCGGGGGTCTCTAATCGAACACCCGCGTCTCCTCCGCCGGGGCTGATCGGCGGGCGGGGCGGGCGGTGGCGCGGCGGAAGGCGGCGGGGGTCTCGCCGAAGCGGGCCTTGAACGCCCGGCCGAAATGGGAACCGTCGGCGAAGCCCAGGTCGGCGGCGATGCGCGCGGCGGAAAACGGGGTGTTGGCCAGCATCCAGCGGGCATGGCGCAGGCGCAGCGCCAGATAGCTCTCCTGCGGGCTTTCGCCCAGCCGCTCGGCGAACAGCCGCTCCAGCTGGCGCGGGCTCACCGCCAGCGCATCGGCCAGCGCGGCGATGGGCAGGGGCTCGGCAAGGTTCTGCTCCATCAGCAGCAGCGCGCGGGAGACGCGGGCATCCTCGATGCCGCCATCCCCAGGCCGCCCCTCGCCCGGACTGCCTTGCCCAAGGCCCGGCGCCGGCTGGGCGCTGTCGGCCGTGCGCGGGCGGTCGATGAGCAGGATGTTCAGCGCCTTCTGCGCCACCGCCGATCCCAGATGCTGGGTGACCAGTTGCGCCGCGAGGTCCGCCACCCCCGCCCCGCCGGAGCAGGTGATGCGGTCGCCGTCCACCACGAACAGCTGGTCGGCCACCGGCACGAGGGTGGGAAATTCCTCCAGGAAATCGCGGTAGTGGTACCAGCTGACGCAGCACTTGCGCTGCGCCATCAGCCCCAGCCGGCACAGCACGAACGAGCCGGTGCAGACCCCCACCAGCGGCACGTTTGCCTTGGCCGCGCGCTGGAGCCAGCTGGCCACCGCGGCCGGCAACGGCGGCATGCCGTGCAGCAGGCCGCCTACCACCACGATGTAGTCGAAATCGCCCGGATCACCGAGGTCGGCGGTGGGCTGGATGTCGATGCCGCAGGACGAGCGCGCTGGGCGCCGGCCGGGGCTCATCACCTGCCACGAACAGCCGATGGGGCGCGAGCGGTCGCCCTCGTCGGCGGCGAGGCGCAGCACATCCACGAAGCTCGAAAACGCGGTGAGGGTGAAATTGTGCATCAGCACGAAGCCCACCCGCAGCTTGGCGCTCGGGTGCCGGGCGCCCGGCGGCGTTCGGGAGGGCGGCGAATGTCGCATCTGTTCCAGACAGGGGTCGCACCACGCCGAGATCAAGGCGCTTGCGGCAGGCAGTATCACAGCATCGGCCCCGTCCGGGGGCAGGTCAAGACCGGGCGGGCGGGTGGGGAGTGGCCGGTCCGCGCCACCCACTCCGGCGCCGAGTGAAGAGCGCCGCTTCCTCCACCCGTCCTGTCCCGCGAGCGGGAGAGGGTTCCAGCGCGCCCCACCTTCAAACCAGAGGCAACGGATGATCAGCGTGTTCGACCTCTTCAAGATTGGCATCGGGCCGTCCTCGTCGCACACGGTGGGGCCCATGGTGGCGGCGCGGCGGTTTCGCGAGGGGCTGCCGCAGGGCACGCGGCGCGTCACGGCGGAGCTGTTCGGATCGCTGGCCTGGACCGGCAAGGGCCATGGCTCCGACACCGCCATCTGCCTCGGCCTCATGGGCGCCGCGCCGGATACGCTGGACCCGGACGAGGTGCCGGTGCTCTCCGCGCGCCTCGCCATCCAGAAATTCATCGAGGCCGGCGGCGCGCGCATCGCCTTCGATACCGAGCGCGACCTGATCTTCGACTTCGCCACCCTGCTGCCGCTCCACTCCAACGGCATGCGCTTCCGCGCATTTGGAGAAGACGGCGCGACCCTCGAAGAACGTGTGTTCTATTCCATCGGCGGTGGCTTCGTGGTGGAGGAGGGTGAGACCCGCGAGGCGCCGGCGCAGGACGTACCCCACCCCTTCGCCACGGCGGCGGAGCTGCTCTCCGCCTGCGCCCGCGCGCAACTCTCCATCGCCGATCTGCAGATGGCCAACGAATGCGCCCTGCGCCCGCGCGAAGACGTGGAGCGGGGGCTGGATGCCATTCTGGACGCCATGTTCGCCTCCATCGACCGGGGCCTCGCCCGCGACGGCGCCCTGCCCGGCCGGCTGCGGGTGAAGCGGCGCGCCAAGGCCATCCACGAACAGCTTCAGGCCGATCGGCTCGCCAACCAGCGCCCGCCCCATGAGATCATGGACTGGGTCTCGGTGTTCGCCATGGCGGTGAACGAGGAGAATGCCGCCGGCGGGCGCATCGTCACCGCCCCCACCAACGGGGCGGCGGGCATCGTGCCGGCGGTGCTGCGCTATGTGCGCGACATCTGCCCCGACACCAGCCACGCCCAGTTGCGGGACTTCCTTTTGACCGCAGCGGCGGTGGGCGCGCTCATCAAGCGCAACGCCTCCATTTCCGGCGCCGAGGTGGGCTGCCAGGGCGAGGTGGGCTCGGCCGCCTCCATGGCGGCGGCGGGACTCGCGGCAGTGCTGGGGGCAAGCCCGGCGCAGATCGAGAACGCCGCCGAGATCGCCATGGAACATCACCTCGGCATGACCTGCGACCCCATCGGCGGGCTGGTGCAGATCCCGTGCATCGAGCGCAACGCCTTCGGCGCCAACAAGGCCATCGCGGCGGCCTCGCTGGCCCTGCGCGGCGACGGCATCCACCACGTCTCCCTGGACCAGGTGATCGAGACCATGCGCCAGACCGGCGCCGACATGCAGTCCAAATACAAGGAAACCTCGCAGGGCGGCCTCGCGGTCAACGTGCCGGAATGCTGAGCCGCCCCGCCCATCCCCACCCCTTCCAGAAGGACCAACGCCCATGACCCTTCACGTTGCCCCCACCCACGCCGCCGACCCCGCCGTGTTCGACGCCATCCGCGCCGAGCTGAAGCGCCAGCAGGACCAGATCGAGCTGATCGCCTCGGAGAACATCGTGTCCGAGGCGGTGCTGGCGGCGCAGGGCTCGGTGCTCACCAACAAGTATGCCGAGGGCCTGCCGGGCAAGCGCTACTACGGCGGCTGCGAGCATGTGGACGTGGTGGAGGAGATCGCCATCGCCCGCGCCAAGGCGCTGTTCGGCGCCGGCTTCGCCAATGTGCAGCCCCACTCGGGCGCGCAGGCCAATGCCGCGGTGCTGATGGCCCTGCTCCAGCCCGGCGACACCCTGCTCGGCATGTCGCTGGCGGCGGGCGGGCACCTGACCCACGGCGCGCCGCCCACGCTCTCCGGCAAGTGGTTCAAGGCCATCGGCTATGGCGTCACCCGCGACACCGCCCTCATCGACTATGACGAGGTGGAGCGCCTGGCGCAGGAGCACAGGCCCAAGCTCATCATCGCCGGCGGCTCGTCCTATCCGCGCATCATCGATTTCGCCCGCTTCCGCGCGATCGCCGATGCGGTGGGCGCGCACCTGATGGTGGATGCGGCCCACTATGCCGGGCTCATCGTGGCGGGGGCCTATCCTTCCCCCTTCCCCCATGCCCACGTGGTGACGACCACCACCCACAAGACCCTGCGCGGCCCGCGCGGCGGCCTCATCCTCACCAATGACGAGGCGCTGGCGAAGAAGCTGAATTCAGCGGTCTTCCCCGGCCTCCAGGGCGGCCCGCTGATGCATGTGATCGCGGCCAAGGCGGTGGCCTTCGGCGAGGCGCTCACCGACGATTTCCGCACCTATGCGCTCAAGGTGGTCTCCAACGCGCGGGCGCTGGCCGGCCGGCTGTCCGAGCGCGGGGCGGCCATCGTCTCGGGAGGCACCGACAGCCACATGGTGCTGGTGGACCTGCGGCCCTTCGGCGTCACCGGCAAGGCGGCGGAAGCCGGTCTCGAGCGAGCCGGCCTCACCTGCAACAAGAACGGCATCCCGTTCGATCCGGAAAAGCCGTTCGTGACCTCGGGCATCCGCCTCGGCACCCCGGCCGGCACCACGCGCGGCTTCGGCATCGCCGAGTTCGAAGAGGTGGGCGACCTCATCGCCGACGTGCTCACCGGCCTTGCGGCCAATGGCGCCGAGGCCAACGGCAAGGCGGAGGTGGCGACCCGCGCCAGGGTGGCCGAGCTGTGCGCCCGCTTCCCGCTCTATGCGGGGATGTGAGGGGGCCCGTGTCCCTGCCGACTAAAGCGTGAGCGGAGGGAGGACAGGAGCGCCGCTACCCCCTTGAACCGCCGTCATGCCCGGCCCTGTGCCGGGCATCCACGCGGCACGGCAGGGCGCAAAATGTCGAACGGCGCGCAGGCGGAACGGCGTGGATGGCCGGGACGAGCCCGACCATGACGGGTGGTTGAGGTGTTCGCCGTGTGCCTCGGCCCCAGCCGCCTCCCCACCCCCGTCGCATCCATTCCAGAATCCGGTCGCATTTGAACGAGAACGCCGCCCCGGCCGGGCGCATCCTGGCTCAAGAACAAGGACGTGAGGCCCATGCGCCGCTTTTCCATTTCCTCGCTGCTTACCGAAGCCCTCAACGGCCACCAGGGCTGGGAGCGCCAGTGGCGCAACCCTACGCCGAAGGCCGCCTATGATGCCATCATCATCGGCGGTGGCGGCCATGGGCTGGGCGCCGCCTATTATCTCGCCAAGGAACACGGCCTCACCAACATCGCGGTGCTTGAAAAGGGCTGGATCGGCGGCGGCAATGCCGGACGCAACACCACCATCATCCGCTCCAATTACCTGTATGACGAAAGCGCAGCACTGTTCGAGCACGCGGTGAAGCTGTGGGAAGGACTGTCCCAGGAGCTGAACTACAACGTCATGTTCTCCCAGCGCGGCGTGCTGATGCTGGCGCACAACGTGCACGACGTGCAGAGCTTCAAACGCCACGTCTATTCCAACCGGCTCAACGGCATCGACAACGAGTGGATGACGCCGGAACAGGCCAAGGAGTTCTGCCCGCCGCTGAACATCTCCCCGGACATCCGCTATCCGGTGATGGGCGCGGCGCTGCAGCGGCGCGGCGGCACGGCGCGGCATGATGCGGTGGTGTGGGGCTATGCCCGCGGCGCCGATGCGCTGGGCGTGGACATCATCCAGAATTGCGAGGTCACCGCGATCACCCGCGGCCCGGATGGCGCGGTGACGGGGGTGGAAACCTCCCGCGGCGCCATCAAGACAAAGAAGATCGGCGTCTCGGTGGCCGGCCACACCTCCATGGTGATGGGCATGGCCGGGGTGCGCATGCCGCTGGAAAGCTTCCCGCTGCAGGCGCTGGTGTCCGAGCCGGTTAAGCCGTGCTTTCCCTGCGTGCTCATGTCCAACGCGGTGCACGCCTACATCTCCCAGTCCGACAAGGGCGAACTCGTGATCGGCGCGGGCACCGACCAGTATGTGTCGTACAGCCAGCAGGGCGGCCTGCACATCACCACCCACACGCTGGACGCCATCTGCGAGCTGTTCCCGCAATTCACCCGCATGAAGATGCTGCGCTCGTGGGGCGGCATCGTGGATGTGACGCCGGATCGCTCGCCCATCGTCGGCAAGACGCCGGTGAAGGGGCTCTATGTGAATTGCGGCTGGGGCACCGGCGGCTTCAAGGCGACGCCGGGCTCGGCCCATGTGTTCGCCCACACCATCGCCCGCGACGAGCCCCACCCCATCAACGCCCCCTTCACCCTCGACCGCTTCCGCACCGGCCGCCTCATCGACGAGGCAGCGGCGGCGGCCGTTGCCCATTGAGGATTCGCACCATGCTCCTCGTTCCCTGCCCCTATTGCGGACCGCGCCCCGAGGTGGAATTCCACTGCGGCGGCGAGGCCCATATCGCCCGCCCGGCCGACCCCAATGCCCTCGATGACGCCCAGTGGGCCGAGTATCTCTTCGTGCGCACCAGCAACAAGGGCGTGCATGCGGAACGCTGGCTGCATTCCCACGGTTGCGGCCGCTGGTTCAACGCCCTGCGCAACACCGTGAGCGACAGCTTCCTCGCCAGCTACGAGATGGGCCAGCCGCGCCCTGCGCTCCCAACTGAAGGAGGCAAGTGAGATGGCCCAATCCAATCGCCTCCCCACCGGCGGCCGCATCGACCGCGCTCGGCCGCTGGCCTTCACCTTCAACGGCAAGACCGTTGAGGGCTTTGCCGGCGACACGGTGGCCTCCGCCCTGCTCGCCAACGGCATCCGCCTGGTGGGCCGCTCGTTCAAGTATCACCGCCCGCGCGGCATCCTCACCCACGGCTCCGACGAGCCCAACGCGCTGCTGAAGGTGGATCGCGGCCCCGGCCGTGCCGACCCCAACAACCGCGCGACGGTGATCGAGGCCGTCGCCGGCCTGAAGCTCTCCTCGCAGAACCACTGGCCTTCGCTGGAGCACGACATCGGCGCAGTCAACGACCGCCTGTCGCCAGTATTGGTGGCGGGCTTCTACTACAAGACCTTCATGTGGCCGCGTTCATTCTGGGACAAGCTCTACGAGCCCAAGATCCGCGCCGCCGCCGGCCTCGGCGTGGCGCCGGACGTTCCGGACGCCGACCGCTACGTGCACCGGAATGCCCATTGCGACGTGCTGGTGGTGGGCGCGGGGCCGGCCGGCCTCGCCGCGGCGCTGGCCGCCTCCGAGACCGGCAAGCGCGTGATCCTGGCCGACGAGCAGGCGGAGATGGGCGGCAGCCTCCTGGCGGAACGCACCGCCACCATCGACGGCGTCTCCGCCGCGCAATGGGTGGCGCAGGCGCTTTCGACGCTGGCTGGGCGCACCAACGTCACCCTTCTGCCGCGCACTACCGCCTTCGGCTATTACAACCACAACCACGTGGTGCTGACCGAGCGCATCACCGACCATCTGGAAAAGCCCGATCCCAAGCTGCCGCGCGAGCGGCTGTGGCAGGTGCGCCCGCAGGAAGTGGTGATCGCCACCGGCGCCCACGAGCGCCCGCTCTCCTTCGCCGACAATGACCGCCCCGGCATCATGCTGGCGGAAAGCGTGCGCACCTACATCAACCGCTACGCCGTGGCGCCGGGCCGGCGCATCGTGTTCGCCACCAACGGCGCTTCCGCCTATGAAGCAGCGGCGGACGCCAAGGCTGCTGGGCTCCATGTCACCATCGTGGACACCCGGCCCCTGAGCGCCATCGGCCCGGAGAAGGAGCGGGTCTCGGGCATCGAGATCCTCGCCGGCCACACGGTGGTGGGCTCCACCGGCGGCAAGGGGCTCACCGGCCTCATCGTCGCGCCCTTTACCGCCGGCAAGGGCGTCGGCGCGCGGCGCACCCTGCCGTGCGACTGCGCCGGCGTCTCGGGGGGCTGGACGCCGTCCGTGCACCTGTACTCCCAATCGCGCGGCAAGCTTGCCTTCCGCGCGGAGATCGACGCCTTCGTGCCCGGCATCTCGGTGCAGAAGGAACGTTCCGCCGGTGCCTGCAAGGGCACCTACGACCTCGGCTCAATCCTCGCCGAAGGCTGGGCGGCGGGCAGCGGTGCGGCGGGCGCGGGCGGTTCCCGCCTGTTCGCCGCCGCTCCGGCGACCCCCACGGGCTTTGCCCCGGCACGGGTGCTGCCCACCGACGACGACCCGAAGAAAGTGCGCGCCTTCCTCGACTTCCAGAACGACGTGACGGCCAAGGACATCCGCCTTGCCGTGCGCGAGGGCTTCGAGAGCGTGGAGCATGTGAAGCGCTACACCACCAACGGCATGGCCAGCGACCAGGGCAAGACCTCCAACATGGCAGCGCTGGGCCTGCTGTCGGAGATCCTGGAAAAGCCCATCCCGCAGGTGGGCACCACCACCTTCCGCCCGCCCTATACGCCGGTGACCTTCGGCGCCATCATCGGCTCGGCGCGCGGGGCCTTGTTCGACCCCATCCGCACCGCCCCGCTGCATGAGTGGGCGGTGGAGCATGGCGCCAAGTTCGAGAACGTCTCTCTGTGGCGCCGTGCCTGGTATTTCCCCAAGGCGGGGGAAGACATGCACGCGGCGGTCAAGCGCGAATGCAAGGCGGTGCGCGAAAGCGTCGGCATCTTCGATGCCTCGACGCTCGGCAAGATCGAGGTGAAGGGACCGGATGCGGCGGAATTCCTCAACCGCATCTATCCCAATGCCTGGCTGAAGCTGGAACCGGGCAAGTGCCGCTACGGTCTGATGCTGAAGGAAGACGGCTTCATCTTCGACGATGGCGTGGTCGCGCGCCTTGCCCCCGACCTGTTCCATGTGACCACCACCACCGGCGGCGCGCCGCGGGTGCTCGCCCACATGGAGGATTATCTCCAGACCGAGTGGCCGGACCTCAACGTCTTCGCCACCTCCACCACCGAGGAATGGGCGGTGATCGCCCTCCAGGGCCCGCGCGCCCGCGACGTGCTGGCGCCCTTCGTCACCGGCATCGACCTTGCGGCCAACGCCTTCCCGCACATGGCGGTGCGCGTCGGCGAGATCTGCGGCGTGCCGACCCGGCTCATGCGCGTCTCCTTCACCGGCGAGCTGGGCTTTGAGATCAACGTGCCGGCGGACCACGCCCGCGCGGTATGGGAGGCGCTCTACGATTACGGCCAGCGCTTCGGCATCACCCCCTACGGCACCGAGGCCATGCACGTTCTGCGCGCGGAACGCGGCTTCATCATCGTCGGGCAGGAGACCGACGGCACGGTGACGCCGGAGGATCTTGGCCTCGGCGGCATGGTCTCCAAGCTGAAGCGCGACTTCGTCGGCAAGCGCTCGCTGGCGCGCCCGGACATGGCGCTGACCGACCGCAAGCAGCTGGTCGGCCTTGCCTCACTCGACGGCCGCACGGTGCTGGACGAGGGGGCGCAGATCGTCGCCGATCCGGCCCAAAAGGTGCCCATGGCCATGCTGGGGCACGTCACCTCGTCCTATCTCAGCCCGAGCCTCGACCAGCCCATCGCGCTGGCGCTGGTGGCCGGCGGGCGGGCGCGCATGGGGCAGACCCTGCACGTCACCACCCCCACCGGCTTCACCGCCGTGACCGTGACCGCGCCGGTGTTCGTTGATCCCGAAGGCAAGCGCGTGAATGGCGTCCAGACGGAAGGAGCGCTCCATGCTTGATACCCCGACCATCGCCCGCCGCACCCCCGCCCTGCCCGCAGGCACCGGCGGCATCGTCTCCCCCCTGCCCCCGGCCGACCGCTTCGTGCTGCGGCTGAGAGGCTTTTCGGGCACTGCTGGCGGCTTCGACCTGTCGGGCGCCCTCAACACCGCCCACGGCACGCCGGAGCGCTTCGCCGCCCGGCTCGGCCCCGACGAATGGCTGCTGGTGCTGCCCGAAGGCGAAGGCGCTGCCGCCCAGGCGGCGCTGGAGGCCGAGCTTGCCGGCCGCTTCTTCTCGCTGGTGGCCGTGGGTCACCGCAACGTGGGCATCGCCGTCACCGGCCCCAACGCGGCGGACGTGCTGAACGCCGGCATCGCGCTGGACCTGTCCGACGCCGCCTTCCCCAAAGGCTCAGCCACCCGCACCCTGCTGGGCAAGGCCGACGTGGTGGTGGTGCGGCTGGGAACCGGCTTCCGGGTGGAATGCTGGCGCTCGTTCGCGCCCTATGTGTCCGGCTTCCTCACTGAGGTGGCGCAGGAGTTCGCCTGATCGCGGGGATCGGGTGAAAAGAAAAGCGCGGGACGGAGGCCATCCGTCCCGCGCTTTTTGTTTGGGCTTGCACCGCCGTCATGCCCGGCCTCGTCCCGGGCATCCACGCCGTGCCGTTGGTGCTGGCTTCCGAAAGGGGTTCCCGGCCGAACCGCGTGGATGCCCGGCACAAGGCCGGGCATGACGGTGGTGGAGCCCGCCGTCCTGTCCCCCTCACGCCACCTGCGCCGTGCCCGCCATGGAGCCGCGCAGGATGAGCAGGCCGCACAGGGCCGCCGTCACCACAAGCGTCAGGCCCGAAACCGCCGCGATGGACGGTTCCAGCTGATAGGACAGGCTGGAGAAGATCTGGATGGGCGCGGTGGTCTGCCGGCTCGCCAGGAAGTAGGTGACGATGAATTCGTCGAACGAGGTGATGAAGGCGAACACCGCCCCCGCGATCACCCCCGGCCGAACCAGCGGCAGCACCACCCGCCACAAGGCCACTGGAAGCGAGGCGCCGAGGCTCATGGCGGCCTGTTCCAGCGAGCGGTCCATGGCCTGGAGGCTCGCCCCCACCGTGACGATCACATAGGGCACGCACAAGACCAGATGCGCCACCAGGAAACCCGCGAGCGTGTCGTCGAAGCGCAGCGGCAGGAACACCCGGTAGATGGCCATGCCCAGCACCACGTGGGGCAGCACCATGGGCGACACCAAAGCAGTGCGCATGGCCTTGCGCAGGCGCATGGGACCCCGGTCGAGCCCGATGGCCGCCGCGGTGCCGAGGATGACGGCGAGCGGCGTCACCAGCACGGCGATGAGGAGGCTGGTGAACAGCGCCCGCTGCCAGGTCTCATCGCCGAAGATGAAGGCGTACCAGCGCAGCCCGAAATGCTTCGGCGGGAAGGACAGATAATCCTCCGCCGTGAACGACTGCACCAGCAGGATGAGCTGGGGCAGGATGAGGAACACCATCACCGTCACGGCGATGGTACCCACGAGGAGGCCGATCCGGTTCTCGCTCATCACGACAGCTCCCCGCGCATGCGCTCGATGCGCCGCTCGGCGCGGCTGGACGCCACCATCACCACGGCGATGAAGGCCAGGAGCACGATGGCGAAGGCCGCCGCGCGGCTCCAGTCGAACTGGGTGCGTACCAGGTCCGTCATCACCATGGGCAGCGTGGTGACGAAGCTGCCGCCCATGATGACCGGCGTGAGATACACCCCCATGGTGAGCACGAACACGAGGGTGGACCCCGCGATCACCCCCGGCAAAGAGAGCGGCACCGTCACCTTGCGAAACACGGTGAAGCGCGAGGCGCCAAGGCTCGACGCCGCCTGTTCCACCGAGGGATCGATGGCGAGCAGCGAGGAGAACACCGGCAGCACCAGGAAGGCGAGATAGACGTGGGTGACGCCCACCACCACGCCGAAGGTGTTGTAGAGCAGTGGCAGCGGCGCATCGATGAGGCCGGCCTGCCGCAGCAGGGTGTTCACCATGCCCTCGCGCCCCAGCACCAGCAGCCAGGCCACATTGCGCACGATGACCGAGGTGAGCAGCGGCGACACCACGATGGTGAGCGCCACCAGCCGCAGCACCGGCCCCGCCCGCCGCATGAACAGGGCCAGCGGATAGCCGAACACGAGGCAGGTGAGGGTGACGAAGAAGGCAAGCCGCACCGTGCGCGCGAAGATGGAGAAGGTGACGCCATCGGTGAAGAAGGCGGCATAATTGGCAAGCGACAGCTGCGGCGCGCCGGAGGGGTGCACGCTCTCGCCCACCAGTACGCCCAGCGGCATGAAGAAGACGAGGGCGTACAACGCCATGGCGGGGGCCAGAAGCCCCCACCATCCGAGCCGGCAGAAACCCTGGCGACCGAGATTTTTCAATGACATCCACTTGCCCCGTGGGTCCGCGAGGGAGGATGGGAGAGAGGCATCGCTCGCCATGACGAGGGCTCCGCGACCGGCTTTCGCTCAGCTCTGCTTCCAGGCATCCCAGCGCCGGCGCCAATCGGGCAGATTGTCCACGATCACCTCGAAATCCTCCGGCACGGCGCGCGCCAGTTCCTCGCGGGTGGAGACCACCACGCGCTTGGCGATTTCCGGCGGGTAGACCACCTTCTGGTTGGGCGAGGCATAGAACAGCCCCTTGGCCAGCGCCTGCTGCGGGGCGACCGTGCAGGAGAAGTTGATGAAGGCCTTGGCAAGCTCCGGGTTCTTCGCGCCGCGCGGAATGCAGAACGGGTCGGCCCGGGTGAAGAAGCCTTCCTTCGGCGAGACGAAATCAATCGGCACGCCCTGGTCCTTCAGCGGATACACGCGGCCGTTCCACACCGGCATGATCCACACCTCGCCGGTGCGCAGCAATTGCTCGGCCTGGGCGCCGGTGGTCCAGAGCGTTGCAAGATTCGGGCGCAGCCTGGTGAGGGCGGCGAAGGTGGCGTCGTCCACCGGCAAAGGCTTGCCCTTGGCGACGAGGTTGACCATCTGCAGCGCCTGGTCGAACAGCGCCTCGTTCAGCGCCGCCTTGCCCTTGTACTGGGGGTCCCACAGGTCGGCCCAGGCGGTGGGCGCGGTCTTGATCTTGTCGGTGTTGTAGGCGAGGCCGTAGCTCCACAGCACCAGTTTCGGCCCATGGGGCGTGATGTAATCGGGATAGAGGTTGGCGTATTCGGGCATGTCCTTGGCGTCGATGGTCTGGAACAGGTTGTTCCGCACGCCGAAGACATAATCGGGCATCTGCATGGGGATGACATCCGCATCGGGGCGGCCGGCATCCACCTGGGCCTTGATCTTGGCCATGGGAGGGGAGGAGCCCTGCATGGTCAGCACTTCGACCTTCACCCCGGTGGACTGGCTGAAGGGATCGATCCAGTGATCCTTGATGACCTTGCCGAGCAGACCATCGAAATTATAGACCACCAGCGTCTCGCTGGCGGCCAGCGACCGGGTGATGACGGCGGGCGCCGCCAGCGCCCCGGCGGCTGCCACGCCAAACGTCTTCAGCGCGGTGCGGCGAGACATGTTCATCTTGTCGCTCATGTTCCTCAAGTCCTCTGGTCGGATGGAATGTGCGCCCATATTTGGGTCGCTAATTCAGGTCTTATTGAAGAAGACGCCCGCCTCAGACGGCGGGCTTGACTTCGTAGAGGCAGTAGTCGTGGCCCTCGGCGGCGCACTGCACCTCGCGGGCCTCGAGCTTTTGCGGCGCGCCGGCCTGCTCGCAGACGAATTCCAGCGCCCCGGCCAGCCACGGCGCGAACATGTAGCAGAGCTTACGACCCGCCGAGCGCGTCTCCTCCGTCACGAAGGAGGAGTTGTCGAGGCGGATGGTGGCGGTGCCGGCGGCCGGATCGATGGCGAGGATGGAGAACAGGCCCCAGCCGCGCTGCGACAGCCGCTTCATGTAGTGGGCGAACACATCGACGCCTTCGAGCCCGTAGACCTCCGCCTGCTTCCTGCACCACACATAGGCGGAGAGGTGCCCCGCCGGGGCCAGCGCCGCGTCGAAGGCTTCGGCCCCCAGCGCACCCTCGATGGCGAAGTGGTTGTTGTTGTAGAAATGCTGGGGCACCAGGATCATGGGCATCTTGTCCACGAACCAGCGTCCCGTCGCCGGGTCCACGTCGATCTCGATCTCGGGCTTGGCCATCTTGAAAGTATTCCCGCGTTGGAGGAAAGACGAAATGGGGCTCAAGCGCCCCACACGTCCTTGAGCAGCTGGAGCCAGTTCTGCCCCATCACTCTCTCGATGCGGGCGGTGGACCAGCCGCGCTGTTCCATGGCGGCGGTGAGGTTCGGGAAGTCGCCGATCTCGCGGAAGCCTTCCGGATTGATGACGGCACCGAAATCCGTGAGCTTGCGGCCGAAGCCCTTGTCGTGGGTGATCCAGTCGAAGAAGGGCTGGCCGTAGCCTTGGGTGAAGTCGGTGCCCACGCCCACCACGTCCTCGCCGGCGATGTTGATGATGTATTCCATCGCCTCCACGTAATCGGCGACGGTCGCTTCCGGACCCTTCGCCAGGAAGGGCGGGAACATGGTGACGCCGATGAAGCCGCCCTTGTCGGCGATGAAGCGCAGCTGCGCGTCGCTCTTGTTGCGCGGATGGGCCTTCAGCCCCGCCGGCAGGCAGTGGGAATAGGCCACGCGCTGCTTCGACGCCTTGATGGTGTCTTCCGAAGTCTTCGGCCCCACGTGCGAAAGGTCGCACAGGATGCCGAGGCGGTTCATCTCCGCCACCACGTCATGGCCGAAGTCGGAAAGGCCGCTGTCGGTGCCCTCGTAGCAGCCGGAGCCCACATAATTCTGGGTGTTGTACGTCATCTGGATGATGCGCACGCCCAGCTCATGGAAAAGCTGGAGATATTCGATGTGGTCTTCGATGCCGGAGGTGTTCTGCCAGCCGAGGATGATGCCGGTCTTGCCCTCGGCCTTGGCCTTCAGGATGTCCTGCGTGGTGTAGACCTGGGAGATGATGTCCGCGTTGGCCGCGAAATCCTTCTTCCACTTGGCGATATTGCGCATGGTCTCGGTGAAGTTGTCCCACACGCAGCAGGTGCAGTTGGCGGCGGTGAGGCCGCCCTTGCGCATGTCCTCGAACACCGCACGGCTGAAATCGGAGATGATGAGGCCGTCGATGACGACAAGCTGTTCGTGCAGGCTGGACACGGCTTGATCTTCCTTCGTGGGCGAAACGTGCAGATTCACGGCGAAATGCCTTCTGAGGTGCCAGACTTACGTCGGCGGATACTGGAAAAGGAGCGGGCGCCAGGTCACATGGGCACGAGGGTTCCGGCCTCGGGCGGCCAGGAGACGCGCACGGCGCGGCCGGGGCTGAGCGGGGCGGGGCCGCCCACCGCCGGCGAGGGTCGGCGGGCGATCAGCGTCACGCCCGAAGGCAGGCGCACCCGGTAATCGATGACGAGGCCGCGATAGGTGGCGAACTCCACCTCGGCCGACAGCGTGTTGGCGAGCAGCGCCTCATCGGTGCCGTCGAGGATTACCCGCTCTGGACGCAGCGCCAGCGCGAGGTCGCCGGACAGCCCGGCCACCGGCACCGCCACCACCTCGCCGCTGATGAGACGGAAGCGGCCGACGCCTTCGAGCGTGCCGGCCAACAGGTTGGTGACGCCCATGAATTCGGCCACGAAGTGCGAAGCCGGCCGCTCGAACAAATCGTCCGGCGCGCCCATCTGCTCGATGCGCCCGGCGCGCATCAGCACCACCCGGTCGGCCACCGAGAGCGCCTCGTCCTGGTCGTGGGTGACGAAGATGGTGGTGATGCCGAGCTGCTGCTGGATGTTGCGGATCTCCAGCTTCATCTCGTTGCGCAATTGCGCGTCGAGGTTGGAGAGTGGCTCGTCGAGGAGCAGCACGTCCGGCTCGATCACCAGAGCGCGGGCGAGCGCCACCCGCTGCTGCTGGCCGCCGGAGAGCTGCTTGGGCAGGCGGTCGGCGAGATGGGAAAGCTTTACCCGGTCCAGCGCGGTCTTCACCTTGGCTGCGATGTCGGCCTTGGGCAGCTTGCGCATCTGCAGGCCGAAGGCCACGTTCTCGCCCACGCTCATGTGCGGGAACAGCGCGTAATTCTGGAAGCCGAAGCCCATGTTGCGCTTGTTGGGCGGCAGCGAGGTGAGATCGCGCCCACCCACCAGGATGCGCCCCTCGGTGACGGGGATGAAGCCGCCCACCATGCGCAGGGTCGTGGTCTTGCCGCAGCCGGAGGGGCCGAGCAGCGCCACCAGCTCGCCCTGGCGGATGTTGAGCGAGACATTGTCCACGGCGGTGGTGGCGTCATAGCGCTTGACGATGGACTGGAGGACGACATCGGACATTCAGGTCACTCCGAAAACAGGCGTTTCAGAACGCCCGCGCGAGGCGGGCATAGCGGTCGCTGGCGATCAGCAGCGCGCCGATGATGAGGATCTGCACGGTCGCGACCGCCGCCACCGTGGAATCAAGGTTCCATTCCAGATACGAGACCAGCGCGATCTGGAGCGTGGTGCGGCCCGGCCCCACCAGGAAGATCGACTTCTCAAGGTCGATGAAGGACACCACGAAGGAGAACAGCGCCGCCGCCACGATGCCCGGCTTGATGATGGGCAGCGTCACCCGGAAGAAGGTGGTGAACACCCCCGCGCCCAGCGAGCGCGCCGCTTCCTCAAAGGACGGACTCATGCCCACCAGCGAGGCCGTCACCAACCGCACCGTCCACGGCAAGGCGATGAGGCCATGGGCGATGAGCAGGCCCGGCAGGGTGCCGGCGATCTCCACGTCCAGCAGCACTTCCAGCTCGATGAAGGCCATGAACAGGGCTGCGCCGCCGACGATGCCCGGCACCACCATGGGCGAGAGCAGCACGGTCTGGATGGCATCCCGCCCCGGAAAGCGGTAACGCACCAGCGCCAGGCTTGCCGGCACGCCCAGCACCAACGAGATGGCCACCGCCACCAGCGCGGTCTCGATGCTGGTGATGAAGCCGTTGCGGAACGCCTCCTGCTCCCAGGCGCGGACATACCAGTCGAGGGTGTATCCGGTGGCCGGGAAGGAGAGGATGCGGTTGGCGAAGAAGCTCACCCACACGATGGCGACGAGCGGCAGCAGCACGAAGGCAAGCACCAGCGCCGAGAGCGCGGCATAGATGCGGTTGATGGCGAGAATTCCCATGGCGGCTCTCACTCGCTCCAGCGGCGATAGCGCCGCTGCACCAGGACGTTGGCGGTGGTGGTCAGCACCAGGGTCACCGCCATGAGCACAAAGGCGAGCGCCGCGCCGAAGGGCCAGTTCATGGCTTTCGCCACCTGCTGGTAGACGGCGGGCGCCATCATCTGGAAGCTCGGGCCGCCGATGAGCACCGGCGTCGCATAGGCGTTCATGGAGAGGATGAAGCACAGCAAGGTGCCGGCGAGGATGCCCGGCAGCGCCAAGGGCAGCACCACCCGCCACAGGGTGGTGAGGTGGGAGGCGCCAAGGCTGGAGGCGGCGGCTTCGAGGTTGGCGTCGATGCCCTCGATGACGCTCTGCAGCGTCACGATCATGAACGGCAGCAGCACCGAGACGAGGCCGATGACCACGGCGGTGGGCGTGTACATGAGCTTCACCGGCGACAGGCCGAGCGTCCCGATGAAGGCATTGAACAGGCCCTTGTCACCCAAAATCACCATCCACGCTGCGGTGCGCACCGCATTGCCCATGAGCAGCGGCAGGATGACGAGGAGGAGCAAGCGCCCCTTCCATTTGTCGCTGGCCTGCCGCACCAGAAAGTACGCCACCGGAAAGCCGGCAAGGAGGCACAGGAGTGTGGAGAGGCCGGACACCCACAGGGTGGTCGCCAGCACCTCCTGGTAGTAGCTGTCGGCGAAGAATTTCTGGTAGTTCGCGAGGGTGAGCGCCTCCACCATCATCTGCCCCGGCACGAACCGGTTCAGCGAATAGCGGAACATGAGGGCGAGCGGCCCCATCAGCGCCAGCACCACAAACAGGGTGCCCGGCGCGGCGAGGCCGAAGGCCGGCGACAGGCGCCGGCGCTCCCGCGCACCCGGCGCGGGAAGCTTGAGGGGCGGCGCGCTGGCGCCGCCGGGGCTGGTCGTTGCCGTGGACATGGCCGAACCCGACATGCCGGCCGCGCTCAGCGGGCGATGTTCTTGTTCCACCACTCGAGCCATTCCGCCGTATTCTTGGCCACGTGGGCGTAATCGGGGAATTTCAGCGCCGCCGCCTGCGCCGCCGTGAAGTCCACCTTGGCGCGCAGCTCGTCGGAAAGCTCCGCCTTGGAATTGGCCGGGGCGTAGAAGCTGGCGCCGGCAAGGCCCGCCATGGCTTTGCGATCCAGCATGGCGTTGAAATAGATATTGGCTAGGTCCGGGCTCGGCGCGCGCTTGGGCAGGGCCGCGCCGAACATCACCGCGATGGCGCCTTCGGATGGATACTGGATGGCCAGCGGCGCCCCGTCATTGGCCCATTGCAGGCCGCGCGCCTTGTAGTTCACCGCAATGTCCACCTCGCCATTGACGAGGCCGGCGCCGAGCTGCTGGTGGGCGGCATAGATGCGCGGCTGGGTCAGCTCCTTCAGCTGGATCAGCCGTTCCTTGCCCTGCTCTGTATTGGTGACATTGCCGCCTTTGATCAGACCGGCCATCATGATGTAGTTGAAGTAAAGCTGGTTGGTGAGGCCGATCTTGCCGGCCCACTTCTTGTCCCACAGCTCCTCATAGGACTTGGGCGGGTTCGGCACCTTGTCCTTGTTGTAGATGATCGTGACGCCGCTGTAGAGCCACGGCACGAAGAAGGGCTTGGATTTGAGCGCCGGCACCACGTCGGCGTAATTGGGCACCTTGGAAAAATCGATGTCGCTCAGCACCTCCTGGGCGTTCAGCTCCACGCTGTCGCCCTCGTTGATATGGATGACGTCGATGGTGCCACGCTTGAGCCGCTTCTCGGCGATCAGCTTGGCCTTGCGCTCCGGCTCCATGCCGAGGTCGCGGACGATCTTGATGCCGCGGCTTTCCACCAGCGGCGCTTCCACGAAGCGGATGGTCCGCTCGTTCCAGTCGCCGCCCCAGTTGGAGACGACGAGGGTGCCCTCCTGCGCACGGGCAAGGCGCGGGGCGGCGAGCACCGCCGCCCCCGCACCGAGCGCTCCGAGGACGGCACGCCGGGAGGGCGCACCCGAAAGGGTGAGATCAGTCTTCGTCATGTCCGCCTCTGGATTTTATTTTTGATGTCGAAGTCGAAGTCGTCGATGTCGGAGAAGGTCTGGAAGTCGCCGCACCGGAGCGCGGCGACCCGATCAGGCCTCGGAGCAAGAACTCTTCACGCCGCGGCGCGAGACTTGGCGCCGACTTCGTCGAGGTAGGAGATGCAGCGCTCCAGCGGCTCCACATCGGCGAACTTCGCGTCGATGTCGAAGAGGTTCCAGGCCACTGCGCCAGGCACCCGGTCGCCGATGCATTCCTTCACCGCGATGGTGCGGAAGCCTTCCGCCAGGCCGTCGCAAAGCGTTGTGCGCACACAGGCGGAGGCGGTGACACCGGTCACCAGGATGGTGTCCACATTGTTGGCGCGCAGGAAGCCGGCGAGGTAGGTGCCGTGGAAGGCGGAGGCCCGCTTCTTGATGAGCACCTGCTCCCCCTTCACCGGCTCGATGCGGCTGTCGATGGCCCACAGCTCGGGCTTGGACTGGTCCACCACCTCGATGGGAATCTTGTGGTGCCACAAGCCCATATCGGTCGCAGCCTCGGTCTCGTCGGTGACCTGGTAGCAGGTGGTCACATGCACCACCGGGTGGCCGTTGCGCCGGCAGGCGGCGAGCAGGGCCTGCACCCCGGGAATGATCTGGTCGTCGATCTTCTCGCAGGTGAACGGGTTGCCGGGACGGGTCCAGGCGTTGGCCAGATCCACGTTGATCAGCGCCGGCCGGCTGCCGAAGCCCACCCGCCGCTGGAAGCCGCGCCCCTGGTAGAGGGAGGTTGCCTGTTCGAAGGCGCGCGTCAGCGCCGCATCGAGATCTTCCTCGAACGCCATAGTCGTTGTCCCTGCTGGTTTTCCGCCCGTCTGCGCCGGACTTGCAGGGACCAGAGTGCTCAATCTTCTATGACAGGAGAAATTCCAAATTTCGCATGACTTATGCCATTTGTGATATGAATGTACCCATGCGCTTCGACCTCCGCCACGTCCGTGCCTTCGTCCTCCTGTCGGAGGAACTGCACTTCAGCCGCGCCGCCCAGCGCGCCCACATGACCCAGCCGGCCATGAGCCGCCTGATCCGCGACCTGGAACAGGACGTGGGCGTGCCGCTGATCGCCCGCACCACCCGCTCGGTGGAACTGACCGAGGCCGGCAAAGCCTTCCTCGCCGACGGCCGCGCCGCCCTGGAACGGCTGGAACGGGCCGTCACCAACGCCCGCCGCACCGCCAGCGGCGAGGTGGGCCTGCTGCGCATCGGCTACATGGACTTCGCCATCAACGGCCGGCTGCCGGAATTCCTGAGCGCCTTCAGTCGCTACCGGCCGGAGATCCGGCTGGAGATCTCGTTCATCCCCACCTTCAAGCAGCAGGAGGCGCTGCTGGCGGAGCGCATCGACATCGGCTTCATGATCGGCCCTTTCGAGGAGCCGAGCATGGAGAGCTACACCTTCGACGACAACCGCTACGTGGCGCTGCTGCCCATCACCCATCCGCTCTCCAACGTGCGCACCCTGCGCCTCTCGGACCTTGCGGACCAGCCCTTCGTGCTCGGCTCGGGCGAGAACTGGGGCGCCTTCCGCAACGCCTTCTTCTCCATCTGCCACCGCGCCGGCTTCACCCCGCGCATCACCCAGGAGGCCTCCTCGTCGGAAGGCATTTTCGGGCTGGTCGCGGCGGGGGCCGGAGTCTCGGTCTATGCCAGCTGCGTGCGCAACCTGCAGCGGCGCGGCATCGTCATCCGCGATCTCGACGACGTGTCGGAAAAGATCGTCACCGTGGCCGCCTGGGCCACTCCGGTGCGCTCGCCGGCGGTCTCCATCTTCACCGATTTCCTGCTGCGGGTGTGGGGCAGCGTCTAGCCGCCGCTCCGCCCGGAACCAGACCGTTCGGCCGGATCCCGATCAACGGGACGTGGGATAGAGCGGCTGGAGGCCACGGGCCTTGCGCCCGTTCCGCGCCTTCGCGGCACGCCGTTCGGTGGCCAGCGCCTTGCGTAAAGCGCGCCCGTCCCAGCCCCCGGCCCCGCCCGCATACAGGTGCTGGCTCAGCTCCGCCACCGCCTGCGCCATCCCGGGGGTACGCGGGGTCCAGGCCCCCGTCCCGCCCATGGCGCGGGCGAAGGAGAGCCAGGCGCGGTGGGCCGCGGCCGCATCATTACCGCGGCAGGCGGCATCGAGCGCCCGCGCCGCCGCATCGAGATCCACGGGCGCCAATTTCGGACGCCCGGCCGTGCGGCCGTGGACGGCCCCGGCCGGCCGGACCGCTCCGGGATGCGTCGGGTCCGGCGCACGCTCGGCCTCGGCCGGGCGCCG
Organism: Xanthobacter versatilis; assembly: GCF_043193975.1. Lineage (NCBI taxonomy): Bacteria > Pseudomonadati > Pseudomonadota > Alphaproteobacteria > Hyphomicrobiales > Xanthobacteraceae > Xanthobacter > Xanthobacter versatilis. The sequence continues at coordinate 94,784 of NZ_JBAFVB010000012.1, read as the reverse complement.
CCGACGCCCGCTGTAGAAGACGGTGCCGACCACCAGCACGGTCACGGCGAGCACGGCCAGCACATCGCGCACGTTCCAGCCGCCTGATGTTCCATCAGCAGTTGGCTTTGGGGCCGGTACGGCAACGGGAGCGGTCGGCACCCGCGGTGCGCTGCCGTCGGAGGAGGCCGACACATTGAGGGTCACGGCCGGCAAGGTGGCCACTTCCGCCCGGTTTGCCGTCACGTTCCACCACGGCACGGAGATGGCCGGCAGCGTCACCGTTCCGGCCCGCGTGGGCACCACGGAGACGCGCGTCTCCACCACCGCGCCGATGCCGCCGTCCACGGAGGTCGCGTCCGGCTTGCCCTCGTCGGCATATTGGCGCACGCCGTCCACATCGGGCGCCGCGAGGGGCGGCAACTGGCCGGGGCTTGCGCCTTTCACCTCCAGCCGCAAGGTGCGTACCAGCGCGCCGCCGACCTTGGCCTGCGCCGGCGGACGCGACCAGCTCTCGCGCAGGGTCACGGACCGGGCCGGCAGGAACCAGCCGGTGACGCCGGCGGGGCGCGGGCTGATCTCCACCTCCACCGGATTGGAATAGACGGTAACCTTGCGGCCGGCGTTGAAGCCGCCGCCGAGCCATGGCATGGCGGGCCGTCCCAGCGTGCGGGCCTGCTCCTGCGCGCCCGGAGGCGAGGTGGGGATTGAAGCCTTGAGCGCCAAGGAGGGGATCTGGATGGTGCCGGTGCGCTGCGGCCGCATGATGTAGCGCAGCTCAACCACCCGGAAGCGCTGGCGGCCGAAGACGCGGGAATAGGTTTTCAGTCCCCCATCGGGCGTGAAGGAGGCACCATCGGCCTCCGGTTGCCCCGCCGTCGCCTCCAGCGCGCCGACGCGGTCGAACATGCGCACCACTATGGGGATCTCGCTCTGGAGAAAGAACGGGGGCGTGCCTTGCACGTCCACCGCCAGCGAGAGCGGCTCGTCATCGGGCGGCGCGATGGCCGCGCCGGGAGCAATAGTGAGGTCGATGGGGGCGCTCGCCTCCCCGCCCACCGAAAGGGAGGGAATGGTGAGACGACCCGGATGCTTCGCCACCAGGGTCAGCACCCATTCGTTCACCTCGATCCTTTGCCCGGCCACGGTGTCCATGCGGCTGCGCTTGCGCCGGTCGAGGATCTCGAAGTCCTTCGACAAAGGGGTGACGTTCGGCGGCTCCAGGCTGTCGCGGCCGGTCAGGCTCAGCACCAGCTCGAACGGCTCGCCCTGGTCGGTGGGCAGGCGCTCGATGCTCGCCTTGAAGGCGCCAGCGAGGAGCGGCGTCGCCGCGATCAGCGCAGCCAGCAGGAAAGCGAGGCGCAGCAGCGCGCGGATCATGGCTCGCCCTCCACCTGGACGTTGACCGGGCTGCCCAAATAGCGCGCGCGGATGCGGGCGCGCAGGAGGCCGCCGGGATCGTCCGGCACCTGGCGCAGCGCCTGCTCGCGGCTCTGCACGTCGTCGGACAGCGCCTGCGCGGGCATTTTGCCCTCCTTGCTGCCGGGCGGCGGAGGCGCTGCGGTCGGCACCACCTGGGTGGGGCCGGGCGGGGGAGGCTCGAACGCCTTGTTTGCGTCCCCGCTGTCGTGCGGCACATCAGGCGCGCCCTGCGGCAGAGGCGGCGGCGGGGCCGACGCGGCGGTGGCCGGAGGAGACGGCGGGTTCGCCTGTGGCGGCTGGGGTGCCGGCTGCTGCTGGGGCGGCTCGGCCGGCGGCTGCGGAGCCGCGGCGATCTCAGGCGGCCGGCGCGGCGGCAGCGGCGCAGGGGCTTGCGGCGGTCCGGACGGCTGTGGCGCGCCGCCAGCCGACTGCGGATCCCCCTTATCGGGCTCGCCGGGCTTGGCCTTCTGCGGGTCCGCGCCGGCCTTGCCTGCGTCCGGCTTCGCATTGTCCGGCTTGGCGGGATCAGGTTTCGCCGGATCAGACTTGGAAGGGTCCGGCTTGGAGGGGTCCGGCTTGGAGGGGTCGGACTTGGAAGGGTCGGACTTGGAAGGGTCGGACTTGTTCGGATCGGGCTTGCCGGGATCGGATTTGCCGCCGCCACCGCCTCCACCGCTGCCGGATTTGTCCTTCTTCTGGTCGTTCTTCTTGTCGTCGTCCTTCTTCTTGCGGGCGTCGATGATGCCCTGCACCAGATCCCGGTTGAACTTGGCGTCGGCGTCGGCGGGGTCGGCCTTGAGCGCGGCGTCGTAGGCGGCGACGGCCTCCTCCAGCCGGTCGGAGCGGGCCAGCGCGTTGCCGCGATTGTAGTCGGCGCCGGGAATGCCCGCATAGGCTGCTGCCGCGGCCGCATGGTCGCCGGCCTTGTAGCGGGCGGCGGCGCGCCAGGCCGGGTCCTCGAAGCGCTGGGCGGCTGTTGCATAGTCCCCGGCGCTGAAGGTGGAGGCGCCCTGCTGGTCCGGTCGCGCCCACAGATCATCCCATGTCCCCGCCGCCGCCGGCGGCGGAGCGAACAGGGCCGGCAGGATGGCAAGAAGCAGCACGGCGATCCACCCCCGGCGGAAGGCGAAGGGCGCCAGCAGGACGGCGATGAGAAGCACGAACGGCCCCATGTCCGCCCACACATCCGCCGTGAAACCGTCCTGGTCGGCCGGCGGCGCCGTGGCGGACGCGCTGGTCAGCGGCAGGGTGCTCTCCAGGTCGCTGTCGTCGGCGGTGAGGCGGGAGAAGGTGCCACGCCCGGCAACCGCGAGGGCGGAAAGGCCCGCCGCATCCAGAGGCGCCGCCCCATCCGCGCCGGAGCCACCAACGCCGATCACGTTGACCTTGAAGCCTGCCCCCGCGGCCGCCCTGGCCGCCGCCTGCGCCTTCGCCGGGTCATCCCCGGCACTGTCCGCGAGAATGAGGATGCGGCCGCTGGAAGCGCCGGCGCCCTTCAGAAGCTCCACCCCCTTCTCGATGGCGAGATCGGTGCGCGCGGGGCCGCCGCGCATCAGGTTGGTGGCAAGCTCGGGCAGCATCTGGCCCACCACGCGGGCGTCCTCGGTCAGGGGTGCGGCGGTGAAGGGAATGTCGGCATAGACCACCAGCGCCACCTCGCCGCCGCGCATGCGCGCGAGCACATCGGCCACCTTGTAGCGGGCGGCGGCAAGGCGGGTGGGGCTGGCATCGCTGGCACCCATGGAACGGGTGAGGCTGAGCGCCACCACCACGGGTTCAAGCCGCCCGCCGGCCGGCTGCGGCAGCTTCTCCCAGGTGGGCCCGGCCATGGCGAGGATGGCCGCGCCCCAGCCCGCCAGCAGCAGCGCGATGGGCCAGCGGCCCGTCTGTCGCCCGCCCGACGCGGCAAGGTGGACGAGCAGATGGGGATCCACCACCCGCGACCAGTCGTTCGCGCCCTGCTTCAGCCGGCGCCACAGCAGCGCTGCGAGCACCGCCGCCGGCAGCAGGGCCAGCAGCCATTCGGGCCGCAGGAGATGGAAGCTCGCCGGCATCAGGCGGAGCCCTCCAAGCGCGCCGGCTCACCCCCACCCGCCCGGCGGCGCAGGGGCAAATGCAGCAGCAGCAGGGCCGAGAGGACGAAGCTCAGGAGCAGCGCCGCTCCGAGCGGCCAGTAGAACAGGGCGATGGTGGGACGCACATATTGCGGGTCCCCGGCCACCGGCTCGAGGCGGTCGATGTCAGCATAGATGGCGGCGAGGCCCTTGTCGTTCCGGGCGCGGAAATACTGGCCGCCGGTGAGCCCCGCGATCTTCTTCAGCGCCTCCTCGTCGAGGTCGCCCGACGGGTTCATGAGCATGCCGGGCTGGATGTCGGTGAAATTGCTGTCGGCGCCCACGCCGATGGTGTGGATGCGCACATTCTCCTTCGCCGCGATAGCCGCCGCCTCCATGGGGTCGAGTACGCCGGAGGTGTTGGCACCGTCGGTGAGCAGGATCAGCACCCGATCCTTCGCCGGCCGATCGCGCAGGGTCTTCACCGCAAGGCCAATGGCATCGCCGATGGAGGTGTTGCGCCCGGTCATGCCGATGGATGCCTCGGCGAGGAGTTGGCGCACCACATTGCGGTCGAGGGTCAGCGGCGCCTGCACATAGGCCCGGGTGCTGAACAGGATGAGGCCGATGCGGTCGCCGGTGCGGCGGGCGATGAAGTCGTCCGCCACGCGCTTGACCACCTGCAGCCGGTTGGCCGGCACGCCGGACTGGACCAGGTCCGGCGACGACATGGAGGCGGAAAGGTCCACCGCCAGCATCATCTCGCGGCCTTCCACGGGGATAGCGACGGGCGTACCCACATAGACCGGCCGCGCGGCGGCGATGACCAGCAGGGTCCAGATGAAGGCCAGCGTCGCCAGCCGCAGGCGGCTGAAGCGGGGCCGGCCGGCGGCGACGAGGCCGGCGCGGGCGAGGTCCGCGAAGAACGGCAGGCGCAAGGCACCGGCCTGCCGCTCCGGCGCGCGCGGCAGCAGCAGGCGGACCAGGAACGGCAGCGGCAGCAGCGCCAGCACGAATGGCCATTGCAGGGTGATCATGCGCGCGCCCTGATCCAGCGCCGCACGGCAGTGACGAAGGCTTTCGGCGCGATCCCGGCATCCGGAGCGGCGGCCGGCGGATAATAGGGCGCGCGGGCGAGGTATGCCGCCTCGGCGACGCCGAAGCCCGCCTTGCCGGCCACCAGCACCCGCGTCCACGCCTCCCCGGTGAGAGCCGTGGCCTCATCCCCGGACTGGGCGCGCACGAGCCGGCGCAGCACGCCGGAGGCCGCCACGGCGATGGTCTGGGCATCGGGAAGGCCATCGCCTCCCTCTTGCGCATGGGCCTGCGCCAGCGTCGCCTCGAACTCCTTCATGGCCTTGTAGGCAAGCGTCTGCCGCCAGCGCCATTCGCGGATGGCGAGCACGACCCCCACCAGCAGGACCAGCCCGGCCAGCGCGTACCAGCCGGGAGCAGGCGGCCAGAACGGCACGTCCGGCGGCAGGTGGATATCGCGCAGGGTGGCGAGCTGTTCCTCAAGGGAGGGCGTCGCCGGGGCGTCGGGGATCTTCCCCCCCGGCGTCAGGAAGTCCGGGGTCGAGAAATCGGGCGCGGTGGGCGGGAGCGTGGTGGGAGAGGTCATGCCGGGGCACGCCCCATTGCCCGCCGCCCCGCCGACTGGAGCGGCCGCAGCCGCTCGGGATGCAGCACATCCGCCGGATCGCTGCCGGTCTCAAGATCAAGGAAGGTCATGCCGCGCTCGCGGCAGATCCGCTCGACCCCGTCATGACGCACGGCGAAGCGCTGGGCATAGGCCGCCCGCAGCGCCGCCCGCTCCGCATCGAGCCGCGCCACCGCAACCCCGTTGGTGACGGGATAGTGGCCGGGGTCCGGCATCTGCGCTTCCAGCCGGTCGAACACGAACAGGCAGGTGACGTGATTGTCCACCGCGAGCCGCTCCAGCTCGCGCACGGCATGGACATCGAGATCGCCAAAGTCGGTGACGAGGAAGACGAGGGTGCCGGGCCGGGCCAGCGACCGGGTCCGCGCCAGGGCTTCCGCCAGCGTGGGCTCCTCCGGCGCCGGTCCCACTCGCTCGGCGGTGGCGTCGGCCACGGCGCGCACGAAATTCAGGATGCGCCTGCGGCTGCGCTCGGGCCGGAAGGCGCTGACACCGGACGGTGCCAGCACCACGCCCCCCACCCGGTCGCCGCCGGCGATGCCGACCCAGGCCAGGATGGCCGCCGCCTTCGCTGCCAGCACCGACTTGAAGCTGTCGCGCGTGCCGAAGCGCATGGGCGCGCGCGCATCGGCGAGGATCAGGACCGGGCGCTCGCGCTCTTCCTGGAACAGCTTGGTGTGGGTGCGCCCGGTGCGCGCGGTGACACGCCAGTCGATGGTGCGCACATCGTCGCCGGGATGGTAGGCTCGCACCTCGTCGAATTCCATGCCGCGGCCGCGGAAGGACGAGCGGTGGCCGCCGAACTGGTGGGTCCGCACCTTGCCGCCGGGCGCAAAGCCGCCGCCTCCGCGCGGGCGCGCGGCCACCAGCTCCGGCAGGCGGGCGACGACGCCCTTCAACGGATCCTTGTCCGACATCTCCTGTTCCGACATGGCAGTCCGCGACCTCAGCCCACCGGCACCCGGGCGATGAGGAGGTCGATGAAATCGTCGCTCGTCACCCCGTCGGCCTCGGCCTCGAAGGTCATGAGCACGCGGTGGCGCAGCACCGGCTTCAGCACGGCCTGCACATCCTCTGGCACCACATAGTCGCGCTTGCGCCGCCAGGCATGGGCGCGGGCGCAGCGGTCGAGGGCGATGGTGCCGCGCGGGCTGGCGCCGAAGCTGACCAGCCCTTCGAGGTCGGCGCCGTACAGCTCGGGATGGCGGGTCGCCTGCACCATCTGGAGCAGGTATTCTTCCACCGGCTCCGCCATATGGACGGCCGCTACCGCGCGCCGGGCGGCGAACACCACCTCCTGCGGCAGGGGCGGACCGAAGTCCGGCGCCACGCCCCTCGCCTCCCCGCGCACCAGGCGCAGGATCTCGCGCTCGGCGGCGATATCGGGGAAATCGATGCGCACATGCAGCAGGAAGCGGTCGAGCTGGGCCTCCGGCAGCGGGTAGGTGCCCTCCTGCTCGATGGGGTTCTGCGTGGCCATCACCATGAACAGGTCGTCGAGGCGGTAGGTCTTGCCGCCCACCGTCACCTGGCGTTCGGCCATGGCCTCCAGCAGGGCCGACTGGACCTTGGCCGGGGCGCGGTTGATCTCGTCGGCGAGGATGAAATTGTGGAACAGCGGCCCTTTCTGGAAGCGGAAGGTGCCGTCCTCGGGCCTGTAGATGTCGGTGCCGGTCAGATCGGAGGGCAGCAGGTCCGGCGTGAACTGGATTCGCTGGTCGCTGAGGTCGATGGCTCGGGCCAGCGCCTTGATGGCCTTGGTCTTGGCAAGGCCCGGCGCGCCCTCCACCAGAAGGTGGCCGTCCGCCAGCACGGCGATGAGCAGCAGTTCCACGAACGCCGGCTGGCCGAGGATGCAGGCGTTCATGTAGGCGGCAAGATCGTCGAACGCCCGCGCGAGCCCGGCACTTTCATGCGCCATCCGCTCATGACCGGCGCGATCCGCCACGGGGGGCCGCGCCCGGGCAGAGGCGCCTTCCAGGAAACTGGCGTCACGGCTTGTCGTCATGAAAGAAGGGTTCCGGTCTCGTGCTGGCTTTGGATCCTTATATCGCCGCGGATGCGCGATCGCACATTATCTCGCAGTCATTTTTCAAGCTCGCGGCGCCCCAGGCCAAGTCCCGGGCCGGCCGGACGCCGAAGATGCGCCCCGTGCCGCTGCGGCGGATGGAGGCATGGCGAACGGTTGAGCCCCTCAGCCCCACCGGCCAAGATGGCGCCTCCCGCCCCCCTGCCCCACCGGCCCCGGGCGCCCTGACGCAGCGGAGAACCCGACCCGTGCCCGATCCGTCCCCCGACGCGCGCCGTTCCGCCCCGGCGGTCGCGCGCAACCGCGAGCCCATCGCCGCCCAGCTGCTCCAGCTTCTGCCCGCGACCGGGCTGGTGCTGGAGATCGCCAGCGGCACCGGCGAGCACGCGGTGTATTTCGCCCGAAAGATGCCGCATATCACCTGGCAACCCTCCGACCCCTCCCCCGAGGCGCGGGCCTCCATCGCTGCCTGGACCGCTGCGGAAGGCCTTGCCAACGTCCGAGCGCCCCTCGCGCTGGATGCCGCCGCTGCGGACTGGCCGGTGGGCAAGGTCGATGCGGTGGTCTGCGTCAACATGATCCACATCAGCCCGTGGGAGGCGACCGAAGGGCTCATGCGCGGCGCCGGTGCCCGCTTGCCGCCGGACGGCGTGCTGTTCGCCTATGGCGCTTACCTGCAGGACGGCGTCCCCACCGCCCCCAGCAATGTGGCCTTCGACGCCGACCTGAAGCGGCAGGACCCGCGTTTCGGCCTGCGCCACCTTCACGACGTGGCCGCCTGCGCGGCGAAAAACGGCCTCGCCCTCGCGCGGGTGGTCGAGATGCCGTCCAACAACCTGTCACTGGTTTTCCGTAAGGTGATGACGGTTTCGCCCGGCACCGGCGCTGTGCCATAGTCGGGCACCGCACCGCCGGAACCGGATTGGGGTGAGCCAGACTCACCGCAATCTGCTATCAGGACCGGGCCGGATCTTCCGCTCGAGGACCCTTCCGCTCGAGGACCCTTGCTTTCGAGGAACCTTCATGGCGCGCGTCGTCGATCCTTTCATCAAGGTATCGTCCCCCCAAATCTTCCTGGTGCGGATGATCGTGTTCCTGGCCCTGTGCGCGGCGCTCGCCGCCGTGCTGCACAGGCAGATCCTGGCCGCCTTCCTCAACAATCCGGGCCTCAACGGCGTCATCTTCGGGGTGCTCGCGGTCGGCATCATCCTCGCCATCCGACAGGTGGCGCGGCTCTTTCCCGAGGTGGAGTGGGTGAATTCCTTCCGCCTCTCCGACCCGGGGCTGGCGGTGGCGCGCCCGCCCACCTTGCTCGCGCCCATGGCGGCGCTTTTGGGCGACCGGGTGGGGCGGATGTCCATTTCCCAGGTCACCATGCGGTCGATCCTGGATTCCATCGGCACCCGCCTCGACGAGAGCCGGGACATGGGGCGCTATCTCACGGGTCTTCTGGTGTTCCTCGGCCTGCTCGGCACCTTCTGGGGATTGCTGGAAACCGTGTCTTCCATCGGCACGGTCATCAGCTCGCTGCAGGTAGGGCCGGATGCCGGCTCCATCTTCGAGGATATGAAGACCGGCCTGGCCGCCCCGCTCGGCGGCATGGGCACGGCGTTCTCGTCCTCCCTGTTCGGCCTGTCGGGCTCGCTGGTGCTGGGCTTCCTCGACCTCCAGGCGGGGCAGGCGCAGACCCGTTTCTATACCGATCTGGAAGACTGGCTCTCCACCACCGTGCGCGACCTCGATGAGCCCCCCCGCGAGCGCGGCTTCGGCGCCGAGCGCGAGCCGGCGCGCCTCTCGGCGACGGCGCAGCCTGTTCCCTCAAGCCCGCCCCTCGCCCTGCCGCCGCCCCAGCCGGCGTTCGACACCGCACCCCTGGTCTCCGCCATGGGCCGGCTGGAGAAGACCATGACGGAAGCAGGCTCCCAGCGGGTCACCACCGCCATGTCCCAGCTTGCCGAGAGCCTTCAGGGTCTCGTCACCCACATGCGCTCGGAGCAGGCCCTGCTGAAGCAGATGATCGAGGCGCAGAGCGCCCAGCAGGAAGAGCTGAAGCGCCTCGTCCGCCGGCTGGAGGACGAGACCTCCGGACGGGGCAAGGCATGACCGGACGCCGGGACCAACCCTTGAGCGGGAGCTGAGCCATGGCCCTGGGCAGACGCGGCCGCGACCGCCACATCGACTACTGGCCCGGCTTCGTGGACGCCCTGTCCACGCTGCTGCTGGTGTTCATCTTCTTGTTGTCGGTGTTCATGCTCACCCAGTTCTTCCTGACCCAGGAGATGTCGGGCAAGGACAATGTGATGCAGCGCCTGCAGGCGCAGATCCGCCAGCTCACGGAGCTGCTCTCGCTGGAACGCGCCACCGGCCAGACCACGGACGGGGAGCTGGCCACCCTGCGCGCCTCGCTGGAGGCCACCGAAACCGAGCGCGACCGCCTCAAGAGCCAGCTTTCCGCAGCCCCGGCGCCCAACTCCGACGAGGGCCACACCCGGGCGCTCGCCCGCGAGGTGGACCTGCAGAAGGACGTGGCGGCCCGCGCCGTCGCCCAGATCGAGCTGCTCAACCAGCAGATTTCCGCCCTGCGCCGGCAGATGGCGGCGCTGGAAGAGGCCCTCAATGTCGCCGAGAAGCGCGATGCCGAGAGCCAGACCAAGATCACCGACCTCGGCCGCCGGCTCAACGTGGCGCTGGCCCAAAGGGTGCAGGAGCTGACCCGCTTCCGCTCGGAATTCTTCGGCCGCCTGCGCGACATCCTCGGCAACCGGCCGGACGTTCGGGTGGTGGGCGACCGCTTCGTGTTCCAGTCGGAGGTATTTTTCGACCGCGGCTCTGCCACGCCCCGCCCCGAGGCGCTGGCGGAGCTGGACAAGCTGGCGGGCGCCATCCTCGATCTGGAGAAATCCATCCCCCCGGACATCTCCTGGGCCCTGCGCATCGATGGGCATACCGACAACCGGCCCATCGCCACGCCCCAGTTCCCCTCCAACTGGGAGCTGTCGGCGGCGCGGGCCATCGCGGTGGTTCAGTACCTCATATCCAAGGGGGTGAGCCCGCAGCACCTGATCGCCGCCGGTTTCGGCGAATACCAGCCCATCGATCCCGCCGCCTCCGACGAGGCCCGCGCCCGCAACCGCCGTATCGAGCTGAAGCTGACGGAGCGGTGAGGCTACGGTCGTCTCTGAATTCCTGCGGGAATGGACCAGCAACGCGGCTCAAGAGACGTTAAGTGCCCGGCAATCCCTCTGGTTCAGGTTGGATGCCCGGATTTGACGGCGAAGAAGTTGGATCCGCACGAGCCATCCCGTCGTCTGAAGCCAAGACGTGACATTCCCATGCCCTATACCCTCGTCCCTGCCCTGCCCGCCCATCGTCCTGCCATGGCGCAGCTGTGGGTGGAGAGCTGGGCGAAGACCCTGCCGGAGATCGATTTCGAGGCCCGCCGGCCGTGGCTTGAAAGCCATCTCGATACCCTCACCGCAGGCGGTGCGCTGATTCGGGTGGCGCTGGACGGGGCGGGGGCGGTGGCCGGCTTCGTGGTCATCCACCCCGGCACCGGATATCTCGACCAGCTGGCGGTCGCCCCGCGCGTCTGGGGACAGGGCGCGGCGGAGGCGCTGATGGACGAGGCGCGGCGCATCTCCCCGACCGTCGTTGCCCTCGACGTGAACCAGGACAATCCCCGCGCGGTGCGTTTTTACCAGAAGATGGGGCTCGCCATCGTCGCCGAGGGCGAGAACCCCATGTCCGGCCGCCGCACTTTCCGCATGGAATGGCGCGAGGAGGATACCGCCCAGGCGACACGCGGACTTTAGACCGACGGCCTCGGTTTTTGACCAATGCCGAGAGGGTAACGCTCAAACGCCGCGCGGGCTTCAGCCAACGGCCATTGAGCCAAGCTCAACGGCCGTTGGAATTAAGCCGCCGCGTTGAACTGGAGCTGGGCGAGGCGGGCGTAGAGGCCGCCCTTGGCCACCAGTTCGGCGTGGGTGCCCTCGTCCACCACGCGGCCGGCCTCCATCACAAGGATCCGGTCGGCTTCCAGCACGGTGGCGAGGCGGTGGGCGATGACGAGCGTGGTGCGCCCCTCCATGGAGCGCTCCAGCGCGGTCTGCACCAGGGTCTCGCTTTCCGCATCGAGCGCGCTGGTGGCCTCGTCGAGCAGCAGGATGGGGGCGGCCCGCAGGATAGCGCGGGCGATGACGATGCGCTGGCGCTGGCCGCCGGAGAGGGTCACCCCCCGCTCGCCCACCAGCGTGTCCCAGCCCTGCGGCAGGCGCGCCACGAACTCGTCCACCGCCGCCGCCTGGCCTGCGGCCTCAACCTCGGCGTCGGTGGCGTCGGGCCGGCCCAGGCGGATGTTGGCGCGCACGGTGTCGGCAAAGATGGCGACCTCCTGCGGCACCAGCGCGATCTGCCGGCGCACATCCACCGGATCGGCGGTGCCGATGTCGATCTCGTCCAGCAGGATGCGCCCCGCCTGCGGATCGTAGAAGCGCTCCAGCAGTTGGAACACCGTGCTCTTGCCCGCCCCCGACGGCCCCACCAGCGCCACCCGCTCGCCGGGCCGCACGGTAAAGGAGACGGCATGCAGGGCATTGTCGTCGGCCCGCGTGGGATAGGCGAAGGACACCTCGTCGAACCGGATCGCGCCGGAAAGACGCGCGGGCAGCGCCACCGGGCGGGCCGCGGTCCGCACCTGGGGCTCCACCTTCAGCAGTTCGCCGATGCGCTCGGCGGCGCCGGCCGCGGCGGAAACCTCGCCCCAGGTCTCGGACAGATTACCCAGCGAGGCGGCGGCCAGCACCGCATAGAGCACGAACTGGCTCAGCGCGCCCGAGCTCATGGTACCGCCGAGCACCGATTGGGCGCCCGCCCACAGCACCGCCACGATGCTGGCGGTGACGAGGAAGATGGCGACGCCGGTGAGCCAGGCCCGCGCCCGCGTCGCGTCCTGTGCGGCGGTGAAGGCCTCTTCCACCGCCCCGTCGAAGCGCGCCCGCGCAGCGCCTTCCGCGCTGGAGGATTGCAGCGCGCGCATGCCGTTGAGGGCCTCGGCGGCATAGGCCGAGGCGTCGGCCAGCGTGTCCTGGGCATGGCGGGTGCGCCGGCGCACCTTGCGGCCGGAGGCCACCAGCGGCAGCACGATGACCGGGATGGCCACCAGCACCAGGGCCGACAGGCGCGGGCTGGTCACCACCATCATGGCGATGCCGCCCACGCACAGCACCAGGTTGCGCAAGGCGGTGGAGGCGGACGCGCCCACCGCCGACTTCAGCTGGGTGGTGTCCGCCGTAAGGCGCGAGGTCAGCTCGCCGGAGCGGGCGGTGTCGTAGAAGGCGCCGTCCAGCGTCACCAGGCGGGCGAAGACGGCGGTGCGCAGGTCCGACACCACCCGCTCGCCGAGCGTGGTCACAAGGTAGTAGCGGGCGGCGGAGGCGGCGGCAAGCACCGCCGCCACCGCCACAAGCACCGCGAAATAGCGATCCACCAGGGCCGCATGGTCGGCGGCGAAGCCGAAATCGATCATGCGCCGCACCGCCAGCGGCAGCGCCAGCGTCGCCAGCGCCGCCACCAGGATGGCGACCAGCGCCGCCGCGACCCGGCCGCGATAGCGCGACAGGTAGGGGGCAAGGCCTCGCAGCGGCTTCAGGTTGGCCTTGCGGCGCCGGGAGCCCTCGGAGGCGTCGTTGTTGGGGGCAGTTGAGGTGTCGGCTTGTGTCAAAGCATGCACTCGGTTATAGACCCGCCACTTCCGTCAGGAACCGAAATTGACGCTGCCGGACCCGGGAGGGCGTCGGCGTGGCGATAAAGGATTGAACCAATGAAGAGCGACATCCACCCCGATTACCACTTCATCAAGGTGGTGATGACGGACGGTTCCGAGTACACGACCCGGTCGACCTACGGCAAGGAGGGTGACACCCTTCAGCTCGATATCGACCCGCGCACCCATCCCGCGTGGACCGGCGGCACCCAGCAGCTGATGGACCGCGGCGGCCGCGTTTCCCGCTTCAAGAGCAAGTTCGGCGCCCTTCTCAAGGGCTGATCGGCCCCCGCCGCGGCATCCGGCCCTGCGTATCTGCGTCGCAGGGCCTGACGTCGCGGCTTTGCCGTGCTGGCGCAGGGGCATCCCCTTCGCCGTTCAGCTTGAGCGCGTCACCAGCTGAAGCCGCGGGCGGTTGTGCCGCCGTCGCGGCTTTTTGCGTTGCGTAATGCACCGGTAGCCGGCGTGGCCGCCGCCTGAAGCCGCGCGGCGAGCGTGCCGCACAGGGTGGCGAGTTCCAGCGCCCCGATCCGGGCCGCCGCCGGCAGGCGTTCGACGAGCCCGGTCGGCAGGGCCAGGTGAAGCCGCGCGGCTTCGCTGCGGAGAGCCTCGGGCGCCATGTCCCCCTCGCCCAGCATGTCGAGCATCAGCAGCGCCGAAGACGCATCCAGCACCAGGCGACGCAAGGCGTCGGCGGCGGAGGGGTCGAGCGAAGTCGAGGACAGGCGCGCCTGCGCGGAGGCGAGCGTTTCCATACCTCCGTTGAAGATGGCGGCTGATGCAGCCGCGTCCCGGTCCCGCACTTGAGCGCTCCTCACACAAGGGCGTGCATCAAGCGGAACGGGCGGGCGCCCGTAAAGGGTCCGGGCCTCAAATGCCTTGGGGATATCGGGCACCCCACGCAAAGAAGAGCCGCCTTGCGGCGGCTCCGAAGTCTGACAGGGAGAGTTGCCAGGTACTCGGTCCAGGTACTCGGTCCAGATACTCGGTCTCGGTACTCGCTCTCATGTCCGGTCAGGTGTTGGGAGGAACGCTGCGGACAAGTGAAGTCTGGCAGGCAGGGATTAAGGCCGCCTTAACGCGTGACATCTAAAACCCCTGCCCCCTCTGGGCCGGCGCCCCTATAATTTAAAAGCGGCATCGGCGGCGGCGCGGGAGGCGAGCTTGGCGGTGAGCGCCGTCTCCAGGCGCGCGATCTCCGCCTTGAGGTCGGCGATGCGCTGCTCGATCTCGTCCACCGACAGGCGCGAGATATCCGCCGCGATGAGCGGCTCGCGCGGCGGCGGCAAAGCTTCGTCATCCATTGGCATCTTGCGTGCCCCTCCCTATTGTCGCCTCGCGTGGTGGAACGGACTTCAGGTCCGACCCGCCTAATCCCTATTTTGCCCGTCCCCGCTTCGGTTAAAAGGGGCCTGCTCGCAAGAGCCCCCAATGCAATGAGGCGAGGCGGATTTCACCGGTCAGGTCGTGCCGGCCGGTTTCCCCTCTCGCGCCATCGCCAGACACTGCGCCTCAGGCGCCGCGCCGCAAGTCCTTTCGGAAGTCCTTTCGGAGCCGTCCATGTCGTCCGCTGCCCCCGTATCTCCTGCCCCGCTGCCTGAAACCATGACCGCCATCCTCATCTCCGCGCCCGGCGGGCCGGAGGTGCTGGTGCCAGGCAACCGCCCGGTCCCCGCTCCCGCCGCCGGCGAACTCCTGGTGAAGGTGGAGGCCGCCGGAATCAACCGGCCGGACGTGATGCAGCGCAAGGGCCTCTATCCGCCGCCCCCCGGTGCCTCGGACATTCCGGGCCTGGAGATCGCCGGCACGGTGGTGGCCCTCGGCGAAGGCGCGAGCCGCTTCAAGCTGGGCGACCGGGTCTGCGCCCTCGTCACCGGCGGCGGCTATGCGCAATATTGCACGACGCACGAGGCCACGGCCCTGCCGATCCCCGAAGGCCTGAGCGCCGCCGAGGCGGCGGCCCTGCCGGAAACCGCCTTTACCGTGTGGAGCAACATCTTCGAGCGCGGCCAGCTGAAGGCGGGCGAGACGCTGCTGCTGCACGGCGGGTCGAGCGGCATCGGCACCACGGCCATCCAGCTCGCCAAGGCTTTCGGCGCGCGGGTGGTGGTGACGGCGGGATCGGACGAGAAGTGCGCCGCCTGTGTGACGCTGGGCGCCGACCTGGCGGTGAACTACCGCACCCAGGATTTCGTGGCCGAAGTGAAAAGCTTCACCGGCGGCAAGGGCGCCAACGTGATCCTGGACATGATCGGTGGCCCCTACATCCAGAAGAATTACGAAGCCGCCGCCCAGGACGGGCGCATCGTGCAGATCGCCTTCCAGCAGGGCGCCAAGGCCGAGGTCGACTTCATGCGCCTCATGCTGAAGCGCCTGACCCACACCGGCTCCACCCTGCGCTCGCGCCCGGTGGCGGAGAAGGCGGCGCTGGCGGCCGCCATCGTGGAGCAGGTGTTTCCGCTGATCGCGGCGGGAAAATACCGCCCGGTGATGGACGAGACCTTCCCGCTGGCCAATGCCGCCGCCGCCCACGCCCGCATGGATGCGAGCGCCCACGTGGGCAAGATCGTTCTGACGGTCGACTGACGGGGCGCCGCTTTCCCAAGTCGCATGCGTTCCCCTCCGGCCGGGCCGGAGGGGACGAAACCGCGTGTCAGGGCCGCGCCAGTCGGCGGGCGGGACGCCGCTGCGCTGGATCGCCTCGAGCACCTCGCGCTGGCGGCGATCCGTGCGCTTCATGTGCACGGCGATGACCGCATGGGCGGAGGGCAACAGGAACAGCAGCGGGAAGATCAGGCCGAGCAGGATGCACGGCACGATCATGACCAGATTGATAAGGGCCGAAATCGGCTGTCCGTTCACCAGCAGGCCGAGCGGCGGAAGCAGAGCGGCGAGAATGTAGATCATGGTCGCGTCAGGCCCTCCTTAAAGGCCTCGGCATCCATATGGTGCGGCCAGGCGCGCCTGCAAGGCATCGTGACCCCGGCGGGGCTGGAGGTGGTTGATCACGGCGTGTGGAGCCCCTATTCGGGACGCCGGGCTCAACGCGTCGCTCTGCCCCCGAAGACCCTGCCCCGAGGCGCGACCCTACGGAAACGCTCATGCCGCGCCACGCGCTGCCGCCGCAGGTTCTCATTCCCCTCATCGTCGCCTGTGCCCTGTTCATGGAGCAGGTGGACGCGACGGTGATCGCCACCTCCCTGCCCGCCATCGCCGCCGACCTGAAGGAAGACCCGGTAGCGCTCAAGCTGGCGCTCACCTCCTACCTGCTCTCCCTTGCGGTCTTCATTCCGGCCAGCGGCTGGGCGGCGGACCGCTATGGCGCGCGCACCGTGTTCCGCTCCGCCATCGTCATCTTCACCATCGGCTCGATCCTGTGCGGGCTGTCCACCTCGCTCACCGACTTCGTACTCTACCGCATCGTCCAGGGCATGGGCGGAGCCATGATGGTGCCGGTGGGGCGGCTCGTCATCCTGCGCTCGGTGCCGAAGACGGAGCTGGTGTCGGCGCTGGCGTGGCTCACCATTCCCGCCCTTCTGGGGCCGGTGTTCGGCCCGCCGCTGGGGGGCTTCATCACCACCTATTTCGACTGGCGGCTGATCTTCTTCATCAACGTGCCCATCGGGGTGCTGGGGGTGTTCCTCGCCACCCGCTTCATCGAGAATGTGCGGGAAGAGGACGTGCCGCCGCTCGACCTGAAGGGCCTCGTTTTGTCCGGAATCGGGCTCGCCGGCCTGGTCTTCGGCTTCGCCGTGCTGGGACAGGAGCTGGTGCCGGTGTGGGCCGCCCTCGCCGTGGCCGGCATCGGCGCCGGCGCCCTGTGGCTCTATGTGCGCCATGCGCGGGTCACGCCCCATGCGGTGCTCGACCTGAACCTCTTGCGGCATTCCTCGTTCCGCGCCGGCGTCGTGGGCGGCTCGCTGTTCCGGGTGGGCATCGGCGCCCTGCCCTTCCTGCTTCCGCTGCTTCTCCAGCTGTCGTTTGGCCTGTCGCCGTTCGCCTCGGGCATGCTCACCTTCGCCGCCTCGGCGGGGGCCCTCATCATGAAATTCACCGCCGCGCCGCTGCTGCGGCGGCTCGGCTACAAGCGCGTGCTCCTTGCCAACGCCGTGCTTTCGGCCGGCTTCATCGCGGTGAACGCCGCCTTCACGCCGTTCACGCCCCATTGGATCATCGTCATGGTGCTGCTGGTGGGCGGCTTCCTGCGCTCGCTCCAGTTCACAGCGCTCAATGCGCTGAGCTATGCGGAAGTGGAGCCCCAGGAGATGAGCCGGGCCACCTCCTTCGCCAGCGTGGCGCAGCAGGTGTCACTGTCCTGCGGCGTGGCGCTGGCTGGCTTTGTGCTGGAGACCATGCGCGCCCACCGGGGCGAGATGGCGGTAACCCAGAGCGACTTCGCCGTCGCCTTCCTGGTGGTGGCGGTGGTGAGCCTGGCGAGCCTCGCCTATTTCGTCGGCCTGCCCCGGAATGCCGGTGCGGAGCTGAACGGCCGCAAGCCGGACCTCGCCGACCCGCGCAGCGAGGTCAGTCCCGATCACTGATCGCGGGGCGCCTGCACCTCGGCGGTCCCGGCATCGTCCGTCTCGGCCCGGTCCGCCTCGCCACGGAAGCCGGTGGCCAGCACATACAGCTCGGCCGAATCGGCACGGCTGGCGGCCGGCTTCACATGGCGCACCTGGGTGAAGTCGCGCTTGAGGTCGGCCAAAAGGGTCGCTTCCATGCCGCCCTGGATCACCTTGGCGAGGAAGGTCCCGCCCGGCGCCAGCACCTGTCGGGCGAAATCCACCGCCAGCTCCACCAGGCCGACGATGCGCAGGTGGTCGGTCTTCTTGTGCCCGGTGGCGTTGGCCGCCATGTCGGACATGACGAGGTCGGCCTGCCCGCCCAGCATGGCGATCAGCCGCTCCGGTGCGTCCGGCGCCAGGAAATCCATCTGGGCGAAGACGACGCCGGGAATGGGCTCGATCTCCAGAAGGTCGATGGCGACGATCTTGCCGAGGCCTTCCTCAAGGCCGATCTTCTTCGCCGCCACCTGGCTCCACCCCCCGGGGGCAGCGCCCAGGTCCACGATGCGCATGCCGCGCTTCAAAAGCCGGGCCTTCTCGTCCATCTCGATGAGCTTGAACGCGGCGCGCGAGCGCCAGCCCTCGCGCTTGGCGCGGGCGACGTAAGGGTCGTTGAGCTGGCGCTGCAGCCATTTCTGGGAGGACGTGGTGCGGCCGCGCGATTTTTTCACGCGCACTTTCAGGGGCCGGCCGTCCGGCCCGCGGGGTGGGGTGGTCACGCGTGTGCGTCTCCGGAAGGGGTGCCGGCGGGGCGATTGCGACGCCAGGCGCCATCAGCCCGCATCAACTGCACCAGCATGCCCTCGCGCAAGCCCCGGTCCGCCACCCGCAGGCGGTCCGTGGGGAAAACCCGGCGCACCGCCTCCATGATGGCGCAGCCGGCCAGCACCAGGTCCGCCCGCTGGGCGCCGATGCAGGGATTGGCCACCCGCTCCTCGAAGGACATGCACATGAGGCGCTCCACCACCTCCTCGATGTGGCTGGCGCCGAGCCACGCGCCGTCCACCCGGGTGCGGTCGTAGCGGTCGAGGCCGAGATGGATGCCGGCCACGGTGGTGACGGTGCCGGAGGTGCCGAGCAGGTGCAGCCGGCCGGGAGCGCGCACGCCCCAGCTTTGGCGCACGCCGTCCAGCATGCCGCAGACTTCATCCACCATGGCATGGAACACATCGGGCGAGACGCGGACACCGCCGTGCCGCTCGGACAGGGAGACCACGCCCACCGGCAGCGACACCCACGAGCGGATGCGGGCGCGCGGCGGCCCGTCGTCCCCCGCCGAGCGCCGGCCCAGCCACACCACCTCGGTGGAGCCGCCGCCGATGTCGAACAGCACTGCGCCGTCGCAGGTGGGGTCCACCAGCGGCGCGCAGCCGGTGGCGGCGAGCCCCGCCTCGGTGCGGCGGTCCACCACTTCCAGCTGGAGGCCGGTGCGCTCTTCCACCCGGGCGCAGAATTCGGCGCCGTTGTCGGCGGCGCGGCAGGCCTCGGTGGCAACGATACGGGCGCGGGTGACGCCGCGCAGGTCCATCTTGGCGGCGCAGACCTCAAGGGCAGCCACTGCCCGCGCCATGGCCTCGTCGCACAGGCGGCCGGAGGCGGTCAGCCCCTCGCCGAGGCGGACGATGCGCGAGAACGCATCCACCACCCGGAAGCTGCGCGCCGTGGGCCGCGCCACCAAGAGGCGGCAATTGTTGGTGCCGAGGTCAATGGCGGCATAGACCGCGCTGGCATTGCCGGACGGATAGGACGGCGCGGAATGCCCACTGGCCGACGCGGGAGGCGCTGAAACCGGATGGTCCGGAGGGGTGCGGGGCGGGCTGGCGCAGGGTTGCGCCGGGTCGGGGGACACGATCTTGCCGGGGGACGCGATCTTGTCGGAACACGAAGGCGGGTCCAGAGGCGCGACCCCGTCCACGGTCACCGTGGCCGAACCCGCGAGCCCTTTTGCCCCGCAGCGTGCATCCGTTACGGCTTCCGTTACGGCACGCTCGCGGCAAGACTGCCCCGGACCCGCACCGGGTCCGTGCGTCTCGTCCCTCATGTCCATCCCCTCGCCGCAAGGCGGAAACATGCGCTCAGGCCTGCCGCTGGGTCAGCGACCGGCTGCGCCTTGCGGCCAGTGTAACAGCGCGCGCGATGTGTGCAATGCCGGGGCCTGCCTTCAACGCAGGCAGTGCCCCGAAAAAGTCACTCGGCGGCGGCGCGGCCCTTGAGGTCCAGGGTCAGGCCGGCGGCCAGCGCATCGGCGCGGAAGGCTTTCACCGCGTCGAGGGACAGCTCGGCGGCGGTGCGCGAGCCCAGCGCCGGAAGCTTCTTCAGCACGTCGGCGGGGGCGGTGATGATGTGGCAGCCCAGCTCGTCCGCCTCGATCACGTTCCACACCTCACGGGTGGAAGCCCAGATGACCTCCACGTTGTTGGTCGCGTTGGCCAGCGCCACCGCCCGCGAGATGGCGGGCTTGTAGTCGATGCCGAGGTCGGCGAGGCGCCCGGCGAACACCGAGATGATGGAGGGGGCGCCACCAGCCAGCGCCTTGACGCCCTCTTCCACCTGGGGCACGTCGAAGATGGCGGTGAGGTTCACCTTCACGCCGTCGTTCACCAGGTCCCGCACCAGGTCGTACAGCGTCTCGCCGCGGGTGGTGGAGACCGGGAGCTTGACGTGCACATGCTCGCCCCAGGTGGCGATGACGCGGGCCTGGGCGCGGATTTCCGGGATGTCGTCGGAGAACACCTCGAACGAGATGTGCCGGTCCGGCACGGCGGCGACGAGATCGCGGGCATAGGCCTCATAATCGGTCACGCCGGCCTTGCGCAGCAGGGACGGATTGGTGGTGAAGCCGGCGATGTGGGGCTGCTTGGCCATTTCCACAATCTGCGCCTTGTCGGCCCCGTCGGTGAACAGCTTCACCTTCAGGTCGCTGAGCTTCACGGACATGCATCTACTCCCTTGATCCCGTTTCGGCCCGCATCCTAGAGCAGCGGCCGACGCCGCCGCAATGCAAGGCGGGCGGATAATCGCCCGCCCGTGCGGCAGCGCGATGACGCAGGCAGGCGCCCAACGACCGTCGGCATCAACCGTCCATTAACCATGTCGGAAGGTCGGCCCGCCGGGCAACTTCCGGGAAAGGGGCGTCTGGCATCCTGCCTTCCATCCGGGGTCCCGGGCATCAGTTTGTCAGGCGTTGAGAGGCGGGGATGGTGGCAAACGACATGGTGGAGCGCATGGCGCGCGCGATGCACGCCTTCTCCCGGCAGCGCTATCCCCTGCTGGAGCCGTGGGACGAGCTTTCGCCCGAACGGCGCGCCTACCAGCGCCAGCTGGCCACCCACGCCCTCCAGGCCCTCACCCCCCACGACGTGATTGAGATCACCTCGCGCGCGGCGCCCGAGATCGTCGCCATTCCGGTGGAGCCCACCCCGTGGGCGCTCGCGGAATTGCAGGAAGCCGCCATCGCCGACAACGGCACCGCCATGGATGCAAGGCGCCGCTACCGCTCCTTCCTCGCCACCGCGTCCCTGCCGCTGGCCACCCGCTACGCCGAGAGCGAAGGCGCCCGCTAGCCTGCGCCCAGCCGACAGCCGCCGCCCTCATTCGGCGGCGAGGGCGACCTGTTCCGGCTGGCCGCGCCCGGACCGGCCGAGATAGCGCCGGCACTGCTGCTCCTTGTCGTAGCCGAGCAGGGTGCCGAGCATAAAATCCTCTTCCGCCGTCAACGTGTTGAGCGGCCGGGTGACCACCGCCCGCGCCACCGCCACGAAGGCCGGACGGCCGAAGAAGAGGTTCACCTTCACCGGGCTCACCTCCTGCACGAAATGGTCGATGCCGTGGCGCCCGAGCCGGGCCAGCACCAGCGGCAGCTCGGCGCGGCAGAGCGTCATGAGGAACAGGGCGCGCACGCCCCGCCCGTATTCATAGACATGGTGCTGGAACAGCCGCATCACCGGCGCCGCGCACCCCTCTGCGACAGCGACGGCCGGGGACGGAGGCCAGCCGGCCTCCTCCGCGAGGGACACATCCTCCGGCACGTCCATGCAGGGGCCTAAAGCAGCTTGCTGAGCCATGCTGTCACCCGTTTGTCGGTCAGACCGGATTGCGTGTCGAGGTCGAGGGCGAGGCCGACGAACTGGCCGTCCCGTTCGGCCGTGGAGCCCACATAGTCGTAGCCGGCGGTGTCGGTGAAGCCGACCACCACCGCGCCGAGATCCGTCACCTCGTCATAGAGGATGCCGATGGCATCGACAAAGGAGGTGGGATAGCTCTCCTGGTCCCCCGTGCCGAACAGCGCCACCTTCCGGCCCTTCAGGTTGGCGCTGCGCAGCTTGTCGATGTTCTCTTCCCAGTCGGTCTGCAATGTTCCGTCGCCATAGGTGGGCGAGCCGAGGATGAGGAGATCGCTATTCTCGAAATCGGCCTTGGTCGCGGTCTTGATGTCCACCGAACGGCCCTGGCATTTCTTTGAAATCTTGGACGCGACCCCTTTCGTGGCTCCGCCATCGGAGCCGAAGATCACCGTGACAATCATGGACCCGTCTCTTTATGAAGTGATTCAAATCTAGAACGGAATGCCAGCCAATGGCGGCATCCCAATTTGCAGGCAAATGCTAGCTACACGAATTTAGCTCAACAAGATGGGATATTCACGGATTGAATAACAATAAGAATCAGCGTACTTCTACACCATCTTGCAAACGCACGATCGAGAATTATTACAAATCGATCTTCAGTTTCGATTTATTCTGATGTGAATGAGGCTCAGGGTCAGCCGGTCGCGCGGCGACCGTCCCCGCGCAACCTGCCGCCCACGGCTAAGCATGCGCGGCAGGACCACCGCACCCGCGCCTGGCCTTTCATGAATGCAGATGGCGCCCGGCCGCTGATGCTCCAGGCCCGCCCGCCCTCAGCGCAGCATGAAGCCGATGGCGAGGGCGTTGGCGATGTCGATGAAGAAGGCCGACACCAGCGGCAGGATGATGAAGGCGATGGGCGCCGGCCCGTGGGTACGCGTCACCGCCGTCATGTTGGCAATGGCGGTGGGCGTCGCCCCAAGGCTGATGCCGGTGAAGCCCGCCGCCAGCACCGCCGCCTGGTAGTTGCGCCCCATTGCCGGAAACACCGCGAACAGGATGTAGAGCACCGCCACCAGCGTCTGCAGGCCGAGCACCACGGCCAGCGCCGGCCCGAGCCCGCCCAGAGTCCACAGCTGCATGCTCATGAGCGACATGGCGAGGAAGATCTTCAGCGACAGGTCGGAGATCAACGCCAGCGCCGGCGTGCGCGCCGGCCACGTCATGCGCGGCAGGGCATGAGGCAGCGTGTTGGTGATGACGATGGCCACCAGCAGGCACACCACGAACAGGGGCAGCTTGATGCCGGTCTGCTCCACCAGCCCTTCCAGCGAATAGGCGGTGAGGATCACCACGTTGAGCACCAGAAGCGCACTCAGGATGTTGCGATAGGTCACCTTGCCCGCGTCCGGCCCCACGTCGTCGTCGGGCAGGCCCACCATGGGGGCCAGGATCTCGTCGCTGCGCAGCTTGAAGCGGTTGATGAGGATGCCCGCCACCGGCCCGCCCACGAGGCTGGCGATGACGAGGCCCAGGGTGGCGCTGGCGATGCCCACTTCCAGGGCATTGGGCAGGCCGAAGCGCTCGGAGATCAGCGGAGCCCAGGCGATGGTGGTGCCGTGCCCGCCGATGAGCGACACCGAGCCCAGCAGCGGGGCGATGCCGTCGGGCAGGCCCAGCGCCTTGGCCCCGCCGATGGCCACCACATTCTGCAGCCCGAGATAGACCACAGTCAGAAGCAGCAGGATGAGCAGCGGCCGCCCACCCAGCACCAGGTCCGACAGGCGCGCATTGAGGCCGATGCCGGTGAAGAAATACAAAAGCAGCATGTCGCGCGCGGCGAGGTCGAACGAGATGGCAAGGCCGAGCACGCGATAGCACAACAGCGTCGCCACCGCCGCCAGGAGGCCGCCGGTGACCGCCTCCGGAATGTTCCAGCGGCGCAGCGGGGCGATCACGCCGTTGAGGCCGGCGCCGATGAAATACACCACGATGGCAAGGGTGAAGGTGAGGAAGCCCGAGACCTCGAAGGTGGCTGGCATGTCTTCCCCCGCAGTTCCGGCTGGTGTGATGGTTTCATTGGACGGCGGCCCAACCGCCGCCGGTATGCTCTAGACGCGCGGGGCGGAAAGCACAAAGCCTTCCGCCCCGGCTGAAGCGTCGGCGGGAACGGCGCCGCGGCCCTCGGCCACCCGCCTCAGAAGCTGCCGACCAGGGTGCCGAGCCCGATCACCACCATGAGGGCGATGAGCGCGCCCACCACCGCCGCCATGACGATGTCGAGATAGCCTTCCTTGTGGGTCACCCCGCACACGGAAAGCAGCGTCACCACCGCGCCGTTGTGGGGCAGGCTGTCGAGGGTGCCGGAGCCGATGACGGCGACGCGGTGCATCAGCGCCGGGTCCATGCCGATCTCGGCAGCGATCTTCATGTAGGTGGGGCCGAGCGCGTCGAGGGCGATGGTGAGGCCGCCGGAGGCCGAGCCGGTAAGCGCGGCGAGGATGTTGGTGGCCACCGCCAGCGACACCAGCGGCCCGCCCTGGATGGACAGCACCCAGTTGCGCACTTCCATGAAGGCCGGCAGCGAGGCGACGATGGCGCCGAAGCCCACGAGGCTCGCCACCGACAGGATGGGCAGCACCGAGGCGTTGGCGCCCGCCGTCATGGTGGCGCGCAGTTCCGGCACGCTGCGGAAGTTGATGGCGATCACCGCGATGATGGCGGCGGTGAGCGCCACGATCACCGACCACACCCCGCCCACCGCCGAGAGGCTGCTGTTACCCCACTGGTCGGTGGCGAGGAACGAAGTATCCATGCGCGGCAGGATGGCGAAGGACATCAGCAGGTTGACCACGATCACGACGATGATCGGCAGGGCCGCGAGCAGGATCGGCGGCTGCCGGGTGGCCTCGTCGCTCGAATGGATCTCGGAGGGGTCGAAACTGCCGGCGGTGGTGGCCCGCTCGCGCACCAGCGGGTCGTCGGCGGCAAGCTCGGCGGATTCGTCCGGCGCCGCGATCAGCGCGCCGAAGCCCTCGCCTTTGGCCCGTGCCGCGTTCTCCCGCAGCTTCAGCCACCACATGCCGAAGCCCAGCATGACCAGCGAGGCGATGATGCCGAGGCCGGGCGCCGCGAACGGCGTGGTGCCGAAGAACGGCATGGGAATGGCATTCTGGATGGAGGGCGTGCCGGGCATGGCCGACATGGTGAAGGTGGAGGTGCCGAGCGCGATGGCCGCCGGCATCAGCCGCCGCGGCACGCCGGAGGAGCGGAACAGGGCTACCCCCATGGGGGCGAGCACGAAGAAGGCGACGAACAGGCTGACGCCGCCATAGGTGACGATGGCGCCCGCCAATACCACCGCGAGGATGGCCCGCTGCGCACCGAGCTTCTGCGTCATGAAGTTGGCGATGGAGGTGACCGAGCCGGAATCCTCCATCAGCTTGCCAAACAGCGCCCCGAGCAGAAACAGCGGGAAGAACTGCGCGACGAAGTCCGCCGCATTGCGCATGAAGGTCTGGGTCCAGCTCGCCAGCAGCGGCTCACCGGAGAAGGCGGCCGCGATCAGCCCGGCGATGGGCGCGAGGATGAGGATGCTGGAGCCCCGGAAGGCCAGGAAGATGAGGACGGCAAGGCCGACCAGGATGCCGATGAGACCCATGCGTCACAGCTCCTGCAGCAATTCTTCGAAGCGGACGGTGGACGCCTTGCCGATGTCGTGGCCATGGTCGTCGAGGAAGACCTGGGCCGCCTTGCGCCCCTCCTCCTTGAGCATGGTCAGGAAGTCCCACTCGGCGTTGAGCTTGGAGGAAAATCCCAGCGTCGCCATGATGGGGTTGCGTACGATGTGCACCCGCATGCGCGCCCAGTTGCAGGCTTCCGTATCGCCGGAAAGCTCGCTGGCGTGCCGCTGCAGCATCGCCATCATGTACAGTTCCTTCACAGCCACCGAATTGAAGGATACTTCATTGAGGCGGTTGAGGATTTCCGATGGCGTCTTGGGCGTGCCGGGCCGCTCCAGCGGGTTGATGGGGACCAGGATCGTGTCGTCCGAAGTCAGTTCGCTCACCAACGGCGCCAGGGTGGGATTGCCCGAATAGCCGCCGTCCCAATAGGGCTCGCCGTCGATCTCCACCGCCTGGAACAGGGTGGGCAGGCAGGCCGAGGCCATCAGCACCTCGGGGGTGATTTCGGCGTTGCGGAAAACCCGCGGGCGCCCGGTGCGCACATTGGTGGCCGTGATGAACACCTTGATGGGCGAAGCGCGCAGGCGCTCGAAATCGATCTGCTTGGCCAGGATCGGCGCCAGCGCGTTCCCACCCAAGGGATTGTACTGATAGGGCGAGAACATGCGCGTCATGATGTCCATGAACAGGAAGCCCGGCGCGCTGTCGAGCGACCAGCGGCCGAACATCTTGTCGAGGGGCGAGCGCTTGAACGGGCTGAAGCGCGCCGCCTCGGACACGTGGCGCCAGTAGCTTTCCAGCGCCTGCTGGGCGCCCTGCCGGCCACCGGCGGCATAGCCATCCGCGAGCACCGCCGCATTCATGGCGCCGGCGGAGGTGCCGGACACGCCCTCGATCTCCAGCCAGGTTTCCTCCAGCAGGCGATCGAGCACACCCCAGGTGAAGGCGCCGTGGGAGCCACCGCCCTGCAGCGCGAAATCAACAAGTACCGGTTCCCGTTCCATCTTCGACACCTCTGTGAACGCGCTTCGTCCCGTCGTCGCCGCCCGTTGCGGCACCCGGTCGTGCCCTCCCCGAGGTCATGGAGCAGGTGCCGGCCCGACGGTAAGGACGCCAGGCCGGCAAAGCACCTTCTTGTCTTGGGGGGCCGGCCGTGCGGCCCGGCCCCGGTTGAGTACGGCCCCGCTCGGGGACCGTTGTCGTCTCAGGCTGCCTGCGCCCGCTCCACCTTGGGCGCGGCCACCGGCTCAGGACCCGTATCGGGGCCGAACCAGGCCACGTAGAGCGCCGGCAGGAAGATGAGGGTGAGCAGCGTGCCCACCAGAAGCCCGCCCATGATGGCGAAGGCCATGGGCCCCCAGAACACCGTGGGCGCGATGGGGATCATGCCCAGAACCGTGGACACCGCGGTGAGCATGATGGGCCGGAAGCGGGTGGAGGAGGCGTGCACCACCGCGTCCCACACGCTCTTGCCCGCCGCGCGGTCGGCCTCAATCTGGCCGATGAGGATGACCGCATTCTTGGTGATCATGCCGATCAGCGCCAGCACGCCGAGGATGGCCACGAAGCCCAAAGGCCGCCCCGAGACCAGCAGCGCCACCACCACGCCAATGAGGCCAAGCGGCGCCACCGACAGCACGATGACGAGGCGCTGGAAGCTCTTCAGCTCGAACATGAGCACCGAGAACATGAGCAGCAGCATCACCGGCACCACGGCGACCACCGAGGCGAGCGAGGCCGCGCTCTCCTCCACGGTGCCGCCCACGGTGATGGCGTAGCCGGGTGGCAGGGTCCGGCGCAGGGCGTCGATCTTGGGATCGAGCTGCGCCACCACCCCTTCCGGCAGGATGCCGCGCCGCACGTCCGCCTGTACCGTCAGGGTGGGCACCCGGTCGCGGCGCCAGATGGCGGGATAGTCCTGGGTATAATCGAAGGTGGCGATCTGGCTCAGCGGCACCGTTCGCCCGCTGGGCAGCGGCACCTGGAGGGTGCCGAGGGTGGCGAGCGACACGCGCTCCTCATCGGTGGCGCGGGCCACCACGTTGACGAGATAGATGTCGTCGCGCACCTGCGTCACCGCCTGTCCCGACAGCACGGTGTTGAGCACACCGGCAAGCTGCGCCGTGGACAGGCCCAGCAGCCGCGCCTCGTCCTGGTCCACCTTGATGCGCACCTGCCGCGCCGGCTCGATCCAGTTGTAGTTGACGGTCTCCACCTTGGGGTTGGAGGCCATCACGGCGGCAAGGTCGAAGGCGATGGTGCGCACCTTCTCGATGTCCGGTCCCGACACCCGATACTGCACCGGCCAGCCCACCGGCGGGCCCAGCTCCAGCGGCGAGACGCGGGCGACGAGCTGGGGGAAGTCCTCCGCCAGCACCTTCTCAAGCTTGGCCCGGAGGCGGTCACGCCCCGCCACGTCCTTGGCCACGATCACGGTCTGGGCAAAGAAGTCGTTGGGCAGTTGCACGTCGAGGGGCAGATAGAAGCGGATGGCGCCGCGGCCCACATAGGTGGACCAGCGGGCCACGTCCGGATCCTTGGCCAGCACCGCGTCGAACGCCTGCGCCACCTTCTCGCTCTGGTAGATGGAGGCATTCTGCGGCGAGGCGAGGTCCACCAGCAGCTCGGGCCGGTCCGACGAGGGGAAGAACTGGGACGGGATGAGCGGCAGCGCCAGCACCGACAGCGCGAACAGGCCGAGGGTGACGGCGATCGTGGCCCAGCGCAGCCGCAGGCAGAAGATGAGGAAGGAGCGGTAGAGCCCCATGACCCCCGTGGGCGGGGCGTCCGGATCGGGGATCTTGTCCTTGGTCGGGGCCTTCAGGATCAGCACCTGCATCAGCGGGGCGAACAGCACCGCCACGATCCACGACACCAGCAGCGCGATGGCCACAACTGCGAACAGGGTGAAGGTGTATTCGCCCGCAGACGAGGCCGCAAAACCCACCGGCACGAAACCGGCGACCGTCACCAGCGTGCCCGCCAGCATCGCCGCCGCATAGGCCTTGAAGGCGTAGGACGCCGCCGTCACCTTATCGTCGCCGGCGGCAAGGCGCGTGAGCGTGGCGTCAGTGGTGGTCATGGCGTCGTCCACCATGAGCGCCAGCGCGATGATGAGCGCGCCCAGCGAGATGCGCTGCATGTCGATGTGCACCAGCTGCATCAGCGCGAACACGATGGCGAGCGTCAGCGGGATGGCGAGCGCCACGATGGCGCCGGCCCGCACCCCGAGGGCGATGAACGACACCACGAGGATGATGGCCACCGCCTGCCACAGGCTTTCCATGAACTCGGCGATGGCGCTGTTCACCGTCACCGCCTGGTCCGCCACCAGATGCGCCTCGATGCCCACGGGCAGGTTGGCGATGAGGCCGTTCATGGTCCTGTCGATGGACTTGCCCATGGCGAGGATGTCGCCGCCGTCGCGCATGGCGATGGCAAGGCCGATGGCCGGCTGGCCGTTGACCCGGAACATGGGCTGGGGCGGATCGGCATAGCCGCGCCGGATGGTGGCGATGTCGGCGAGGCGGATGAGCCGGCCGTTCACCACGAAGTTCACGTTGGCGACATCGGCCTCAGAGGTGAAGGCGCCGGACACGCGGATGGAGATGTTCTCCGCCCCGGTCTGGACCTCGCCCGAGGGGCGCACGATGTTCTGGCTCTGCAGCGCCGAAAGCACCGCCGCGCGGTCGATGCCGAGGCTGGCGAGCTCCTGCATGGAGAACTCGATGAAGATGCGCTCGTCCTGGGCGCCGAGGATCTCGATCTTGGAGACATCGGGCACGTGCAGCAGCTCGGAACGCACCTCCTCCACATAGTCGCGCAGCTCGCGATGGGAGAAGCCGTCGGCGGTGAAGCCGTAGATGATGCCGAAGGTGTCGCCGAACTCGTCGTTGAAGAACGGCCCGACGATGCCCTGCGGCAGGGTGTGGCGGATGTCGCCCACGCTCTTGCGCACGTGGTACCAGATGTCCGGCACCTCGGCCGCCGTGGCCGAGCCCTTCAGGTGCACGAAGATGGTGGTGGTGCCGGGCTTGGTGTAGCTCTCCAGATAGTCGAGCTTGGGCACCTCCTGGAGCTTGCGCTCCAGCCGCTCGCTCACCTGCCGGAACGTCTCCTCCAGGGTGGCGCCGGGCCAGTTGGCCTGCACCACCATGGTCTTGATGACGAAGGTCGGGTCTTCCGCCCGGCCCAGGTTCCGGAAGGCCATGATGCCGGCCACCACCGAGATGGCCATGAGATAGATGATGACCGAGCGGTGCTTCAGCGCCCAGGCGGAGAGATTGAACCCGCCGCTCACAGCAGGGTCCCCAGAAGGCGCACCTTCTGCCCCGGATGGAGCGCCTGAACGCCCGCCGTCACCACGATCTCGGAGGGCTTGAGCCCCTCGGCCACACTCACGGTGGCGGGGCTGAAGCGCAGCACCTCCACATTGCGCAGGGAGACCGTCTGCGCCTTGGGGTCCACCACCCACACCGCCGGCTTGTCATTGAAGCGGGTGAGCGCGCTGGCCGGGATCTCGATCACCGGGCCGCTATCCACCACCACGCGGCCGGTCACCGTGGTGCCGAGCCGCAGCCCCTCCGGCGGATCGATGAGGCCGACGCGCACGCGGAAGGTGCGGGTGACGGGATCCGCCTGCGGCGCCACCTCGCGCACCCGGCCGGCGGCCTTGACGGCGGGGTCGCCCGAAAGGGCCACCTCCACCTCGGGATCGCCGGGCAGGGAGGTGAGGAGCGCGGCCGGCACCTCGAACACGGCGTCGCGGCCGTCGCGGCGCGCCACCTCCACCACCGGCTGGCCGGCCTGCACCACCTCGCCGGGCTCGGCCCGCCGCTGGGTGACGACGCCGGCGGAATCCGCCTTCAGCTCGGTGAAGCCGAGCCGGTCCTGCGCCATCCGCAGGCGGGCCTCGGTGTCCTCCACCTGGGAGCGGGCGTTGAGGAAGGCCTGCTCGGCCTGCTCATACTGGGCGCGGGGGGTGAAGCCACGGGCCAGCAGCTGGCGCTGGCGTTCATACTGGTTGCGGGTCTGGCTGAGATTGGCGTTGGCCGCCGAAAGCGCCGCCTGGGCCGAGCGCAGGGCGTTCTGCTCGTCCTGGGGATCGAGCCGCGCCAGCACCTGCCCAGGCCTCACCTGGTCGCCCACATTCACCAGCCGCTCGATGATGCGCCCGCCGATGCGGAAGCCGTAGGTGGCCTCGTTCTGCGCCTCCACCTGACCGGTGAGGGTCACCGCATCGCTGGCCGCGCGGCTGGTGGCAAGAACGGTGCGCACCGGGCGCGGCTCGGGCGCCTTCGCCTCCGGTGCCTCGCCGCATCCCGCCAGCAGCAAGGTGCCGCCGAGGAGCACCGCCGACGCTCCCAGCCGAACGACTGTGGAAACAACGGCGTTGGGCGCGCGATCAATCACGTCGGCCACAGGACAACTCCTCATTGGGGAACGGCAACCGCGCACCCCTATAGCGGAGGTCGCCCGGCGCGGCCAGAGCGCGCGGGATCGGCTCGACGGAGCGTGATCGCCCTTTTGGCGGGCCGGTTTAGCCGCCGGCACCGAGCTGCCGAAGCGGCCGTCCGTCCAGCACGTCGGCCTCGATCTCCTCCAGCCCGATCCGGCGCGTCTCCGGCACGAACATCACCGAGACAACCAGCGACAGCACGCAGACCACGAAGAAGATGCCGATGGTGCCGGCCAGGCCGATGCCCTGCACCACCGACAGGAAGGTGCCGGCGACGATGCCGTTGAAGAGCCAGCTGGTGGCCGAGGCCACCGCGATGCCCCGCTCGCGGATGGCGGAGGGGAACAGCTCCGACATCAGCACATAGGGCAAGGGCCCGAGGCTGAGGGCGAAGGCGACGATGTAGGCACACAGCCCCGCCAGCGCCACCCACGGCCAGTCGGCCAGCGCCGCGACGATGACGGCGCCAAGGCTCACCGCCATGGCCGCCGACCCCGCGATCAGCAACGGCCGGCGGCCGAGCCGGTCCACCAGCGCCATGGCGGCGATGGTGGCGATGACGTTGAACAGGCCGAGGCCGAAGGTGGCCGCCAGTGCCGCCGTTCCCGCCGGAAAGCCCAGCTCGGTGAAGATGTGCGGCGCGTAATAAAGAATACCGTCGATGCCGGAGAAGTTCTGCAGCACGAACAGCACGCTGCACAGCACCAGCACCGCCCCGGTGGCGCCGCGGCCGAGCACGGCCCGCCAGTTGGCGCCGTCCGGTGCGTGCTCCTCCCCCATCTCGTCCGAGATGCCGAGCGCGCGGGCAGCCGCGTCCGCGCGGGCGCTCATGCCCCTGGACCTGAGCCAGCGCGGGCTTTCCGGAAGCAGCAGCACGATGGCGGCGCAGGCCGCCGCGACCAGCACCCCGCCGCCCAGCATCTGCTGCCAGGAGGCGCGGCCGATCAGGGCCAGCGGCACCGCATAGCCGGCGAGGATGCCGAGGGTGATGGCGAGCTGGAACAGGGACACCACCGCTCCCCGATGTCGCGCCGGCGTCACCTCGGCCGCATACATGGGCACCACCATGGAGGACAGGCCGACCCCGAGCCCGATGAGGATGCGGGCGGCCACCAGCATGCCCGCCCCCGGCGCAACGCCTTGTCCCAGCGGAATAAGACTATAGCCGGCCATGGCCAGCAAAGCGGCGATCAGGCAGGCGGGACGCCGGCCGATTTGTGCCGACACCGGCGCGGCGGCGGCGGCCCCGATGAAGCAGCCCACCAGCAGGGAGGTCACCACCATCTCGGTGGCGCGGGTGGACAGGGCGAACGCCTGCGCGATGGCCTCGACCACACCGGCGATGGATGCTGTGCTGAAGCCGAAAAGAATGCCGAACAGCAACACCAGACTGGCGGTGAGCAGCAGCGTCTTCATGGGGTCGCTCCGGAGGGTCCGCAGCCGGGGTGAGGTATCCTTTAGCCGTCAAACGGAAAGGACTTGTAAGCTGCGGCGAGGCAGGAGCATAAGTACAGGAAAAATCCCGGCCTGACAGGTTTCAATCGATAAATCCGGTACTCAGGGGAGAGCGTCACGTGACTGCCTCGGCCACTGCGCATGAGCACGCCAATCGTCTCGCCATCGAGGGAGGGGAGCCGGTTCGCAAGGCGCCGCTGCCGTGGGAATTACCCGGCGCCCACTGGATCGGCGACGAGGAGCTGGAGCTGGTCTCCCGCGTGGTGCGCGCCAAGAGCCCCTTCCGCTTCTACGGGCCCGACCTCCAGCACATGGTGGACACCCTCGAGAAGGAATGGTGCGCCGCCTTCGGCCACAAGCACGCGCTGGGCGTTTCCTCCGGCACGGCGGCCCTGTCCATCGCCATGTCCGCGCTTGAGATCGGACCCGGCGACGAAGTCCTGGTGCCCGGCTATCTGTGGGTCAGCTGCGTGAGCGCGGTGGTGCGCGCCGGCGCCATCCCGCGCCTTGTGGACGTGGACGACTGCTTCACCCTCGATCCCGCCGACGTGGAGCGCAAGATCGGCCCCAACACCCGCGCCGCGCTGATGGTGCACATGAGCGGGGCACCGGGGCGTGTGGCGGAGGTCGCCCGCATCTGCCGCGAGCGTGGCATCGGCCTCATCGAGGACTGCGCCCAGACCGCCGGCTCGAGCCAGAACGGCAAGGCCGTGGGCACCTTCGGCGATGTCGGCATCTTCTCCTTCCAGCTCAACAAGAACATGACCTCCGGCGACGGCGGCATGGTGGTGACCGAGCGTGACGACCTGTATCGCCGCATCGTGGCGCTGCACGACCTCGGCTATCCGCGCAACGCCCAGGGCCGGCTCGACACCTCGGACGAGACCTGCCAGCTGTGGGGCGTCGGCGCCCGCATGTCGGAGCTGACCGGCGCCATGTGCCTCGCCCAGATGCGCAAGCTGCCGCTGATCACGGGCGCCATGCGCACCGCCAAGTGGCGCATCCGCGACGCGCTGGCCGGCACCCCCGGCCTCGGCTTCCGCACCATTCCGGACCCGGCGGGCGACACCGGCCCCTTCCTCATCATGACCCTGAAGGACGAGGCCACGGCCCGCCGCTTCGTCGACGCCCTGCGCGCGGAAGGCATCGCCGGCCCGCCCGGGTCGCTGGCCTGCCTCACCATGCGCGAATGGGGCATGCACTGGTACTCCAACATTCCGAGCCTGGTGAACAAGAGGTCCGACAGCCGCGACGGCTTCCCCTGGACCCACCCCTCCAATGCGTTCGGTGCCGACTACAGCTATGCCGCCGGGGCCCTGCCCCATTGCGACGAGCTGAACGCCCGCGGCGCGCTGCTGACCATCGCCTCGACGCTCACGCCGCAGGACGTGGACGACATCATCACCGCCATGCGCAAGGTGGCGAAAGTGGTGCTCGCGTAGAGCACTCGCCGATCGGCCGGCGTCGCAGGCCGATCGGATCACACGTTCTGTGTCCTGGATCTCGAGCGCGATCCGGGTCCCGCATAACAAACACCTGAAACCGCACTCCGGGAGGGGGCGCCCCATGATGTATCTCATCGCCGCTATAGCCGGCATCGCCGGGGCGCTGTTCGGCTTCGACGAAGGCGTCATTGCCGGCGCCCTCGCGCCGCTGCGCCGGGACCTCGGCATCGACCCCGTCGCCGAGGGCATGATGACGGCCGCCGTGCCGTTCGGCGCCTTCATCGGCGCCATTGTCGGCGGCCGCCTGGCCCTGGCCCTGGGCCGGCGCCGGCTGCTGCTGGCCGCCGCCGTCCTGTTCGTGGTCGGCGCGCTCCTGAGCGCCTTCGCCTTCGGGCTGTGGACCCTCACCTTCGCCCGTCTCATCATCGGCGTCGGCG
This sequence comes from Xanthobacter versatilis, assembly GCF_043193975.1. Classification (NCBI taxonomy): domain Bacteria; kingdom Pseudomonadati; phylum Pseudomonadota; class Alphaproteobacteria; order Hyphomicrobiales; family Xanthobacteraceae; genus Xanthobacter; species Xanthobacter versatilis. Next base: position 60,763 of record NZ_JBAFVB010000012.1, on the reverse strand, counting down.
TCGGCGTCGCCGCCATGATGGCGCCGCTCTATATCTCCGAATGCGCGCCGGCGGCGCAGCGCGGCATGCTGGTCTCCATCTACCAGCTCGCCATCACGCTCGGCATCCTCGGCGCCTATGTGGTGGGCTACGCCTTCAACGAATCCTGGCGCTGGATGTTCGCGGTGGGCGCGGTGCCCGCCATCGCCCTGTTCGTGGGCATCTTCGGCCTGTCGGACACCCCGCGCTGGCTCGCCGTGCGCGGCCGGGAAGCCGAGGCCCGGGCGGCGCTGGCCCGCATGCGCGACAAGTCCGAGAACGACCCGGCAGTGAAGGCCGAGTTCGCCGAGATCCTCACCGGCGCCACCCAGGACGAGAACCGCAAGGCGCGCCTGTCCGACCTGCTCACCCCGCGGGTGCGGCCGGCGCTCATCGTCGCCATGGGGCTGTTCCTGTTGCAGCAGCTTTCGGGCATCAACGCGGTGATCTATTACGCCCCCACCGTGTTCGAGCTGTCCGGCTTCAGCTCCACCACCACCCAGATCCTGGCCACCGCCGGCATCGGCGTGGTCAACGTGCTGATGACCGTGGTCGGCATGGCCCTCATCGACCGGCTGGGCCGGCGACTGCTGCTGCTGATCGGCTTTGCCGGCACGGCGGTGGCGCTGGGCGTCATCGCCATCGGCGCCGCCACCGGCAGCGAGATGATGGGCAAGCTCGCCCTCGGCGGGCTGGTGCTCTACGTCGCCTCCTTCGCCATCGCCATCGGCCCGCTGCCCTGGGTGATGATGTCGGAAGTGTTCCCGCTCGACGTGCGGGCGCTCGGCATGAGCATCGCCTCGCTGGTCAACTGGGGCTTCAACTTCCTGGTGGTGTTCAGCTTCCCGGTGCTGGTGGCGGAGTTCGGCCTGGCCGGCGTGTTCGGCCTCTATGCGGTGGTCTGCGTGGTCGGCCTCGCCTTCACCCAATGGCTGGTGCCCGAAACCTCAGGCGTGAGCCTGGAGGAGATCGAGCGTCATCTCGACAGCGGCCGCCCCCTGCGGGACCTCGGCCGCTTCACGCCCCGTGCCGCCTGAGGAGCGCCCAGCCATGGCCACTCCTCCCGACGCAGAAACGGTCAGCGCCCCCGCGGCTCCGCTCGATTTCGAGCGGCTGGTGGCGGCGGTGCTGCCGCTCGACCACTACCACCGCGAGCTTGAGCCGCTTTTGCCCGACCTCGTCCGCATCGTTCAGCTCAACGACCAGCTCAACGGCGCGTTCCGGCGCATCGCCGACCGCGCCGGCTTCACCGAGGGCGGCGAAGTGGAGCGCAAGCACCTGGGTGACGACGCAGAGGCCGTGCACACCTTCTTCGAATACGTTTATTTCGCCTCGCCGGCGTTCCTGAGCACGGTGGGCGAGTGGCCTTTGGGAGGCGTGCGTGGCTGAAGCGGCCCATTGCGATGTGATCGTCGTCGGCACCGGCGCCGGTGGCGGCATCCTCGCCTACGAACTGGCCAAGGCCGGGCTCAACGTGGTCTCGCTGGAGCAGGGCGGCCAGCTCGCGGACGACCACTTCAAGCGCGTCGACCCGCCGGGCACGGCGCTCGACTTCGGCATCCGCTCCAACACGGTGTGGCCCGCCGAGCCCCACGACAGCCTGTTCGTCCATCCCCTGTTCGAGAAGGGCGAGGACGGCTCCACCGGCTGGCCGGAGGGCGGCTTCCGCCACTACCAGATCATAAAGGTGAACGGCCTGCAGAACCTCTGGAACGGCGTGAGCGTGCGCTTTTCCGAGAAGGATTTCGCCGACTGGCCGTTCCGCTACGCCGAGCTGGCACCGCACTACGACGCGGTGGAGCGCCGCATCGTGGTGTGCGGGACCAAGGAGGACATCCCCGAGCTGCCCGACGGCATCTATGTGCCGCCCAAGCCCCTGCGCCCTGCCGACCAGATGATCATCGATGCGGTGAACGGCCTCGAGGAGCCCTACTCCCGCGCCATTCCCAATCGCAAGGCCATCGACACCCGCCCCGACAGCCCCAACGCCTGCGCCTCCACCGGCATCTGCACCTCCGGCTGCCCCACCGGCGCGGTCTACAAGTTCACCGCCCGCCTGCTGCCCGAGATCGCCAAGCTGCCGAACTACGAGCTGCGCACCGGGGCGAAGGTGGTGCGGCTTTTGCGCGAGCCCGGCTCGCGGCGGGTCCTGGGCGTGGAATATCGCGACATGGCCACCGGCGAATCCCGCCTGCTCACCGCCGACAGGGTGGTGCTGGCCACCGGCGCCATCGAGAGCCCGCGCATCCTGTTCAACTCGGCTGACGACGTGGCCCCGGAGGGCATGGGCAACGCCTTCGGCCAGCTCGGCCTGCGGCTGCAGGACAATCCCAAGTCGGTGCTTTCCACCTCGCTGTGGAAGCTGTGGGGCAGCGGGCGGGATTTCGACATCGGCTATGGCGACCTGCTGATCCTGCTGTCGCGGGGCACCCTGCCGGACGGGGAGGAATTCCCCTTCATCGGCCATGCCATCCACGGCGTGCCGGACGTGCCGCACTATCTCGTGGGCATGAAGCGCTTCCCGCCCTTCATGAAGGAGCGGCTCTCCCGCTTCATGTTCCACTCCTATGTGACGCTCGGCCTGTTCTGCGCCGGCGATCCCAACCCCGCCAACCGGGTGCGCCCCGCCAACAGCTACGACCGGTTCGGCGTGCGCCATGTGACCGTGGATTTCTCGTCCTCCGACAAGGCGGACAAGATGATGGACGCCATGGAAGCCTGGGGCCGCACGGTGCTGCGCCATGCCGGGGCCACCTCCATCTACCCGTCGCGGGACAATAGCGGCACCGGCATCCATTATGCCGGCACCACCGCCATCTCGGCGGACCCGGCGAAGGGCGTGGTGGACGCGAACCTGAAGTGCCACGACCTCGACAATGTCTATGTCTGCGACGGCGGCGTGGTGCCGGTGCTGCCCGACAAGCACCTCACCCTCACCATCATGGCCATGGCCCACCGCCTCGCCGGTCATCTGGTGGAAAAGGCCCGCTCCGGCGCGGCCGCCACCGCCCAGCCGGCCCACGCCTGAGGCCCGAGGCTTCGCCTGAAACCAAAGACCCCTGCCTGAAACCCTTGCGGCCTCAGGCGGGGGCGGCTTACTCGTGGCGCCAGATCTTGTAGGCCGACACCAGCAGGATGGCGGCAAGCAGCGGCAACAGCACCGCATTCGGCACCAGTCCCAGCAACTGCCCGCCGATCAGGGTTCCGGCCACCGACCCTGCCGACATGACGACGACGAAGCGCCGGTTGCGGCCCAGCACGGCGAAGCTGCGATCCTGGCTGTAGCGGGCAAATCCCGCGATCATGGTGGGCAGGCTGATGGCCAGCGACAGGCTGCCGGCGAGCTTGATGTCGAGCCCGAACAGCACCACCAGCGTGGGGATGAGCAGTTCCCCGCCCGCCACCCCCAGCAGCGACGCGAAGATGCCGATGGCGAAGCCGCTGCCGGCCCCCGCAACCATCTGCGCCCAGCCGTGGAGCAGCGGCTCGTGGGCGGCGGTGTCATGCCACAGCAGTAGCACTCCGGCGATGGCGACGAGCAGCACCGCGATCACCCGGTGCAGCGTCTGCGATTTCAGCCGGGTCGCCCAGCCGGCGCCGATCCACGCGCCGGCAAGGCTTCCGGCCAAAAGGTCGAGGATGATCGGCCAGTGCGCCGCCACCTCCACCAGCGGCACCGTGCGGGCGCGGAACGGGAGGGCGGTCGCGACCACCACCAGGCTCACGGCCTTGTTGAGGATCACAGCCTCCAGCCCCGCAAAGCCGAACGCCCCCATGAGCAGGGGCAGGCGGAACTCCGCGCCGCCGAGCCCGATCAGCCCGCCCAGCGTGCCGATGAGCGCCCCGCCGCCGAACACGCGCGGCACTGTGCGGCGGGCCTCACCCCCCGGCAGGTCGTCTTTGGACATGGCGTGCTCCGGATCGCCGGCGTCGAAAGGGGGACGTCGTCAAGGGATGGCGGCTTCAGCGCCCACCGCCAGGCACGGGGGTGGCCGCGCCCATGATCGCGCCGATCAGCCCATTGATACGCCCGAACGCCATGCGCGCCACCTCGTTGGCCCGCACCATGGCGTCCACGGACGCCTCCTGGTCCTGGTTGGTATGGGCGGCAAGGGCCGCCACCAGCTCGCTCTGACCGATGGCGAGATTGCGCAGGGCCAAGAGCAGGTTGTCGAGGTCGCCCTTGGTGAGGGTGAGTTGCAGCGGCGTGTCGTCGGCAAAGGTCTGCCAGCGCTCCAGAGCGGCGGGCGGAATCTGGGGCGCGTCGGTCTCGCCGGCCGCATTCTCCTGAACCATGAAATCCTCGCTTGAAAAATGACGACGCATCCGCGCCCTGAAAAGAAAAGACCGGCCCTTAGGCCGGCCTCAATCTACACCCGAATGCCCGGACGCACACGGCGCCCGCACCTTCCCCCCCGCGGACCCGGATCCCTTCGGGTGCAGGCGCGCTATCCCGCCGCCTTCTCCAGCGCGGCCATATCCCGCTTCACCAGCTGGAACCCCGCATTTTCCGGCCATCCCCGGTCGCCACGCCGTGAAAGCGCCGGACAAGGCGCCGAGACTGCCACCCGGCGGTTGACCCGCATCAATGCCGCGCCGGCCCCTTCGTCCTAACCAGTTACCGCGGCACCGAAGCGTCCCCACGTTTCCCCACCGGGGACGGATCAGGAAGGAACGCCATGACCGACACCATCGAACGCCCCGGCTTCGTCGAGCGCAACCGCCCCGGCAGGGCGAAGATGAAGGCGGCCATCTTCGTGGAGAAGAACCGCATCGTCCTGGACGAGAAGCCCATTCCGGACGTGGGTCCGCTCGACGCCCTCATCCGCATCACCACCACCACCATCTGCGGCACGGATGTCCATATCCTGAAGGGCGAATATCCGGTCGAGAAGGGCCTCACCATCGGCCACGAGCCGGTGGGCATCATCGAGAAGCTGGGTTCGGCGGTGGAAGGGTTCGCCGAGGGCCAGCGCGTGATTGCCGGCGCCATCACCCCGTCCGGCTATTCCAACGCCTGCCTGTGCGGCTGCGCCTCGCAGGACGGCCCGCGCATGAAGCACGGCTTCAAGCCCATGGGCGGCTGGCGCTTCGGCAACACCATCGACGGCGCCCAGGCCGAGTATCTGGTGGTGCCCGACGCCTTGACCAACCTTGCCCCGGTGCCGGAAGCGCTCGGCGACGAGCAGGTGCTCATGTGCCCGGACATCATGTCCACCGGCTTTGCCGGCGCCGAGAGCGGCAAGGTGCGCATCGGCGACACGGTGGCCGTGTTCGCGCAGGGGCCCATCGGCCTGTGCGCCACAGCGGGCGCCCGGCTCATGGGCGCCACCCGCATCATCGCCGTGGACCGGGTGGGCGAGCGCCTCAACGTCGCCCGCGCCATGGGGGCGGACGAGGTGGTGGACTTCTCCAAGGTGGATCCCGTGGAGGAGATATTGCGCCTCACCGACGGGCGCGGCGTGGACGTGGCCATCGAGGCCCTCGGCCGGCAGGAGACCTTCGAGGCCGCCCTGCGCGTGCTGCGGCCCGGCGGTACCCTGTCTTCGCTGGGAGTGTATTCCACCGACATCAAGATCCCGCTGGACGCTTTCGCGGCGGGCCTGGGCGACAACAAGATCGTCACCTCGCTCTGCCCCGGCGGCAAGGAGCGTATGCGCCGCCTGATGGATGTGGTGGCCTCGGGCCGGGTGGATGCCCGCGCCCTCGTCACCCACCGCTTCAAGCTGGACGACATCGAAAAGGCCTATGACCTGTTCTCGCACCAGCGCGACGGCGTTCTCAAGGTGGCCATCACGCCTTAATCTTTTGCCGCCCCGGCTCCGCGCCGGGGCGGCTTCCTCCAAGACTTGCTCCGAGAACTTTCTCCAAGACGGGACGATCCATGACGGCGCCGACGGACACGCCCGCACCGCCCGCCGCCCCCGACCATGTGGTGGGCGACCAGAGTGCCGTCTTCGCCCTTCTGCAAGATCCCGCCACCCATGGCCTCACCGACAAGGTGGTGCGCATCGACACCCACGGGGCGGCGGTCTTCCTTGCCGGGCCGTTCGCCTACAAGGTGAAGCGGGCGGTGTTCTTCCCCTTCATGGACTTCTCGACGCCGCAGAAGCGCCAAGCCGCCTGCGAGGCGGAAGTGGCCATCAGCGGCGCCGGGGCGCCGGGGCTTTATCTCGGCGTGGTGCCCATCGTGCGGACGGTGCATGGCCTTACGCTCGGCGGGGACGGCGAGGCGGTGGAGCATGCGGTGAAGATGCGCCGCTTCGACACCGATCTCACCCTGGACAAGGTGGCCGAGCGCGGCGCGCTTTCGCCCGATCTCGTGAAGGCGCTGGCGACCGCTGTTCTTGAAGCCCATGCCGCCGCGCCGGTACGGCGCGGTTTCGACACGGCCGGTCGCCTGCGCGCCTATCTCGCCGACAACAAAACAGAATTTTCAGCCCGGCCGGAGCTTTTCCCGCCCAATGAGGTCGCCCGGCTGGCGCAGCTTTCGGAAGACGCCCTGGCGGGCATCACGCTGCTTCTGAACGCCCGCAGCGCCGCCGGCTTCGTGCGCCGCTGCCACGGCGACATGCACCTGCGCAACATCGTGCTCTTGGACGGCAAGCCGGTCCTGTTCGACGCCATCGAGTTCAACGACGACATCGCCACCTGCGACGTGCTCTACGACCTCGCCTTCCTCATCATGGACCTGTGGCAGCGGGGGCTTCGCGACGCGGCCAACGCCATCCTCAATCGCTATCTGTGGGCGAGCGCGGACGACGGGATCGACGGCCTTGCGGCGTTGCCCCTCTTCCTCAGCCTGCGGTCCGCCATTCGCGCCAAGGTGGAAGCCGCCGGGCTCGCGCATCTTGGCGCAGAGCGGAAGGCGGAGGGCGAGACGCGGATACGCGCCGCCTTCGCGCAGGCCGTCGCCCTTCTTGAACCCAACCCCGCCGATACGTGCCCACCACCGCTCCTGAACGGCGCGACCATGGCCGAGGCGCGGCCCGGCCGCCCCTCCCTATGGGCTGTTGGCGGCCTCTCCGGCAGCGGCAAGAGCACGTGGGCGGCGAAAATGGCGCCAGCGCTCGGCCGCGCACCCGGCGCGGTGATTCTGCGCAGCGACATCGAGCGCAAGCGCCTTGCCGGCGTGGCGGAGACGCAGAAGCTGCCGCCGGAGGCCTACACCCCCGAGGCGACCCGGCAGGTCTACGACCGGCTGCGCGCTCTGGCGGCCCGGGTGCTCGCCACCGGCCACAGCGTGATCGTCGATGCGGTCCATGCCCGGCCGGACGAGCGCGACGCCATCGCTCAGGTCACGCGCGAAGCCGGGGCGGATTTTCAGGGCTGGTGGCTGGAAGCTCCGGAAGGCGAGCTGATCCGCCGTGTGGAAGCGCGCACCGGCGATGCCTCCGATGCCGACGCGGCAGTGGTGCGCCGGCAGCTCTCTTATAATCTCGGCGACATCAGCTGGACTCGCGCGCAGGCCTTCAGCACGGCGCCTTCGACGGCTCAACCTTCGGATCCACGCCCGTGACCACCTCCGGCTGACGGTCGGGGGAAGCGGGCGTCGAGGCCTGCGGCGTGGTGCCGATGAACGAGCCGCCGGTGCCGCCGGTCCAGCCGGTGGAACCAGCGCCACCCGGCTCAGTGCCGGACGTGGCGCCCCGCGCCGGGGGCGTCGCGGCCGCATGGGCCGGGTGCTCGCACACGCCGGTCACCGGATTTGCGGTGCCTTCCGCCGCGGCCGGCGACGGTCCTGCCGAGGCCAGAAGGAACATCAGCGCGGCCACGATGCCGGTGGCGAAGATGCGCGCGCCGGTAACGGTGCCCGGCGGGATGATGACGGGAGAGGCGCGCCGGAGCGCGGTGGGAAATGCGTTCGAGGCCATGGCCGTTCTCCTTTCGCCGGGAGAACGTCCAAAAAACCGCACGGTTCCCGTGCCGGCCGCCCCCAAGGGGCGCCAGCGGCGGCCTCAGCCCTCCACCACCACCCGGCCCGGCCCGGCTTCCACCATGCCGATGCGAGCGGCCGACGCATAACCGGCGGCGTGGATCTCCGCCAGCAGCCGGTCCGCCGCCTCGGGGGCGCAGGCCACCAGCAGTCCGCCGGAGGTCTGGGGATCGGTGAGCAGGTGGCGCTGCCAGTCGGGGGTGCCCTCCGGCAGGTCCACCTCATGGCCGTAGCTCGCCCAGTTGCGATGGGAGGCCCCGGTGACGAAGCCCTGCTGCACCAGGCTCTCCGCCTCGGACAACAAAGGCAGCGCCGCCCGTGACAGGCGCAGCGTGGCGCCGGAGCCGCGCGCCATTTCGAGGCCATGGCCGAGAATGCCGAAGCCGGTCACGTCGGTGACGGCGTGCACCGCCTCGTCCTTCGCGAGTTCCGTGCCGATGCGGTTGAGCCTCGTGACCGAGGCCAGCATCTCGTCATAGGCATCCTTGCCCAGCGCCTCCTTCTTGAAGGCGGCGGAATAGACCCCCACCCCCAGCGCCTTGGTGAGGATCAGTGCATCCCCCGGCCGGGCGGTGGAATTGCGGCGGATGCGCCCGCGCGGCGCCGAGCCGATCACCGCAAGGCCATAGACCGGCTCCGGGCAGTCGATGGAATGCCCGCCCGCCACCGGAATGCCCGCCTGCGCGCAGATGGCCGCGCCGCCGCCGAGAATGGCGCGCACGGTCGCGGTGTCCACCTTGCCCAGCGGCATGCCGAGAATGGCAAGCGCCATCAGCGGGGTGCCGCCCATGGCATAGATGTCGGAGATGGCATTGGTGGCGGCGATGCGGCCGAAATGGTCGGGGTCGTCCACCATGGGCATGAAGAAGTCGGTGGTGGCAATGATCGCCGTCGTGCCGTCGAGGTCCCACACCGCCGCATCGTCGCCGGTCTCGGTGCCCACCAGCAGCCGCTCGAACGGCCCGCCGTGCGCCTGCCCGGCGAGCAGATCCTGCAGCACCGAGGGGGCCAGCTTGCAGCCGCAGCCGCCGCCATGGGCGAGGCTGGTGAGGCGGACGGACGGCACGTCGAGCATGGTACGGCTTCCATTTCCAAGCACGCCCGCCGCCGCATCCCGGCGGACAAACGCACCCTCATTCCAGTGATGGCCGTCCGGTCAGGCCTGCACCTGACCGGACCTGTCCCTGATCCCGCCGGCGGGTACCCCCGCCGCTTCCGCCACGCCCCCATGGCCGTGCTGTCCCGAAGGCCATCACGACCTGGCATGGCGACGGGGGCCTTCGCCCCGACCGGCGAGCCTGGTCACACCGCGATTTCGGAAGCGCGGATGACGTACTTGAAATTGTCCGGGTCGAGGCAGTCGAGCAGCCCCGCCGCATTCGCCGCCTGCGGATACATCAGGAAGCCGAGGCGCGGGCCGGCAAAGCCCGGCAGCGCCACGTCATGGGCCGTGTTGAAGGCGAACCAGTTGCCCTCCCAGGCGCCGAACAGGGCCTTGCGGGCCGCCGCCACCTTGGGATCGTCAAGGGCAAGCTTGCCCGGCGGCTCCTCCAGCACCACCTTGCGCACATCGGCTGGATCCATGGGCACCCAGCCGAACTCGGAGAGGAACACCTCGGCGCGGCAATGCTGGGCCTTGGTGACGATCTCCGAATTGGCGCCGAGGCTCTTGTAGCCGAAGCGCGAGGGCACCACCCGCAGGCCGTAGACATCTCGGGCCGGAATATCCTGCGCCCGCACCAGGCCCACGAACAGGGCGTTCAGATCCGCGCACTTGCCGCCAAGATCGCCGCTCTTGAGCAGCGCCGCGATGTCGCCGATGCCGCAGCCGCGCGTGGCCGGGTTGCGATAGGTGTTCTCGACGATCCACTCGAAGATGGCGCGCACCTTCTCCACGTCGCCGCTCTTGCCGGCGACGATCTTGTCGGAGGTGGCCTTCACAATGCCGTCGGTGGGGATGAGATCGGTGGCGGCGGTGTTGCGGGCGCGCTCGTCGGCGGCGAGGGGGGCCGGCTTGCCGGGCCGGGTGAGATCCACCGCCCAGTCGCGGCTGGTGGCGCGGCTGGTCAGCTCCACCTTGGGTGCCTTCTCGCCCTCGGCGAAGACGAGATGCAGCATGTCCGCCCCCGAATGGGGATCGCGTACCAGCTGGGCGGAGCGGGCATTGGTGGTCCAGCTGTTCTCGCCTGGCTTGAACCAGTCCGGATTGGAGAAGGAGGCCACCGGCAGCCACGCCTGCACCCGGCCCTCCGGCTTCAGGATCTCCACCGTGGTGACGATCTGGTAGCTGCGCCATTGGCCAACCGCAGGAGCAAAGGTCTGGGGGGCGGCGGCCTGCTGGGCGAAGGCGGCGCGGGGCAGGACCGCAGCGGCAGTGGCGAGGGCGCCGACCTTCAACAGGTCTCGTCTCGTGGTCATGTCAGTGCTCCTCCTGGCTTTCCGTGTTGCTTGCCTTGTTGCTTACCGTATGGGTGGACCGGACCTGCGGCCGGCCGCCGGACCCGTTCAAAGCGGCGATGGCCGTGTCGGTTTCGGGGCTGTCCCAGGCCACTTCCCCCTCCGCCGCCAGCGCGATGCGCCCCTCGGCGATGACGAAGCTGGCGGGCAGCAGGCTGACCCCGAAGGCGCGCGCCGTTGCGCGGTCGAGATCCATCAGCACCGGCCCCGGCGCGTCCTGTTCGGCGAAGAAGCGGCGCACCCGCGCCGGCACCTCGGCCACATCCACCAGCACCACCTTCACCTGCGGCGCGCGGGCAGCGAAGCGCGCGAGCGCGGGCAGTTCGGTGCGGCACGGCGCGCACCAGGTGGCGAAGAAGTGGACAACGGTGACGCCGTGGGCCTCGGCAAGATCGAACGCAGCACCGTCGAGGGCCTCCAGCCGCAGCACGGAGGCGAGGGGCCGGCCGTCCACAGGACGAAGGGGCTGCGGCGCCTGGTGCGGAACCGTCGCGGACGCATCGGGAGAGGCCCCGGCCGGCAAGGCGGCGACAGAGCCTGCCAGGACGGCGGCGAGAAGGGCGCGGCAGGCCGCGTTCACGCCCGCGCGCGCTACGCCCGGCGCACACCCGCCCATGCCCTGATCTTTCGAAGGGAAAGATGAAACACGCTGTGAGCCCCGACCCGCGGGAGCGGACATGATTTTCACCTGCGCAATCTGGATCACGGGGCGCGGGGGGTCAACGCTCAAGTCCGTGAGTCCGGTTCAGCCCTTCGTCGGTTCCGGCCCATCGCAACTGAAATTTCAAAATGGCACGGAATTTCTAATCAAAACTTGCGCCTATATTGCATTGCAACATAAACGCGAGTGGAAATTCTCGTGGAGACACGGGAAGTTGTCCCTGCGTTAATTGACATATTTCCAGTTCCAAAATAGCGTCCCAAGCTGTGGAATGCGGTATTTGGCAGCCTCCTGGAGCTGCCCTCAACGGTCCCCGGTGCGGGGCGCAGAAGGTCGGAGGTTTCCTTCGATGAACATGGAGCTTTCGCGCCGCCAGTTCTTGAAAACGGCGGGCGCGGGCGTGGCGGCGACAACCCTTGGCGCGATGGGCTTCGGCGCCATCGAGGAGGCCTATGCCTCCACCATCAAGCCGTTCCGCCTCGTCAACACCACGGAAGTGCGCAACACTTGCACCTATTGCTCGGTGGCATGCGGCATCCTGATCTTTTCCAAGGGTAATCTCGCCAAGGGCGAGAAGGCCGACATCACCCACATCGAGGGTGACAGCGACCATCCCACCAATCGCGGGACGCTCTGCCCCAAGGGCGCGGCCCTGCTCGACATCGTCAAATCCGCGACGCGCCTCAAGGAGCCGATGATCCGGCGCGCGGGATCCGACAAGTTCGAGAAGATTTCCTGGAATGAGGCGCTCGACAAGATCGCCCGGGCAATGAAGACGGATCGCGACGCGAACTTCATCGCCAAGAACCAGGACGGCGTGACGGTGAACCGCTGGCTCACCACCGGCTTCCTCGCCGCCTCCGCCACCACCAACGAAACCGCGTTCGCCACCTACAAGGTGGTGCGCTCGACCGGAATTCTGGCGTTCGACAACCAGGCACGCGTCTGACACGGCCCGACGGTGGCGAGTCTCGCCCCAACTTTTGGCCGTGGAGCAATGACCAACTCCTGGACGGACATCAAGAATACCGATCTCGTGGTGATCATGGGCGGCAATGCCGCTGAAGCGCACCCGTGCGGATTCAAATGGGTCACGGAGGCGAAGGCCAGCCGCGGCGCCAAGCTCGTCGTCGTGGACCCGCGCTTCACCCGCTCGGCCGCGGTGGCGGATTATTACGCCCCGATCCGGCAAGGCACCGACATCGCCTTCCTTCTGGGCGTCATCAACTACTGCATCAAGAACGACAAGATTCAGTGGGACTATGTGAAGGCGTTCACCAACGCCGGCTATATCGTCAAGGAAGGGTTCGGCTACCAGGACGGCCTGTTCACCGGCTATGACGAGATGAAGCGGGACTACAACCGCTCCACCTGGGACTACGAGATCGGCGCCGACGGCTATGCGATCGTAGACGATACCTTGCAGAACCCCCGCTGCGTCTGGAATCTGCTGAAGCAGCACGTCTCCGTCTACACGCCGGAGTTGGTCGAGCGCATCACGGGCACCCCCAAGGACAAGTTCCTGAAGGTGGCGTCCATGATCGCGGAGTGCTCGTCGCCCACCAAGACGATGACCTCCATGTACGCGCTCGGCTGGACCCAGCATTCGAAGGGCTCGCAGAACATCCGCTGCATGGCGATGCTCCAGCTCATCCTCGGCAACATCGGTGTGCGCGGCGGCGGCATGAACGCTCTGCGCGGGCATTCCAACATCCAGGGGCTCACCGACATCGGCCTGATGTCCAACCTGATCCCGGGGTATCTCACGATCCCCACGGAGAAGGAGCCGGACCTCAACGCCTACATGTCGACGCGTGGGTTCAAGCCGCTGCGTCCGGGCCAGATGAGCTACTGGCAGAACTACAGGAAGTTCTTCGTCTCGTTCCAGAAGTCCATGTGGGGTCAATCGGCGACGGCGGACAACAATTGGGCCTATGACTACCTGCCCAAGCTCGACGTGCCGTCCTACGACGTGCTGCGTGCGTTCGAACTGATGAAGCAGGGGAAGATGAACGTCTACTTCTGCCAGGGCTTCAACCCGCTGCAGGCCTTCCCCAACAAGGCCAAGCTGGCGGAGGCGCTCGCCAAGCTCAAGCTGCTCGTGGTCATGGATCCCCTGGAGACCGAGACCGCCCGCTTCTGGGAGAACCACGGCGTCTACAATCCCGCCGATCCGTCGAAGATCTCGACGGAAGTCATCCAGCTGCCCACCACCTGCTTCGCCGAGGACAACGGCTCGCTGGTGAACTCGGGCCGTTGGCTGCAATGGCACTGGGCGGCCGGCTCGCCTCCCGGCGAGGCGAAGACGGACATCTTCATCATGGCGCAGCTCCATCTGCGGCTGAAGGAGATGTACAAGAAGGAAGGTGGCGCCTTCCCCGATCCGATCGTCAACCTCACCTGGAACTACAAGGATCCGCACGATCCCGCGCCCGAGGAGCTGGCCAAGGAGATGAACGGGTACGTCATCTCCGACGTGCTCGATCCCAACGATCCGACCAAGAAGGTGCTGGAGGCGGGCAAGCAGCTCGCGAGCTTCGGCCTCCTGCGTGATGACGGCTCGACGGCGGCCGGCTGCTGGATCTATACCGGCAGCTATACCGAGGCCGGCAACATGATGGCCCGCCGGGACAATTCCGATCCCGACGATACCGGCGCCTACCTCAAGTGGGCGTTCGCCTGGCCGGCCAACCGGCGCATCATCTACAACCGCGCCTCCTGCAACATCGACGGCCAGCCGTGGGACGACACCCGCAAGCTGATCTGGTGGGACGGGGCCAAGTGGACGGGCTACGACGTGCCCGACATCGCGCCCACCGCCAAGCCGCAGGATGTGGGCCCCTTCATCATGAACCCCGAAGGCGTTTCCCGCCTGTTCACCCGGGGCATGATGCGGGACGGGCCGTTCCCGGTGCACTACGAGCCGTTCGAGAGCCCGGTCGCCAACCTGATCGCCCCCAAAGTACGGGGCAATCCGGTGGCGCGCGTGTTCAAGGACGACTTCGCCCAGTTCGCCGACACGGCGTCCAAGGAGTTCCCGTACGCGGCGACCTCCTACCGCCTGACCGAGCATTTCCACTACTGGACCAAGAACAACCACGTGAACTCGGTGCTCCAGCCCGAATTCTTCGTGGAAATCTCCGAGGAACTGGCAAAGGAGAAAAACATCGCCAATGCCGGCTGGGTCCGGGTGTGGTCGAAGCGCGGCTCCGTCTTCGCCAAGGCCTATGTCACCAAGCGCATCCGCCCGCTGATGGTGGACGGCAAGCCGGTGCATGTGGTGGGCATTCCCATCCACTGGGGCTTCGTGGGGGCGGCGAAGAAGGGCTTCCCGGCCAACGTGCTCACCCCGTTCGTGGGTGACGCGAACATCGAGACGCCGGAGTTCAAGGCGTTCCTCGTCAACATCGAGCCCTCCACCGGGCCGGTGGCGTAAGGAGAAGGAGAACCAGCATGTTTCCTCCGATCCCCAACCCTCCGGTCACCCCCACCCCGGCGAAGTTCGGTGACAGCGACCTCGTCCGGCGCTCGGCCTCCAACCTGCGCGTGCCTGTGGAGTTCAAGGAGCCGGTGGCCAAGCTCATCGACGTGTCCAAGTGCATCGGCTGCAAGGCCTGCCAGGCGGCCTGCCTTGAATGGAACCAGCTCCACGAGGAGATCGGCACCTTCAACGGCAGCTACACCAACCCGCCGGACTTGACGCCGAACTCGCTGACCCTGATGCGCTTCACCGAGTGGGTGAACCCCGAGACGGACAATCTCGAATGGCTCATCCGCAAGGACGGCTGCATGCATTGCGCCGATCCGGGCTGCCTGAAGGCCTGCCCGGCGCCCGGCGCCATCGTGCAGTATTCCAACGGCATCGTGGACTTCGACCACGACAAGTGCATCGGCTGCGGCTATTGCGTGAAGGGCTGCCCCTTCAACATTCCCCGCATCTCGAAGGTCGACAACAAGGCCTACAAGTGCACCTTGTGCTCCGACCGCGTGGCCGTGGGCCAGGGTCCGGCCTGCCAGAAGGCATGCCCCACCCAGGCCATCGTGTTCGGCACCAAGACGCAGATGAAGGAATGGGCCGAAGGGCGCATCAAGGACCTGAAGTCCCGCGGCTACAAGAATGCGGGGCTCTACGATCCGCCCGGCGTCGGCGGCACCCACGTGATGTACGTGCTGCAGCACGCCGACCAGCCGTCCATCTATGCGGGCCTGCCGGATAATCCGCGCATCAGCCGCATCGTCGAGGCGTGGAAGGGTGTCACCAAATATGTGGGCCTGGGGGTGATGGGCTTTGCCGCCATCGCCGGCGCCCTGCACTATCTGGTGGCGGGCGCCAACAAGGTGACGGCGGAAGACGAGGCCAACGCCGAGAAGCTCGCGCAAGGCCAGCTTCCCGGCGGCGAACCCGCCCATGGAGGCCGCTCATGAGCCAGCCTTATGACGTTGAATCCGGCGACGCGGTCCATCCCGGCCACCCGGTGCAGGTGGACCGCTACACGGCGGGCGCCCGCATCAACCACTGGGTCACGGCCATCAGCCTGATCCTGCTGGCGCTCTCGGGCCTGGCCTTGTTTCATCCCAGCCTGTTCTTCCTCACCGGCCTGTTCGGCGGGGGGCAGATGACGCGCACCCTCCACCCCTGGATCGGGGTGGTGCTGTTCTTCTCGTTCTTCGGCCTGTTCTTCCGCTTCTGGAAGGCCAATTTGTGGAAGAGCGAGGACGGCACCTGGCTGCGCCGCATCCGCGATGTCATCGCCGGCCACGAGGAGAAGCTGCCGGAGCTGGGCAAGTACAATGCTGGCCAGAAGATGGTGTTCTGGGGCATGTCGTTCCTGATCGTGGTGCTGATCGCCTCGGGCGTTGTGATCTGGAACGCCTATTTCTCCACCTTCACCAGCATCCCGCAGCAGCGCGTGGCCCTGCTGGTGCATTCGGTGGCGGCGGTGGCGATCATCTGCGTGTGGATCGTCCACGTCTATGCCGCCATCTGGGTGAAGGGCACCATCAGCGCCATGACGCGCGGACAGGTGACCGGCGGCTGGGCGTGGCGGCACCACCGCAAATGGCTGCGCGAGCTGGTCTCCCGCAAGCCGTCGCAGCCCACCGGCACGCGGGGGACTCCCGCGGAATGAGGGCAGGCGTATACTGTTCGCCCGGCTGCGGTGTCGCGCGGCCGGGGCGGCAGGGTGTTTTAACGCGTTTTCTGCACGCGAACCGGTATCCACTGCGCTCGCAAACGCTCTTGCAAAAACGCTTCTTGCAAAAACGCCCTTGCACGTGACCCGTGAGGTTCGTGAGGTTTAAATGGCGCGTTCGTCAGGTCCGTTCTCGAGCCCTCCGGGCTCCGTCTTTCCCGACCCTTCGGTGCTGGAAGGGGTCACTGCGCCGGCCTTCGCCCATCTGCCGGACCCGGCCACCCTGTTCGCGCGCCGCGCCGAGCGCTTCGCGCGCCTGGCCCAGGGCCATCCGCTCGGCCCCTACCTCTCGTTCCTGGCCCATATCGCCCGCGCCCAGCACGTGGCGGCGGAACGCGCCCCCGCGCCCGAGCCGCCCGATGCCGAGGCGGTGGAGCGCGCCCGGACCCACGAGATGCCGCCGCTGGACCGCAGCCACTTCACCTCGGACCCGGCGTTCGAATCCCTCTTCGACCGGCTGCTGTCCCAGGCCCGCGCCATCGAGAAGCCAGAGCCGGCCGAGGCCGCCCTCGCCCACATGCTGGCAGCCTCGGAGGCGGAACGCGGCGAGATGATCCGCAACGTGCTGGCCGATTCCATTCCGGTGGAGGCGCTGGCCGAGCATCTTTATGTGGCGGCGGCGCTCCAGGTGCATTTCGCCCGCCTCGCCTCGGTGCTCGATGCCTCGCGCCTCGTGCCGGTGGGCGACGGGGTCTGCCCGGCCTGCGGCGGGCCGCCGGTGGCGAGCGTGGTGGTGGATTGGCCGGCGGCCGCCGGCGCGCGCTACTGCGCCTGCGCCCTGTGCGGCACGTGGTGGAACTTCGTGCGTGTGCGCTGCACCGCCTGTGGCTCCACCGGCGGCATCGCCTATCAGGAGGTGGAGGGCGGCCGGGGAAGCGCGCCGGGCGCCATCAAGGCCGAGACCTGCGACGCCTGCCATTCCTACGCCAAGGTGCTCTATCTCGCGAAGGACCCCGATCTCGATCCCGTCGCCGACGACGTGGCCAGCCTCGGCCTCGACCTCAAGCAGAAGGAGGGGCCCTACCGGCGCGCCACCTTCAACCCCTTCCTGCTGGGCTATTGAGGGGGCGCCATGTCCGCACATCCTGCATCATTCCCCGCCGCCCCACCCCCGGTCGCCCCGCTGCGGGTGCTGCCCTCCGTCGATGCCGTACTGAAGGTTGAGCTGGCCCGCGCCGCCACCGAGCGCCACGGCCGGCAGGCGACCACCGCGGCCGTGCGCACCGCCCTCGACGAACGCCGCGCCGCCCTGCGCGCCGGTGCCGGCGGTGCGGCGACGCCCGAGGAGATCGCGGCCAGCGCCCTCGCCCGGCTGGATGCGGCGGCGGCCCCCAGCCTCCGTCCGGTGTTCAACCTCACCGGCACCGTGCTGCACACCAATCTCGGCCGCGCCATCTTCGCGGAAGAGGCGGTGGAAGCGGCGGTGCGGGCCATGCGAAGCGCGGTCGCGCTGGAATACGACCTCGACGGCGGCAAACGCGGCGAGCGCGACGACCATGTGCGCGGCCTCGTCTGCGAGCTGACCGGGGCGGAGGACGCCACCCTCGTCAACAACAATGCCGCCGCCGTGCTCCTGGTGCTGAACACCCTGTCGCAGGGCAAGCCGGCCATCGTCTCGCGCGGCGAGCTGATCGAGATCGGCGGTGCCTTCCGCATGCCGGAGATCATGCGCCGGGCCGGCGCCGAGCTGGACGAGGTGGGCACCACCAACCGCACCCATGCCCGCGATTATCGCGACGCCATCCGCCCCGAGACCGGGGTGATCCTGAAGGTGCATACCTCCAACTACCGCATCGAGGGCTTCACCAAGGAGGTCTCGCCCCGCGAGCTGGCTGAGATCGCGCAGGCCGGCGGGGTGCCCCTCGTCAATGATCTGGGCTCCGGCACGCTGGCGGATCTGGCCCGCTACGGCCTCGTCCACGAGCCGACCGTGCGGGAGGCGGTGGCCGAGGGAGCCGACGTGGTCACCTTCTCCGGCGACAAGCTGCTGGGCGGCCCGCAGGCCGGTTTCATCGTGGGCCGGCGCGACCTCATCGCCCGAATCAACAAGAACCCCATGAAGCGGGCGCTGCGGCTGGACAAGGTGCGCCTCGCCGCCGTCGAGGCGACGCTGCGCCTGTACCGCGACCCGGACCGCCTCGCCGCGCGCCTGCCCACCCTGCGCTACCTCACTCGCCGGCCGGAGGACATGGCCGCCCAGGCCGCGCGACTGAAGCCCATCCTCGCCGCGATCCTTGGACCCGCCTTCACAATTGACGCAACGGCATGCCGCAGCCAGATCGGCTCCGGCGCCCTGCCGCTGGAGACACTGGAGGGCGTCGGCCTTGCCATTGCCAGCCGCGACGGCAGCGGCGGCGCGCTCAACCGGCTGGCCGATGGGCTGCGCCGACTTCCGGTTCCGGTCATCGGACGGATTGACGATAACGCTCTTGTGCTCGATTTGAGATGCCTTGAAGACGAAGCGGCGTTTCTCGCGTCCGTGACCGCTTTGGAGGGGGCTCATGAGCTGGCTTGACCGACTGAAGGGCAAGGGGGGTCCGGGCGAGACGCCAGGTGCCGAAGATCCGCCGCGCGTGCGCCCCTTCCCGCAACGCCCCCAGCGCCCCACCGAGGAGCGCCCCGAGACGACGGAGGCGGACGACCTCGACGCCCTCCTGAGCGACATCGCCTCCGGCCTGTCGGGCAGCCGCGCCGCGAGCCCCGCGTCCGAGCCGGAGAGCCCGATCCACCGCCGGCCCCGGCTCGACGAGCGCCCGCGCCTTGAGCAGGAGGTCGCGCCCGTGCCGCCGCAGGCACCGGCCCGCGAGGCCCCGACCCGGGAAATCCCACACCGCCAAGTCCCCGACTGGGAGGCCCCCGCCGCCGCCCCGCCGGCCGCGCGGGAGCCCGAGGCGCCGGCGCGGACGGAACCTGCCTTCGACGAGGTGGAGTTCGAGCGCCTGCTGGTGGCGGAGACCTTCGCCAACGAGCCGCCGTTTGATTCGCCGCCCCTGAAGGCGGCGGAAGCCGAGCCCCTGCCGGTCGAGCCTTTGCCGGAACCCGAGCCGGAACCGGAACCGGAGCCCGAACCCGAGGACACCCGCACGCCGGAGGCACAGATGGCGGCCGCCCTCGCCGCCGCCTCCGCCGGGGAATACGAAACAGCCCTGTCCATCTGGGAGCCCCTGGCCCGCACCGGCAACGCCCGGGCGCAGAACAATATCGGCGCCTGCTTCATCGACGGGCTGGGCGTGGACAAGGATCTGGACCTTGCCCGCCGCTGGCTGGAACTGTCCGCCGAGGGCGGCGACCCGGTGGGCCGGCGCAACCTGGCCACCCTCTACTTCAAAGGCGCCGGCGTGGCCCAGGACTATGCCAAGGCCGCCGCGCTCTACCTCGCCGCCGCCGAGGACGGCGACGGCCCGGCCCAGGACATGCTGAGCTGGATGCTGCTGGAGGGCGAGGTCATCCCCTCCGATCCCGTGGAGGCCCGGCGCTGGGCGCTGGCCGCCGCGGACCAGGGCATCGCCTCGTCCATGACGCGGCTCGGCATGATCGCCCACAATGCCCTCGGCATGGAACGCGATGCGGTGGAAGCCGCCCGCTGGTGGCGCAAAGGCGCCGAGGCCGGCGATGCCGACGGGCAGGCCATGCTCGGCGCGGCCTGCCACATGGGCGCGGGCGTGGCGCGCGACAGCGTCGCCGCCTTCGCCTGGCTGCTGCGGGCCCGCGCCGGCAAGAGCGCGCTGGCGGAGCGCTTCTTCGATGCCGTGCGCGCCAGCCTGACGCCGGAGGAGGAAGCCGCCGCCCAGCGCCGCGCCGCCATTCCACTGGGGGAGCTGCCCTGACGTGATCATCGGCACGGCCGGACATATCGACCATGGCAAGACCACGCTGGTCCGTGCGCTCACCGGTGTCGATACCGACCGGCTGAAGGAGGAGAAGGCGCGGGGCATCTCCATTGACCTCGGCTTCGCCTACCTGCCCGTGGAGGGGGTGGGCGAAGCCCAGGCGCATGGCGAGGAAGCCCCCCCTCTGGTGCTGGGCTTCGTGGACGTGCCGGGGCACGAGAAGTTCGTGCACACCATGCTGTCGGGGGCCAGCGGCATCGATTTCGCCCTGCTGGTGGTGGCCGCGGACGATGGGGTGATGCCCCAGACCCGCGAGCACCTCGCCATCCTCGACCTCCTCGGCATCTCGCAAGGCATCGTCGCCCTCACCAAGGCCGACCTTGTGGACGCCGGGCGCCGCGCTGCTGTCGAAGCGGAGATCACCGCCCTCCTCGCCCCCACCGCCCTTGCCGGCGCCCCCATCCATGCGGTGTCCGCGCCCACAGGCGAAGGCATCGCGGCGCTGCGCGATGCCCTTGCGGCAGCGGCGCGGCAGATCGGGCAGCGGGCGGCGGGCGGACGCTTCCGCCTCGCGGTGGACCGCAGCTTCACCCTCGCCGGGGCGGGAACGGTGGTGACCGGAACGGTCCTGTCCGGAACCGTGCGCGTCGGCGATAAGGTGGTGGTCAGCCCGTCCGGCCTTGCCGCCCGCGTGCGCTCGATCCGGGCGCAGGACCGGGTGGCGGAGGAAGGCGTCGCCGGCGACCGCTGCGGCCTCAACCTTGCCGGCGAGGACATCAGCAAAAGCGCCATCGCCCGCGGCGACGTGGTGCTCGACCCGGCGCTGCACGCGCCTTGCGACCATATCGACGCCGAGCTCGCCGTTCTGGCGAGCGAGAAGCGCCCCATCGCCCAATGGCTGCCGGTGCGCCTGCACCATGCGGCGCGGGAGGTGGGGGCGCGGCTGGTGCTGCTGGGAGATCCCATCGCCCCCGGCGCGTCGGCCAAGGTGCAGCTGGTGCTGGAAGCCCCCATCGCGGCGGCAGTGGGCGACCGCTTCGTGATCCGTGACACCTCGGCCCAGCGCACCATCGGCGGCGGGCGCTTCCTCGACCTGCGCGGCCCCAAGCGCAAGCGCCGCACCCCCGAGCGGCTGGCGCAGCTCGACGCCCTCGCCCAACGCGATCCCGCCCCGGCGCTTGCGGCCCTGCTGGCCATCGAGCCCTATTTCACCGACCTCTCCGCCTTCGCCCGCGACCACATCCTCACCGCCGAGGAGACCGAGGCGCTCGTTGCCCGCGTCGGCATCGTGCGGCTTGCGGCCGGCGAGGCGACCCTCGCCGTCGCCGCCGACCGCTTCGCCGGGTTCACCCGACATCTGCTGGCAGCGCTGGAGGCCTTCCACGCCGAAAATCCGGACCTGCCGGGCATGGGCCGCGAGCGGCTGCGTCTGCTGCTGGTGCCGCGCCTGCCCGCGCCGGCCTTCCTCGCCGCCCTGGAAAGCCTGGGCGACACGGTGAAGCGCGAGGGCGCCTGGGTGCGCCGGGCCGGCTTCGAGGTGCGCCTGTCCACCGCCGACGAGGCCCTGTGGAGCCGTATCGCCCCGCTCATCGGCGGCACCGAGCGCTTCCGCCCGCCGCGGGTGCGGGACCTTGCCGGCATGCTGGGCGTGGCCGAGCCGGAGGTGCGGCGCCTCATGAAGCTTGCCGGCCGCACCGGGCGGGTGGACGAGGTGGCCCACGACCATTTCTTCCTTCGCCCGGTCGTGGCGGAGATGGTGACGATCCTCGCCCGCCTGTCCGGCCCGCGCATGAAGGACGAGTTCACCGCCGCCCAGTTCCGCGACGAGGTCTCCAACGGGCGCAAGGTAGCGATCCAGATCCTCGATTTCTTCGACCGCCACGGCGTCACCCTGCGCCGGGGCGATCTGCGCCGCGTCAACCCGTTCCGGCTGGACCTGTTCGCCGGCTCGGGAAATGATGCGCGGGCAAGCGATTCGCCGGCGCCGCCAGCGCGGGGAAGAGAAGCGTCCCTGGTGGGGCGTCCGGACTTCAAATCCGGGAGGGGCCGCGAGCCGGTCCTTGGTGGGTTCGACTCCCACTCTCTTCCGCCAGATCCGCCAAAAGCCGTGGGAAAGACGCCATGATCCCGGAGCCCGAACCACTGGCGCCCGAGGCGGCGGCTCCTGCCCCGCCTTCCCCTGCCCCGCCTTCCCCAGCCCGCATGGTGTTCCTCGCCCGCCTCGATGCGGCCAAGCACGCCGCCGACGTGGCCGAGACCGACTTCCGCCGCGAAGCCGCCCTGCGCATCGAGCAGCTTGCCGCCGCCCGCGCCCATGCCTGGCGGCGCGCCGACCTGATGGCAGCGCTTGTCGCCGCGGTGGACGCAACGGAGGATGCCGAGATGGCGGTGGCCGCCGGGCAGGCGCTGCTGCGCACCCGGCTCGGCTGGACCTCCGACAGCGACGCCCGCACCGAGGTGCTCGACCGCTTCGCCGCCGTCGCCCTGGCCCTCAGCGAGGCGGACGCCGGCGGCGCGCCCGAAACAGCCCTCGCCGCCTTCGAGGACTGGTACCTTCAGACCCGGCAGAGCCCCTTCTGGTACCTGTTCGAGCACTATCTGAGCGACACGCCCCTGGTGGATTTCTGAGCGTGCGGCCAAACCCAAGACAAGCACTGCCAAGATAAAGACCGCCAAGATGAAGACCGGCAAGACGAAGGCCAAGGCCACCGATTTCGACCGCTGGCTGTCGGCCACCTATGGCGAGAACGGCAGCTTCACCGCGCTGGTGGTGCTGGTGCGCATCGAGGAGCCGCAGGTGCTTCCGCTCGCCTCCACCTTTCTCAACATCGTCGGCGACGAGGTGAGCTGGGCCGAGGTGGCCGCTTTGTTCGCCGGTGCCCGGCAGGCCTGGGACGGCGCCGCCTTCTTCGCCCAGACGGACGCCGACGGCCCGCTGGAGAACGGCGAGGCGCGCGGGCGCCTGCGGGCGCTGGAAGGGCGCATCGAGGCCGACCGGCTGGTGATCAACCAGGGCGATTTCTTCGACGCCCAGGGCCGCCGGCTGAAGGTGGAGGAAATCTCCCCGAACTAAAACCATCGGCATCGGTCGTTGACCGATGCCGAGTGGCTACGCTCAAGCGCCGCGCGGGCTTGACCAATGGTCCATGAGCAAAGCTCACGGGCCATTGGCGTGAGCGCCGCGCCGCCCGCCTATTCGATGGGGAAATCGAAATAGGTGTCGGGGAAGGGCTCGGCCTTCAGGGTGAAGTGCCACCATTCCTTGTCGAACGGCTGGAAGCCGTGCCGCGCCATGAAGCCGGCGAGCCGGTCGCGATTGGCCTTCTGCGCCCTCGTCACCGCATCCGAGCCCGGCCACGAGCGCGGGCTGAACAGGTCGAAGGGGGTCCCCATGTCGAGATCGGCCCCGGTGGCGCGATCGAACAGGGTCAGGTCCAGGGTCGAGCCGCGCGAGTGGCCGGAGCGGGCGGCGATATAGCCTTCGGCGAACAGGTCCTTCTTATCCACGTCGGGATAGAAGGCGGCCTTGGTGCGGGTGTCGGCGAGATCGCTGGCCCAGCGGGCAAAGTGCGCCACCGCGCGGGCGGGGCGGTAGCAATCGAACAGGCGCAGGCCAAGCCCGGCGGCCTTCGCCTCCGCCGCCACGGCGGCCAGCGCTTCGGCGGCCGGGCGGGTGAGGAAGCAGCGCGCGGCGCCGTAGCCGTCCACCCGCGTGCCGACGAAATTGTCCGAGCTGAAATAACGCACGTCGAACACGGCGTCCGGCACCAGCGTGGCCACGTCCACGAACAGGGCCGGACGGTCGGTGCGGGCATCGGCCGCCAGCGGCAGGCCGGCGATGCTCAAGGCAAGGGCAGCGGGCTTCACCAGTCGGTCCATCAGGAAAGAGGGCATGGCGCGGATCGCGGGAGATGGTGCGCAATCATATGAGCGTCCCGCGCCGAAGAAAACCGGCGGGAGGGCGGGTGTGTCCCTGCTTGTGCACAGCACCAGGCCGCCCCCCGGCGCGCAAGTTCAGTTCCCAAGGACCAAAGCCGGAAACATCTGGCTTCGGGCGGGAGGAGGGTCCCACCGTGCCCGGTCGAAGCAGCAGACCTTCAGGCTGAGCCAGCGTCGGCCCGGAGCCCCACCGCTTGCGGCCGCCGCGCTCTGGCGGAAACGGCCGGAGGGGTCTATCCCTCCCCGCCTCAGCGGGAGAGCGGGCGTGATCGTCGATCCGGTGTTCTATGCGGCGGCGGTGCCGGCGACCATCCTCGTGGGCATGTCGAAGGGGGGCTTCACCGGCCTGTCGGTGCTCGCCCAGCCCATCCTGGCGCTGGCCATGTCGCCGATTCAGGCCGCCGCCATCCTTCTGCCGGTGCTCATCGTGCAGGACGTGGTGAGCCTTTATGCCTATTGGCGGCGCTGGAGCGTCGCCGAGCTGCGCCGCACCCTGCCGGCCGCGGTGGTGGGCATCGTCATCGGCTACCTTTTGGCGGCGTCCGTTTCCGACCAGGCGGTGGCGCTGGGCATCGGGCTGCTCTCCATCGCCGAGGCCGCCCGCCATGCCGTGTCGAAGCGGCGCAAGCGCCCGGCGGGCGAAGCCGGGCCGGGCTCGGCGGCCCTGTGGAGCGCGGTGGCGGGCTTCGTCAGCATGATCGCCAATGCCGGCGGCCCGCCCATGATGATCTACCTGCTGCGCCGGCCCCGCCTCGCGCCCGAGCAGTTCGCGGCCACCACCGCCGCCTTCTTCTCGGTGGTCAATTGGGTGAAGGTGCCGTTCTTCCTCGCCCTCGGCCAGATCACCGGGGCGAACCTGGCCACCTCGGCGGTTCTGCTGCCGGTGGCGATCATCGCCACCTTTGCCGGCGTGCAGCTGGTGCGGCGGGTGCCGGCCGACCGCTTCTTCGGCATCATCTACCTCATCCTTGCGGCGGTGGGCCTAAAGCTGGTCTTTGACGGCCTGCCGGCCTTCTGAGGCCCCGAGCGCGGGCCGGCCGGCGACTGCCCACCCTTTGGGCGCCTGTTCCATGGACAGGGACCTGCCCATAATTAGAGCAGATCGAAAGACGTCTGCCGCCCGCCGTGCGCTGCAACGATTTTCTTCATGATCTCAATGAATTGAGTCCGCTCCTCTGGGCTGAGCATGTCGACGGTGGCGGCGTGAGCCTTTCGGGCCAGGGCTTCCATCTCCTCCAGCAGGCGCCGCCCCTCCGGGGTCAGCGCGCAGCTCTGGGAGCGGCGGTCGGTGGCCGAGGTTCCGCGGCGCACCAGGCCACGCGCCTCAAGGCGTTTGAGGGCGCCGGTGGTGGTGGTGCGATCCAGCGCGACGATGCGCGAGAGGGTGGTCTGGTCCGCCGACTCCCGCCCCGCCAAAGCGGACAAAAGGCTGTACTGCACCGGCGTCACACCAAATGGGGCACACAGCTCAGAAAACAGGCTGACATGGATCTGGTGCACCCGCCGGGCGAGGAAGCCGGGCCGGTCCGACAGCGGCCACCCCCCGTCCGAGTGGCTCTCCGGCCCCGCCTTGTAGGCATCTGAGTTTGCTTGAGATTTCGTCACAGCCACATTCCCCTCAGGCACCCCTGCCGGTCGCATTTTTGATCCAGATCAAACTCTGGCATACGGCATGCATAACCAAAATACGAAGCATACTTCGCTTTTTCAATGCAGCGCGCCAGTCGCGCAGACATGGACGGAGATCCAGATGGCTGACCCCGCGGGCTACGATATCCTCCTCAAGGGCGGACACGTCATCTGCCCTGCCTCCGGCATCGACGGCACCTTTGACGTGGCGATCCGCGATGGTCGCATCGCGGCGGTGGAACCCACCATCCTGCCGTCGGGCGCGGCCGAGGTCATCGATGTCTCCGGCAAGCTGGTGCTGCCGGGCATGATCGACACCCATGGCCACGTCTACCAGTACGTCACCGGCCGCTTCGGCCTGAACCCGGATATGGTGGGGGTCGACTCCGGCGTCACCACCGTCATCGACCAGGGCGGCCCCTCCTGCATGACCCTGCCGGGGTTCCGGAAGTTCATCGCCGAACCTTCCGATACCCGGATCTACGCCTTCCTCTCGGCCTATCTGGTGGGCGGGCTCGAGGGCCATTACTACCCGAACCTGTACAGCCCCGAATGTGTCGATATCGACGCCACCGTGCGCTCGGCCATCGCCAACCGCGACCTGGTGCGCGGCATCAAGGGCCATGCGGAAATCGGCGGCTTCGCCCGCTGGGGCATCAGGGTGATGGAGATGGCAGCGGAGATCGCCCGCCGTGCCGAACTCCCGCTCTATGTGCATTTCGGCACCCTGTGGGGCCTGCCCGAGAGCGGCGCCAACGGCGAGGACGCCGACACCATCCTGGAGCGCGTCATCCCGCTGCTGAAGGAAGGCGACGTGCTGGCCCACCCCTTCACCCGCCATCCCGGCGGCTTCGTGAACCAGCAGGGCGAGGTCCACCACGTCATCCGCGCCGCCCTCGACCGCGGCCTGAAGGTGGATGTGGGCCACGGCAGCCACTTCTCCTACCGCCTTGCGAAAAAAGCCATTTCCGCCGGCGTCGTGCCCCACACGCTGGGTGCGGACATGCATGGCTACAACACCCATGTGCCGCCCCCCGCCGGCACCCCGGCGGAGCACTATGACGACGAGAACCACCCCTTCAAGGGCCAGGCCCGCTTCAGCCTGACCCAGGCCATGAGCTCCATGATGGCCCTCGGCCTGTCGCTCGCCGACGTGGTGCCCATGGTCACCAGCAACCCGGCGAAGATGATCGGCCTCACCGATCGCATCGGCGCGCTGAAGGTGGGCTATGCCGCCGATGTCTCGGTGCTGGACGACCATCGCGGCCGCTTCCTGCTGCGCGACAACGAGGACACCAAGGTGATCGCCGAGCGGCTGCTCACCCCCGCCTTCTGCCTGCGCGCCGGCAAGCGTTTCGATGCCAGGGCCCCCATCCTGCCCCAGGCGGTGGCGGCGTGAGCGCGGCCGCCGCTCCGGCCCCGCAGGCGATCTGGGATACCCTGTCCCAGGCCGAGCGGGATGCCGCCTACAATAACAACGCCGCGGTGCCCGACAGCGCGGCGTGGGTGGCGGCGCGCGACCTCGCGGCGGCGGAATTTCGCGCCACGGCGCGCGCCCATCTCGACATCCCCTATGGCGACGGCGCGCGACAGAAGCTCGACCTTTATCCCGGCCGGGCGGGCGCGCCGTGCCTCGTTTTCATCCATGGTGGATATTGGCAGCGCAACACCCGCGAGGCCTTCGCTCATTATGCGCAGGGGCCTCTCGCCCACGGCTGGTCGGTGGCCATGCCCGGCTACACGCTGGCACCCGAGGCGCGCCTCGGCCAGATCGTGGCGGAGATCGGCGCGGCGCTGAATCTGATTGCCCGCGATGGCGCGGCCTATGGCATCACCGGGCCGCTGGTGATCTCCGGCTGGTCGGCCGGCGCGCAGCTCGCGGTGATGCAGCTGGACCATCCGGCCGTCACCGCCGGCCTCGCGGTGTCCGGCGTCTATGAGCTGGCGCCGATCCGCGACACCTTCCTGAATGGTCCGCTCGACCTGTCGGATGCGGAAATCGCGACCTTGTCGCCGCTGCGCCATGCGCCGTCGCAAAAGCCGCTGGCCATCGCCTACGGCACGGCGGAACTGCCGGCGCTGGTGCAAGACTCCCGTGCGCTTGCCGCCCGGCGGACGGCGGCCCATGCGCCAGGAGCGCTGCTGCCCATCGCCGGCGCCAACCACTTCTCCATCCTCGACGAATTGCGCCGCCCCGACGGCCAGCTGGTGCGCGCCGCCCTCGACCTGATGCCGGGAGCCGCCGCATGAGTGAGACCCAGATGCACGAAGGCGTCGGCGCCCGTCTTCCCCGCAAGGAAGACGACCGGCTGATGCGCGGGCGCGGCCAGTTTATCGCCGATATCCGCATGACCGGCATGCAGGACGTGGCCTTCGTCCGCAGCCCTTTGGCCCATGCCCGCATCCGCGCCATCCACGTGCCGGACGACCTGAAGGGCCGCGTCTTCACCGCCGCCGATCTCGACGGGGTGAAGCCCATCCGCGCCGTCTCCGGCCTGCCGGGCTTCAAGGTGTCCGAACAGCCGGTGTTGGCCCTCGGCAAGGTGCGGCAGGTGGGCGAATTGATCGCCATATGCGTCGCCGACACCCGCGCCGAGGCCGAGGACATGGCCGCCCGCGTGGAGCTGGATCTCGAGGAGCTGCCCGCCCTCCACAACATGCTGGAGGCGCGCAAGCCCGGCGCCCCCCTCGTGCACGAGCATTGGGGCGACAACGTCTTCCTCGAAAGCCTCGTGAACATCAATATCGAGGCCGCCTTCGACGCGCCGGTGAAGGTCTCGCGCACCATTTCCACCGCGCGCCAATGCATGGCCCCCATCGAGGGGCGCGGCGCCATCATCCATTTCGACCACCGCAGCGACCAGCTGGTGGTGCACACCGCCAGCCAGATGCCGCACATCGTGCGCTCAGGCCTCTCCGAATGCCTCTCGATGGAAGAAGGCCAGATCCGCATCATCTCCCCGGATGTGGGCGGTGGCTTCGGCTACAAGGCCATCCTGCTGGCGGAGGAGGTCTGCCTGGGCTGGCTGGCGCAGAAACTGCGCCGCCCGGTGCGCTGGCTGGAAGACCGGCGCGAACACCTCACCGCCAACGCCAATTGCCGCGAACACCACTACGAGATCACGCTTTATGCCGAGCGCGACGGGACGTTGCGCGGCATCGACTGTGAGGCGAGCGTGGATAGCGGCGCCTATTCCGCCTATCCCTTCTCCGCGTGCCTTGAGGCCGCGCAGGTGGCGAGCATCCTGCCCGGCCCCTACGACTTTCCCGCCTACCGCTGCCGCACCTGGTCGGTGGCCACCAACAAGTGCCCGATCCTGCCCTATCGCGGCGTGGCGCGCACCGGCGTGTGCTTCGCGCTGGAAGTGGCGCTGGATGCGCTGGCTGCGGAGCTGGGCCTTGCCCCCGAAGTGGTGCGGCTGAAGAACCTGGTGCGGCCCGAGCAGATGCCGTTCGACAACATCACCAACAAGCATTTCGACAGCGGCGATTATCCGCAGGCGCTCCATCGTGCCCTCGATGCCATCCAGGTGGAGGCGGTGCGCGCGCGCCAGACGGCGGGCGAGGCGGATGGCCGGCGCATCGGCCTCGGCCTCTCCATCTATTGCGAGCAGGCGGCGCACGGCACCTCGGTCTATTCCGGTTGGGGCATTCCCATGGTGCCCGGCCACGAGCAGGCCGGCGCACGCCTCACCCCCGACGGCGGGCTGGAACTGCGCATCGGCGCCCATTCCCACGGCCAGGGGCTGGAGACCACGCTGGCCCAGGTGGCGCACGAAATCCTCGGCATTCCCGTCGCCCGCACCCGGCTGGTGCACGGCGACACCGCCATGACTCCCTATTCCACGGGAAGCTGGGGCTCGCGGGTGATGGTGATGGCGGGCGGGGCGGTGGCCACCGCCTGCACGGAACTCGCCGAGCGTGTCCGGCGCATCGGCGCCCACATGCTGCAGGCGCCCGTGGATCAGGTGCGTCTCGAAAACGGGCGCGTGGTCGGCCCGGCGGGCGATGTGACCATCAGCCAGATCGCCCATACCTGGTACCGCCGCCCGCAGGACCTGCCGGCGGACGTGGATCCCCACGGGCTGGAAGTGACCGCCGGCTACAAGCCGCAGCGCGACAGTGGCACCTTCAGCTATGCCGCCCATGCGGTGGTGGTGGCGGTGGATCCGGAGCTGGGCGAGGTGGAGATCCTCGACTACGTCATCGTGGAAGATGGCGGCACGCTGGTGAACCCCATGGTGGTGGACGGGCAGATCCTCGGCGGCCTCGCGCAGGGCATCGGCACGGCGCTTTACGAGGAAATGCCGTTCGACAGCTCCGGCCAGCCGCTCGCATCGACGCTGGCGGACTATCTGCTGCCCGGCGCGCCGGAAGTGCCCCTGCCCTTCATCGATCATATGGCAACGCCCTCGCCCTACACGACATTCGGCGTGAAGGGCATCGGCGAAGGCGGTGCCATCGCGCCGCCGGCGGCCATCGCCAACGCCATCAACGACGCGCTGCGCCCGCTGGGAAGCGAGATGCTGCGCGCGCCCGTCACCCCGCGCCGCATCGTCGAGAGCGTGCTTGCGGCCCGCGCCAACGGCAGGAGCGCCGCATGAAGCCCGCGCCCTTCCGCCTGGAACGTCCGCGCGACATCGCCGGTGCCACGGCTCTCCTCGCCACCGGCGGCGACGGGGCGAAGGCCATGGCCGGCTCTCAGTCCCTCGGCCCCATGCTGAACCTGCGCCTCGCCGCGCCCGATCTGATCGTGGACCTCACCGGCATCGAGGCCTTGCGCACGGTGCGCGAGGAGCCGGGCCACATGGTCTATGGCGCCCTCGTCACCCATGCGGACGTGGAAGACGGGCGCGTGCCGGATGTGGGCGCGCACATCCTGCGCCGGGTGGCGGGCGGCATCGCCTATCGCGCGGTGCGCAATCGCGGCACCATGGGCGGAAGCCTTGCCCATGCCGACCCCGCAGCCGACTGGGTGAATGCCCTGTCCGCCCTCGGCGCCGAAGTGGAGATCGCCGGCCCTGCCGGCACCCGGCGCCTCACCCTGGCGCAGTTTTTCACGGGCGCTCTTTCGACCGCACTGGCGGCCGGGGAAATCCTCGTCGCCGTGCGGGTGCCCAAGGTGCCCGCCTCCGCGCGCTTCGGCTATGTGAAGCACTGCCGGAAGGTGGGCGAGTTCGCCCACGCCATCGGCGCCGTGCTGGTGGACCCGGCAGCGGGAACCTGTCGCGCGCTGATGGGCGCCATCGACGCCCCGCCCCTCGTCTTCCCCGATGCCGGCTTCCTCTTTGGCGGCCGCATCGATGCCGGTTTTGCCGCCCGCTTCGACGCAGCCGCCGCCGACGCCGCCCTCACCGCCGCCGGCATGGACGATGCGGTCGACCGCCACGTGCATGTGGAGGTGCTGCGCCGCGCCGCTGCGCAGGCGGCGAACCTCTTCACCGAGACGCGGAGCGCCGCATGAACGCCCTGCCCCGGCCGGAAGGCACAGCCCTTGGCGCCTCGCCCATGATCACCCTCACCCTCAACGGCCGCTCCGTCGCTGCGACGGCGGAAGCGCGCACCAATCTCGCTGATCTGGTGCGGGATACGCTGAACCTCACCGGCACCCACATTGGCTGCGAGCATGGGGTTTGCGGCGCCTGCACCATCCTGGTGGACGGCGAGCCGGCCCGCGCCTGCATCTCGTTTGCCGCCGCCTGCCAGGGCGCGGACGTGGTCACCATCGAGGGGCTCGACGATGACGCGGTGACCGCAGAGCTGCGCGCCGCCTTCAATCGTGAGCACGCCCTGCAATGCGGCTTCTGCACGCCGGGCATGCTGGTCTCGGCCCGCGACCTGGTGCTGCGCCTGCCGGAAGCGGACGAGGCGCGCATCCGCCTCGGTCTTGCGGGCAACCTGTGCCGCTGCACGGGTTATGCCGGCATCGTCAAGGCGGTGGCCTCGGTCATCGCCGCGCGGCGGGCGCAGGGCATCGGCCCGCTTACGGCCGAACGGCGGCTCGGGCCGGTGGGCGCGCGGGCCGGCGGGGCGACGGCAATCGCCGTTCCACTGGCGACCGTGGCCGCCCTCGCAGCGCCGGCTGCGGCTCCACTCACCGTCGGCGAAAACTTCATCCCCGCCAACAGTTTCGAGCAGGGCTTCGAGGTACCGTTCCCACCCGCCGACGTGTTCGCCTTCTTCGGCAGGATCGAGGACGTGGCAGCCTGCCTGCCGGGCGCGGTGATCGACGCCAGGCCGGCCGCCGATCTGGTGGAAGGCGGCATGCGGGTGAAGCTCGGCCCCATCGGCACCACCTTCCGCGGCACCGCGCGCATCCGCCGCGACGAGGCCACCTCCAGCGGCACCATCCACGGCGCCGGAGGGGACGGCCGCTCGCGCACCGAGGGCGAGATCCGCTATCGCGTCCTGCCGGGGACGACACCCGGCTCGGCCCGGGTGGCGCTCAGCGTGGGCTACACGCTGAAGGGCCCGCTCGCCCAGTTCGGCCGGCCGGGCCTCGTGCGCGAGGTGGCGGGCCGGCTCATCGCCGATTTCGCCGCAAATCTTGAGGCCCGCCTTTCCGGCGCGCCGGCGCCGGCGGCGACAGGCCCCGGCCTCAACCCGCTCAAGCTGCTGACAGCCCTGATTTCCCAACGGCTCGGCGCCCTGTGGCGCCGCATCCGCCCCGCTTCCTGACCCTGACTGCCCAATGAGACTGGAGACCATCATGATGATTTCGCGCAGGACGACACTCGCGGCCCTCGCCTTCAGCCTCCTCGCCGGCACGGCGATGGCCGCCGACACCATCAAGATCGGCGTCAACGAGCCCCTCACCGGCGCCTTCGCGGCCTCCGGCACCTATGTGGTGAACGGCGCCAAGATCGCCGCCGACGAGATCAACGCGAAGGGTGGCGTGCTTGGCAAGAAGATCGAGCTCGTCATCGAGGACAACAAGAGCAACCCCACCGAGGCTGCCTCGGTGGCGGAAAAGCTCATCACCTCCGACAAGGTGCCGGTGCTGATGGGCTCCTGGGGCTCCAGCCTGACGCTGGCCACCATGCCGAAGCTGGAGGAATACCAGGTGCCCATGCTGGTGGAGACCTCCTCCTCCGGCAAGATCACCACCTCCGGCAATCCCTTCATCTTCCGCATCTCGCCGCCGTCCTCGGTGGAGGCCGACGCGTTCGAGCCCATCGCCAAGAAGCTCGGGCTGAAGAAGGTGGACTTCCTCGTCATCAACAATGACTGGGGTCGCGGCGCCGCGGCTGACTTCTCCAAGATGCTGAAGGCCAACGGCGTGGAGGTCGGCCTGACCGAGACCATGGACCAGTCGGCCCAGGACATGAGCGCCCAGCTCTCCAAGCTGAAGGCCTCCGATGCCGACACCATCATGGTGACCAGCGCCGTTGACCAGCTGACCCTGCTGTTCAAGCAGATGGCCGCCCTCGGCCTGAAGAAGCGCGTCATCACCACCGGCGGCTCGCAGAACCCGGACCAGATCATCGCCCAGGCGGGACCTGCGGCCGACAACACCATGCACCTCACCACCTTCCTGCCCTGGTGGCCGGAGAAGACCCCGAACCCCGAGGCCACCGCCTATTTCCTCGGCGAGTGGAAGAAGCGCGGCTTCGAGTTTGCCGGCGCCACCGAGAGCTTCCGCGGCTATGACGGCATCCGCACCGTGGCGGCTGCCATCGCGGCCGGCGGCGGCACCGATCCCGCCTCCATCCAGAAGGGTTTCTGGAAGGTCGACATGGTGGGCCTCAACGGCCCCATCAAGTTCGCCAAGAGCGGCCCGGCCGGCAAGGAGAGCGGCCAGTCGAAGCCCAACGTGTACCTGATCGAGATCACCGACGGGAAGGTGAAGCAGGTTCAGCTCGGCGGCTGATGCCCGCCCTCGACCGGCGCTTCCCCCGCCTTTGCGCGGGGGCGCCGGGGTGGGGGATCGGGTGCCGTCAACTGCCCTGATCGCAAACCTTCCCTCACCCCGCTCCCGGTTCCCCTCTCTAGGTTTCCCGCTTCCGTGGCCCGCAAGGCCGCACCGCCTCGAATGCCAGACGGACAGGCCAGATGGACCAATTGCTGCAACACATCCTGAACGCGCTAGTGCTGGGTGGCACCTATGCGCTGCTGGGCATCGGCCTCACCTTGATCTTCGGCATCATGAACGTGGTGAACTTCACCCACGGCGCGCTCTACACCTTTGGCGGCTACGCCATGTATCTGGCGGCGGTGGCGCTGGGCCTCAACTTCTTCGTCGCGCTCCCTGTGGCGCTGGTGGCGGGCCTGCTGCTCGGGGCCTTCATCGAATTCACGCTGCTGCGGCCGCTGCGCCGCTCCGACATCGACACCACCATGCTGGTGATGATCGGCGCCGGCATCATCATGCAGTCGGGCACGCTTTGGATCTTCGGCGGCGTCGCCAAGGCGGTGCCGACCCCGTTCCCGGCACAGCCGCTGGTCATCGGGCCGGTGTCCTTGTCCTACGTGAACCTGTTCGTGCTGGCGGCGGCGGTCGCCCTCATCGCCATCACCTATTTCACCATCAACGGCACCAAGCTCGGCCGCGCCATGCGCGCCACCTTCCAGGACCACGACACTGCGGCGCTGATGGGAGTGAACGTCTCCCTCATCTACACCGCCACCTTCGCCATCGGCTCGGCGCTGGCGGCGGCGGCCGGGGCGCTCCTGGGGCCGGTCTATGTGGTGACCCCGCAGATGGGCGAGCTGGCGGCTGTGAAGGCCTTCGCCATCGTCATCCTCGGCGGGCTCGGCTCCATCTCCGGGGCGACCATCGGCGGCTTCATCCTCGCCTTCGCCGAGGAGCTGGGCGCCGGCTACATCTCCTCGGGCTATCGCGACGCCATGGGCTTCCTCATCATCATCGCGGTGCTGCTGGTGAAGCCCACCGGCCTGTTCGCCCGCGCGGAGCGGATCGGATGACGCGCTTCATCGCCCCCCTCTTCCTCGTGGTCTTCGCCCTGGTTCCGCTCGGGCTGAAGGATCCCTACCTGCTCAATGCCCTCATCATCACGGGCATCCTCACCATCTGCGCCATGAGCCTGAACCTGCTGCTCGGCTTCACCGGACAGCTCAGCCTCGGGCACGTGGCCTTCTTCGGCATCGGCGCCTATGTGAGCGCGCTTACTGCGCTGGGCTTCGACGTGAGCCTGCCGTTCGGCCTGCGGGTGACCCACGAGGGCGGATCGCCGCTGATGGGCTTCGTGCTGGCCGTCGGCCTTACGGGACTGTGCGGCTATCTCATCGGCCGGCTGTCGTTCCGGGTGCGGGGAGCCTATTTCGTCATCGTCACCATCTCGTTCGCCGAGGTGGTGCGGCTGGTGGCGCTGAACTGGGTGGAGCTGACGCAGGGCCCGCTCGCCCTCACCGCCATCCCCAACATGGTGCTGCCGGTGCCCGGCCTCGGCGACGTGGCGCTGCGCTCCAAGATGCAGAACTACTACCTGGTGCTGGCGGTGGCGGCGGTGAGCTACCTCGTCATCGCCCGGCTGGTGGCCTCGCGCTTCGGCCGGGCCATGCGCGGGCTGAAGGAGAACGAATCCCTCGCGCTCTCCCTCGGCATCAACGCCACCCGCACCCTCACCGTGGCCGCCACCATCTCCGCCGCCATGGCCGGGGCGGCGGGCAGCCTCTATGCCCATTACATCCGCATCATCGATCCCGACGTGTTCCTGTTCTCCTACACCGTCACCATGGTCATCATGGTGGTGTCGGGCGGCAAG
The DNA here is from genome assembly GCF_043193975.1 of Xanthobacter versatilis. Classification (NCBI taxonomy): domain Bacteria; kingdom Pseudomonadati; phylum Pseudomonadota; class Alphaproteobacteria; order Hyphomicrobiales; family Xanthobacteraceae; genus Xanthobacter; species Xanthobacter versatilis. The sequence continues at coordinate 25,376 of NZ_JBAFVB010000012.1, read as the reverse complement.
GGCACGCTGGCCGGCCCGCTGGTGGGCGGCATCCTGTTCGGCCTGCTGCCGGTGGCGCTGCGGCCGGTGATGGCGCCGGAAGCGCAATGGATCGTCTACGGCGCCATCCTCATCGCCATCCTGTTCCTCATGCCGCGGGGCATCGTGCCGGCTCTGGAGAGCCTCGCCCTCCGCCGCGGGCCTGCGGCCGCCGAGGCCAAGATCGCGGCAAAGAGCGCCAAAGCGGGAGCCAACCCATGAGCACGCGTGAGAGCACGCCCATGAGCCATCCTGCGGGCATGGCCATCCTCAATGTGGAGCATGTGGGCATGCGGTTCGGTGGCCTCACCGCCATCGCCGACCTGCATTTCGACGTGCACGCAGGCGAGATCGTGAGCCTCATCGGCCCCAATGGCGCCGGCAAGACCACCGCCTTCAACATCATGACCGGCTTCCTGAAGCCAACCCAGGGCCGGGTGCTGTTTCGCGGGCAGGACCTCTCCCAGACCCGGCCCAACGAGATCGCGCGGCTGGGCCTGGCCCGCACCTTCCAGCGCACCAGCGTGTTTGCCGACGACACGGTGCGCGACAACGTGCTCATCGGCCTCAACCGCCATGGCGACGTGGCGCTCCTCGACCGCCTGTTTCCCACCCCGCGCGGCCGGCGCGCGGAAGCCGCGGTGCGCGAGCGGGCCGACGCCATCCTCGACCTCGTGGGCCTTGCCGCCCGCGCCGACGAGAAGGCGGGATCGCTGTCCTACGGCGAGCAGCGCCTGGTAGGCTTCGCTTTGGCGCTGGCGGTGGAGCCGAAGATGCTGCTGCTGGACGAGCCGGTGTCGGGCATGAACGCCTCCGAGACCCAGGGCTTCGTGCGGCTCATCCGCAAGGTGCGGGACGAGGGCGTCACCATCCTGCTGGTGGAACACGACATGCCCATGGTGATGGAAGTCTCCGACCGCATCGTCTGCCTCAATTACGGACGCCTGATCGCGGAAGGCCCGCCGGCGGCGATCCGCGCCGATCCCAAGGTGATCGAGGCCTATCTGGGCAAGAGCGCCGCCAAGCTGGAGCATAAGGAGCCGGTCCATGCTTGAGATTTCCGATCTCGTCTGCGGCTATGGGCAGGTGGCGGCGCTGAAGGGCATCTCGCTCACCGTCGGCCAGGGCCAGCTCGTCGCGCTGGTGGGCGCCAACGGGGCGGGCAAATCCACCACCCTGCGCTCCATCTCGGGCCTCGTTCCGGCACGCGGCGGCGCAATCCGGCTGGAGGGGGACGACGTGACCCGCGCCGGCCCGCAGCGCATGCTGCGCCTCGGCGTTGCCCATTGCCCGGAAGGCCGGCGGGTGTTCCCGCACATGAGCGTCGCCGACAACCTCGCCATGGGCGCCTATCTGCGCCCGAGCGATGCCGCCCTCCGGGACGACTACGCCCGCATCTACGCCACCTTCCCGCGCCTCGCCGAGCGGCGCGCGCAGATGGCGGGCACCCTTTCCGGCGGCGAGCAGCAGATGCTGGCCATCGGCCGGGCGCTCATGTCGCGCCCCCGGCTGGTGCTGTTCGACGAGCCCTCGCTCGGGCTCGCGCCCAACATCGTGGAGCAGATGTTCGCCATCATCGGTTCCATCCGCGATGCCGGCACCACCGTGCTGCTGGTGGAGCAGAATGCCTTCGCGGCACTGGAATTGTGCGACTACGCCTATCTGCTGGAGGCCGGCCGCATCGTGAAGTCCGGCACCGGCGCTGAGCTGATCGACGATCCGCACGTGCGGGCGGCTTATCTCGGCAGCTGATCTCCCGCCGGGGAACGCCCTGTCTCCCGCAGGGGCAGGAGCGGGGGCGGACGGAGGATGGCCACACTTCTGTCGCCCGCTTGTCACGGAAGGAGTCGACATCTCCCGCCGGATCAGATCGGGTGCCCCACATGGACTATTTCAAGCGATTCAACTTCCTGTTCGCGACCCCGGTGTTCGACGCCGAGGATCTGGAGGGCGCCCGCTACAACCAGATCGTCGCGGAGATCGAGCGTTCCGGCTTCGAGGTGGTGAAGGCCCGCAACCTCGAAGACGCCGAGATCGCGGTGCAGACCGATGCCGCCATCGGCTGCATGCTGGTGGACTGGGGCAAGAAGGGGCTGGAGGGCAAGACCGCCGCCCTCATCAACCTGATGCGCCGACGCGGCCTCGACTTCCCCATCATCCTGCTGATCCGCCGCAAGCGCTTCGAGGATGTGCCGGTGGAGGTGCTGGACTTCATCGACGGCTACGTCTTCCTCTCCGAGGAAACCCCCGCCTTCATCGCCAAGAACCTCATCAGCCGGCTCAAGCAATATGCCGAGACGCTGAAGACCCCCTTCTTCGGCGCGCTGGTGGACTATGCCGAAGAGGGCAACCAGCTGTGGACCTGCCCCGGGCACAATGGCGGCGTGTTCTATTCCCGCAGCCCCATCGGCCGGGTGTTCATGGAGCATCTGGGCGAGGCGGTGTTCCGCGACGACCTCGACAATTCCGTGCTCGACCTCGGCGACCTCCTGACCCACGAGGGCCCGGCGCTGGCGGCGCAGAAGGAGGCGGCGAAGATCTTCGGCGCCGAGAAGACCTATTTCGTCCTCAACGGCACCTCAACCTCCAACAAAGTTGCGCTTTCGGCCCTCGTCACCGACGGCGACCTGGTGCTGTTCGACCGCAACAACCACAAGGCCGCCCACCACGGCGCGCTGATGATATCCGGCGGCATCCCGGTCTATGTGCCCACCGTGCGCAACGCCCATGGCCTCATCGGCCCCATGGACTTCGCCGCGCTGGACGAGACCGCCCTGCGCGAGCGCATCCGCACCCATCCCCTGGTGAAGGATCCGGACGCGTGGCAGAAACCGCGCCCGTTCCGGGTGGCGGTGGTGGAGCAGTGCACCTATGACGGCACCATCCACAATGCCGAGATGATCCTCAAGGCCATCGGCCACCTCGCCGACTACATCCTGTTCGACGAGGCGTGGGCGGGCTTCATGAAGTTCCACCCGCTCTATGCCGGGCGCTTCGCCATGGGCCTTGCCGATCTCGGCCCCGATGCGCCGGGCATCATCGCCACCCAGTCGACCCACAAGCAGCTGGCGAGCTTCTCGCAGGCCTCCCAGATCCACATGAAGGACCGGCACATCACCGGCCAAAAGCGGCGGGTGGAGCACCGGCGCTTCAACGAGAGCTTCATGCAGCACGCCTCCACCTCGCCCTTCTATCCCTTGTTCGCCTCCCTCGACGTGGGCGCGCAGATGATGAAGGGCCGGTCCGGTGAAGTGCTGTGGGACGACACCATCCGCCTCGGCATCGAGCTCAGGAAGAAGATCCGAGCCGTGCGCCGCGAGTTCGAGGAGAAGGAGCTTCGCCCCGAGCGCCGCTGGTTCTTCGAGCCGTTCGTGCCGGACCGGGTGGCCATCCCCGACGTGTCGAGCCCCGGCGCGGTGCATGAGGTGCCGTGGGAAAGCGTCGCCACCGATCTCCTCGCCACCAACCCCGCCTTCTGGCACCTGACCCCCGGCGCGGCCTGGCACGGCTTCGAGGGCATGGCGGCGGGCTTCGCCATGACCGACCCCAACAAGCTGACCCTTCTGACCCCCGGCTTCGACCGCACCACCGGCGCCTATGCCGAGCACGGCATCCCGGCGCCCGTGGTGGCGCAATATCTGCGCGAGAACCGCATCGTCGCCGAGAAGAACGACCTGAATTCCCTGCTGTTCCTGCTCACCCCTGGGGTGGAGGCATCGAAGGCGGGCACGCTCATCTCCGGCCTCGTCGCCTTCAAGAAGCTGCATGACGAGAATGCGCTGCTGGAAGAGGCGATCCCGGAATTTTTCCGCCGTCGTCCCGCCCGCTATGGGGGCGTGCGGCTGCGCGACCTGTGCGGGGAGATGCACCGCTTCTTCCGCGCCGCCAATGTGAGCACGCTCCAGGCCATGCAGTTCCGCGCCGCGCACCTGCCGGACATCGCCCTTTCGCCCCACGACGCGGCCCGCTGCCTGGTGCGCAACGACGTGGACTACCTGCCCATCGACGCCATCGACGGCCGCATCGCGACCACGCCCTTCGTGGTCTATCCGCCGGGCATCGCCACCATCGTGCCGGGCGAGCGGCTGACCGAGCGGGCCAAGCCCATGATCGACTATCTCAAGATGTTCGAAGCCAGCTTCAACACGTTCCCCGGCTTCGACGTGGAGATCCAGGGCCTGTATCGCGAGACGGATGCATCCGGCCGCGTGCGGCTCCATACTTACGTCGTCGCGGAATAGGCTTTGGTCAGCTTGGGAGTGTCGGATCCATCCATGGAGCAGGAGCAAGCTGTCGTCGTCCGCCCCTCGCGGGAAGCGGACGTGGATGCCATGCTGGCGATCTATCGCCACCATATCCGTCGCGGCGTCGAGGAAGGCGTGGACGATGGCGACACGCCGCAGCCCGACGACCTGCGCGAGCGCCGCAAGAACCTGAAGAGCCGGCGCTTCCCCCACCTCGTCGCAACCCGCGGCGAGGTGGTGGTGGGCTATGCCTATGTGGTGCTGTTCCGCAAGCGGCCGGCCTATCGCTACAGCGTCAAGCACTCGATCTACGTGCACCACGCGCATCTCGGTGAGGGCATCGGCCGCCACCTCATGCGCGGGCTGATCGATGCCTGCGCGGCGGCCGGATTCCGCCAGATGATCGGCTATATCGACGCCGACAACACCGCCTCGCTGACCCTGCACGAAAAGTTCGGATTCGTGCGCGTGGGCCATCTGCCGGGGGTGGCCTATCGCTACGGCCGCTGGTCGGACAGCGTGATGGTGCAACGCTCGCTGGGCCCCGGCTCCACCACCCCGCCGCCGCCGCTGCCCCTCTCCACCCGCTGAACCGGGAAACTCAGCGGGGGCCGCCTCTTTCGCCCGGCTTTTGCAGCCACCCGGAGCGTGCGCCGCATTACCGCAAGGACAAGCGCGCGCAGCGCCAATCGAACGCAGTCAAGCTTATCAAGCGAATTGCTCCAATTTTGCGCCGGAAGGTCTCGAAGCGTGTGGCCTGGACGTCGGGACCCGCTCCGAAGTCCCTAATTGTGCGTTCTGTGTCGTTTTTTCCCGACCGGCAAAAAGGTACGCAATTATCGCATATTGCCGGGTCGAGCTGCGGGGCGTATCGAACCCCCTAGAAACAAAAGCAATACATAGAACGACGAAAGGCACCTCCATGGCCAATACGACGGCGGAGCTCGAAGCGCTCCTCTCGCAGCGATCGCTGACCGACGCGCAGCTTCTGGCGGCGGCGGAGACCTCGGCGGACTTCCGCATCCTGCCGGACGCGACCGTGCTCAAGATCGGCGGGCAGAGCGTCATCGACCGCGGCCGCGCCGCCGTCTACCCGCTCATCGACGAGATCGTCGCCGCCCGCAAGAACCACAAGCTGCTCATCGGCACCGGCGCCGGCACCCGCGCCCGCCACCTGTATTCCATCGCGGCGGAGCTGAACCTGCCGGCGGGCGTGCTCGCCCAGCTCGGCGCCTCGGTGGCCGACCAGAACGCCGAGATGCTGGGCCAGCTGCTGGCCAAGCACGGCATCTCCAAGGTGGACGGCGCCGGGCTCTCGGCCGTGCCGCTCTACCTTGCGGAAGTCAACGCCGTGGTGTTCGGCGGCATGCCGCCCTATTCGCTGTGGACGCGCCCCGCCCCCGAGGGCGTCATCCCACCCTACCGCACCGACGCCGGCTGCTTCCTTCTGGCCGAGCAGTTCGGCTGCAAGCAGATGATCTTCGTGAAGGACGAGAACGGCCTCTACAGCGCCAACCCGAAGACCGACAAGGACGCCACCTTCATCCCGAAGATCTCGGTGGACGAGATGAAGGCCCGGGGGCTCGCCGACTCGATCCTTGAGTTCCCCATGCTCGACCTGCTCAAGAAGGCGCGCCACGTGCGCGAGGTGCAGGTCGTGAACGGCCTCATCCCCGGCAACCTGACCCGCGCGCTCGCCGGCGAGCATGTCGGCACCATCATCACCGCGAGCTGAAGAAGAACTGCCATGTCTGATACTTCCAACGGCATCAAGCACGTCGCCTCGCCGCTCGCGCGCCAGACCCTCCTCGACGGCCAGCTCACCCGCCCCGTCGCCGGCGTCAAGCCCATCCGCCTGCTGCCCTGGCTGCAGGTGGTGAAGATCGGCGGCCGCGCCATCATGGATCGCGGCCCGAAGGCGATCCTTCCCATCGTGGACGAGATCCGCAAGCTGCTGCCCGAGCATCGGCTGCTGATCCTCACCGGCGCCGGCATCCGCGCCCGCCATCTCTATGGCGTCGGCCTCGACCTCGGCCTGCCGGTGGGCTCGCTCTCCCCGCTCGCCGCCAGCGAAGCCGGCCAGAACGGCCACATCCTCGCCTCGCTGCTGGCGCCCGAAGGCGTCTCCTACGTGGAGCACCCGACCATCGCGAGCCAGCTCTCGATCCATCTCTCCGCCGCCCGCGCGGTGGTGGGCAGCGGCTTCCCGCCCTATCACCACCACGAGTTCCCGGACTCGCGCATCCCGACCCACCGGGCCGACACCGGCGCGTTCCTGCTCGCCGATGCGCTGGGCGCGGCGGGCCTCACCATCGTGGAGGACGTGGACGGCGTCTATTCCACCGATCCGAACGGTCCTGACGGCGCCTCGGCGAAGTTCCTGCCCGAGGTCAGCGCCGCCGACCTTGCCGCCAGCGAGGGCACGCTGCCCTTCGACCGCGCGCTGCTCGACGTGATGGCCACCGCCCGCCACATCGAACGGGTGCAGGTTGTGAACGGCCTGGTGCCGGGCCGCCTCACGTCCGCCCTGCGCGGCGAGCGTGTGGGCACCATCGTCCACACCGCCGCCCGCCGCAACTGAGCCGACGCACCGGCTTCGACCCCTCACCCCCCTCCTCCGGGAGGGGGGCCTGCGAGCCATGGTTCCGCTGGCATCCTGCCCTGAATCGCCCCGGCTCGCGAAAAACGCCTGAAACACAAAGGTGCTACCGACGCGGCCCTTACGGAGCTGGGAGCACCCGATGGCCATTTCCACACTTATCACCGGCAAGACGCGCACCGGCACGACACGGAGCTGGTCGCGCACCGCGCGCCGCCTCGTCGGCACCCTCGTGGTGGCCGGCACCCTTGCCTGCGGGATCGCAAGTGCCGCGGCGGAGCAAGCCGTCAGCCTGTTCAAGATCATCACCGTGCGCGATGAGATCGTGGTGGGGGTGGGACCGCAGGATGCCGCAGCCCTCGGCGGCAGCGATGTCACTGCGGTCGGGCGCGCGCTCAAGGGCGGCGGCGAGCTCACGGTCTGGCAATATGCCGTGCGCAAGGCGCCGGACGGCGAGCTGGAGCAGGCGCCGCTGCGCCGCATCAGCATCATCGGCAACGACAGCCTGCGCGTTGAGCCCTATGCCACCCCGCTGCGGGTGGTCGCCCCCAAATGAGCGGCATCCGGAAGGCGCAAGGCCGGACGGCCCTGCTCCGCATCACCCTCGCCTCCGGCCTCGCCCTCTGGCTTTCGGCACCGCTCGCGGCGCGGGCGCAGGAGGCCACGGTACAGGAGGCCACCTGGCTCGCGGAGGCGAAGGCGAAGCTGCCGGCCATGCTGGTGGCGGGGCGCATCATCCGCCTCGACGAGGAGGCGCGGAAGGCCACCATTGCCGTGTTTCCCGCCGGAGCGGATTCGCCCGCCGCCCCCGGCAGCGTGTTCACGCCCCTCCAGGTGATGGAGGTGGATCTCAAGTCGGACAACGGCACCCTCGCCGTGGCCATGACCACCGTGCGCCCCCGCCGGCCCGACGAGGCAAGCGCCGACGACGACAGCGAGCCCTACCAGGCCGAGCTGCGCGCGGCATTGGCACCCAGGCGCAAGACGGAACCGCAGGTGGAACCGTGCCGCATCAAGGGATGGGCGCTCAACGACACCCGCCACAGCCTCGCGGTGCGCGCCGCGCCATCGGCGCAGGCGAAGGTGGTGGGCCATCTCGCGCCGGTCCGCGTCACCCCCGAGTCCGGACAGGGCTCGGAAGAGGGGTGGCGGGTGGAATTCGACATCACCGGCTACAGCCACGGCTGGTTCCGCATCGCCAAGGCGACATCGCCCGGCACGCCTTATGGCGACCCGCCGCCCAGGCGCTATCCAAGGACCTATGCCGGCACCGGCTGGATCCGCGCCAGCGAAGCCGGCGGGGCCTATGCCAATTCGCAGATGCCGGTGCGGCGTCTGTTGTCCGCCCCCCATGTGGATGCACCGGGCGAGCCGCCGGGCGCCGACGTGGCCGGGCCGGACGGCGCGCTCTCCATCGACGGCACATTGGTGCGCCTGTTCGCCTGCTCGGCGAACTGGGCGCTGACCGAGAGCCGGGACGGCCGCCGCGGCTGGTGGCGCGGCATCTGCTCCAACCAGGTCACCAACTGCAGCTGACGGGGCAAGGGGCCGCTGCCCAACCTGCGCCTTGGCCATTCCGTTCAGGCAGCGTCCGCCCTAGAGTGCGCGCCCTGCGGGTATCTGGTGAGGGGAGCGCTTCCGGCGCGCGAGCATGGTGGGGCAATCGAAGGGCGGGGAGACGGGCTGGCGCATCATCGTGGTGGACGACGAGGAAGCGCTGCGCGAGACCGTGGCCGAATATCTCGGCGGCCAGGGATTTCGCGTGCGCTCGGCCGCGAGCGGGCGCGATCTCGACACTCTGCTGGCCGCCGAGCCGGCCGACCTCATCCTCATGGACGTGCACATGCCGGGAGAGGATGGCCTCACCCTCGCCCGCCGCATCCGCTCCGCCGCCGCGACGCCCATCATCATGCTGACCGCGGCCGACGACATCGTGGACCGCGTGGCGGGCCTTGAGGTCGGCGCCGACGATTATGTGGTGAAGCCCTTCGACCTGCGCGAGCTGAAGGCGCGCATCCGCGCCGTGCTGCGCCGCTACACCGCGGTCCCGCCGCCCACGCACGAGCCACCTCCGGCGAACGGCGCCGCGCCCGCCGGTGCGGACCTGGTGCCGTGCGGCGTCGTCTTCCTGGACATGGAGGCCCACTGCCTCGTCAGGCGCGACGGCACGCGGGATATGCTCACCGCCATGGAGTTCGACCTGCTGCGTGTGTTCCTGCAGAACCCCAACCGCGTCCTCACCCGCGACCGGCTGCTCGACCTTGCCCACGACCGGGACAACGAGCCGTTCGACCGCAGCATCGACGTGCGGGTGACGCGCCTGCGCAAGAAGATCGAAGCCGATCCGGCCAAGCCCCAGGCCATCAAGACGGTGCGGGGCGTCGGCTACCTGTTCGTGCCCGGTCCCCGGGGCACATGACGACACCTCCGGCCGGGGTCTCCGTGAACGGGAGGCTCCGGCCGGAGGATCGCACACGGAACGGCAGCGCGGGGATGCCGCCGTCCGCGTCTCAGAGCGCGCCCGCGAAGGCGGGGCGCGAAAGGAGATTGCCGGCCACGTCGGCCTCGGCGGTGACGCCATGGGCGGCAGCGATCATCACGCCGGCGACGACCTCGTAGGCATCGGACCAGGCCCGGCGCAGCTCCATGGAGAAGCGGGGACCGAAATAGAGCGACAGGGTCTCGATCAGGGCCGCGCCCACCGTCGCGTAATGGGCGTCGCGCACGCCATAGTGGACATGACGCACGGCGAGCTGCTCCAGCACCGGAACCACCTTGTCCAGGTGCCGCAGCGAGGCGACGACAAGATCCAGCGCGGCGAAGAGCTTCTGCCCCTGCCCCGCCATGTCCGTATCCCCGAACAGCCGCTTCAGCGCCGGATCAAGCACAAACAACCGCTCGTAGAACAGCGCGGCCGCCGCGTCCCGGTCCGTGGAAACCTCGGCGAAGCTGGTTTCGAGAAGCCCGATCTGGTCGTCGTGCATGGCCGTCCTTGCGGTGAACGGGGCGTACTTTGACCGGCATGTGTTGCTGCAGGCGGTCAGCTCTCGGTCCGCCGTGTTTCAGTTGTTTCAGGCAACGGGGCCGCGTCGCGGACGAGAGCCCCGAGGAAGGCGCGCACATCGGCGGGGGTGAACGGCTTCTCGATGAGCGGGCAGCCCGAGCGGGCCAGGAAGCGCCCGGCCGAGGGCCCCAGCGTGTCGCCGGAAATGAACCCGATCCGCGTCGACAGGTCGGGCCGGTGGGAGAGCAACCAGTTGTAGAGGCTGGGGCCATCGCCATCGGGCATGCGGATGTCGCACAAGATGCCGACGAAATCGGCCGGGCGGCCGCCCGGCACGGTCCGCGCCAGCAGCGCCTGCGCCTCCCGGCCGCTGTGCGCCACCACGGCCACATAGCCGCTGCCTTCGGCGATCTCCGCGAGCAGGGCGGCAATGTCCGGCTCGTCGTCGATGATCAGCACCGATCCGAGATGCGCGCCGGCTGCATCATGCGCATACTCCTGCGGGCCGGCTGGCGGCGCTTCGGCGGCGACCTCCTCCAGCGGCAGCTGGATGGTGAACAGGGCGCCACCATCGGGGCCCGTGCCCAGCTCCAGCGTGCCGCCATGGGCCTCGATCAGCCCGCGCGAGACGGCAAGCCCGATCCCGGTGCCGACCCCCTGGGGCTTGGTGGTGAAGAACGGATCGAAGATGCGCGAGCGGATGTTCTCCGCGATGCCCGGGCCATTGTCTGCAACCCGGATCAGCACCGCATTGCGGTCCGCGTCGACCGCCACCGAGACGGCGACGCGCCGCTCGCCGGCCTTCTCTTCCAGCGCCTGCTGGGCATTGACCAGCAGGTTGAGCAGCACCTGGTGGATCTGCCCGGCGTCCAGCATCAGGCGTGGCAGACCGGGCGCGATGTCGAGGGACACCTTCACCCCCGAGGCCCGCATGTTGTAGCCCAGCAGTTCCACGGCCTCACGCGCCACGTCCGCGAGATTGGTGGCCCGGCGCTCCGCCTCGCGCTGGCGCGCCATGTCGAGAAAGCTGCGGACAATCCGCGCGCAACGGTGCGTTGCCGTCTCGATGCGGTCGCAGCGCTGGATCACCTTTTCCAGGGTGGGCAGCCCCCCGGACCGCACATTGGCCTCCTTCAGCACCTGCTCGCGCAGCAGCATGGTCTGGCCGGTGACCACCGACAGCGGGTTGTTCAGCTCATGGGCGACGCCCGCGAGCAGGGAGCCCAGCGCCGCAAGCTTCTCCTTCTGGTGGAGCGCGTTGCGCTGCCGCTTGATCTCCTCCTCCGCCCGCTTGGCGGCGCGCAGGTCGCGCATGTGCGCGGCAAACAGCCGGCGCTCGCCACGGGTCACGTCGGTGATGGCCAGCTCGATGGGGATGCGCGTGCCGTCAGCCAGCAGCGCCGGCAGCTCCAGCCGCCGGCCGATCAGCCGGGTGATGCCGGTTGCGAGGTAGGATCGCATACCTGCCGCGTGGGCGGCGCGCAATTCCGGCGGCACCAGCAGCTCGGCGATGGAGCGGCCGAGGGCCTCCTCCTTCCGGTAGCCGAAGATCTGTTCGGCAGCCGGGTTGAAATCCACCACGGAGCCCTCTTCGTCCACCACCACGATGCCGTCGAGGGCGGTGCCGACGATGGCGGCGTGATAGGCCTCGGCCTCCATCTGCGCCTGCGTGCGCCGGACGATCTCCATCTCCTGGTGCTTCATGTCGGTGAGGTCGCGGCCGACGCCGAAGCAGCCGACCACCGGGCCGGTGAGGTCCACCCGGTAGGGCGAGATCACCTCCTCCAGGTATCGCTTGCCGAGGCGGCCGTAATCCACCCAGGCCACACGCCTCACCTGCTCGCCGCCGAACACCCTCTCCATCAGCGGAGCGTAGGACTCGAACACGCTGGGCTCGAGGAAGTCCTGCACGGGCCGGTCGATCACCTCGTCCCGGCTGCGCCCGAGAAAGTCCATGAACTCCTGGTTGGCGAAGCGGCAGACGCCGGAGCTGTCCAGCAGCACCGCGCGGCCGGGGATGGACTGGAACAGCGCCGTGAACAGGCCGAGGTCGGACAGCCGGACGAGGCTCGCATCGCCGCTGCCGTCCGGCACGATCTCCTGCGTGTCGAGAGCCGATGTCATCGCGTCCTCCTGCACCGCCGTCTTGCGGCACCACCGGCTTGGACTTGCGCGACGGGGCCGGGAGCCGTGCCACGCTCGCTTCGACAAGGTTGAGTAAGCCAGCATTGTTTCAGCCCGGTTTCAACCCGATCACCCCGCGCGGGCTGCGCCCTCCGGGGTCGCCCGCAATTGATCGCACCGGACGGCCTTGTCATTCTCCCGTGCGCCAAGCTCGGCTATCTCCATGCGGACGGGTCACAAGCCGGGACGGCGGCGCAAGGATTCGCGCTCCGACATCGGCCGGACATGCGAATATGAGGCACCATGCCGGGACCCGCGCATGGTCGCGGGATCGGGGGAGCACCTTGAACATCGTCTCCGAGACCTCCCGGCAGAAGCGACCCGTCAGCCTGCGCACCTTCTGGACCCAGCCCCCCGAAGCGACCTGCGCCTTGCTGGGCTGCGGGCACGACGGCCTAAGCACCGATGATGCCGCCGGCCGGCTTGCGCAATACGGGCCGAACAGCGACGTGGAGGCGAAGGCCGACAGCCTCGCCCGCGCCATCTTCCGCCGCTTGCTGGAGCCCCTCTCCCTCATCCTGCTTGCCGCCGGCATCGTCTCGGTGCTGACCGGCGATGCGGTGGGCGGGTCGATCATCGTGGTGATCCTGGTGGTCTCCATCGGGCTCGACACGGTACAGGAAGGCCATGCCGCCCGGACGGCGGAGATCCTGCGCCGCTCAGTGGCGCTCAAGGCCGAGGTCAAGCGCGACGGCGTCTTCCGCGAGATCGAGGTGGACCAGGTGGTCCCCGGCGACCTCCTGCGGGTGCGGGCGGGCGACATCATCCCCGCCGATGCGCTGATCCTCGAAAGCCGTGCCTTCACCGCCGGCGAGGCCGCCCTCACCGGCGAGCCCTATCCGGTGGAGAAACGCGCCGGCCCGAGCGCGGGTGAAAGCCCGGGCGAGGCCACCAACGCCCTGTTCCGCGGTGCCGTGGCGCAGACCGGAGAGGCGCTCGCGCTCGTCGTCAGCACCGGTCGCAACACCGTGTTCGGTGCCGCCGCCTCGGCCCTGGCGCAGGCGCAGCTGCCCTCGCCGTTCGAGCGCGACCTGCACCAGTTCGGCCTCGTGATCGCCCGCCTGACGCTCGGCCTCGTGCTCGTCGTGCTGGCCACCCGGGTGGCGTTCGGACGCCCCGCGCTCGATTCGCTGATGTTCGCCGTGGCCCTGGCCGTCGGCCTGACGCCCGAACTCCTGCCCATGATCACCACCGTGACCCTGGCCCGCGGTGCCATGCGGATGGCCTCCCGCAAGGTCATCGTCAAGCGGCTGGCCTCGATCCACGATCTGGGTGCCATGACGGTGCTGTGCACCGACAAGACCGGCACCCTGACCTCCGCCGAGATCACGCTGGCCCGCAGCCTCGATGCGGCGGGAGCCGCCGACCCGCGCGCCGCCCGGCTCGGCGCCGTCGCCGCGGACCTCGGTGGCGATCGCGGCGCGCTCGATGCGGCGCTGGTGGCAAGTTCCGTCGATGCCGCAAAAGGCTGGGCGCTGTCGGGCCGGCAGGCCTTCGATTTCTCCCGCCGGCTGGGGTCGGTCCTCGCCGCCGGACCCGAGGGTCCGCTGCTGATCGTGAAGGGCGCGCCGGAGGCGGTGCTTGCCCTGTGCACGACGCAGCGGGCCGGCGATGTCCGCTCCCCCATGGGCGAGACCGAGCGCGCGCTTGCCCTCGAAGCCGTCCATGCCATGGCCCGGGAGGGGCTGCGGACCATCGCCATCGCGTCGCGGGCATGGTCCGGTGCCACCCATGAGATCGAGGCCGACGACGAGAGGGAGCTGGTGTTCGAGGGCCTGTGCGCCTTCGCCGATCCGCCCAAGGCCACGGCGGCCACCGCCATCGCCCGGCTCGGCGCCGCCGGCGTGCGGCTGAAGATCCTGTCCGGCGACGATCCCATCGTGGTGAAGCGCCTCGCCGGCCTCGTCGGGCTGAACACGCAGACGGTCCTGTCCGGCACCGACATCGCCGCACTGAGCGACGACGCACTTGCCGTGCAGGTGCAGACCGTGGACGCCTACGGGCGCCTCGCCCCCGACCAGAAGTCGCGCATCGTCAAGGCCCTACAGGCCCGCGGCGAGGTGGTCGGCTTTCTCGGCGACGGCATCAACGACGCCCCGGCCCTGAAGGGGGCGGACATCGGCCTGTCGGTGGCGGGGGCGACGGGCGTCGCCCAGGCTGCGGCCGACATGATCCTGCTCGCCTCGGACCTCGAAGTGGTGGCCGATGGCGTCCAGGAAGGCCGGCGGACCTTCGCCAACATCCTCAAGTACGTGCGCATGGGTGCGAGTTCCAACTTCGGCAACATGTTGTCCATGGCGGTGGCCTCCATGGCCTTGCCGTTCCTGCCCATGCTGCCGACGCAGATCCTGCTCAACAACCTGCTCTACGATCTCTCGGAGATCGGCATCCCGTTCGACGACGTGCGCCCGGAGGCGACACAGCGGCCGCAGGTCTGGGACATGCACGGCCTGCTGCGCTTCGCCGGGGTGATGGGGCCGCTCTCCTCGCTGTTCGATTTCCTGACCTTCGGCGCCCTGCTGTTCGTGTTCCACGCCACGCCCGATGCATTCCGCACCGCGTGGTTCCTGGAATCCATGGCGACGCAGATCCTCGTCATCTTCATCATCCGCACCAATGGCCGGCCGTGGCAGGACCTGCCCAGCCCGGCGCTGGCCATCTCCTCTCTGGTGGCGCTGCTGGCGGCGATTGCGCTGCCCTTCACGCCCATGGGCGCCTGGTTCGGCTTCGAGGCGCCGCCGCCCGCCATGATCCTCGGCATCGCCGGCGTGGTCGTCACCTATCTTGTCTGCGCCGAGCTGCTGAAGCCCCTGGCCTTGAGCGGGCGAAAGCGCATCGGGGTCTCGCCCGGCGCACCGTGACACGCGACCATTGTACCCAACCGGTCACACCCTGCCGGCGCCGGCGCGGTGGCTGTCCTCGACCAGGGCGATTAGGTCCTGCCGGATCGACAGGGTGCGGCTGTAGAGGCCGATGGTGCGTGACGGCTGGGGCGGCGGCAGCGGCAGGCTCACCACCTTCGCCCCTTCAAGGCGCGGCCCGGTCCAGTCGGGGATGATAGCCACGCCGAGGCCGGCGGAGACCATGGCCACGATCCCGTCCAGGGCATCGAGCTCAATCCTCTCGCGCACCACGATCCCGGTGGTGCGCAGAAAGCGGTCGACGATCCGGCCGCCCCAATTGCGCCGGTCGTAGCGGATGAAGGCCTCGCTGGAGAGCAGCGCAATGGGGTCGCGTCCAGCGCAGGCGGGGGGTGCGATCAGCACCAGCGGTTCGACGGCCCAGGGGCTGAAGCGCTCGCCCTTGCGCAAAGGCGCAGGGGGTTCGACCACGATGGCGGCGTCAAGCGAACCATCCAGCACCCGCTCGCACAGGTCGAGAGAGGTTCCCGGCTCGATCATCACGTCCAGGTCGGGATGACGCTGCGTGAGGGTGCACAGCAACGGCGGCAGAATCCCGGTGCTGGCAGTGGCGATGGTGCCCAGCCGCAGTTCGCCGGAGATGCCGCCGCTGGCGGTGGCCCGCCTCTGGAGGTCGGTGGCCTGGTCGACCATGGCTCGCAGCCCAGGCAGCAGCCGCGCCGCCGAAGCAGTCGGCGCGATGCTGCGCCCCGCCCGGCCGATCAGCACCGTGCCAAGCTCGCTCTCCAGCGTCTTGATCCGGAGCGCCACGGCCCCGGCAGTCAGGCCGAGCCGGCGCGCCGCAGCGGCGATGGACCGCTCCTCGATGACGGTGATTGCGGTCCTGACGAACTCAGTGTCCATCCGCAGTTTTCCTGATGACTGAAGTCAGATACCCGCAGCTTTTATCGCCTATCGCCCTGTCGTAACAAGGGGCCGCACAGGAGATCGCCCCATGTCGCTTCCCTCCCCCTCGCTTCGCCCCTTCCACCTCGCCTTCCCGGTCCACGATCTTGCCGCCGCCCGCGCCTTCTATGGCGAAAAGCTCGGCTGCCCCGAGGGGCGCAGCTCCGACGAATGGATCGATTTCGATTTCTACGGCCACCAGATCGTCGCCCATGTGGTGCCGGGCATGGCCGAGGCGGACCGCGGCGGCAACGCGGTGGACGGCCATCACGTGCCCGTGCCGCACTTCGGCGTGGTGCTGAAGATGGCCGACTGGCAGGCCCTCGCCGACCGGCTGACGGCTGCGGGCACCCACTTCGACATCGAGCCCTACGTCCGCTTCAAGGGCCAGCCCGGCGAGCAGGCCACCATGTTCTTCCGCGACCCGAGCGGCAACGCCATCGAGATCAAGGCGTTCGAGGACCTGGGCCAGCTGTTCGCCAAGTGAATGTGAGGCTTGAAGCCCGGAAGGATCGGCGCGGGTTCAGCCCCGCGTCGCGCCCCGGGCCTTCTCATAGCGCTTGATCACGCGCTCCCGCTTCAGTCGCGAGAGCCTCTGAATCCAGAACACGCCGTCGAGCTGGTCGATCTCGTGCTGGTGGCAGACCGCCCGCAGGCCATCGGCCTCCTCGAGGTGTTCGGCGCCGCTCAGGTCCTGGTAGCGCACGCGGACGCGCGCCGGGCGCTCCACCTCCTCCGTCACGCCGGGCATGGACACGCTGCCTTCCGGATGCCGGATCACCTCGGCCGAGGCCCATACGATCTGCGGATTGATATAGGCGCGCACGCCGTCCTCCGCCGAAAGCTCCAGCACCACCACCCGCTGGCCGATGCCGATATGCGGTGCCGTGATCCCGATCCCCGGCGCCGCACGCAGGGTATCGAGCAGGTCGGCGACCAAATTTGCCAGCGCATCATCGAAGACCGTCACAGGCGCGGCTACGCTGCGCAGGCGCGCATCCGGGAAGGTGATGATCTGCCTTGCCGTCACGATCCGCCGCCTCGCTCTGCCGCTTCTCCGGCACGTCGGTGGAAGCCCTGACGGTCCGAGTGCCTCGACCACCAGCCGACGGCGGCGAAGACCGTCTTCGCAGAACCTCCGCGCCCTCCGCCAGCAAGAGGTCGGTGGAATGGCAGATCCGGTCCTTCCGTTCAAGTCTTCGACGGACGCCTCAGGCTGCAGTTTCGGAGCTGCGCACCCGGGAAGATGAAACTGAGAACAGCGATGTCCCTGTTTATACCGCGGCTGTGACAATCGAAGCTACGATCATCGTCGGCCGGGACCCAAACCGTCTGTGAATTTTACGAATGGCATTAAGCACCCAGCAGGATTCCTGTCCTCGCCTATCTATATTCGGCGCGTTGATGGAATATAAAAACGATCTGCCTAGCGATCTCTTTGGGCGACAGGCGTCCCTCACGATACCATGAGCTGGTATTATTGAGCAGCGTTAGCAGAAGAAGCCGGTATACGCTGCGATCGATCAGCGGACTCAAGGGCAGATCAGCGACAAGATCCGAGAAGATCTTCTCGAAGCTGTCACGCCGGGCGATAAGCTGCTCGCGCACCTCGGCGGGGACCGCCTGAAGGTCGTTCATGAGTGGCATCGTGATGGAATGGGGATCGAGCTGGATCTCCAGCATGGTCACGCATGCCGCCTCCAGCCGGTCCCAGGGGTCGGTCTGCACCTCGACGGCGGCTCGAATGCGGTCACCCGCCACTTCGAGCGCGATGTCGTGGATGCGCACGAACAGCGCTTCCTTCGACTTGATGTAGTGGTAGAGCGAGCCCCCGAGCAATCCGACCCGTTCGCCGATCTCGCGCACCGAGGTGGCCGCGTAGCCGCGCTCCGCGAACAGGCTTGCCGCCGCCTCCAGCACGTCCCGGTGGCGGGGACTGAGTTCACCCTGGAACAGTTCGCTGGCGAACCTGTTCTGCCGCCTCTCCTCGCCTTTGGCGGCGGTCTTCCTGGCGGCGGTCTTGCGTGGCATTCACCTGGTCCTGCGGTCCCGATTCTGGCGGCCTGTCGCGACCGGGGGCATCCGGTCCGCGCCCCTGATTTCGCTTTGTCCTGTCTTAGTGCGACCTCCGCTTTGAGGAAAGCACGTCAACGCGACGTGTGGTAGCCGCTGCTGGGTTGCATGTTGTACCAATCGTTTGGTACATAGCAAGCATCAGGGCAAGCCTTGGGGGTGTGATCAGGTGCGGCTGCGGTCGAACCGGATCACCCCCCTCCCCTGCCGACACGACCTCTTGTCCTGCACTGCCTCCAGCGAACCCGTGCCGGCGTCGGGCCGGCCAAGGAACGAGAATGGCCCACGCTTTCATCGTCGATTACGCGCGCAGCCCCTTCGCCCCGGCCTACAAAGGCGCCCTCGCGGGCATCCGCCCGGACGACCTTGCCGCCGGTGTCATCTCCACCGTCGTCGGCCGCTCGGGCCTCGATCCCGCGACCCTCGAGGACGTTATCCTCGGCTGCGCCTTCGCGGAGGGGGAGCAGGGCCTCAATATCGCCCGCTGCGCCAGCCTCATCGCCGGCCTGCCGCTGAGCGTCGGTGGCTCCACGGTAAACCGCTGGTGCGGCTCCTCCATGCAGGCGGTGCAGATGGCCACAGGCGCCATCGCCATGGGAGCCGGCGAGGCCTTCATCGCCGGCGGCATCGAGAGCATGACCAAGGTGCCCATGATGGGCTTCAATCCCATGCCCAATCCGCGCTGGGACGATGCCCTGCGCGCCGCATTCCTGAACATGGGCCTCACCGCCGAAAATCTCGCTGACCGTTACGCCATCTCCCGCGAGGCCCAGGACACCTATGCCGCCGCGAGCCAGGACAAGGCCGCCACAGCGCAGGCCGATGGGCGCCTCGCCGCCGAGATCGCACCGGTGGCGACGCCGGCCGGGACGGTGGACAAGGACGGCTGCGTGCGCGGCGGCACCACCGTCGACAAGCTCGGGACCCTCAAGGCGGTGTTCAAGGCGGGGGGCTCGGTCACGGCTGGCAATTCCTCTCCGCTGACCGACGGCGCCTCGGCGACCCTGATCGTCTCCGAGGATTTCGCCCGCCGGCACAATCTCGCGCCGCTGGCGCGGGTGGCGGGCTATGCGGTGTCCGGCTGCGCGCCCGAGATCATGGGTATCGGCCCGGTGGAGGCCACCCGCAAGGCCCTCGCCCGCGCCGGCATCACGGCGGCCGCCCTCGACGTGATCGAGATGAACGAGGCGTTCGCGGTCCAGGTGCTGGCCTGCTGCGCCGACCTCGACATCGATCCCGCCCGTCTCAATCGCGACGGTGGCGCCATCGCGCTGGGCCATCCGCTGGGCGCCACCGGCGCGCGCCTGGTGGGCAAGGCGGCGCAGCTCCTGAAGCGCGACGGCGGACGCTATGGCCTTGCCACCCAGTGCATCGGTGGCGGGCAGGGCATCGCCCTCGTGCTGGAGGCGGCGTGATGGGCCAGATCCGCAAGGCCGGCGTCATCGGCGCCGGCGTCATGGGCTCGGGCATCACCGCCCACCTCGCCAATGCCGGGCTCGACGTGGTGCTGCTGGACGTGGAGGCGGCGACCGCCGCCGCGGCGGTGACAAAGCAGCTGAAGGCTGGCGGCTTCATGGATGCCGCCTTCGCCGAGCGGGTCGTCACCGGCTCGGTGAGCGGCGACATGCCGATGCTGTCCGACGCCGACCTGATCATCGAGGCGGTGGCCGAGCGGCTCGACGTGAAGCAGGGCCTCTATGGCCGCATCGAAGCGGTGCGCAAGCCGGGCTCCATTGTCAGTTCGAACACCTCCACCATCCCGCTGTCGGCGCTGGTGGAGGGCCTGCCAGAGGGCTTTGCCGCCGACTTCCTCGTCACCCATTTCTTCAACCCGCCACGCACCATGCCCCTGCTGGAGCTGGTGGCGGGGCCCCGGACCCGGCCCGAGGCGCTGGAAACGATCCGCGACTTCGGCGACCGAGTCCTCGGCAAGAGCGTGGTCGTTTGCCGCGACACGCCCGGCTTCATAGCCAACCGCGTCGGCAATTACTGGATGGCCGCCGCGGTAAACGAGGCCATCGCCCTGGGACTTGACGTGGAAGTGGCGGACGCAGCCATCTCGAAGCCCTTCGGTATCCCGAAGACCGGTATTTTCGGGCTCATGGACCTGGTGGGGATCGACCTCATGTCGATGGTGCTGCGCTCCCTGCACGACGCGCTGCCGCCGTCCGACCCCATGCAGGACTATCCCGCCGAGCCTGCGCTCGTCGCCCGCATGGTCGGCGAGAAGCGCCTCGGCCGCAAAAGCGGCGCCGGCTTCGTCAAGCTCTCGGCCGATCGCAAGAGCCGGGAGGTGACGGATCTCGTCACCGGCGCATATCGCCCGCAGAAGAAGGTGGAGAGCGACGCCCTCGACGCCGCCAAAGGCGACGCCCGCGCGCTGATGCAGCATGACGGCGCCGCCGGGCGTTATGCCTCGGCGGTGATGGAAAAGGCGCTGGCCTATGCCGCCCGCGTCACGCCCGAGATCGCCGACGGACCGGATGCGGTGGATACGGCCATGCGCGGCGGCTATGGCTGGGCGAAAGGGCCGTTTGAGCTGATCGATCAGCTGGGGGCCGGCTGGCTTGTTGCGCGCCTTGAGAAACGCGGCGTTCCGGTGCCCCACTTTCTCGCCAAAGCGGCGGCTGCGGGCGGCTTCTACGCCATCGAGAACGGCGCGCGCACCTGCCTGCTGCCAGACGGTACCCGCCGCAAGGTCGCGCAGGCCGATGGGGTCATCACCCTGGCCGCGGTCCAGCTTGCCTCCAAGCCTGTCGAGGACTGGGGCACGGCCCGGCTGTGGGATCTGGGCGACGGCATCGCCTGCTTCGAGATCCGCAGCAAGATGAATACCTTCGGCGCTGCTGTGCTGGACGCGCTGGAGGCGACGCTGGCCCGCGTCCAGCAGAGCTTCAAGGGCCTCGTCATCGGCTCCGATGCGCCGCTGTTCAGCGCCGGCGCGGACATCCGCGTGTTCCTTGAAACCGTGGAGACGAATGGGCCTGCCGCCTTCGGCGCATCCATCGATCGCGGCCACCGGCTGTTCAAGGCGGTGAAATATGCCCCCTTCCCGGTGGTGGGCGCGGCCGTGGGCCTCGCCTTCGGCGGCGGCTGCGAGCTGCTGCTGCACTGCCGGGCCATCCAGGCCCATGCGGAACTGACCATCGGCCTCGTGGAGCCCCGCATCGGCGTGGTGCCCGGCTGGGGCGGCTGCAAGGAGATGCTGCTACGTTTCGCCGAAGGCCATGCGAGCGCGAAGGGCCCGGTGGCACCGGCGCTCGCCGCCTTCGGCGTGATCGCGCCGGCAAAGGTCTCCAGTAGCGCGTTCGAGGCCCGCCGCCTCGGCTTTCTGCGCCCCACCGATGGCATCACCATGAACCGCGACCGCCTGCTCGCCGATGCCAAGGCGAAAGCCCTTGCGCTGGCGGAGGATTACGCCCCGCCCGCGCCGCCGAGCCTCACCCTGTCCGGCCCCTCCGGCGCCTCGGCCCTGCGCAACGTGCTCGACACCGAGGCCATGGCTGGCCGCCTCACCGCCCATGACCTTGTGGTGGGCGAGGCCCTCGCGAACGTGCTTACCGGCGGCCCCGATGCCGATCCCGCCCGGCCGGTCGGCGAGGACGCGGTGACGGCGCTGGAGCGCGCCGCCTTCATCGCCCTGCTCGGCGAGCCAGCCACGCTGGAGCGCATCCGCCACATGCTCGCGACCGGAAAGCCCCTGCGCAACTGACCTTCGACGCAAACCCATTTCGAGGCAAAACCCATGGCCACCTATACCGCGCCCGTCGACGACATCGGCTTCCTGCTGACGCGCGTTTTCGACTTCGATGCCACCATGGCCGGCCTGCCCGGCTTCGAGGAGGTGAATGCCGAACTGGCGGTGAGCGTGCTGGAGGAGGCCGGCAAGTTCGCGGCCGGCGTGCTGGAGCCCCTCAACCGTCCCGGCGACGAGGAGGGCTGCACCCTTGAGAACGGCCTCGTGACCACGCCCAAGGGCGTTGCGGATGCGTATCGCGCCTTCGCCGACGCCGGCTGGTGCTCGCTCTCCGGGAATCCCGAATATGGCGGGCAGGGCCTGCCCCGGGTGCTGCAGCTCCTCCTCGACGAGATGCTGTCCTCGGCCAATCTGTCCTTCGGCCTGTTCCCCGGC
Organism: Xanthobacter versatilis; assembly: GCF_043193975.1. Taxonomy (NCBI): domain Bacteria; kingdom Pseudomonadati; phylum Pseudomonadota; class Alphaproteobacteria; order Hyphomicrobiales; family Xanthobacteraceae; genus Xanthobacter; species Xanthobacter versatilis. The sequence goes on along the minus strand of NZ_JBAFVB010000012.1, from coordinate 3,316 downwards.
CTCACCCGCGGCGCGGTGGAGGCCATCGGCCACCATGCCAGCGCGGAACTGAAGGCTACCTACCTGCCGAAGATGATCTCCGGCGAGTGGACCGGCGCCATGGCCCTCACCGAGGCATCCGCCGGCACTGACCTCGGCCTGCTCAATACCCGCGCCGTGCCAAATGGCGACGGCAGCTATGCCATCACCGGCACCAAGATCTTCATTTCCTCGGGCGACCAGGACTTCGGCGGCAACGTCATCCATCTGGTGCTCGCGCGCCTGCCCGATGCGCCGAAGGGCGTGAAGGGCATCAGCCTCTTCCTTGCCCCCAAGTTCCTCGTCCATGCGGACGGCAGCCTCGGCGCCCGCAACGGCGTGAATGTCGGCGCGCTGGAACACAAGATGGGGATTCACGCCCAGCCCACCTGCGTCATGAACTATGATGGCGCCACCGGCTGGCTGGTGGGCGAGCCGGGTCGCGGGCTCAACGCCATGTTCACCATGATGAACGCGGAACGCCTGTTCGTCGGCATCCAGGGCCTCGGCATCGCCGAAGCGGCCAACCAGAAGGCCGTGGCCTACGCCCGTGAGCGCCTGCAGGGCCACGGCGCCGACGGCACGCCGGGCCCGGTCGCGATCATCAACCATCCCGACGTGCGCAAGATGCTGCTCACGGGACGCGCTTTCGCCGACGCCGCGCGGGCGCTCGCGGTGTGGACGGCGCTCCAGATGGACATCGCCGACCGCCATCCCGACGCCACGGTGCGCCGCGAGGCCGATGCGCTGGTGGCGCTCCTGACCCCGGTGGTCAAGGCCGCCTTCACCGATTTCGGCTTCGAGACGGCGGTGGCGTCCCAGCAGGTGCTGGGCGGGCACGGCTACATCCGCGAATGGGGCATGGAGCAATTTGTGCGCGACGCGCGCATCGCCCAGATCTACGAGGGCACCAACGGTGTGCAGGCGCTGGACCTCGTGGGCCGCAAGCTCGGGCTGGAAGGCGGAAAGCTGCCGCAGCGCTTCTTCGACCTCATCAAGGCCGACCTCGACGCCGCCCTGCCCTCCGCCGGCGCCGCGCTGGTGACGCCGGTGGTCGAGGCCCTGGCCCGGCTTCAGGGCGCGACGGCGCGCCTCGCCACAAATGGCGGCGCCGTCGAGGCCGGCGCGGCGGCCACCGACTACCTGCGCCTGTTCGCCCTCGTCGCCCTCGGCTGGATGTGGGTCCGCATGGCTGCCGCCGCGACGGACGAGGAAGCCACTCCGGTGGCGCAGCGCAAGGCGGTTCTCGCGCGCTTCTTCGTCGAGCGCATGCTGCCGCAGACGCTGGGCCTCGACGCCGCCCTCGCCCACGGCGCGCCCTCGCTGATGGCACTCCACGCCGACGCCTTTTGACCCACCACACGCCACACGACCAACGGCCAATAGAAAATCAACGACGGAGGGAAGCGATGCTCGGAACGATGATGGATGTCCCGCTGCTGTTGTCCTCGATCCTGCGGCATGCGGAGGCCTACCACAGCGACAGTGAGGTGGTTTCGGCGACGGTGGAAGGCGGGCTTCACCGTTACACCTACGGCGAGATGTCGAAGCGCAGCCGCAAGCTCGCCAACGCCCTGACGCGTCTTGGCCTGAAAACCGGTGACCGCGTCGGCACCCTGGCCTGGAACGGCTACCGCCACCTGGAGCTCTACTACGGCGTCTCCGGCTCCGGCTTCGTGTGCCACACCATCAATCCGCGCCTGTTCCGCGAGCAGATCGCCTACATCATCGCCCATGCCGAAGACAGCGTGCTGTTCTTCGACCTGACCTTCCTGCCCATCGTGGAAGAACTGGCGGACCAGCTGAAAGGGCTCAGGGCTCTGGTGGCCATGACCGACGAGGCGCACATGCCCGCCTCCCAGGTCCTTCCGGGTCTGCAGTGTTACGAGACGCTCATCGCCGGCGAGCCGGATACGTTCGACTGGCCGGCCTTCAGCGAGAACACCGCCTCCGGCCTGTGCTACACCTCCGGCACCACGGGCGACCCCAAGGGCGTGCTCTACTCCCATCGCTCATGCGTGCTGCACGCCATGGCGATCGCCATGCCCGACGCGCTGGGGCTCTCCGCCAGCGACGTGGTCTGCCCCATCGTGCCCATGTTCCATGTGAACGCCTGGGGCCTGCCATTCGCCGCGCCCATGGTGGGGGCAAAGCTGGTGCTGCCCGGCGCCCACCTCGACGGCGCCAGCCTGCACGCTTTGTTCGAGGGCGAGGGCGTCTCCTTCACCGCCGGGGTGCCCACCGTGTGGCTCGGCCTGCTCGACTGGATGGACACCCACGCCCGCAGCTTCTCGGCACTGAAGCGGGTGGTGATCGGCGGGTCGGCCATCCCACCCATCATGATCAGCCGGTTCCACAACATGGGCGTGGAAGTGCGCCAGGCATGGGGCATGACGGAGACCAGTCCGGTGGGTCTCTCCGCTGCGCTCAAGCCCAAGCACAGGACGTTGCCGCCGGAAGAGCGCCTCGCCCTCGAGTGCAAGCAGGGCCGGCCGTTGTTCGGCATGGAATTCCGCGTGGCCGGGTCCGGCGGCAGCGAGGTGGCGCACGACGGCAGGAGCTTCGGCTCCATGCTGGTCCGCGGCCCCTGGGTGGCGCAGGCCTATTTCAATACGCCGACGAGTGCGGCCCATGCGGACTACCCCGGCTGGTTCGACACCGGCGACGTGGTGACCATGGACCAGGAGGGCTTCATCCAGATCGTCGACCGCACCAAGGATGTGGTGAAGTCCGGCGGCGAGTGGATCTCCTCCATCGACCTCGAAAACATCGCCCAGGCTCATCCGGCCATCCAGGAAGCCGCCATCGTCGCGCGCCCCGATGCACGCTGGGGCGAGCGGCCGGTGCTGGTGGCGGTGCTGAAGCCGGGCGCCACCTTCTCCCGCGCCGACATGCGCGCCCATTACGAAGGCAAGATCTCCAAGTGGTGCATGCCGGATGACGTGTTGATCGTGCCCGAGCTGCCTCACACCGCCACTGGGAAGCTCTCCAAGAAGGCGATCCGCGAGATCATCCTCGATGAGATCAAGCATCGCTCGCCCGACCTCGGTATCGGCTCCTGAAGGGGCCGCGACGCTCCTGCCCCCATCTGCGGCCCGAGGTGGCGCTGAACGCCACCCGTCGCGTTCATCTTCACAAAGGGGGGCATGCTCGACTGACGTGCTCCCCGTTTCTAGGCTCAGGACTCACTGATCAGAGCCAGAAGCTGACGGTCGCGGCGATGCGGATGGCAGAGAAGAAGGTGTGGGGGCATCGGTCGTAGCGTGTGGCGATGCGCCTCACTCGGTCTGTAGTTGGT